>CAWFXQ010000009.1:0-113658 GCA_963819845.1 Miltoncostaeaceae bacterium
TCTCCTTGGTGGGCCAGCGCGCCGCGGCGAGGCGCCGGCGGAGGTCGTCGAGGTGGCGGTGCCGGCGCCTTCGACCTGGAAGGGACGGATCTCCATGGCGGTCTCGCGGGTGCTACTCATGACGACCTCCTTGCCGGTGGAGCGGCGTTCGACTGACCGAGCTGAGTGCGTCGCATCCGAAGGCCTTTGCCCGTAGCCCGGACATCCACGGCGGCAGCGCCGACGGCGTGTCCGGCAGATGGGCGGCCGGTGCCGCCAGGCAGCATATCCAGCGCTCGACGTGCCACCCTCCCTCAACTCGGGCCGTTGCAACGACTCCGTCACACCGGTGCGTCGCTGATGATCGCGGCCGCCCGGCCATGTGAAGGTCATCGCCGAGCAGATGGGCCACTCGGACGGGGGCGGCCCGGTCCTCAAGGGCGAGAAAAGCCCCCGATTTGAGGCTGTCGCACAAACCTCCCGAGGCGGGGTTGTGCCGACCGGGGGCGAGTGTCGGCCATCTGCGCTAACGGCGGCGTCGGCGGAGGTGATGAGGTGGAGCAGAACTACCTGGCCTGCGATCGGGAGCAGGAGCTGCTCTACCGCCGAGCCTGCGCAAGCGGCTGCCGGGGGCCTCTCCGCACAGCGGGGGGCGGCTCCCCGGCATGGTCTCCCGCATTGTCGGTGTCGAATCGGCGGCCTCGCATAGGCCCGCCCCGCTGTCGAGTTCCGAGTCTCCGAGCAGGTGCGCGTAGACCGTCGCGGTGATCTGTGCGTTGGCGTTGGCCGAGCTGGCGCAAGACGACGATCGGCGGAACGCCAGGCCTGGCCTGCGCGTTCAACGCCAGCGCCGTCGCCGTGCGGGCAGCGGCTGGCGACGCAGCCGTGATTGACGGCGCGCGCGGGTCAGCTGAGAGGCTGGGGGAGCGGAGCCTCAAGGAAGCGAGCTGAAACGCACCTTCTCGCCCGCGCCGACCTGGTCTCGGTCCGCCTCGATGAGTGCCAGCGCGGTGGCCCTCGCGAGGGACGTGACCGCGTGGGAACCCTGCTCGGGCAGCGGCCTGAGTGCGCCGCCCTCCTCGCGGCAGCGCACGATCTCGGCGCGGCCCGGTCGTACCCGGTAGGGGGCAGCCAGGAGCGCCCGGCGCTCCCAGCCGTCGTCGTCCCCAAGCAGGGGACGCCCGAGCACGTGGAGGGCCACAGCGGCGGAGACGGGATTCCCTGGTAGGCCGAGGACCAGCTGGTCGCCGCGTTGGCCCAGCCAGGTCGGCCGGCAGGGCGCGACGGCGAGGCCGAAGAAGACCTCGGCGACCCCTGCCTCGGCGAGAGCTGCCCGCAGGTGGTCGTGGCGTCCGCGCGAGATGCCGCCGGCCGTGACCAGGAGGTCGGGGGGCTCGCCACCGCCCCCGCTCAGGAGGCGCTCGATGGCGCTCCGAGTGGCCGCGGGGTCGTCGGCGACCGTCTCTTGGGCGACGACCAGGGCGCCGGCCGCGCACGCCTGAGCGGCGAGCCCGGGGCGGTTCGAGTCGTACACGGCGAAGGGCGGCAGCTCGGCTCCCGGTGGGACGAGCTCGCTGCCGCTGCCGAGGATCGCCACACGGGGGCGGCGGACGCAGCGGACGGCGGCATGGCCGACGGCGGCGATCGCCCCGACGGCGTGGGGGGCGACGATCGCCCCGGCGGCGAGCAACATCTGCCCCCGCCGGATGACCTCCCCGCGCTCGCGCACGTCCCGCCCAGGCGCGATCGTTCGGTCGACGCTCAGCGCCCCGTCCTGCTCGCGCGCGTCCTCGAGACGGATGACCGCGTCGGCCCCGTCGGGCATCGCCCCTCCGGTCGAGATCCGCACGGCCTCGCCGCGCCCGAGCCGTCCGCCCCACGCCGCCCCGGCAGCGCTCTCGCCGACGATGCGCAACGTGCCCGGCAGGTCCTGCGCCCGGACCGCGTAGCCGTCCATGGCCGAGCCGGTGAAGCCCGGGAGGTCGAACTCGGGCCCGGACGTCTTCGGCCAGTCTCCGACCGGCCGCATGTGCGATCGGGACCAGCTCGGCCCCGAGGCGCCGCGCCCGCTCCCGGGCGACGAGCAGCGCCTGGTCGAAGCTGAGCGCCTCTTTCGCAGCGGTGATCACGGCGTGCGAGAGATCTCCGCCGCCGCCTCGAGGGCTTGGTCGAGCGGCATGCCCGCGGCCGCCGCCAGCCAGCAGGCGACCGGGGCCGCGGTGCGCTCCGAGGCGTGGGCCGCCTCGGCCGCGAGCTCGAGGATCCGCTCGTACTCCTCGGCGGTCGGCTCAACCGCCCCGATGGCCGCTGCGAAGCGGGCGATCCACTCGCTCCCCGTCATCGTAGCCCCCTTTCTCAGCCTCGGCGGCGGACCACGCCGGGCACCCGCCCGCCAGCGCCGGCTACTTCACCGTCAGCCTTCCCTTCATCCCCCCCTTCTCGTGGCCGGGCACGCTGCAGAAGAAGGTGTACGCGCCCTTTTTCAGGCTCGCGGTCGCCTTCGAGGTGCCCCCTTTGCCCACCACCTTGCCCTTGACGGTCTTGATGCCATTGCCCTTGATGGCGACGTTGTGCTGCACCGAGCTCGGGTTCGACATGACCAACGTCACCTTGCCGGGCTTGGCCGCGAGCTTCGTGACGTTGTATTTCAGCTGCCCCTGCGGGTTGGCGGACAGCTTCTTGGTGGTCGCCGCGAAGCCGAGGGTGGCAAGCCCGGCCGCGCCCACCGCCGAGGCGGCCAGGACGGCCACCACCGCGACGCGCCGCCGACTGTTGGTGATCACGTTCACCTCCTTGCCGGGTTGCCCCGATCCACTGGTTTCAGCCCCCGATCTGCGACATCGAGCGGCTGGCGGGGACGAACCCCGGCTCGTTGACCCGGTGCTTGAGCTCCTTGTGCCGGACGGCGCCCCGGATGAGGTCCGCGAGCTCGTCCTCCGACGCTCCGGTGCGGAGCGGCTCCTTCAGGTCCCATTCGCGCCGCGAGAAGAGGCAGGTGCGCAAGCTGGCCGTCCGCGGTGAGGCGGATACGGTCGCAGGAGGCGCAGAACGGCTCCGACACCGGGTTGACGAAGCCGATCTCCCCCACTCCGTCGGCGAAGGTAAAGCGCTGGGCGGTCGAGGACGGCTTGGCGGGCAGCTCGACGAGGAGCCCCCAATGGCGCTCGACGATCGAGCGGATCTCGGCGCCGGTCAGAACCTGCTCCCCGCGCCAGCTTTGATCGGCGTCAAGCGGCATGAACTCGATGAAGCGCACGACGTAGGGCTTGCTCCGGGCGAGTCCGGCGAGGGCGGGCACCTCGTCCTCGGTGAACCCCTTGATCGCAACGCAGTTGACCTTGATCGGCCGCAGCTCGGGATGCCGCTCGGCGGCCTCGAGCCCCCGCAGCACCTTATCGAGGGCATCCCGGCGGGTGATCTCCGCGAAGCGGGTGTGCGACAGGGAGTCGAGCGAGATGTTGATCCGGCGCAGGCCCGCCTCGACCAGCGGGCCGGCGAGGCGGTCCAGCAGGACGCCGTTGGTGGTCAGGGACAGGTCGAGGACGCCCGGTGTGGCGGCCAGCATCCGGACCAGCTCGGGCAGGTCGCGGCGCACGAGCGGCTCGCCGCCGGTGAGCCGGACCTCCTCGACGCCCATCGCCGCCATGACCCGCACCAGCCGGGCGATCTCCTCGAACCCGAGCACGTCCTCCCGCGGGAGCCATTCGAGCCCCTCCGCCGGCATGCAGTAGCGGCAGCGGAAGTTGCAGCGGTCCGTGACCGAGACCCGCAGGCTCCGGATCTCCCTGCCCCAGCCGTCGCGCAGGGGCGCAGCCGGCCGAGGACCGACCGGCGGCGCCAGGAGGACAGGAGCGCTCACAGCGTGACGTCGACGAAGTTCTTGGCCTTGGATCGCGGGTCGCCAGCGGCCCCGATGGCGTCCACGGGGCCGTAGCGCGGCTTCAGGGAGAAGTCCGGCGCGTTCTCGGCCGTGATGGGCGGCCGCTTGACCTTCCGGAGCGCGGCGCGCGTGTTCTTGAAGAATGCGCCGTTCGACGTCTGCTGCAGGGGGCCGCCCGCGATCAGGTTGTTGGCGTAGAACCGCGGCTCGCCGAACTCGTTCTTGTCCGTGGGGCCCTGCCAGCCAAAGATGGCCGAGATCACCCCGGGCGGCACCCCGTCGGAGACGTTCACCACCCCCTGGCAGCTCGAGAACTGGTTGCGGAGCTCGGCCCAGTCGCCGTCCACCAGCCCGGCCTTCTTGGCGTCCTTGGGGCTCACCACGAACTCCATGTAGGGCACGCTGTGGCGGGCCAGGTCGGTCTGCCAGCGGTAGGTGTAGCCCGACTGCCAGATCGTCTGGTAGCGGACGGTGGTGACGAAGAAGGGGTACTGCTTGTTCGGCTTGATGGCCTCGGGCAGGAAGGCCAGCGGGTCGCTCTGGGTCCAGGCGAAGTCGGTGGCGATGAAGCGGGCCCGGCCGTCCTTGGTGGCGAACTTGTCGGTGTAGATCCGCTGGGTGCCCACGAGCTTGTTCCCCACGCGCTTGGTGGGCTGCTGGATCCCGTTGGTGCCCAGCTTGATGAGCTCCTTGGGGCTGATGTTGTCCAGGCCGAGGGCCTTGCCCTCAGACGTCTGGCGCATGGCGTTGAAGACGTCCTCCCACTTGGAGAACTGCCACTCGCTGGCGTCGACCAGCTTGTGCCTGCTGGCCAGGCGCTGGGCGATCTGGACGAAGATGAGGTACTCGGCGCGGACCTCGCCGGGCCGGTCGTAGAACTGCTGGTTCACTCGCAGCCGGCGCTCGAGGTTCTCGCGCGTGTAGGTGTACTCGCCCCAGGCCGCGGCCGGCAGCACCAGGTCGGCCACCCGGGTGATGTCCGAGGGGCGGATGTTGTTGTCAACCACGAAGGGGACCCGCTCCACGAACTGCTTGAGCTGGGTGGTCTGCTGCTGCATGCGCAAGGGGTTGCAGATGGTGCAGATGAGGAGGTCGATGCTCCCCTTCTCGAGCTCCTGCCAGAGGTTCCCGCGCTGGTCGGCGTCGGCCTGCGGGTGCGGCCAGTCGAAGTCGTACATGTAGGCGCTCTGGTGGCCCCCTTGGCGGCCGAACACCCGGCCTGGCTTGCCGATGCTGCCGAGCAGGAGGGCCAGGTTGGCGTAGGCGCTCATGACCTCGTTGTTCTGCGTGCCCGACCAGATGACGCCCTTCTCGAAGATGATCGAGGTCTTCTTGGGCCGCCCCAGGAGGCGGGCCGCCTTTCGCACCTTGGCCGCCGGGACCCCGGTGACCACGGCCGTGTTCTCGGGTCGGTACTTGTCCTGGGTCACCACCTGCCGGAGCGTCTGGAAGCTCGCCGGGTCGGTGCGCTGGTCGATGAAGGCCTGGTCGTGACGGTTCTCGGCCAGGATGACGTTCATGAGCGAGTTCACGAGGACGACGTCGGTGTTGGGCTTGAGCTGCAGGTGCACGCCGCCCAGGTCCTCGGCGTTCGCGGCCGGGACCGTCTTGCGCGGGTCGATGACCACCTTCTTGTTCGGCTTGGCGAACATGCGGTCGTAGAGCACGGTGCCGGTCACGTAGGGGTTGGCGCCCGAGATCAGCACCGTGTCGGCGACCTCGAAGTCGACGTAGGAGTAGAGGAGGGTCGAGCTCGAGCCGAACATGTCCCCGATGATCGGGTGCTCTGAGTTCCACTTGGGGCGGTTGTGGATGGCCCGCACCGCAACGCCCTTGTTCGGCCCCAGCGCCGTGTCGTAGAGGCCCTTGGGCTTCGCGGCGAAGAAGAGCTTGGTGGTGGCGAAGTTCATCTCCGGCGACAGGTGGTCCGCCCCCCAGAGGCCGATGGAGGACGGCCCGCGGTTGTCGAGGGCCTTCTTGATCTCGTCGGCCACGCGGTCGAGGGCCTGGTTCCAGGTCACGCGCTCGAGCGGGCCGCCCTTGCGCGAGCGCAGCAGCGGGTAGAGCGAGCGCTCGGTGGGGTTGCTCAGCGGGTGCTTGCGCTTCGTGTAGACGGTGAGGGCGTTGGTGCCGCCCCGCGGGGAGTGATCGCCCCTGTTGACCACGCAGTCCTTGTCCGGAAGGACGACGACGTAGCTGTCCTTCCCGTCCACGACCGTGCGGGTGACCATGGCCGGCGAGATCCAGTCCCCGAGCAGGGGCTTCGGGTAGGGGCCACGCGCGCCCGCGCTCTCCGGGGTCGCGGAGACCGGCCACGTGTAGATCTTGTAGCCGCAGCCGACGTTGCAGAACTGGCAGGCCGAGGTGTGGACCGTGGCGTTCGCCGGCGGCACCGGGAGCTCGTCCTGTCCGAGGAAGAGCGCCATGGTCGCCTCGCTCGCCAACCGCCTCGGCGGCGTCGGCCCAGGAGGCCGGGGACGGCGAGGGCGCCCGCGCCGGCGGCCGCCGCGGCGAGGGCCTCCTTGCGGCTGAGCCGCCCTTCGTGTTCGTTCTCGGTGCTCACGTGCCACCTCCGACGCGCTGGCCGGGCCTGAGGTTGTCCCGGTAGCCGTAGACGAGCCCGTCCAGGCCGATTGCATAGACGACGCCGTGCCTCACGCTGAGTAGGACGCGGGGGAGCGGTCTGAGCGCGAGGCCCTCGATGATCGAGCCGCTCCGCTCGGGGTCGTAGCGGGTCTGGTGGCACGGGCAGAAGAACTCCCGCGGCCCGGGCCGGTAGGCCACCGGACAGCCCATGTGCTGGCAGAGGATGCTGAAGGCCACGATGCTGCGCTTGGGCCCGACCCCCTCGGGCACGGCCCCGCCCATGTCGAGCAGCACGTTCTGCTGCTCCTCCAGGGGATAGGCGAACGGCACGGCCCGGTTCACCTTCAGCTTCGCGAGCTCGAGGACCTTGACGGTGGGGTATTTCGCGCCCGCCGCTTGCGCGAGTGCCGGGGCACCGAGGGCGGCCACCGCGGCTCCGCCGCCGGCCAGGGCCTGCTTGCGCGTCAGCAGCCGACGCCCCCCCTCCAGCTCGCTCGGTTCGGGGTGCTCGGCCATGCTGCCCTCCTCGCGCGGATGCCGGGATTGGCGAGTTTGGCGGCACCATATGCCATCTGCGGCATGTCGAAAAGAGGCCATCGGCATATCCTCGCCAAGAAAAGCTGCACGGTCGTGAACATCGACTGGCCGCGTCTCGGAGGTCCGCTACATTTGCTCGCGAATGCCACCCCGCCCCGACCAAGAGCCGACCAGCCCGACCGCCGCGGTCGCGAGGCCGCGGCTCGTCGTGGAGGAGCGGAACTTGACGCTGGAGGCCTATAGGGCGCTGGCCGACCCGGTCCGCCTCGAGTTGGTTGCCCTCATCGCGGCGAAGGGTCCGATCTGCGTCTGCCACCTCCACGAAGCGCTCCCCTACAGCCAGCCGCGAATCTCGAAACACCTGGCGATCTTGCGCCGGGCCGGGCTGGTTTCGGCCGAGCGCCGCGGGAGCTGGGCCTACTACAGCGCCGACCCAGAGTCCCTGGAGGCCGCGCGGGACTTCCTGGACCAACTGCAGGCCTCGTTGAGAGCGCCCCGGCTGGCCGATGCCTGCCCCGAGCCGAATCGGGCGCGGGAACCCCCAAGCGGCGAGCCCCTCCGCGCAGGCTGATACCCGCCGCGCTGGCCTCCCACTGCTCGTCGGGCAGGATCGCAGGCGTAGACACCACGAGGCGGCCGGGAGACTCCCGCAGACCAGAGTCCCACCCGTTCAACCGGGTCTTGCGTCTACAGGGTGAACGCTATGGCCTGATCGGCGACCCCGGCGTAGCCGTCGAGCGATTGCCAGGTGGCCTGGACGGCGCGAAGCGATAACGCGGTCGCGGGACGGACCAGAAGTGTGCTCTCCCATGAATGGGGGCGTCCCACCTCCGCGCCCGTAACTGCCGCGCCCGGACGAGCGCCGAGCTCCGACCTCCGCCCCGGCCGCTTTCATCGGCATGGAGGCAGTGACACGCATGGCCTTGAGTCGCGTCCCGACAGCCTGCCCCCGCTCATGAACGAGCGTGTGCTGGCCGCCCTATCACGGCGGAGTTCGGCTTGCGCCGTGCCCGAGGTTGACCGCGGCAGACTAACTGGCGGAAGCGTGCAACTTTCGTGCAACCAAGCCGCGGCACGAGCGGGTTCGAGAGTGGAAGCCGAGTCGGCGACAAGCCCATAGCCAAAGGATTTCAGTGCCCGCTCATGCCCTCCCGTGCCGGTGCCTGATTGCGCTCCGGAGCCAGAGGTCGCAGGTTCGAATCCTGCCGCGCGTGCTATCGAGAACCCCGCTCCCGGAGCGGGTTCTTGCCTTCCCTGACGAGGCCGCGCCGTTCGACTGGATCTTCACCCGCAACGACCTCAACCTGGTCCTCGCGAAGATCGCCGACCGCGAGCCCGACCTCCGACTCGCCGCCTAACGATCAAAACTTCCGGACAGCTCTACTGGTCAGCCCACCAGTCGCGCTGGCCATCGACGTCTTCGCGCGGAGCCTCGCCGAGATTGGGCGCGCCGATGACGAGGATCTCGAGGCCCTCCGGCCCGGCCTCGTAGCCTCGCCACGTACCGGGCGGGACGCGCACCGCGTCCCATTCCTTGAGCTCGACGATCTCGTCGTCAACCTTCATCCGCCCGCTCCCGCGCACGACCACGTACACCTCCTCTTGCTTCTTGTGCGTGTGGCCGTACGGAAAGCGATAGCCGGGCGGGACGCGCTGGTAGCTCAGGCCGGATTTCTCGAGCTCGAGCGCCCCGGTCGCCGAGCGGAACTCCAGGTCCGGCGCGCCGTCGAACCTCGAGCCGAGGTCCTCCAGATCCTCCTTGATGTTCCTGAGCGTGAACGGCACGGCGCAATCCTATGGCACCGCGCAGGACGTGCCATCGCGCTCCACAGCGCCATCCTCGCCCCAGCCGCGGACAGCCCGATCAGGACCGACCAGCCCGGACCGCTGGATGCCCTCCGGAGCCAGAGGTCGCAGGTTCGAATCCTGCCGCGCGTGCTGAAACCGCGTGCACAAGCGGGTTTCGCGGCGGAGGCGCGTGTCATAAGCGCCACAAGCACCCGGGGCGCTCTCCCCGTGCCCCCCGCAGATTCGGCGCCCCGGTGCCGACCGCCGGGCGCCACCGGGCGTCGAAAGCCGCGGCGGCCGGCCCCGCCTCGCAGGAGCCGCCGCAGCCGGACGCGGGCGTCAGATCAGGTGGAGGTCCTGCGGCCGGGGAATGGTGGTGGCCGCCGCCGGCCCCTCCACGCGCGTCCAACGGCGCCTGCGAACGTAGTCGAGTGGATGTGTCCAGGTGGTGGTGGTGGTGGACATATCGAACCCTCCCTCGGGTGTAGCCGTCGCCGATGGGGACCCGGTGCGCGGCGACGCTCCCACGCCGCGGCCAAGGCGCGGTTACCCGTGCGCCAATTCGAGGTGAACCTGAGCGAGCGGTGCCAACCGGCTCGGGGGTGATTCTCGACGCCCGTTCCTCGACGAGGTGGGGCAGGCGATCTACGCGGCCGGCGAGGTGCATTCCCGCCCTGGGCCTGGCCGCCCGCCTCCCATAGCTCGCGGAACCTGGCGGGAGCGGCGGTCACAACCAAACCGCCTCCGCCCAGAAGATGTCGCCGCCGCGGGGGTGTGCTTCGACGGCGGCGACGCGTGGCGTTAGTCCATGAGCCCGTAGAAGGTGGCGGCGTCCCAGTAGACGCGCTCCTCGGCGACGAGGCCGCCTTCCAGCCGGTAGACGCTGACCCCCGGGAGCTCGATCTCACGGCCGCTCGCCTCGAGCCCGGGGATGTCTCCCGTGTGGTTGCCTCGGTAGGTCCACTCGAGCGTCGCGGTTCCCTCCCGCTCGTCAAGCCCCCGTACGTCGAGGACGCAGTCGGGCACCGCCGTCATGTACGCCTGCGCCTGGGCCGCGATCGCGTCGCGACCCTCCAGGCGCGCCCCCGGCTTGGCGTACTCCACTCGGACGCCGTCGGGCGTGAACGCTGCCGCCACCTTCGCGCCGTCCCGCGCGTTCCACCCGTCGATGAGTGCTTGCACGGACACCTTGCCCCCCTTCCGCTCCGAGGATGGCACGGCCGACCGCGCCACCGTTTCGCAAGCATGCGGCCGGGAAGCTGCCCGTGGCAAGCCCCGCGCGTTGGGCTCGGCCGAGCGGTCACGGCGTCACCGCGACCTTGATCACGCCGTCCTCCTGGTTCGAGAAGAGGGAGTAGGCCTCCTCGATCTCGTCCAGAGCGAACCGGTGCGTGATGAGCTGGCCGAGGTTCAGGCGGCCGGTCTTCACGAGGGTCATCAGGGCGCCGAGTCGCTTCTTGCCGCCGGGGCAGAGGGTGGTGCGGATGTCGATGTCGCCGATGCCGTAGATGAACGGCTCGAGCGGGATCGTCACCTTGTCGCCGTAGACGCCGAGCGACGACACGATGCCGGCCGGCCGCACGGCCTTCAAGCAGTTCTCGAACGTCTCCTGGATCCCGAGCGCCTCGATCGCCACGTCGGCGCCGCGGCCGTCGGTCAGCGCCTTCACCTTCGCGACCGGGTCTTCCTGGGTGTAGTCGATGACGATGTCGGCGCCCATGGTGCGGGCCATCTCGAGGCGCGTCGGGTTCGCGTCCACGGCGATCACGAGCCCCGCGCCGCGCAGGCGTGCGCCGGCCGTGGCGCAGAGCCCGATCGGCCCCTGGGCGAACACGACCACCGAGTCGCCGAGCTGGACATCGGCGGTCTCGACCGCCGAGATGCCGGTGGTGGCGATGTCGGTGACGAAGAGGACCTCCTCGTCGGAAAGGCCCTCGGGGATCTTGGCGAGGTTGGCCTGCGCGTAGGGAACCCGGAAGTACTCGGCCTGGACGCCGTCCATGGAGTTGCCGAGGCGCCAGCCGCCGATGATGCCCCACTGGTCCTCGAAGCCGGCGCACTGCGAGAAGTCGCCGGCCTGGCAGAAGTAGCAGGTGCCGCACGGGGTGATGGCACCGACCACGACTCGGTCCCCGACCTCGTAGCCCTTGACCGCCTCGCCGACCTCCTGGATGACCCCGGCAGGCTCGTGGCCCACGACGCGGCCCGGGGCGACCGGGTACTCCCCGCGCCAGATGTGGGAGTCGGTGCCGCAGATCGTCGTGGTGGTGATCTTCACGATCGCTTCGGTGGGGCCGCACCGCGGCACGGGCACCTCTTCGATGTGGATGTCGCGGACCTCCTTGAAGACGGCCGCGCGCATGGTCTCCGGCATGCAACTCCTCTCCGGGGGGCGGTCGGGCGCCGATACTGGCCGGGCCGCGCGGACGCGGCAACGCGCGGATGCCTTCGCCGGCTCGGCACCGCCTGCCGGGTGGCGCCGAGACCGCCTTGGCTGCCGGGATGCGCGGGCGTGGCCGTCACCGGCCGACGCCTCACCCGTTCGGGTGAAGCGCGCCTTGCCGCTCCGCTTGCCGAAAGCACTAGAGTCCTGCGGAGGTTGGGCGAGGGGGCGCTGTGGCATTGGAGAGTCTCGCGTGGCCGGCGGCGGTGCCCGTCGCCGAGGCGTCCGATACGAACCTGCTGAGGCGGGCGGACGCGGCGGGACAGCGCCTGTTCCGCGAGCTGGTGGTGTCGCGGATCGCCTGGGCGACGGTCTCCGAGGTCACCCGGCTGATCGCCGTCAACGTGGTCGGCTTCTCGCTGCGGGCGACCGGCTGCGCCCACCCCCAACCATGCCGCCTGCACCACTGCTTCGACCGGCTGGAGATGAAGGCCGTGCTCGGAAACCGCGGTCCTCGGCTGCCGGGCCTGCGCCTGGACCCAGGCGCCGGCGTGGGGGGCCAGGTGCTGCGCGACGGCAAGCCCTGCTACGTGCCCGCCTACGCCGACGCCCCCTTCGACCCCGCTCTGGTCGAGATCGTCGCCGGCGAGGAAGGCGTCCGCGCGCTCGTCGGCCTGCCGATCTCCTTCGGCGGCGAGGTCCACGGCGTGCTGCACGCCGGCCTGCGCCGCGCGGCCGAGTTCGGCCCCGGGCCGGTCGAGGCGCTGATGCGCCTGTCCACCTACGCCGGTGCGGCACTCGCCGCCGCGCGCGACCGCGCCCGCGTGGAGGAGATCGCGGCCCACCGCGAGCGGCGTCGCCTGGCGCGCGCGCTGCACGACGAGCTCGGCCAGCACCTGTTCGGCATCGGCATCACGGCGCGCCGCGCCCGCGAGAGCGCGACCTCGGGGCGCGCCGACCTCCTCACCAGGCTGCACGGGCTCGAGCGCGAGATCGGCGGCGCGACCGCCGCTCTGCGCGCCACGCTGCGCTCGCTCGACACGCCGGCGCCGTCGGGGGCCGTCGCCGTCAAGCTGCGCGAGGGGGCGGCCGCCTTCACCACCCGCACCTCCGTCCCCGCGCACCTGCTGGTGCTCGGGGAGGCCGCCGATCTCGATCCCGTCCGCGAGGAGCTGCTGGTGCGGGTCGCGCACGAGGGGATGCGCAACGTCGAGCGCCACGCCGAGGCGTCGGAGGTCATCGTCACCCTCTGCTACGGACCGGACTGGGTCGAGCTGGTCCTGCAGGACGACGGCGTGCGCGGGCTCACGTCCGGGAGCGGCACCGGGCTCGGCCTCTCCACCCTCCGCGAGGAGATCGAGCGGGTCGGCGGGGAGCTGCGCCTGGCCGCGAACGAGGACACCGGCAGCACGCTGAAGGCGCGCCTGCTCCTGAAGTGAGCCGCGCGCCGCACACCGTCGTGGTGGCCGACGACCACCCGATCGTGCACTCGGGGATGCGGCTGCTGCTGAGCGGCAGCCGCTTCTTCGAGCTGGCGGGCGAGGCGAGCAACGGGGCCGAGGCGATCCTGCGCTGCGAGCAGCTGCGCCCGGACGTCCTGCTGCTCGACCTGCGCCTGCCCGACCTCCCGGCCGCGACGATCTGCGCCCGCATCAAGGAGCGCCACCCGGAGATCGCCATCGTCATCCTCACCGCCCATCCGGAGGAGATGGCCGTGCGCGGGTGCCTGAAGGCGGGCGCCTGCGGGTGCCTCTTCAAGGACGTCAGCGAGCAGAGCCTGCTGTCGGCCCTGCGACAGGTGGTCCACGGACGGGCCGTGATCGACCCCCGCATCGCGGGCGCGATGCTGCCGCGGCGGGCGGGCAACGGCCGGGCCGACGGCGCCCTGAGCGATCGCGAGCACGAGGTCCTGCTGCTGATCGCCCGGGGCCTCACGACGCAGGAGATCGGCGATCAGATGGCGCTCTCGGCCAACACCGTCAAGAGCCACACCCGGTCGCTGTTCACCAAGCTCGCGGCGCACAACCGCGTGCAGGCGCTGTCGGCGGCGCGGGAGCGGGGGCTGATCGGAAGTCAGTGACTCCGGGAGGTCGACTCCAGCCGCTCCCCGAGGCAGATCAGCGAGTCGCCGGGGAGGAACGGCGCCGCGCCGGTGCCGGCGAAGACGAGCCCGCGCGTCGATGACGGGGCGCAGGCGCTCGGCTCGAAGAGCGCGCCGTCGTCGCGCGCCCTGCCCGTCGCCGCGTCGAACTCATAGACCGTGCCGAACCCGCCCGGTACGACGAGCGCGCCGCCCGGCGGAGAGCGGGGCCGCGAAGACGACCCCGCCCAGCGAGCGTCGCCAGATCACCCGTCCGGTGGCCGGCTCGAGCGCGGCGGTGGTGAACCGCTGGATCGCGCCGTCGTTGGAGACGGCGAAGATGCGCTTCCCGTCGGTCGCGATGGGGCCGCCCTCGGGCCCGTCGGTCGGGCCGGCGGTGCCGCCGGGCTTCTCGGACGCGGGGGTGAGCCGCCGATGCCACAGGCGCCGGCGCGCGATCCTGTCCCACGCGTAGATCCCGTCCTTGTTGGCGGCCACGGCGCGGCGGCCGAGCAGGAGGACCGCGCTGTTGAAGTCGAAGCCGCGCCGGTCGGCGGGATAGACCTGGTCCGACCACAGCACGCGCCCATCGCGAAGCGCGATCTCGACGATGGCCGCCGTTCCCGGGTTGGGGCCGGGCACGGTCTCGTAGGGGGACCCCGTGGCCACCCAGACCGAGCCCCGTCCCCCGGTCGACCGTCGGGGGCGCCAGAATGCCCCCGCCGTTCCCGCCGGGCGGCACCATCGGAGTGCTCCAGACCATCCGCCCGTCGCGCAGCGAGTAGGCGCTCAGCCTGCCCCGGGCGGTCGGAAGCTCGCTCCCGCTTCCCGAGCCCGCGAGCACGAGGCCGCCGACGATGAGCGGGGGTCCCCAGAAGTAGTCGTCGGAGGTCGTCGAGCGCAGCGGGGCCGAGCGCCAGATGGTCTTCCCCGTCCGCGCGCTCAGGCATCGCAGCCGGTCCGAGGCCACCACCAGGCGCCCTCCGGAGACGGCCGGGCCCCCGTAGAAGCCCAGATCGCGGTCGCCGTAGCGGGCGGTGGGGAAGCGGCGCCTCCACGCGACCCTGCCCGTCTCCAGGTCCGCGGCGAGGACCTCGCCGCCCAGGGACGCCGCGATGACGCGGTCGCCGACGAGCGCCGGGGTCCCGGTCACGCCCCCGGCCATGGTGAGCCGCCAGCGCTCGTACAGTCCTCTGGGCGCACGCGGAGCGTGCCGGCTCGCCCCCAGATCACGGGCCGAGCTGGTCCAGTCCCCGGCGGGCGCCGCCGCGGCCGGCGCGGCGGGCAGAAGCCGCCAGCCGGCCAGCGCGAGCGCGCCCGCGGCGCCTCTCGCCAGCAGCTCGCGGCGGTCGAGGCCGGCCGCAGCTGGGTGCTCGGTCATCGTGTACGCGCCGTCGTCGCCCGGCCGGGCTACTTCACCCGGATGTTGAGGATCATCCCCACGGACTCATGCGGCTGGCAGATGAGGCGGTAGTTGCCCTTCTTGAGGGTGATCTTGAGCGTGTCCTTCGCGGCCGGCTTGCCGGAGTTCACCTTGGCCGGGCCCTTCGTGGAGACGACGTTGTGGACCCCTTGGACCCAGACGAACCGAACGGTCTCGCCGGGCTTGGCGGCGAGGGTCTTGGTCGAGAACGAGAGCGCGCGCAGCTTGACGACGTGCCGCTTCGGCGTCGCCGTCGCGGCCGCCTCCTGCGACATGCCGACCGCGACCGGTACGGCGGCCGCCACGGCGGCGGTGGCGATCATGGCGAGGGCGGCGCGGGGAGCTCGGTTCATGGAGCGACTCCTTGGCCGTTCGTCGAGGGATTGAGCGGCGCACCGCTCGGCAACGCCACCCGGAGCGGTCCGGGTGGCGTTGCCGGCGGACGGCCGCCGGCTAGGGCAGACGGTAGGCCACAACCGAGGCCTTCTGGGCCTTGGTCGGAGCGAAGCCGGTCCCCACGACCACCAGGTCCTCGGCGATCGCGGGCGTCGCGTTGCCCTGCGCGGGACCGGGCTGCTTCCAGACCACGGCCCCGGTCGCGCGGTTGTACGCGTAGGTCACCCCGTTGAAGTACGTCGCGAAGACGAGGTCGTTGGCGACCGTCGCGCCACCGAAGTTCATCCTGTTGACCTTCTTGTTCCAGATGGTCTTCCCGGTGGCGCCGTCGAGCGCGACCGTCTGGCCCGAGGAGCTCGCGAAGTCACAGAGCACGAAGCCGGCATCGGCGTAGCTCTTCTGGGGCCAACCACTGGTCGAGCAGAGGTTGTTGACCGGGACGTAGATCACCCCGTCCGCGACGGCCATCGGGGTCTCGACCCCTCCCAGGTAGCCCGGGAGGAACTTGACCGTGCGACCCGGCGTGAGCGGGGCGTTGCGGTTCGGGCCGTCCTCGTCGCGGTGCTTGCCCACGTCCCGCTTCCAGATGAGCTTGTGCGTGGTGCGGTCGACGACGTACACGGTGCCCATCTTCCCGCTGAGCACGACGACGTCGGTGGGCTTCCCGTTGATCGTGAAGGTGGCGAGGATCGGCCCCAGGTGCAGGTCCCAGTCCCTGATGTCGTGCTTGATGGCCTGGTAATGCCACTTCCGCTTGCCGGTAGTGCCGTCCAGCACGACGAGGCTGTTCGTGTAGAGGTTCGGGCCAGGCCGGCTCGTCCCGTTGGGGAACTCCTCGGTCCCCGGGAACACCCCCGGGTTCGCGACGGCCACGTAGATGTCGCCGTTCTTGTCCACGGACGGCGTGCCCCAGAGCCCGCCGCCGCTGTTGATCCTGGGGTTGCCCCAGAGGTTGTCGGTGGTCGTGTCGAACTTCCACCTGACGGCGCCTGTGGCCGCGTCCAACGCGAACACGATGCCCTTGCCGCCACCGCCGTAGAAGGTGCTGAGCGAGTCACCGGGGACGGTCGAGATGATCAGCATGCCGTTCCACACGAGCGGGGCCATGTCCACGCCCTCGCTCTTCTGGCGGATCAGCTTTCGCTTCCACTTCACGGCGCCGGTGGCGTCGTCGAGGGCGAACGCCCCTGTGGACGTTCCCCCGAAGACGAGCCCGTGGCCGACGGCGACGCCGGTCGGCCCGGTGCTGAGGTCGTTGAACTTTCTCTGCCACAGGAGCGCGCCGGTCGCGCGGTTCAGCTTGAAGACGTTCGAGTTCATGTCCTGCAGGTAGACCGCGTCCTTCGTCACGATCGGGTTCGCCGAGAACACGCCGAAGGGGCTCTCGCCGGAGAGCGCGAACGACCAGGCCTTCTTGAGCGTCGCGACGTTCGACGCCTGGATCCTGCTGCCGGTGACGACGCGGTCGTTGGTGTAGTTGCCGTTGGGCGCGGGGAAAGCGCTGAGGTTGGCGCTCAGCTCCGGCGGGGAGCCCGGTGGCGCGGCCTGGTCGGGCGTCGCCGCGCTGGCGATCCCCGCGGTGAGCGCCGCCGCCGCGAGCGCGAGAGCAGCGATGCGCAGGCCCCGCACCCCGAGACTCGGCGGCGACCCTCCCCGGAGTCGCTGCCCCCTCTTCCGATTCCGTTCCACCGTGCTTCCCCCTTGCGCAGGTGACGGCGACGACCCGTGGCGGGTCGATCCGAGACGCTCGCAGCGGTGTGACCGGCTGTAAACGTCGTTGTTGGCTGCGTGGCCCGTGCCGTCACGGGCGTCCTCGGCGATCCGGTCGACAAGAACCCGGCGATCGCGACCTTCCGCGGAGTGCCCGGGCCGTCGCGCGAAGCGCCCCCGTCGCTCTCGTGGATCTCGCCCATTCGGGTGAAGCGCTCACCCAGAAGGATGAGGGACCAGGGCCGGCTGCGAGCTCTGCTTCGGTCGTCGATCCCAGGTTCGGAGCCGAGCCGATAGGTCGGCGGGGGACATTTTTGTCACCCTCGGCCACGCAACCCGGGGCCTTATGCGTCCCGGGAATGGCCCACGTCGCTGCGCCCGCCCAGGAACGTCCAGCAAGTAAGCAGGTAGCGTCCCCTCTCCCGGCGTTAACACGGGATCAAATCCCGTATGCGCGACTCATCGGTCCCCGCGGAAGACCAGCTCCCGCGCGCCGCGTGCCGCGGGCCGCGGGCCGGCGGAGGATGCCCACCGCGAATCAGTAGTCCCCCGCAGCAGGGTCCCGGCGGCCACGGATTGCCCGGCCCCCCTCGCCCAGGATCATGCCTCTGGCCGAGTGATGAGGAGGCGTGAGATGACCACGAGGGTTCCGCGGGTACTGGTCGCCTTTGCGACCAAGGGCAGCGAGGGCCAGACGGCGCGGATCGCGGAACGGCTCGCGGCCATGCTGCGGGAGGGCGGCGCGCGGGCCGACGTCGTCGACGTCGAGGAGTCGAAGCCGGACCTGCGAGCATCGGCGTACGACGCGGCGCTGATCGGCGGCTCGGTCCGGGCGGGGCGCTACCGCCGCTCCCTGCGGCGGCTGCTCGGCTCGGAGAAGGCGGCGCTGGAGGAGATCCCCTGGGCGTTCTTCTCGGTGTGCTTGGGCGTGGCGGCGACGAGCGAGGCCGTCCGCGACGCGTCGAGGGAGCTCCCGCGGCGGCTCATGGCAGACAAGGGCGTCCGGCCGGACGAGATCGCCGTGCTTGCCGGCGCCATCCGCTTCAGCCACCACGGCCGGCTCGGGTCGTGGGTCCTGTACCGGATGAATCGCGGCTACCTCGGCCGCACCGACCGGGACGGCGACTGGGAGTGCACCGACTGGGACGACGTTGACGCCTTCGCGCACCGCTTCCTGGCCTCGCTGAACGCCGAGGCGCGCGGTGCCGCTCACGGCGCGACCCGCTCGCCCGGCGGCGGCTGAGGCGCGGGCCGCGCGGCAGCGGCGGACGGATGGCGCGACGTCGTCGCGGGGGTCGGCGGCGCGGGCGCGATGCTGGCGGCCGCTCTCACGCCGTTCCTCCGCCGCCGCCGCGCGCGGTGGGGCGCCGGCGCGGCGGCGGCGCGCGTGCACCCGGGGGACGACCTCCTGGCGGATCCGCGCTGGGGGTGGACCCACGCCGTCGAGGTCGCGGCGTCTCCCGCGGACGTGTGGCCCTGGCTGGCCCAGATCGGCGCCGATCGCGGGGGCTTCTACAGCTATTCCCGGCTCGAGAATCTGGTGGGCTGCCGGCTCCGCAACGCTCAGCGCGCCCACCCGGAGTGGGAGGCGCGTGAGGGCGGGTCCCTGTCGATCCACCCCAAGATGCCGCCTCTCCGGATCATCTCGGTCGAGCCCGGGCGCCACGTGCTCGCGCACGGCGCGCCCGACGAGGCCGCGCGCGCGGCCGGGGAGCCGTGGGTGGCCGTGACCTGGCTCTTCCAGGTCGAGCCGCTCGGGCCCGGGCGAAGCCGGGTCGTGAGCCGCTACCGCTGCGCGACCTCGCCCGACCGGCGCAGCCGTCTGGCGTACGGGCCTGCGCTGCTCGAGCCGATCGGGTTCGTCATGGACCGGCGCATGCTGCGCGGGATCAAGGCCCGGGCGGAGCGGCGCCCGCCCGGCTTCGGCGAGCTCTCGCGGCCGACCCACCTTCCTGACCGCGGCATTCCCGCACGGCCGGGCGGCCGGGCACCGATGCCCGGGCTCCGGCGCCGAACGACGCTGGGACCGCCGTCAACGTCGCAGGAGGTCGCGCCATGAAGGTCCGGGACGTCATGACAAGCCACCCGATCCTGGTTCGCGCCGACGAGCGCGCTCCCGGCGATCTGCACCGCCTGATGCTCGCGGGCGAGGTCCACCACATCCCTGTGGTTGACGGCCCCTGGCTGGTCGGCGTATGGGTCGCGACCGACGAGGGGCCGCTGGTGATGGTTGGCCGGGAGCGGATCTTCGAGACGTCGCCCGACGCCGACGCCGCCGAGGCGATCCGAGCCCTGCTGGACGATTCCGAGGCCGTCTTCGTCTGGGACTCCGGCGTGCCGGCGGGCGTGCTGACGCGCACGGACGTCAAGGCGATCGTCACCACGGCCCTCGGCCGGGGCGTCGGCCGGCGCCACCCCCGGCCGGTCGTGATCCGGCTCGCCGGTCCCGGCGGCGCCGGCAAGACGACGCTCCTCATGCGGACGCTGGCGCTGCTGGGGCGCCTCGACGTCGCCGTCATCCAGGCCAACGCCGAGGCCGGGAGCGAGGGCCGCCTCCAGGGTGGCCGCGCGATCTTCGAGCCCGGCGCCCATTGGCGCAAGGGCCTGCGCCAGGCGGTTGAGCGGTTGTCGGACGCCCAGGTCATCCTGGTCGAGGACCGTGACGGCCCGGTCGACCTCGCCCATGGCATCGGCGAGGACATCCAGGTGGCCGTGGTCCCGGTGACCGACGCGCCCGCGCTGACGGCCGAGCAGCTCAGCGACGCCCAGGCGGTCGTCGTCACCAAGGCCGACGCCGTGCCGCTCCACGAGGCCCAGCACGCTGTCGAGGACCTGCAGGATCGCTGCCCGGGCGTCGAGGTCTTCGCCGTCGCCGCCGGCCACGACGACCGCCGCCTGGACGCGTGGACCCGGTGGATCGAGCAGTGCGTTCTCAGCCGGCACAACTGACCGCCGGGCGGCGGCGTCTGCGCTCCTGGCCGCGGGATGTCGTCGTCGACATAGCCGGCTGATGCGGAGGCCTTGACGGCCGCCGGCGGCCGTCGTGCCCGCCCGGGCCGCGCCCGGTCGCTCAGTGGCGCGGCTGAGTGCGGTCCGGCGCTCGCGCCCCGGGCTCCCGACCGCCGGCAGCCACGCGGCTCGCGCACAGCCACACGGTCTCGCCGCCGCCGGCCCCGTCGGGATCGCCGATCTCGGCGGCCCGCACGCGTAGCGACGCGCCCTCCGCCACGCGGACGGCCCGGCCGAGGCCCGCGCTCGGCGGCCGCCCTCCGTCGAGCACGAGCATCCCGCCGTTCTCCACGACGATCAGCCGCGCACTCGTGAGGAAGCGCGCCGGTCCACCGGCGAGGAGGATGTGGACTCCTCCGGCCCCGGGTTCCCACGGGCCTGCGGCCAGCGCGCCGGCGCGTCGGCGCATCAGCCGCCAACGTAGGCCGCCGACCGCATAGGCGAGCGCGCCGGCGACGCCGAGGACCCCGAGGAGTGCACCCAGCGCGCACGCCATGCCCCACATCCCGAGGTCGAGGCCGTAGGCGATCTGGGGGCTCACACCGTGCCCGCCCCGTCGCCGGTGCGCCCGTCGCGGAGAGCGGCCACGAGAGCCTCGACGCCCGGCGACAGGCAGCGCGCCACGTCGAGCGTGGAGACGATCCCCACCGGCCGGTCGCGGCCGAGGGCGCTCACCAACAGGTGCGGGGTGCCGTGCTCGAGGTCGGTCGCCACTCCCCATCCGGGCCCGCCGCCTTCGTCGCCGACGCCCGGCAAGATGACGACGCAGTGGATGCTCCCGGTCGCCATCCGTTCGGCGAGCTCGTCGAGGAGGGTTGACGCGGCGCAGGTGACGATCGCCGGGTGCATGAACTCGAACACCCGGGCCCCGGCGAGCGGCCGCGTGCCGGGCTCGCGCCCCGCGCCCCCGCCGCTCACCGTGCGGCTCCCGCGGTCACGTAGGCCATGAGCCGGGCGAGCTCGACGACCCGGCACGAGTAGGCCCACTCATTGTCGTACCAGGCGACGACCTTGACGGTGGTGCCGTGGGCCATGGTGAGGGCCGCGTTGACCACGGCGCTGCGAGGGTCGCCGATGATGTCCTGGGACACGATCGGGTCGGTGCTGTAACCGAGGATGTCCGCGAGCGGCCCCTCGGCGGACGCGCGGAAGGCGGCGTTGATCTCATCGGCCGTCGCCTCGCGGCCGAGCTCGCAGGTGAGGTCCACGACGGAGCCGTCGGGGACGGGCACCCGCAGCGCGATCCCGTCAAGGCGCCCCTTGAGCGAGGGCAGGACCACGCCGATCGCCCGCGCCGCGCCCGTGGAGGTGGGGACGATCGACAGCGCCGCGGCGCGCGCGCGGCGCAGGTCCTTGTGCGGCGCGTCCAGGATGCTCTGGTCCACGGTGTAGGCGTGGCACGTCGTCATGAAGCCGCGCTCGATGCCGAACGCCTCCATGAGCACCTTGCAGACCGGGGCGAGGCAGTTGGTCGTGCAGGAGGCGTTGGACACCACGCGGTGGCGACCGGGGTCGTAGTCACCCTCGTTCACGCCCAGGCACACCGTGACGTCGGCGTCGGCGACCGGCGCCGTCACCAGCACGCGCTCCGCACCCCGGTCGAGGTGCACGGCCGCGCGCTCGCGCGTCCTGAGGCGGCCGGTGCTCTCGATCACCACGTCGACCCCCAGGGCCTCCCAGGGGAGGTCGGCCGGGTCGGGCTCGTTCAGCACCTCCACGGGGTCGCCGTTGACCACGATCAGCCCGTCGCGGGTCTCGACGCGGGCATCGAAGCGGCCGAATACGGAGTCGTACCTCAGCAGGTGCGCGAGCGTCGCCGCGTCGGCGAGGTCGTTCACGGCCACGATCTCGAGCCCGTCGCCGCGCTCCCGGGCGGCCCGGTAGACGCTCCGGCCCACGCGGCCGAAGCCGTTGATGCCCACTCTCACGCTCACGGCGCTCCCTTCGCGAAAGGACGCTGCCGGGCCGCGTGCCCGGCCTGTGCCCGCAGCCTCGAGGAGCCGGCCCGCCGGATCATCAGCGGGGATACGTATCGCGGGCTGCGGATAGGCCGCGCCCGGCATCGGTGCCGGGTCGGATGCCCGGACCGGCGGCCGCGGACGAACCTGCGACGGCCGATCGTCCGACAGGGAGGTGGTGACATGGCCGTTCTCCTCGCCCGCTACCGCGTGCGCGACCGCGACGCGTTCCGGCGGGTCTTCGACGCCTTCGAGCCGACGCGCGCGGGGCTCGGCGTGCGCGGTCATCGGCTGCTGCAGGATGCGGACGACCCGGCGCTGGTCGTCGCGCTGTTCGAGCTGTCCACCGCCGAGGCCGCCCGGGCGTACGCGGCCGACCCCCAACGGCGCGAGGCGCTCGAGCGCGCCGGGGTGGTTGACGCCCATGACCTCGTGCTGATCGACGACGACGGCTGACCGGCGGCGCCGGGCCCAGACTCAGGGCCCGACGAGCTCCCGGGCCTGCTCCAGGGTCGCGTCCAGCGAGCGGTCGGTCGCCAGCCGCTGGGCCTCGGGCCAGGGGTCGGCGCCCTCGGCCATCAGCGCGGCGATCTCAGGGGTCGCATCGGAGGGCCCCGCGGCGGCCGACCGGCGGGCGCGGATGCGCTCCGCGGCGACCTCCCTCGGCGCCATGCACTCGATCTCGACCAGCCCGACGCCAGCCCGGGCGGCGAGCGCGCGCGCGGCCGCGCGGCGGCCGGCCTCCCCCCACGAGGCGTTCGACGACGGCGCAGAGCCCCATCCCGAGAGCGTGGGCGGCGCTCTCGAGGACCTCCGCGTAGACGCGGTCGCTGACCTCGGGGGCGTAGAGGCCGGTCCGGAAGCCGGCCGGCGGAGCCGGGGTGCGGGGCAGCCCGGCGAGGGCCTTGCGCATCTCGTCCGAGCTCACGAGGAGCCACCCGGGCCGCTCGGCGACGGCCCGCGCGACGGTGGACTTGCCGGTGCCGGGCGAGCCGCCGATCAGCGCCAGCCGGACGCGGCCGCGCTCCAGCCGGGCCAGCGTGAGCCCGTGCTCGGCCCGCGCGCGCGCCGCCGCCCCGTCCTCCCCCTGGGCGGCCTTCAGGCACGCCACCTTGGCGCGCACGTGGGCGCGGTAGGCGACGTAGTGGTGGGCCAGCGATGGCGGGTGGGTCTCGCCCAGGGCCCGCGCCCATTCGCGCTCGAGGCGCTCCGCCAGCCCCGGATGACCGCGGCGCTCGAGGTCCATCGCGAGGAAGGCGACGTCGTTCAACACGTCGCCGTGGCGAAGGCGGTCGTCGAAGGCGAGGCAGTCGAGGAACCGCGGGCCGTCGGGAAGGCAGAAGACGTCGTCGGCGAGGAGGTCGCCGTGGCCGTCGCGCACCCACCCGTCCGCGATGCGCGCCCGCAGCAGGTCGCCGCGCCCGCGCAGGTACTCGGTCGCCAGCTCCTCGGCGCGGTCGATGGCGCCCAGCGCGAGGATGTCGCCGGCGACCTCGCGCATCTGCCCGAGCCCCTCCTCCCAGAGGGACCGCAGAGCGGCGGGGCTCGCGGCCGCGGCGATCTCGGGCGAGGTCGGCGACCCTTGGTGGAAGCGGGCCACGGTCACGCCCGCCTCGGCGACCCGCTCGGCGGCCTCCGGGGCGTCGAGGAGCGCCGACAGCCGCCGCTCGGCGGGCATCCGGCGCATGGCGATGAGGTGGTCGACCGGCTCGCCGCGCTCGTCCACCACATCGAGGACGCCCAGGTAGACGTCCGGGGCGAAGCGGCGGTTGAGCTCGGTCTCGCGACGGCAGGCGGCGAGCCGGTCTTCGCGCCGCCGGTGGTCGAGGAAGGGCAGCGCGACCGGCTTCAGCAGCTTCAGCGCACGGTCGCCGATCATGACGACCACGGAGATGTGGGTCTCGGCGATCGCCGCGCCGCCGAGGGGCGACCGCTGCGCCGCCCCCCGCGGATTGCGGTGCCGTCCGACCGCGGGCCTAGTGGCTCGCACCGCCGGGCGCGTGGCGGGTCCTGAAGAGCCCCACCGCCCCCTTGGTCGCGTTCGTGAAGTCGTGGGTGACGAAGGGGTACACGCCCTCCTCGTCGAGCCGGAACTCGGCGATTGAGCCCTGGGACGCGGCGAGGTTCAGGGTCTGGTTGCCGATCTGCTCGTTCGCGGGGTTCCCGTCCTGCCAGGCGCGGTCGAAGATCGTCCCGACCACGTGGAACGCGCTCCAGGTGTTCGGGCCCGCGGCCAACACGAACGCGCGGATGCGCTCGCCCTTCCCGACGACGATCGGCTCGTCCTTGTACTGGGCGGCGTAGCCGTTGAAGGCGACGACGTCGGGGATCCCGCTCATGAGCTTCGTCGTCGTCGGCGGGCATCGCCGGGGGTGTCCGAGACGTAGAAGTCGGACTGAACGAAGGCGAGCTCCCGATCGACCGGCGGCAGGCCACCCTCGGGCTCGACGATGATCATCCCGTACATGCCGTTGGCGATGTGGTGCACCACCGGGGCGGTTCCGCAGTGGTACATGAAGACCCCGGGGCTGGTGGCGACGAACTCGAACGAGAAGGTCTTGCCCGGTGGCACGTCGCGGAAGGCCCGGCTCGGGGCGATGCGCGCGGCGTGGAAGTCGAGCGAGTGCGGCACGGAGGCCTTGTTGGTGATCGACGCCTTCACGGTGTCCCCCACCCGGACGCGCACGATCGGGCCGGGCACCCGGTCGCCGAAGGTCCAGACCTTCACGACCTTGCCGGGCGCGATCTCGACGACCTTCTCGGTCATGTCGAAGTGGACGCGGTGGACGCGCCGGTCGCGGTAGGCGGGCGCGTCGGCGCTCATCGTGTTCTTGGTGGCGCCCGTCTCGGCCGCGGCGGCGTGGGAGGCGGGCTCATGGGCCTCGGCCTGAGCGACCGGTGCCCGCGCCGGCGGGGCTGCCGCGCCCGGTCCTCCGAGCGTGGCCGCGACGATCACGGCGGCCCCTGCCGCGGCGAAGCCAAGGGCGAAGAGGAGCCCCCATCGCCGCCGGCGGCGCTGGGGTCGCGGCGGCCAGCTGTTGTACATCGCGGGCTCCTCGAGGCGATGGTGCCGGACGAGGAGAGCATCGTGGGTCGGCCGTTCGCCGCCATCGGTGGAGGCCCCGGTGGCGGGTGCGGGAAACGCGACCCATGGCTGCGGGTCGCCCCGCCCGGAGCTCAGTCCTCCTCGGTCATCAGCCCGGCGTCGAGCGCCGCGCGCACCAGGCCGGCCCGCGTCGTGACGCGCAGCTTGGTCATGACGTGGGCGCGGTGGCTCTCGACGGTCCTCACGCTCACGACCAGCCGCTCGGCGATCTCCTGGTTCGTGTGGCCCAGGGCGAGCAGCCGCAGCACCTCGCGCTCGCGCTCGGAGAGCTCGGCGAGCGGGCCGTCCGAGGCCGGCGCGGCGAGCGCCGCCCCCAGCGAGGGGTGCACGTAGCGCTCCCCCGAGGCGACCGCGCGGATCGCGCGCACGAGGTCCTCGTCGGCGGCCGACTTCAGCAGGTAGCCGTCGGCGCCGGCGTCGAAGGCGCGGCGCACGTCGCGCGCCTGGTCGTGCATCGACAGCACGAGGACCCGTGCGCCCGGCGCGCGCTCGCGGATGCGCGCGGCGCCCTCGATGCCCCCCATGCCCGGCATCTCGATGTCGATCACGACGACGTCCGGCATCAGCCGCGGCAGGGCGCGCACGGCGTCCTCGGCCGTGGCCGCCTCACCGACCGGCTCGAGGCCCTCCTCCCGCTCGAGCAGCAGCCGCAGCCCGGCGCGCAGCACGGCGTGGTCGTCGACGAGCAGGATGCGGATCGGCCGGCTCAGCGGATCTGCAGGTCGACGATGACCGCCGTGCCGCCGTCCGGCGACGACTCGATGCGCAGCCGGCCGCCGAGCAGCTCGACCCGCTCGCGGATGCCGGCCAGGCCGAGCCGCGCCGTCGGCGCCGCCGGGTCGAATCCGCGCCCATCGTCCTCGACCACCAGCCGCAGGCGCCCCTCCCGGGCGCTCACGACGACGCTCGCGCGTGCGGCGCCGCTGTGGCGCGCCACGTTCGTCAGGGACTCCTGCACGACCCGGAACAGTACGGTCTGGAGGTCCTCGCCGAGCCCCGCGCCGATCCCGCGCAGGTCGACGTCGACCTCCATCCCGGTGCGGCGCAGCGCGGCCGCCTGGTCCTCGATCGCGTACTCGAGACCCTGTTCGTCCACGGCCGACGGGCGCAGCCGTGTCGCGAGCTCGCGCAGACTGGCCGACGCGGCGGCCAGCTCGCGGCGCATCTCGGCGATGCGGTCGCCCAGATCGCCCGGCCCGACGTCGTGCTCAAGGGCCCGCAGGTGGAGGGCGAGCGCGGTGAGGACCTGGCCCGACTCGTCGTGCAGCTCCCGCGCGACCCGGGCGCGCTCGGCCTCCTGCGCCCGTACGGCCCTCTGGAGCCCCTCCGCGGCCGCCTGCTCGGCGGCGGCCGCCGCCTCGGTCCGCGCCACCTCACGCAGCCGGTCGCGCTCGCGGGCCACGGCGCGGGCGTTGACCAGTGCGACGGCGACCTGGCTCGAGAAGATCTCGAGCAGCCGCCGCGCCGCGACGTCGAAGGGCCGCCAGCCGATCGCGACCAAGGCGCCCTCGATCTCGCCCGCGACCTCGAGCGCGCACGCCTCCACGGCCGGGGCCCCGAGCGCCGACCCGAGGGAGTCGCCCAAGGCCGCCATGTCGGCGGGGCCGCGGCTGCCCTCGAGCCCCAGCGCGTCCACGCCGTGGACGTAGCGGAACACCAGGTCGTCGCCCTCGCGCACCGCCACCCCGACGGTCTCGGCGCCGGTCAGGCGGCGGGCACGACGCGCCACCAGCGGCAGCAGCGCCTCCAGCTCGAGCGTGCCCAGCACCGCCCGCCCGATCTCCAGCACGCTCTCGATCTCGTCGGCGCGACGGCGCTCGCGCTCGAAGCGGCGCACGTTGTCGACCGCGACGGCCGCCTGAGCCGCCAGCGTCATCGCGATCTGCTCGTCCTCCTCGGTGAAGTCGCCCCCGGCCTTGTCGGTGAGGTAGAGGTTGCCGAACGCCTCGCCCCGCAGCATCACCGGCACCCCGAGGAACGAGCGCATCGGCGGGTGGTTCGGCGGGAACCCGGAGGAGCGGGGGTCGTCCGCGATGTTCTCGAGCCGCAGCGGCCGGGCGTCGCGGATCAGGACGCCGAGGATCCCCCTGCCGCGCGGCAGGGCGCCGATGGCGTCGCGCTCCTCCTCGCTGAGCCCGGCGGTGACGAACTGCGCCAGCTCCGTCCGGGTCGCGTCGAGGACGCCCAGCGCGGCGTAGCGCGCCCCGAGGACATTCTGCGCGGCCTGAACGACGCGCGTCAGCAGGTCGTCCAGCGCCAGCTCGCGCCCCAGCGCGAGCCCGGCGTTGACGAGGCTGGCCATGCGGGTGCGCGCGTCCTCGGCCCGCCGGTGCGCCCCGTCCACGGCGAGGCGCGATGCCAGCAGCCCGGCGAGCGCCTCCAGGGCCCGCGCGGAGACCTCCTCGCCCACGCCGCGCTCGGGGGCGCGGCTGCCCCAGAGGACCGCCTCGACGCCCTCGTCCACGGCCGCCGCGCCCGAGACCAGCGGCCCCCCGCCGCCGCCCAGGCTCGCGAGGAGCCCGGCGGCGTCGGTCGGATCGGCGCCTCCGGCCGGGTCGCCCGGCCACGAGCAGCGCACGGCCGGGCCGGACGCGTCCGAGACGACCAGCGCGACGGCGTCGAGCCCCGCGACCTCCGCGACGAGGCCGAGCAGGTCCGCGTCCACGTCCGCGACCCGGGCGACGCCGTGTGGCGTCACCGTGGGTTCGCTCCTCGGCCGCCCATGGGTCCACACGTTACCCGTGCCGGACCGCGCGGGCGCCCGCCGCCTCCTTGCGGATCCCCCGCAGCGCGAACCGCGGCCGGCCCCGATGGCCCCCCGCGCGGCCCTGCCCACAATGGCGACGTGGACGAGTGGTCGAAGACGACGGCCCGCGTGCTCATCGCCGGAGCCGGCATCGCCGGGATCGAGGCGGCGCTGGCGCTGCGCGCGCTCGCGGCCGGCGCCGTCGACGTGCGGCTGATCGACCCCGCCCGCCGCTTCACGGTCCCGGCGACCGCGCCGGCCCGGGTCTTCGGGCTCGGCAGCGGCATCGACCTGCCGCTCGCCGACGTCGCCGACCGCGCCGGCGCAACGCTCAGCCACGGGCAGCTCGCCGCCGTCGACCCGGCGCGCCACCTCGTGATGCTGGCCGGCGGGCGGCTGCTCGGCTACGAGCACCTGATCGTCGCGCTCGGGGCCCGCGCCGAGCCGTCGCTGCCCGGCGCCCTCAACTTCAGCGGCCACGCCGACGCGCCGTCGGTCCGGGCGATGATCGACGAGGTCGCGCGCGCGGCCGAGCGGTCGGCCGCGGTGCGGCTCGCCCTCGTCGTGCCGCCGGGGTGCTCCTGGCCGCTGGCGGCCTATGAGCTCGCGCTGATGGCGAGCGAGCACCTGGGCGCCGCCGAGCCGGGGAGCGCCGTCGAGGTCTGCGTCGTGACCTCGGAGGACACCCCCCTGGCGGTCTTCGGCCCCGACGCCGGCGCAGCGGTCAAGGGCGTCCTCGCACGAGCCCGCGTGACGGTGCACGCGGGCACGATCGTCCAGGAATGGCGTTGGGGGGAGCTGCGGCTGCTCGGCGGCGCCAGCATCCCCGCCGATCGCGTGATCGCCCTGCCGGTGCAGCGGGGCCCGTTCGTCAACGGGCTGCCAGGCGACGCGCAGGGCTTCGTGCGCATCGGCAGCGACGGCGCCGTTCCCGGCGCCCCCGACGTCTGGGCGATCGGCGACGGCAGCAGCTTCCCGGTCAAGCAGGGGGGCATCGCCTGCCAGCAGGCCGACGCGGTGGCGTCGGCGATCGCGCGGCGGCTCGGGGTGGAGGCCGAGGAGGTGCCGTTCGAGGGGCGGGTGCGCGGGTGGCTGTGGAGCGACGGCACCGCCACGTTCCTGCGCTCGGATCTTGCTGGCGGCCGCACCGAGAGCCCCGGCGTGGCCTCCGACGCCCCTCTCTGGTGGCCGGCCGCCAAGGTGGCGGGGCGCTACCTGGCGCCGTTCCTTCAGGGCTGGCGGGCCGGCGCCATGATGACCGATCGCCCGTTGCAGGCGGCCGTCCGGGAGCGGCCCTAGCGCCGAAGGGCCGGGCGGTGCGGCTCCGCGAGCAGGACGGTGCTGTTCGCGACCACCCTGGGCCAACGTGCGCATCGGCGGCCGACCGGCACGCGGACCTGTTGGCGACGAACGAGCGCTACCGGTCGCTGATGGGGCTCGTCAGCTCTTCGATCAGCCCCGCGTAGTCGGCGAGCTGGCGGACGCCGAGGAAGTCGCGCCCCACCCGCTCGCGGGCCGCCGCCCCGAGCCGGCGGGCCCTGAGCGGATCGCCGAGGATCGCGCGCAGCGCGGCGGCAAAGGCATCGAGGTCGCGGGGGTCGTCGAGCAGGATCCCTTCGCGCCCGTCGTCGATCTGGTCGACGATGCCGCCCACGGCGCTCGCCACGACCGGCCGGGCCTTCCACATCGCCTCGGTGACCGTGAGGCCGAAGCCCTCGCGCAGGCTCTTCTGCACGACGACGGCGGCGTGGCGCTGGAGAGCGTTGACGATCGCCGCATTCTCGTGGGCATCGACCATCGGCAGGGCGGCGATCTGCACCCGGCGGCGGCGCTCGTGGGGCAGCGCTCGCCAGGCCGCCGTGACCTCGGCGAGGACGGCCGGCCCGTCGGGGTCGTCGGCCACCCCGGCGACGGCGGGGCCCGCCAGCACGAGCTGGGCGTCGCGGCTCTCGCGCGGCTCCAGCCGCGCGAACCCCTCGAGGACGCCAACCGGGTCCTTGAGGCGGTCCCAGCGCGAGACCTGGACCACCAGCGGGGTCCGAAGCGACGGCGCCCGGCCGACCCGCATGAGGTCGACGCCGCGGTCAACGCGTCCGGGGGAGCCGTCGTCGCGGAGGAAGACCGGCGGACCGGGCCCCGGCGGGCCCTCCACGAGGCCCACGTGCACGAGGATCGCCCGGACGACGTCGTCCGGCAGCTCCTGGTTCTTGGCCGAAAACGGGTCGATCGAGGGCCGGATCACCCGCGAGCGCCCGGCGTCGCAGCAGTCCGGGATGTACGCGGCGCGTGAGAAGACGGTGGCGTGCGCCTGGCGCAGGTAGGGCGCGAGGAAGCTCCAGCCGCGCGCGACCCGCGGGTCGCTGAGGTCCTCGCTTCCGATGTGGCAGCGCCAGGCCACGAGCGCGCCCGAGCCGCGCATCGCGGGCACCAGCCCGGCCGTCTGGGGGTCGTGGAGGATCACGACGTCGCCCGGACGGACGAGCGCCTCCAGCTCCACGGCGTTCGCGCCCAGCACCTCCTCGTAGGTGCGACGCTCGGCGGCGCCGAGCGGGCCTCCGTCGCCGGGATCGCCGTGGAGGAGGTTGTGGAGGCGCTTGGTGACGCGGAAGAACTCCGGGACGCCGGCGATCACCAGCCAGCGCGCGTCGGCGCCCGCCCCGCGGGCGCACCCGATCAGCGGGCCCATCATCTCGGCCACCCCGCCCCCGCGGGCGGTGGAGTTGACGTGCCACACGACGCGGCCGGCGAGCCGGGCCACGGCGCCGCTGATCGCCTCGAGCTGGCGCGCGTAGTCGGAGGGGGCGACGAGCTCCTCGAAGCGCTCGAGCCCCTGCACGGGCACGCGCACCTCGACCGGACGCAGCGTTGACATCGCCGCGACGCTAGCCCACGCGTGTCCGGGCGGCGTCGGGGAATCCCGCGCGCGGGTGCGGCTTGCTCGCACTCCGCGGTCGGGCCGTCGCCGACGCCCCGGCGTGCGGGACGCGCGAGGCTCGTGCTGGACCGACCCACCGACCGGAGGAGTTCTCGATGGCCGCCCCCTACCGCAAGATCGCCTGCTTCGTCGAAGAGGGCGCGGCGTCCGACCTCGCGCTCGACGAGGCCCTCGCCCTGCGCGCCCTCTCGCCCGGCGAGCTGCACGTCGTGCACGTCGCGACCCGTCCCTACCCTCTGTTCGTGGGCATGTACGGGTCGATCCCGCCGGTCGAGAGCTACGCCGCCACCGCGGAGGAGTGGCTTCTCGAGCGGGTCCGGAGCGTGCCCGGGGCGACCCCGCGCCTCCTGCACGGCTGGCCCCCGCGGGCCGCCTGCGACTACGTGGTGGGCGCGGGAATCGACCTGCTGGTGGCCGCCGCGCACCGCGGGCTCGTGGAGCGGGCGATGCTCGGCGGCTTCGCCGCGTACGTCGCCTACCACGCGCCCTGCCCGGTCCTCCTGGTGCACCCTCCCGTCGCCGGCGCGGAGGCCCGCGACGAGCCCGAGCGGGTCGCCACCCCGGCCTAGGCATCCCGAAGGATGGGCCGGGCTCGCGTCGATCTGTACTGGCTCCCGCTCGGCGCGGGAGGCCACTCGGTCCGCCACAACGGACGCGTCTACGAGCACATCGCGGCCGCCCGCGGGAGGCGGCCGAGGTGCGACCTCTACCACTCCGCGCTGGAGGTGCTCGCCCCGGGCGGCCGGTTCGTGATCGAGACGGCGCCGATCCGGGACGGGGACGGCGACGCGAGGGGCGTCGTCGCGGAGGGCGCCGTCGGCAGCAGCTGGGCCGCCCGGCTGCGCCTCTTCCGCTACGAGCTGCGCCGGTGGCGCGACGGCACCATCCCCGACGTCGCCGAGGCCGTCGACAGCCCCCGACGACTGGGCGCCGATCCCACGCGGGCGCGCCTGCTGCTCGAGCTCGTGCCGCGGGTGCCGATGCTCGTCTGGGGGCGCGACGAGCTGGGGGCCGGCGAGATGTGGAACTCGAACTCGGTCATCGCCTGGCTGCTCGCCCGCAGCGGATTCGACGCCGGATCGATCCCGCCCCCGCCCGGAGGCCGCGCCCCCGGGTGGCGCGCCGGGGTCGTCGCCGCCCGCCGCGCCTACTGGTAGCGGAGCGCCTCGGCGGGCTCGGTGCGCGAGGCGCGCACCGCCGGGGCGAGCGTGGCGCCGAGGGCCACAACCAGCACCACCAGGAAGATGACCGCCAGGTCCAGCCAGGGGACCACCAGCGTCACGTTCTCCCAGCTCGGCTGGCTGCGCTGGTCGCTGATGATGTTGAAGGCCAGCAGCAGCCCGAGGGCGGTGCCGACGACGATCGCGGTCACGGCGATGAAAGCGGACTCGAGCAGGAAGGTGCCCTGAACCATGCGGCGCCGGAAGCCGATCGAGCGGAGCACGCCGATCTGCTGGCGGCGCTCCACGACGGCGCGGGCGCTGATGACGCCGAGCGCCGCCACACCGACCACCAGCCCGAGCCCCATGAACCCCTGGATGAGCCGGTTGAAGGTGACCGACGCCTCCGTGGCCTCCTCGACGATCTCCTGCGTCGACTCGGCCTCCATGCCACGGGCGAGGAAGGCGGCCTCCAGGCGGGCCGCGGCACCGTCCGGGTCGACCCCGGGCGCGATCTGCAGGTAGTGGATCGTCGGGCGCGCCCGCCCCGGGAAGGCGCCGGCCAGCGTCTCCTGCGACGTCGAGAGCCCCATCATCTCGATCGGCGCGGCGTCGCTGAGCACGCCGATGACGGTCAGGCGCAGGCGCCCGCCGGTGCGGGGGTCGGCGACCTCCACCGGGACCGGCGCGAAGCCGGCGTCCTCGATCTTGAAGCCCGATAGCCGGAAGTCCGAGGGCAGGGCGTTGAAGCCGAACTGGTCGCGGCGCGGGACGACCAGCGCGTCCACGACGGCCAGGCCAGGCCGCTCCGCGACGGCGCTCCAGACCTCGTCGTCGGACCCGTACCCGCGCGCCCGGGTGGCGAGCGCGAACGTGGTGGCGTCGAGAAAGGCGCGGTCGAGGCCCCGCACCGGGTAGGTCTCGGCCTCGCGGCCGGCGCCGACCTGGGCCGCGTCGAGCGGCAGGAACGACTGGCTCGCGGCGACCGGGTAGTCGGCCGCCCGCAGCCCCGGCGCGCGCCGGATGGCGCCGGGCAGGTCGTCGATCGGCGTCACGCCGGCCGTGCCGGCGCGCACGTCGAAGCCGCCGCCGAAGCGCTCGACGTCCTGCGCGGCCTGGATGAACGACCCCGAGGTGACGGTCCCGGTGACGAGCGTGAAGACCACGAGCGTGAACATCGCGAGGGTCGTGCCGGTGCGAAAGCGCCCCGCGAGTGGGTAGGCCATCGCGATCCGCAGGACCGGCGCGAGCGCGCGGATCCGTCCGAGCACGGCGGCGGCGACCCCCAGGAGCAGGTCGGCGTTGTAGACGATCACCCAGACCGTGCCGACCACGACCATCAGGCCGGCGGCGATCCAGGTGGAGAAGTCCATGGCCAGTTCGCCGAAGACCGCCTCCCAGGCGCTCCAGGGCAGCATCCACAGGATCACGATCAGCAGCCCGGCGCCGGTGAAGACCGCGCGGTCGCCCAGTCCCAGGAGCCGCGCCACCGGCACGAGGCTCACGACGATCAGCGAGATCCCGAGCATCAGCGGCGTGGCCCGGCCGCCCGTCGCTCCGGACAGCGCCAGCAGCGCGCCGAGGGCGAGGCCCATCGCAGCGAGCGCCCAGCGCCGCCGGCCGCCCCGCACGGAGGGCTCCGGGAGGTTGCGGATCGCGCTCGAGATCGTCATGCGGCTGACCCGCCAGGCCGAGACCGCCACGACGACCAGCGTGAGCAGCACCCCGAGCGCGTAGGCGATGGCCAGGCTCCGCCCGGTGACGGCGTACTCGAGGTCGATTCCCGTCGAGGCGAACGCGCGCGCCATCACCGCGACCATCGCGAAGGCGACCGCGGCCCCGAGCAACGCCCCGACCAGGGCCGCGGCGAGGTCGTAGGCCGCCCCCTCGAACACGAACATCTCCACCAGGTGCCCCCGGCGGGTGCCCACCGCCCGGGCGATTCCGAGCTCGCTGCGGCGCTCGGCCGCCAGCATCACGAAGATCAGGAAGATCAGCAGGACCCCGGCGGCGATCGAGAAGGAGCCGAAGGTCGTGAAGAAGGCCATGAACGCGCTGCCGGCCTCGTCGGCGGCGTCGAGGGCGTCGCGTTTCGACGGCAGCGCCTCGAGCCCCAGCGGGACCACGGCCGGCTCGACGCGCGCGACGACCTCGTCGGTGAGCGCCGCGCCCGAGGTGGCGTCGCCGCGGTTGGACACCAGGACGCGATTGACGCGCCCCGGCGCGGCGAGGAGCGCCTGGGCGCCCGCGAGCGGCATCAGCAGCGCCGACTCGGTCGTCCCGGCTCCGTCGTAGGCGACGATCTCGCGCACGCGCAGGGCCGACGGGCGGCCACCGCCGGCGTAGACGGCGATGCGGTCGCCCGCGCCCACCGCGAGCTCGTCGGCCGCACTGGCGTTGAGGTACGCCTCGCCGGGGCCGAGGGCGGCCAGCGAGACCGGCTCGCCGGAGGCGCTGGCCCGGATCTCGCCGAGGCCGGTCGTCGCCGCGGGCCCCGCGGCGAAGAGCGTCACGCGGGGCTCGTTGCGCCCCTGGGCGGGCGCCCGCGCGGCGACGGTCTCGATGATCGCCGGCGCGACGCCGTCCGCGAGGCCGCCGCCGTCCAGCGCGCGGCGCACGCGCCCGGCGACCGCCTCGGGGAAGTAGGTGCGGCCCGCCGCGGCACCGAGCTCGGTGCCGACGATCCCCTCGGTGCCGGCGACCGCCACGACCTCGTCGGTCTGGCCGAGGGCCTCGATCGCGCCGGAGCGGATGGTGTTGCTCATCGTGTCGCCCGTGGCGAGCGAGGCGGCCACGATCGTCGTGCCCAGCATCAGCCCGAGCACGATCAGGACCGAGCGGCCGCGCCGGCGCCCGACGTTGCGGACGCCGAGGCGTACCAGCACCCGGTTGCGCGCGGCCAGCACGCCGAGGACGCCCAGGGCCGCCGCCAGCGCCACGACCAGCACCACAACGAGCGCGCCCGTCGGGATGCCGAAGAGCTCGTTCACGCGGCCGCGCCCCGCGGGGCGCGCGGCAGGTCGGCCAGCAGGACCTCGTAGAGCTCGCGCCCGGGAGGCGCGCGGAAGAGCGTCACGTAGCGCGCCAGCGTCGTCTCGTAGTCCGCGTCGGGGGCGGCGTCGGCCTCGCGCTCCCAGAGGGTGATGATCGTCCCGAGCCCCTCCGCGGTCGCGAGGACGACCGCCCCCTCGAACCCGGCGCGCTCCCTCAGTGCAGGGAGGACCTCCGCGTCGAAGAGCGCGGCGGCGTCCCGCACGCTCGTCCGCATGACGTCGATCTCAAGCTGCGTGACCCGCGCGAACATGCGCCGCCTCCAATCGCTGCTCGTCCACCACCCGTCCGTCGAGCATCCGGATGATCCGGTCGGTGCTGCGTCCCACCGAGATGTCGTGGGTGACGATCAGGAAGCTCAGCCCGCGCTCGACGTTGAGCCGCCGCAGGAGCGCCACGATCTCCTGGGCGTTCTCGCTGTCGAGGTCGCCCGTCGGCTCGTCCGCCCAGACGATCGCCGGCTCGTTGACCAGCGCCCGCGCGATGGTCACCCGCTGGCGCTCGCCGCCGGACAGCTTGTCGGGGACGTGGCCCGCGCGGCCCCCAACCCCCACCAGCTCGAGCGCCGCGAGCGCCCGCTTCCGTGCCTCGCGGGGTCGCTCTCGCGCGATCAGCAGCGGCAGCTCCACGTTCTCGGCCGCCGTCAGCACCGGCAGCAGGTTGTAGAACTGGAACACGAAGCCCATGCGCCGGGCGCGGTAGTCGGTGCGCGCCGCGTCCGACATCACCGACAGCGGCGTCCCCTCGATCACGATCTCGCCGTCGTCGATGGCGTCCAGCCCCGACAGGCAGTTGAGCAGGGTGGTCTTGCCGCACCCGCTCGGGCCCATGATCGCGACCATCTCGCCGCTTGCCATCGCGAGGTCGACCCCCCGCAGCGCCGCGACCCGCGTCCCGCCGGTGTCGTAGGTCTTGGTCACGCCGCGCGCCGCGACGATCGCCCCGGCCACCGGGGCGGAACCGTTGACCGGTGCCGGCACGGGCGGGCCGGGCCGCCCGTTGCTCGCGGTCAGAGATTCCATGGCCCGAAACTCGCGCGAAGAGGCCCGCCCCGGCATCGGGGACCCGCCGCAGGTCGGGTTCGGGGAACTACCTCCTCGGGCAGGTCCCGAGTCGCGCCACCGGCGAGGAGGCGTCAGACCGCGTGAGGACGTTCGTCACCGCAGAAACCATCCTCAACGACTTGCGGGCAGGATTGGACCACGCCCCGGGGACGTGACGTAGAAGGTCCTGTAAATCGTCGGGTAAACCTCGCCCGGCAGTAGCACGGGTTCACGTCTCCGTATGCGCACCTGTTTTGGTTCGCACAAGGCGCCGGCAAGCGGGCCCGTGTTCGGAATCGTCGTCCATCGTCACGCCTCGGCGATCGCCATGTACGAGGTCTCGAGGTACTCGTCGATGCCCTCGCGGCCGCCGGTACGCCCGTAGCCCGAGGCCTTGACGCCGCCGAAGGGCGCCGCGGCGCACGAGACCCGGCCGGTGTTGATCCCGACCATCCCGGCCTCCAGCGCCTCGGCGACGCGGAGCGCGCGCGCCCGGTCGCCGCTCATGACGTAGGCGGCCAAGCCCATGTCGGTGGAGTTGGCCAGCGCGATCACCTGGGGCTCGGTGTCGAAGGCGGCGATCGCGGCGATGGGCCCGAAGATCTCCTCGCGCATGACGCGTGCGTGCGCGGGCACGTCGGCCAACACGACCGGCGCGAAGAAGTGCCCGGGCCCCTCGAGCGGCCCGCCCGGCAGCACCGTCCGCGCGCCGGCGGCGACGGCATCCTCGACGAGCGCCCGGAGGCGCTCGACCGACCGGGCCGAGATCATCGGGCCGATGTCGGCCTCGGGCTCGGTGGCGTGGCCGGGGCGCAGCGCCGCCATGCGCTGGGCGAGGCGGGTCGCCAAAGCCTCGGCGACCGGCCGCTCGACGTAGATGCGATTGACCGCGGTGCACGCCTGGCCGCCGTTGCGGCACTTGGCGGCGGCGACGGCCTCGACGGCCGCGTCGAGGTCGGCGTCGGCGAAGACGAGCGCCGGGGCGTTGCCCCCCAGCTCGGCGGTCGCCCGAAGGGCGCGGCCGGCGGCCAGGCCCAACAGGTGGGCGCCGACCCGCGGCGAGCCGGTGAAGGTGAGCTTGCGAAGGCGGGGGTCGGCCAGCAGCGGGTCGGTGGCGGCCGGGTCGCTGCAGGCGACGACGGTCAGGCAGCCGTCGGGCAGGCCGGCCTCGGTGAGCGCCTCGGCGAGGGCGACGGCCGACAGCGGGGCCGCGTCGCTGGCGCGCAGGACCACGGTGCAGCCGGCCGCCAGGGCCGGGCCGACCCCGCGGGCCGGGATCGCCAGGGGGAAGTTCCAGGGCGAGATGATCAGGCAGGGGCCGACCGGCCTGCGGCGGACGACGAACTGGACGCCACCCTCGGGGTGGCCGTCGATACGGCCCGAGATCCGCACGGCTTCCTCGGCACTCCACTCGAGGTACTCGGCGGCGAAGGCCACCTCGTCGGCGGCCTCGGCCAGCGGCTTGCCCGACTCCAGGCTCAGCGTGAGCGCGAAGCGGTCGATGTCCTCGAGGAGGCGATCGGCGGCGCGGCGGAGCACGCGGGAGCGCCGGCGCGCAGGCGTCGCGGACCAGGCGGAAAAGGCCCGGTCGGCGGCGCCGAGCGCCGCCAGGCAGGCGCGCCGGCCCGCGTCGGGCACGGCGCCGATGGTGCGGCCGGTGCCGGGGTCCTCCACCGCAAGCGCCCTCGCCGCCGACGCAACCGGCGCGCGAGCGTCGTCCCGAAGGACGGGGCGTGGGCGGAGGCGCGGGATCATGTCCCCGGGGAGACCGCCACCTTCACGATGCCCGGCTCACGTCGCGCCATGGCCCCGTAACCGGAGGCCGCCTCCTCCATCGCCAGGTCCTGGGTCAACACCGGCGACGGGTCGATGAGCCCCCGCTCCAGGAGCGGCCAGAGCTCGGGAAGGTAGCGCTTCACCGGCGCGATGCCGCCGCGGATCGTGAGGTTGCGCATGAAGCACTGGTCCCAGGCGATGTCGGGCGCCCCCAGGAACACCTCCATGCCCACCCAGCTCAGCGTGCCGCCGGGCTGCACCGACTCGGCCGACGCCCGCATCGAGCCGGCGCTCGACACGGCGTCGATAACCGCCTCGGGGCCGCGCCCGTCGGTCAGGTCGCCGAGCACCTGGGCCAGGTCGCCGTTGGCAGACGTGTTGACGACGTGGGTGGCGCCCAGCCGGCGGCCCACCTCGAGACGGTCGTCGTGGTGGCCCGCGAGCACGATCGCCCGGGGGCTCCTCAGGCGCGCGGCGTGACACGCGAGCAGCCCCACGGCGCCGTCGCCGACGACCAGGACGGCATCGCCCTCGGTGAGGTCCGCGCCCACCACGGCGTGGTAGGCCGTGGCGAAGACGTCGGTCAGCGGCAGCACGCGCAGGTCGTGGGCGTCGTCGGCGAGCGCCTCGGGCACGGGCTCGAGGGTGCCGTCGGCCATCGGGACCCGGACGAACTGCGACTGGCCACCCTGCACCTCGCCGCCGCCCGGCCAGAACGACTGGAAGCCGTACGCGCCCCCGTGCAGGCACGACGTGGTGAGCCCCGCGCGGCAGAAGTGACAGGCGCCGCAGGAGATCCAGAAGGGCGAGGCCACCTTCCGGCCGGGGCGCACGCTCCGGACCTCGGGCCCGACCTCCTCCACCACGCCGACGAACTCGTGCCCCAGGCGGCAGCCCGGGCTGAAGCCGAAGGCGTCGCCGTGGTTGTAGATGTGCATGTCCGAGCCGCAGATGCCGGCCTTGGTCACCCGGACGATCGCGTCGCCGGGCTCGATGATCGCCGGATCCGGGACCGTCTCGACGCTGACGTCCCCGGGGGCGTTGAACACGATGCCCCTCATCGCGCGCCTCCGGTCGTCACCGTGGACGGGATGATGTTCTGGTTGACCCGGAAGACGTTGTCCGGGTCGTACTCGGCCTTGATGGCGGCCAGGCGGTCGTAGTTGCCGCGGTAGCCGGCCCGCACGCGCTCCTGGCCCTCGTCCATCATCATGTTCACGTAGGCGCCGCCGGCCGAGTGCGGGTGCAGGGCCTCGAAGTAGTCGACGGTCCAGGCGCGGATCGCGTCCGCGTTGGCCGGATCCGGGTCGATGCCGGCCATCACCGACGCGAAGGTCGCGTCGCGGTAGCTCCATGCCGTGTCCTCGGGGCCGACGTCGTGGGCGGCGCCGTCGATCGGATAGAGGTGCATCGCCGACTTGATGGTCGGCATCGCCGCGCCGAAGCGCGCGTGGAGGGACACCGCCTCGTCGGGGACCTCCTTCACGAAGTCGGCCCGCCAGTACCACTGGTCGCCCGGCGGGTAGAGCCCGTCGAACAGGCTCTGCAGGTCCGCGTGGGGCATCGGCCCGACGCCGTGCATGAGCGGCTCGGGCAGGGAGTCGAGCAGCGGCGCCATGGCGGCGGCGGCCTCCTCCGGGGAGCCGAGGTGGCACCAGACCACGCAGCAGGCCTTGCGCAGGTGGATCGCCTCGGGGAAGGGCGGCCCCGGCGGCACGGTGTGGAAGCCGAAGAAGCCGTTCAGCGTCCGCGGCGCGCCGGGCAGGAACTCGCGGTAGGCGCTGAGCACCTCCGCGGCCGCCTCGACCGGCCAGAAGGTGGGCCCACCGACCACCGTGCCGACCTCATGCAGCCGGAACGTGAACGACGTCGCCACGCCGAAGTTGCCGCCGCCGCCGCGGATTGCCCAGAACAGGTCCGGGTTCTCGTCCGTGCTCGCGCGCACCTGCCGTCCGTCGGCCAGCACCATGTCGGCCTCGAGCAGGTTGTCGATCGTGAGGCCGAAGGCGCGCGTCAGGTGGCCGAGACCGCCGCCGAGCGTGAGCCCGCCGACGCCCGTGGTCGAGATGATCCCGCTGGGCGTGGCGAGACCGTGTGCGCCGGTCGCCCGGTCCACCTCCCCCCACAGGCACCCGCCGCCGACCCGGGCGGTGCGCGCCTCGGGGTCGACCCGGATGTCCCTCATCGGGGAGAGGTCGATGACCAGGCCGTCGTCGACGATCCCCAGCCCCGCCCCGTGGTGGCCCCCGCCGCGCACGGCGAGAGCGAGCTCGTGGCGGCGGGCGAAGGCGATCGCCGCGGCCACGTCGTCCGGACCGGCGCAGCGCGCGATGAGCGCCGGCCGGCGGTCGATCATGGCGTTGTAGACAGCGCGCGCCTCGTCGTAGCCATCGTCCTGCGGCGCGATGAGCGGTCCCGCGATGCGCGGGCCGAGCTCTCGGCGCGCCTTCTCGGCGATGCGGGATGCGGTGGTCACGAGAGCCTCCTCGGTCGGATCGGGCGGGCCTCCTGGTCCACCCATGCTCCGCACCCTGATGTCCCCGGTTTCGCCTGTCATGACCGGATCTGACCCACCTTGCCCCCCGCGAGGAGCGAGCGGGATACTCGGCCGATGATCAGGTCTGACTATCGGTGACGGCGCCGCTCCCGCCCGCTCTGCGGCTGACGCCGTCGTTCCCCTTCGTGGGCCGCGCGCAGGAGCTCGCGAGCCTGCGCGCGCTGCTGCCGCAACCCGGCGACGGGGGCCGCGGGCTGGCCCTCGTGGCCGGCGAGGCCGGCTCCGGCAAGAGCCGGCTGGTGCGGGAGCTCGGCCAGGAGGCGGCCCGGGACGGGGCGCTCGTCCTGTACGGGGCGTGCAACGAGGCCGTGCGAACCCCCTATCGCCCGCTCGTCGAGTGCCTCGATCACCTGCTGCGCACCGTCGAGCCCGCCGAGCTCCGCGCCGACCTGGGCTCCGGCGGGGGCGAGCTCACCCGGCTGGTGCCCGACATCGAGCGGCGCGCCGGGCCGCTGCCCGCGCCCGTTCACGGGGAGCCCGACAGCGAGCGCCACCGCCTGCACGGAGCGCTCACGGACCTCCTGGTGCGCACGGGCGCCCGCCGGCCGCTGGTCCTGCTGCTGGAGGATCTCCACTGGGCGGACGGGGCCAGCCTCCTCTGCCTGCGCCATCTCGCCCACGGCGTGGCCGATGCCCACGTGCTGACGGTCGCGACCTACCGGGACGACGAGGCCGAGGTGACGCCCGAGCTCTCGGAGGCGCTGGCCGACCTGCAGCGCGCCGAGGGCGTCGTCCGGCTGCGGCTCGGCGGGCTGACCCCGGACGAGGTGGCGGAGTTCGTGCGGCGGGTGGCCGGTGGCGAGCCGGGCGCCGAGCCGCGCGTCGCGGAGGCGCTCGCCGACCTGACCGGCGGCAACCCCTTCCTGCTCGGCGAGATGTGGCGCACGCTCGTCGAGACCGAGGCGCTCGTGGCGGAGGAGGGGGGCGGTCTCCGGCTGAGCCGCCCGCTCGCGGAGCTCGCGAGCCCCCGGAGCGTGCGGGACGTCGTCAGCGAGCGGCTCCGGCGGCTCCCGGCGGGGACGACGGACCTGTTGGAGCTCGCCGCGATCGCCGGGCCGGACTTCGAGCTGTCGACGCTGCGCCGCGCGGCGGCCCTCGACGAGGCGGAGCTGCTCCGTGCGGTCGAGGAGCTCGAGGGCGGCGGGATGATCGAGGAGCTCCCGGGGCGGACGCTCGCGTACCGCTTCGCGCACGAGCTCGTGCGGCGCGCGATCGAGGACCGCCTGAGCGGGCCGCGGCGGGCGGAGCTGCACCTGCGCGTCGGCCGGGCGCTCGAGCAGACCTCCGGCGAGGACGCCCGGCGGCTGGCGAGCCTGGCCCACCACTTCGCGGCCGCCGCCCCGCTCGGCGTCGCCGACCGCGCGGTCGACTACAACCTGCGCGCGGCCCGCCTGGCGATGACGGCGCTCGCCTACGACGACGCGGTGTCGCGGCTGCGCGCGGCCCTGGAGCTCGGCATCCCCGACGCCGGCCCACGGGGCGAGGCACACCTGGACCTCGGTACGGCCAGCCATCGCGGCGGCCGCACCGCCGACGCCCTCGAGGGGTTCCGGCAGGCCGCCGCGATCGCCGACGAGCGGGGCGACCCGGACCTCTTCGCGCGTGCCGCCATCGGCTTCGAGGAGGCGTGGTGGCGCCCCGGGTTCGTGCAGCGCGACGCGATCGACCTGCTGGAGGAGGCCGCGGAGCGGCTCGGTGAGGGTGACGACCCGCTCCGGGTGATGCTGCTCGCCGGTCTCAGCCGCGCCCTCGCCCGGGTCGGGCTCCACGAGCGCGCCGCGACGGTGCGCGCCGACGCCGTGGGCATGGCGCGGCGTCTCGGCGAGCCCCGCCCGCTGGCCGCCGTGCTCAGCGGAGCGTTTTGGCACCTGCCCACGTCGGGCGCGCCGGAGGTGCTCGCCGAGCTGGGCGAGGCGCGCGAGCTTGCGGAGCGGGTCGGCGACGCCGTACTCGTCACCGAGGCCATGGCCTGGCGGGTGCCCGCCTTCGTCGCGGTGGGCGACCTGGCGGCGGCACGACGAGAGGTCGAGGCGCTCCTCGAGGCGGCCGGGCAGACGCGCCAGCCGTTCAAGCTCCACGTGGCCGAGCACTCCGGTTCGGCCCTCGCCTTGTGCGAGGGCCGGCTGGCCGAGGCCGAGGAGATGGCCGAGCGCTCGCGGGAGTGGAGCCTCCATCTCACCGGCCCGCTCGACGCGTCCGCCGTCTACGGCATCCAGATGTTCGGCCTCCGGCGCGAGCAGGGCCGGCTCGCCGAGCTCGCGCCGATGGTGCGGCTGGTGGCGGGCAGCGGGTCCGCGGAGGGCGCGTGGGGGCCCGGTCTCGCGGCGCTGCTGGCCGAGCTCGGCATGGAGGAGCAGGCGCGGGCACAGCTCCATGCCATCCGCGCGCGCGGCCTCGACGCGCTGCGCGAGTCGCTGTGGGTGGCGGGCCTCACCTACCTGGCCGACGCCTGCGCCGCCACCGGCGACGCCGAGACCGCCGAGCTCGTCTACCCGCAGCTCGAGCCGCTGGCCGGCACCCCGGTCGCGATCGGCTACCTGGTCGCCTGCTACGGCTCGGCCGACCGCTACCTGGGCATGCTGGCGGCCACCCTCGGCGAGCGCGATCGCGCCGGGGCCCACTTCGATGCGGCGCTGGCGCTCGATCGCCGCATGGGCGCTCGCACGTGGCTGGCCCACACCGCCTACGAGTACGGGCGCCTGCTCAGCGCCGGCACGGCCCCGGACGACCGCGCCCGCGCGGCGGGCCTGCTGTCCGAGGCGGACGCCCTGGCCGAGGGGATCGGGATGCCCGCCCTGCGGGCGCGCATACGTGCGCTCGGCTCGCCGCCACCGGCCGTCTCGGCCCTGCCCGACGACCTGTCGGGGCGCGAGGGCCAGGTCGTGCGGCTGATCGCCCGCGGGCTTTCCAATCGCGAGATCGGCGGCGAGCTGTCGATCAGCCAGCACACGGTCGCCAACCACGTCCGCGCCATCCTGAGGAAGACCGGCTGCGCGAACCGCACCGAGGTGGCCGCCTACGCCGTCGGCCACGGCTTGATGCCCGCCGAGGCGCGGCAGTAGGGTCGGTACATGCCGCTCTACGTCATCGAGCGCGGCTACGCGGAGCAGCTCGACATGAGCGAGGACGACGTCCGCCTGCTGCAGGAGGTCAACGCGGACGAGGGCGTGCGGTGGCTCTTCTCCTTCCTCAGCGCCGACAAGCGGCGCTCGTACTGCCTCTACGAGGCGCCCTCCCCCGAGCCCCTCATGGCGGCGGCGCGGCGGGCCGGCATCCCGGCCGACGTCATCACCCAGGTCGAGCGCGTCTCGCCCGACGCCCTCGTCTAGCCGCGAGCGACCAGCGGGCGGGTGATCTCGATGCCGTGGGCCGCGGCGAGAGCGATCACGTCGGCCGTCCCCGCGGCGGCGGCCCGGGCGAAGCGCTCCATCGGCGCCCCGGGCGCGAAGACCACGAACGCCCGCGCCTCGGCGGCGGACTCGTTGCGGATGGTGTGCTCACGCCCGCCGGGGATCGCGACGCGCCGCCTCCTGGAGGAGCTCAACGACGGGCTCTGAGCAGGCATCGCCGCAGCGCGGCCGCCCCCGGCGGCGCGCCGTGATCCTCGGCGGCATCGAGGCCGGCGGCACCACGTTCGTCTGCCTGGCCGGCACCGACGACGGGGCGGTGCTGGCGCAGACGCTCATCCCCACCCGCGGGCCGCGCGAGACGATCGGCGCGGCGGTGGAGTTCCTGGCCGCGGCGGCGTCCCCCCTCGACGCGGTCGGCCTCGCCGCCTTCGGGCCCATCGACCTGCGCCCGGGACCCGGCCACGGGAGGATCCTCTCGACGCCCAAGCCGGGCTGGTCGGGAGCCGACCCGGCCGGCGCCGTCCGCGCCGCCCTGGGCGTGCCCGTGGGCGTCAACACCGACGTCAACGCCGCCGCCCTCGCCGAGGCCCGCTGGGGGGCGGGGCGCGGGGCGCGATCGCTCGCCTACGTGACCGTCGGGACGGGGGTGGGGGTGGGCGCCCTGGTCAACGGCCGGCCCCTTCACGGGCTCGTCCATCCCGAGGCGGGGCACGTGAGCGTGCCGCGCGAGCCCGGCGACGACTTCCCCGGGGTCTGCCCGTTCCACGGCGACTGCCTGGAGGGCATGGCCAGCGGCCCGGCCGTCGCCGCCCGCTGGGGCCGGCCCGCGCAGGAGCTCGGAGGGGCGGACCTCGCGCGCGCCGTCAACCTTGAGGCGGCCTACCTGGCCTCGGGCCTCCGCACGATCGTCTACGCCCTCGCCCCCGAGCGGGTCATCGTGGGCGGGGGCGTGAGCGGGCTCCCGGGGCTGCTCCCGCGGGTCCGGGAGCGGCTGGCGGACGCCCTCGGCGGCTATCCCGGGCTGCCGGAGCACGCGGACGAGGGCTTCGTGCGCCCCACGGGGCTCGGCCGGCTCGCCGGCGCGCGCGGCGCGCTGGCGCTCGCCGAGGCCGTCCTGCGCGCGGGCCCCGGCTGACGGGTCAGCCGCCCAGCGCGTCCAGGCGCCGCAGGTCGCCGGGGTCCAGCGCGAAGTCGAAGACCGCGGCGTTGGAGGCGATCCGCTCGCGGCCGCGTGACTTGGGGATCGTGGGGATCCCGCGCTCGAGGCACCAGCGCACGAGCACCTGGGCCGGGGTGCGCCCGAGGCGACCGGCGATCTCGGTGACGGCGGGGTGCTCCAGGAGCCGCCCGTGCCCGAGCGGGCTGTACGACTCGAGCACCACGCCCAGCTCGCGGTGCGCGTCGAGCGCCGCGGGCGAGAAGACGCCGGGGTGCCACTCGATCTGGTTGACCATGGGCGGCACGTCGGCCCTCGCCACGGTGCGGCGCAGCAGGTCGTCGCCGTAGTTGGAGACGCCGATCGCCCGGGCGAGCCCGTCGGCGTGCAGCCGCTCCATCTCGGGCCAGATCCCCTCGGCCCCCGGCCCCGCCCAGTGGATCAGGTAGAGGTCAACGTGGTCCAGGGCGAGCTTTCCCAGGCTCTCCTCGAGCTGCGCCCGCGCCGGCCCGCGGCCGGGCCGGAGCTTGGTGGCCACGAAGACCCGGTCCCGGGGGAGCCCGCTCGCGCGGAGCCCCCTCCCCACCCCCTCCTCGTTGCCGTAGGCGGCGGCCGTGTTGAACGTGCCGGTACCCGGCTTCGAGGGCCCAGAGCACGGCCCGCTCGGTCTCGCGCCGCGGGATCCGCCAGACGCCCAGGCCCAGCAGCGGCATCGCGGTGCCGTCGGACAGCGTCGTGGAACGGTCGGTCATCGTCATGGCGGCGTCGGCCCCGCGGTCACGGTATCCGCCGCGACCGGCACCACGCCCTGGCCCCGGCCGCCTCAGCCGGCGGCGCGCGCGCATGGCGCGCCGCTCCGACGCCGTCGGCGCCGGATCGTGGCCGAGACCGACCCCGACCACCCGGGCGCCCGTGCACCGCAGGTGGAGGCGGCGTCCCCCGTCGCCGCAGGCGGCGAACGGGATCAGCGTGCGTCGGGCGGACATCGCTCCTCCGAAGCGCGCGGGGTCATCCTCGCCGATCCGGCGCCGCCGGCCAGCGCCGGGGATGCCGACGGCTCAGCCCAGCCGGTTGTCCCGGTAACACCACTTCCAGGCCTCGCCCGGCTCGATGCTGCGCATCACCGGGTGGCCCAGCTCGCCGAAGTGGGCGCTCGCGTGCTTGCCGATCGACGAGTCGCAGCAGCCCACGTGGCCGCACTCCAGGCACAGGCGCAGGTGCACCCACGTGAGCCCGTCGCGCAGGCACTCCTCGCAGCCCTCGGGCGTGCGCGGCTCGAGCCAGGCCGGGGCCGCCCGCAGGTGCTCGCAGTCGCCCGCGCGGATCGGCTCCGGACGCAGCTCGCCGTCGACCAGCTGCGCGGCGTCCTCTACCGGGTCGAGGAGGGACTCCTCCTGGTCGACCGCGGTCATGGCCGCCCGCAGCACCACGTCGTCGACGTAGCCGTGGTCGCGCGCGTGGACGATCATCGCGCGCTCCGCGTCGAGCATCTCCAGCCGCAGCCGGCGGTAGATCGCCGCCGGCGGCTCGACCTCCTCCTGGCTGCGCCCGAGGCGCTCCCACACACCGTTGGCCCGCAGCTCGGCCCGCTCGCGCAGCTGCTGCACGACCTCCTCCGGGTCGCCCGGCGAGCGGACCTCCTCCAGCCGCGCCAGGCCGGCGCGCGAGGCCTTGCTGATGAGGGCGGCAGCCTGGAGCGCGTCCTCGGCCGGGCTCGGCGCGGGCAGGCCCAGGCGCGCCACGAGCCACGGCAGCGTCGTCCCCTGGATCAGCAGGGTCCCCGCCACGACCACGAAGGCGGCGAGCTGGAGCACCTCCCGCTGGGGGGTCTCCTCCGGCAGCAGGAACGCCGCGGCCAGCGTCACCACTCCCCGCATGCCCGCCCACGAGACGACCACCCCCTCCGGCCAGCCCCAGGCGGCCGCGCGCATGCGCGCCGTGCCGTGGTGGTAGGTCCAGACCGCCCCCATCACGTAGGCGACGCGCACCACGATCGTGGCGGCCAGGACCGCCGCGCAGATGGCCACGACGCGGACGAGCCCGAGGTCCGAGTCGCGCAGGTCCTCGACGATCGGCCGGATCTGGAGGCCGATCAGCAGGAACACGACGTTCTCGAGCATGAACTGCACCGTGCGCCAGTTGATGCTCTCGGCCAGACGCGACTGGGCCGACTGGAGGGTGGGCGCCCGGTGCCCCAGGAGCAGGCCGGTGACCACCACGGCCAGCACCCCCGAGGCGTGGATCGCCTCGGCGGGGAGGAAGGCGACGAAGGGGGCGGTGAACGAGAGCGTCGTGTCGAGCACCGGGTCGGTGATGCGGCGCCGGACGGTCGCCAGCAGCCAGTACGCCGCGAGGCCGACGAGGATCCCGCCCCCGGCCGCGAGGACGAAGTCCCAGGCCACCTCCTGGGGGGTGACGCTCGACGTGATCGCGGCGATCGCCGCCGTCAGCGCCACCAGGGCGGTGGCGTCGTTGACCAGGCTCTCGCCCTCGAGGATCGTCACGATCCGGCGCGGCATCCCGACCTTGCGGGCGACCGCCGTGGCGGCGACGGCGTCGGGCGGGGCGACGACCGCGCCCAGGGCCAGGGCGGCCGCCAGCGACACCGACGGGACGGCCCACCACGCCACGAGGCCGACGGCGACGGTCGTCACCGCCACCAGCACCACGGCGAGCAGGACGAGGGCCTCCTTGGCGGCCCGGAAGTCGATCAGCGAGGTGCGGATGGCCGCCGCGTACAGCAGCGGCGGCAGCAGCCCGAAGAGCACCAGGTCGGGGTCGAGCTCGAAGGTCGGCACCCCCGGGATGAAGGAGCCGATCACGCCCACGACGACCAGGACCAGCGGGGGCGACATGCCCAGCCGGCGCGACCCTCCGGCGACGAACGCGACCGTGACGACGATCGCCAGGACGAAGAGGGCGGGCTCCACGCGAGCATGATGCCCGGACTCCCGCGCCGGGGGCCCGCGCGGGGAGCCTGGTAGCCTCGAGGGCATGTGCCGGAACATCAGAACGCTCCACAACTTCGAGCCTCCGGCGAGCGAGGACGAGATCCACGCCGCCGCGCTCCAATACGTGCGCAAGATCAGCGGCTCCACGAAGCCGTCGCGCGCCAACGCGGAGGCCTTCGACCGGGCGGTCGAGGCCGTCGCGGCGATCTCCCGGGACCTGCTCGGCGAGCTGACGACGTCGGCCCCGCCGAAGGACCGCGAGGTCGAGGCCGCGAAGGCGCGGGCCCGCTTCGAGCGCCGCCGCGCCGCCTGAGGGACGCCCCGCGCCGAACGGCTTGACGGGGCGCCGCAGCCCGCCGTAGCGTCAGGCGCGGCGCGCTCCCGCGCGCCACGTCCCCATGCGCGCACCCAGGCCCATCCGCAACGTTGACGCCGGCGACCTCATCGAGATGATGCTCGTGGTCGCCGTGACGACCATCATCATCATCCGCGTCATCCTCGAGCTGTCCGGCTACCCCAAGCTGGCCGGCGGCGGCCTTCACATCGCCCACGTGCTCTACGGCGGCCTGATGATGATCGGGGCGCTGATCCTGATCTTCGCGCTGCTGAACATGTCGGTGCGCTGGATCGCGGCGTTCATCGGCGGCGTGGGCTTCGGCTTCTTCATCGACGAGGTCGGGAAGTTCATCTCGAACGACGTCAACTACTTCTTCGAGCCGGCCTTCGCCGTGATGTACGTCGTGTTCATGGTCCTCTTCTTCGCCACCTGGGCGATCCGGCGCGCGAAGCTCCGGCCGCACGACGCCCTCGCCAACGCCCTCAGCCTGCTGCGCGAGGAGCGCGACGGCGTCCTCAACGCCGAGGACAAGCGCGAGATCCTCGCGCTGCTCGACCAGGCCGACCAGGCCGACCCGCTGGTGCCGGTGCTGCGCGACCGCGTGTCGGCGTCGCCGGCCCGCGAGCGCCGCAACCTGACCCCCTACGCCCTCTGGCGCACCCGCCTGGCCGCCTGGTACCACGGCGTCGCCGCGCGGCGGTGGTTCTCCACCATGGTCCTCGTGATCATGATCCTCTACGGGCTCGGATCGTTGGCCGGGCTGCTGACGCCGCTCGCCGACCAGGAGGGCGTGGACGGCCAGGGCCATGACTTCGCGCAGTGGTTCGAGGCGGCGTCGTGCGGCGCCACCGCGCTGCTGATCGCCATCGGCCTGGCGGTCCGGCACCGCTCGCGGGTGGCGTCCTACCGCTGGTTCAAGGCCGCGATCCTGGTCTCGCTGCTCATCACCCAGGTCTTCGTCTTCTACCACGACCAGCTCTCGGCGCTGATCGGGGTGATCTTCGACCTGCTGCTCTACACCGCGCTCACGTACATGATCCACCGTGAGGAGGCGCGCGAGCGCGGGACCGAGGCGCGGCAGCCCACCGGTCCCCTGACGCCGGAGCCGGCAGGGTCCTAGCGGTTCACCCGGAGGGCCCGGCGCGGTACGGTCGGCCCACGGCGGCGTCCCGGGGCGGCGATGGCGACAGGCGGGCAGAGCGCGACGCTCACGGAGGTCGGCGATCTCGTCCTCCTCCCTGCCGGCCGCTACCGCCTCGGCGAGCCCGGCGAGGAGCGCGCCGTGCGGCTCGCGGGCGCCCTGATCGGGCGCTTCCCCGTGACGGTCGCCCAGATGGCCGCCTTCTCCGGCGTGCCTGTCCCCGCGGCCCACCTCGACGACCACCCGGCCACGGGCCTGCGCTTCGCCGAGGCGCTGGCGTTCTGCGCCTGGGCCTCGGGGCGGACGGGGAGGACGGTGCGCCTGCCCACCGGCGACGAGTGGGAGGCCGCCGCGCGCGGCGCCGACGGCCGCCCGTGGCCCTGGGGGGAGGGGTTCGACCCGGACCGCTGTGCCTGCGCCGAGTCGAACGCCTGGACCACCGCGCCGGTGGGCGCCCACCCCGCCGGCGCCTCGCCGTGTGGCGCCGAGCAGATGGCCGGCAACGTCTGGGAGTGGGTCGCCGACCCGCCCGACGAGGACGGCTGGCGCCGCGTGCGGGGCGGCTGCCACCTCGACCACGCCTGGGGCCTGCGCGCGAGCCGCAGCCTGCCGGCCGACCCGGCCCGCGCCACCCACACGACGGGCTTCCGCATCGCCATCGACCTCGACAACGCCGACCAGGAGGTGCCATGACCGACCGCGACCGGGTGCTCGACGCCCTGGGCGACGTCTACGACCCCTGCTGCGCCGACCGGGGGATCAGCGTCGTCGACATGGGCCTGGTGGAGGACGTGCGCGTCGACGGGGCGCACGTGGAGGTCAACATCGTGCTCACGACGGGCTGGTGCCCGTTCGTCGCCGCGATGTCGGACGCGATCCCGCAGCGGCTGCGCGCACTCGACGGCGTCGAGAGCGTCGATGTCGCGGTGGTCTGGGATCCCGTCTGGACGGCCGAGCGGCTGTCGCCCTCGGCCCGCGAGAAGCTCTCGATGCCCCTCGAGGAGCTGCTGCCCTACAGGGAGCGGCGCCTCGCCTCGAGCCGCGAAGGAGGCTGACGATGGCGACAACCGAGACCGCCCCCGAATCCTCGGGACGGCGCGAGCGGGCCGTGCCGGCGTTCGTCTTCGACTGCGTCTGCCACATCTTCAACTTCGACCCGGCCAACGCCATCGGCCCGCCCGGGCAGATGTTCGACGAGCACCTCTACGCCTTCCACCAGTTCCTCACGGCGGCCGGCGAGACGGTCCTGTCCCGTGACGAGTTCTTCAAGGAGTGGTCGGTCAACGAGATCTACGACATGGTCATCGCGGGCTCGGACACGGACATGATCGTGGCGCAGCCGCTGCCCCTGACCGACCTCTTCCACGACGGGCTCTCGCCCTGGGAGAAGTGCGCCGAGATGGCCGCCAAGCACCCCGACCGAGCGGTCTTCTGGGGCTCGGTCAACCCGCTGGAGGGCAAGAAGGCCCTCGACCTGATGACGCGCCAGGTGGAGGACCACGGCGCGAAGGCGTTCAAGTTCTACAACGTCCGCTACGACTACGGGCAGCCGTTCCCGTGGCGCATGGACGACCCGCGCGTCGCGTTCCCGGTCTTCGAGCACGCCCAGAAGCTCGGCGTGAACCTGATCGGCGTCCACAAGGGCGTGCCGCTGGGCCCGCAGCCGGTGGAGCACACGCGCACCTTCGACATGGACGGGGCGGCCGCCAACTTCCCCGACATCAACTTCGTCATCTTCCACGTCGGGCTGCCGTGGCTCGACGAGGTGCTCTGGCAGATCGTGCGCTTCCCCAACCTCCACGCGTCGATCGCCGCCACGGTGAACTTCATCTCGCGCCACCCGCGCGTCTTCGCCGAGCAGCTCGGGAAGATGCTGTGGTGGTGCGGGGAGGACAAGATCATCTACGGCGGCGAGTCGCCGATCTGGCACCCGCAGTGGGCGCTCGAGGCGTTCTGGAACTTCGAGCTGCCGCCGCACGTCACCGAGGAGTACGGCTGGCCGCCCCTCACCGAGCAGGCCAAGCGGAAGATCCTGGGCGGCAACCTCGCCCGCCTGCACGGCTTCGACGCCGACGCCAAGGCGGCGGAGCTGGGGGTCCCCGCCTGATCTCACGTCCCGGCCGCCCCGGCCGTTGACGGGGCATGACCACCACCACGATCAACACCACGCGGTACACCGTCGTCTCGTCGCCGGTCGGCGATCTGGTGCTGTCCGGCGACGGGGAGGCCCTCACGGGCCTGCGCTTCGCCCGCGGGGGCGCCGTCCCGGCCGGCTGGCGCCGCGACGCCGACCGGTTCCGGCCCGAGGCCCTCCAGCTGGCCGAGTACTTCGCCGGCGAGCGGACCGCCTTCGAGATCCCCGTCCGCCTCGCGGGCGCGCCGTTCGACCGGCGCGTCTGGGAGGCCCTGCGCGCGATCCCCCACGGCGCCACCGTGACCTACGGCGAGCTGGCCGAGGGCATCGGCGCCCCCGGGCATGCGCGCGCCGTCGGCTCCGCCAACGCCCGCAACCCCGTCGCGGTCGTCGTGCCCTGCCACCGCGTCATCGGCGCCGGCGGCAAGCTGACCGGCTACGGCGGCGGCATCGAGCGCAAGCGCGCCCTCCTCGCCCTGGAGGGGGCCATCCTGGTCTAGAACGGCCGCTAGCCGGGCCAGCTCAGGACGCCCCCCCAGAACAGCAGGGCGACGACGGCGGCGCCCGCCAGGACCACCGCCACCACCCAGCGCCATCGCGGGGACCGCGTGCCGACGCCGCGCGCCGTCACCCGGGTGGCCGGCACGTGGACGGTGCGGGGGCGCGCGAGCCCGAGGGAGCCCTCCGATGGCAGGGTCCGCTCCGGGCCGTCAACCTGCACGCCGAGATGGGCCGCGTAGGCACGCACGAAGCCGTTGACGTACGCGGGGTCGGGCAGCGACTCGAAGCGGTCGTCCTCGATCGCCACGAGATAGCGCTCGCGGATGCGGGTCGCCGCGGCGCAGTCGGCGAGGTCGAGCCCCTGCTTCAGACGGGCCTCTCGGAGCCGGGCCCCGATGGGGCGAGGGTCGTCCACGGCGGCAGACTACGCATCCGTCATGCTGTCCGGCACGGGTGAGCGACGGCGACGACCACTACCGGGCGCTCGATGTCGCCCCGCGGGCCACCACGGCGGAGATCCACGCCGCCTGGCGCTTCCTGCTGGTCGCCTTCCATCCCGACCGCTTCCGCGACCCCGAGCAGCGGCGCCGGGCCGAGGAGATCACCAAGCGCGCCAACGCCGCCTGGCAGGTGCTGGGCGACCCGGAGGGGCGCCGGCGCTACGACCGCACCCGGCGCGACGGGCGGCCGGAACCGGCCGCTCCGGCCCCCGTGATGCGGGAGCTCCCCTGCCCGTCGTGCGCCACCCGCAGCCGGGTGCCCGACGCGGGAGGCCGCGTGGTCCACATGGCCTGCCCGGCCTGCCGCGAGTCGTTCCCCGCGATGATCGGCGCGCGCTGCGTGGGCCGGCCACGGCTGCTGAAGGGCTGGTTGGGGCTGCGCTACGAGGCGGTCTTCGCGGCGGCGGACCTCACCCGGAGCACGGTGAGCTTCCGGCGCCTGCCACAGGAGCTGTCCCTGTCGGAGGGCGAGGTGATGTCCGTGGTCTTCCACCCGCGCCGTGCGCGCCCGGTATACGCCATCGTGCACGGCGAGGATCTCGACGTGGGCTGGCGGGTCCGGTGACCCGGGCCTCGGATGATTGGAGCTGTCGCACGTGGGGATAGGGCACCGCTCACCTCCCAAATCTCTTGCGCGCAAGATACTTGCCGGGAAGCGATCTGTCAAGTGGCTTGCCCGCAAGCTACGGTGGGGCGGTGCCGGGACACTCCGAGGACGCCGTTCGACCGGATCGCCGGGCAGTGGCACCGCGAACGCCCAGAGCTCGACACCGCCCCCATGGAGCTGATCGGCCGCGTCTCGCGCGCCGCCGCCCTGCTGCAGCGCGAGATCGACGCCCTCTTCGCCGAGCACGGCCTCACGGGCGGCGACTTCGACGTGCTGGCGGCGCTCCGCCGGCCGGGGCCGCCCTACCGCCTGACGCCCGGCGCCCTGAGCCGCTCGACCATGGTCACGACCGGCGGCATGACCAAGCGGCTCGACCGCCTCGAGGCGCGCGGCCTGATCCGGCGCGAGCCGGACCCGAGCGACCGGCGGGGGCGCCGGATATCGCTGACGGCGGAGGGCCTCGCGCTCGTCGACCAGGTCGTCGAGGCCCACTTCCGCAACGAGGCGCGGCTGCTCGCGGGGCTCCGGCCCGCGAAGCGGGCGCAGCTCGTCGCGCTTCTGCGAGAGCTGCTGCTGGCCCTCGAGGGCCCCGCCGCGGTCAGCGGCCCGACAGGCGGGTCTCGAAGAACGCCCTGATCGCCTCCCGGCCGCCCCCCGCCGCCGCCTCCGCGAATCGCGCGGCGAGCCCTCCGGAGTCGTGACCATCCCGCCGCACGACCTCCGCGTCGAGCGCGTGCCAGCCCATCTCCGCCAGCTCGATCTCGATCCTCACCTGGCCCGCCGACGGGAAGTCCGTGCCGGCGAGCAGCACGCCGCCCTCGCTGAGGTTGACGCTCTGGGCCTCGATGACGGCGCCGTCGGCGATCACCCGAGCGGGAAGCTCGGCCGGCGCCCTGGGATGGGCGCGGCGCTCGTCCTGGGTCGGCTCGGCCATCTCCCCTCCCTCCTCGACCCCCACGGCGTGCAGCCTACCGGTCGAGGGGAAGCGCCCGCTCGTAGACGATCCGGTCGGCCCCGGGGCCGAGATGGTCCGGGGCCGGGGCGCCGGTGAACCCGAGGCGCTCGTGGAAGCGCCGCGAGGCGAGCCGGTCGGGCGCCGCGAGCGCGCGCACCCGGCGGCACCCGCGCCCGGCCGCGCGGGCGCAGAACTCGCGGTAGAGGCGCTCGCCCGCGCCGCGCCCGCGCCACTCCGGCGCGACAACGTGCATGTGGACGTACGCCAGGCCGGGCTCGGCCTCGCTCACCAGCCCGAGCAGGAAGCCGGCCGGGGCGCCCGCGTCGTCCTCGAGCCAGACGCCCGAGGGGCCGAGCTGCTCGAAGAAGAGCCGGTGCATGACGAGCCCCACCGGGTGGCCGAACCAGGCGTCGGCGACGGCGCGGGCGCGCGGGTAGTCGTCGCCGCGCAGCGCCCGCGACCGCAGGGCGGCGGGGTCGCGCGGCGCCGGCGCTACCCCCCCCCGTCCCCCGCGCCGGCCGAGCGCGCCACGTAGTCCTCCACGAGCAGCAGGTTCCGGTCGCCGGCGCGCCGCACGATCTGCAGCAGCTCGGACATTGTCTTGACCTCCTCGACCTGCTCCGTGACGAACCACTGGAGGAAGACCTGGGTGGCGTGGTCGTTCTTCTCGACGGCCAGGTTCATCGCGGCGTCGATGTGGGCGGTGACCGAGTTCTCCCAGTCGAGGCTCAGGGCCACGGCCTCCTCGGCGCTCTCGAAGGCCGCCTTGGGGGCGTTCAGGCCCGGGATCGCCACCGACCCGCCGACGTCCTGGATGAACGCCAGGAACTTCATGGCGTGCCCGTGCTCCTCGGCGGCCTGCTCGGAGAAGAACCGGGTCAGCTCCGGGAGCCCCTCCGCGTCGAACCAGCTCGAGACCGCCAGGTACTGGAGATGGGCCTCGAGCTCGCGGCCCATCTGGGCGTTGAGTGCGTCGGCGACGGCGGTCTCGATGGGCATTCGCGGCTCCTCCGGACGGGTGCGGAAAGTCTAGCGACGCCCCATCCGGCCGGGGGTCGCGCCGCCCCGGGGGGGCCGCTAGGGTCCGCCGCGCCATTTCGGAAAGGACCCCCATGCCGCGCCCGCGCCGCCCCCTCGCGTGCCTCGCCGCCGCCGGCGTCGTCGCGGTGATCGCGGGCTGCGGCGGCGGGGGATCCGACGGCCTCAGCGCCGACGAGTTCCGGGAGCAGGCCGACGCCGTCTGCGCCGACGCGAACGCGCGCCTCGACGCCCTCACCGAGCCGGCCTCGGGAGCCGAGGTGCTCCCCTTCCTCCAGTCCGGGCTGCCGATCCAGGCCGAGCAGCTCGACCGGATCCGGGAGCTCGAGCCCCCGGAGGATCTCCAGCCCGCGGTCGACGAGGCCACCGAGCTGCTGCAGCAGCGCCAGGACGCCATCCAGGACGCTGCCGACCGCATCGCCGCCGGCGAGGACCCCGAGGCCGTGATCGCGGAGATCGACCCGGAGGTGGACCGCCTGCGCGACGAGGCCCGGGCGAAGGCGCAGGAGCTGGGGCTGACGGTCTGCGGATCGGGCGACGACGATCCCGGCACGGCCACCGCGGGCACCGTGGCGACCGCGCCGGACACGCCGACCGGGACCACCGCCGGCGCGACCGGTGCGACCGCGCAGTACAACGCGGACGTTCGAGCGGCGCTCGCCTCACTCAGCAGCGTGTCCGAACAGCTTCAGGCGGCGACGAGCCTCGGGGATCTCCAGGCGCGGGTCCCGGGAGCCCGCTCGGAGCTCGGTGAGTTCGACGCGACCATCGCGACCATCGCCGGCTACCAGTTCGACGACGCGACCCTCGAAGCCCAACGAGCGCGGGTGGTCGCGGCCGGGCCGGACGTCAGCGCCGCGCTGCGCGACTTCCTGGCCGCGGCCGCGGCCGGCGATCCCGAGTCGGTCCAGTCTCTGCTGCCCGAGATCGTCGAGGCCAACGCCGAGTTCGTCGCCGCGGCGAACATCCCGGGGTGAACGTCACCGGCGGCCGGCCTGCCGCCGCGCCCGCTCGGAGCGGGTGGCGCCGACGATCGCGGCGGTAAGCAGGAGCCCCCAGAAGACCCCGTAGCTGAGCCCGCGCCAGACGGGCTGGTTGAGCAGGAACACGTGGCCCGCCCACAGCAGCAGCACCGCGAGCGGGGCGACGACCGCCACCTGGACGCCGACGTGGAGGTTCTCCCAGCGGCGCAGCCACGCGGGGGGCGGCGATCTGCGGGCGGTGCTCACCCGACCGAGGATACGCCGGGCGGCGGTCTCCTAGACTGCCCCGGTGCCGGGACGCTCGTCACCGCAGTGGGAGCTCTTCGCCGACTGGGCCGGCACCCTGGCCGACCTGGGGGGCGCGGCGGGCCTCCTGGGATGGGACCGCGAGACGCTGATGCCCCCGGCGGGCGCCGAGAGCCGGGCGCGCCAGCTGGGGACCCTCGCCGCCCTGCGGCACCGGGAGCTGGTGCGGCCGGACGCGGGCGCCGCCATCGACGCCCTCCGCGATGAGGGGGACGCGCTCGACGAGGACGCCCGGGGCATGCTGCGGCTGGCCGCGCGCGAGCGCGACCGGGCCGTGCGGGTGCCCGAGGCGCTCGTGCGCGAGATCACCGAGGCCGGGTCCCGCTGCGTCTCGGCCTGGATCGCGGCGCGCGCCGCCGACGACTTCCCGGCCTACGCGGGCCCGCTGGCGCGGGTGATCGAGCTCAAGCGCCGCGAGGCCGAGGCGATCGGGGTCGGCGACGAGCCCTACGACGCCCTCCTCGACGGCTTCGAGCCCGGGGCGCGCGCGGCCGCCCTCGAGCCAGTGTTCGCCGACCTGCGCGAGCGCCTCGCCCCGATCGTGGCGGCGGCGTCCGAGCGCGAGGCGTCCGAGCTGCCGCCCCGCGACTGGCCCGAGGACGCCCAGATCGCGCTCGCTCACGACCTCGCCTCGCTGGTCGGGTTCGACGAGTCGGCGGGCGTGATCGCCCGCTCGGCCCATCCCTTCACCAGCTCGCCCCACGCCGGCGACGTGCGCTTCACCACGCGCGTCTCCCGCGACAACCCGCTCAGCAACATCGGCGCCGTCATGCACGAGCTCGGGCATGCGCTCTACGAGCAGGGCCTGCCGGCCGACGTCGACCGCACCCCCCTGCACGACGCCCCCTCGCTGGGCGCGCACGAGTCGCAGTCCCGCTTCTGGGAGAACCAGATCGGCCACACCCCGGCCTTCTGGACAGCGCTCGAGCCGGCCCTCCGCCGCCGGTTCCCCGAGGCGATGACCGGCCTCGACCCGGCCCTCCTGCACCGGGCGGCGCACGTGGTGCGGCCGTCGCTGATACGCGTCGAGGCCGACGAGGTCACCTACAACCTGCACATCGTCCTGCGCTTCGAGCTTGAGCTGGCCCTGATCCGCGGCGACCTGGCCGTGGCCGACCTGCCCGGCGCGTTCTCCGACGGCATGGAGCGGCTGCTGGGCATCCGGCCCCCGAGCGATGCCGTCGGGGCCATGCAGGACATCCACTGGGCCGACGGCCTGGTCGGCTACTTCCCGACCTACACGCTGGGGAACCTCTACGCCGCCCAGCTCGCCGAGGCCGCCGACGCCGAGCTGGGGGGCATCGAGCGGGCCGTCGAGGAGGGCCGGCTCGACGAGGTGCTGGGGTTCATGCGCGACCGCGTCCACCGCCACGGGGCGCGGCTCGACACGACCGACCTGATGCGGCGGGCCACCGGGCGCGAGCTGGGCCCGGACGCCCTGATCGCCCACCTTGAGCGGTCCTACGCCGCGGGCGCCTGAGCGCTCAGGCGCGCGCCAGGAACATGAAGCGGTTGAGGCAGAAGAAGTAGCCCGCGCCCATGCCGCGCAGGCCCGCGGCCCACGCCTCGGCCTCCTCGGGCGACACGCCGGCGCGGCCGGCGGCGAAGTCGGCCACCAGCCCCAGGAGCCCGCCGCTGAAGGTCTCCCGCGGGTCGCCGACGTTGAGCATTGGCACGACCGCCGTCGACTCCAGGGCGAGGCCGGCGCCCCCCAGCAGCTCGGGCAGCCGCCGCGGCAGGTCCCGGTGGGCCAGGTGCTCGTCCCAGGCGGCGATCACCCGCGCCATCAGGGCGTCGTCGGAGGAGCGCCAGACCAGCGAGTCCCAGTCGGTGTCCAGCACCAGCAGCCGCCCGCCCGGGCGCAGCACCCGGCGGGCCTCGACGAGCGCGGCGGCGATGCCGGGGACGTACTCGTACACCTGCGTCGCCACGGCGAGGTCGAAGGCCGCGTCGCCGGCCGGGAGCGGCCCGCCCGCGTCGCCCTCGACGAGCTCGAGGGGCGCCGCGCCGGAGCCGCAGTCGCGCCGGGCGGCGATCGCGAGCATGCTGGGGCTGGCGTCGAGCCCCACGACGCGCCCCTCCGCGCCCACCGCCCGGGCGATCTGGCACGCGAGCAGCCCCGGGCCGCACCCCAGGTCGATGGCCCGCTCGCCCGGCGCGGGCGCGAGCGCCTCCATCACGACCCGCCGCTGCTCCACCACGTCGGCCGTCCCGTAGACCCGCTCGACCGCCCGGGAGGCCTGCTCGTCGAACTCGAGCATCCCGGCCGCCGCCGCCTCGGTCAGGCGGCGGGCCGGCGCCGGGTCGCCGGCCGGCGGGGTGCCCTCGGCCGCGGCGGCGCGAGCAGCTCGCGCGCGCGGATCGCCGCCCCGACGATCCCCGCCTCGTTGCGCAGGGTCGCGGCCACCACCGGCGGCCGCACGTCGAGCAGCGGCACGAAGCGGTCCGCCTTCTTGGAGACGCCTCCGCCGAGGATCACCAGGTCCGGCCAGACGAGCGCGTCGACGCGGTCGATGTACTCGATCAGCAGCGGCGCCCACTGGGCGAAGGAGAGCCCCCTGCGGTCGCGCGCGCCGGACGAGGCGCGCCGCTCGGCGTCCTTGCCGCGGATCTCGATGTGCCCCAGCTCCGTGTTGGGCACCAGCGTGCCGTCGACGAAGAGCGCGGAGCCGATCCCCGTGCCGAGCGTCAGCAGCAGGATGACCCCTTGGACGCCCTTGCCCGCGCCGAAGCGGACCTCGGCCAGGCCGGCGGCGTCGGCGTCGTTGATCACCGAGCACGGGCGCCCGATCGCCTTCGAGAACGCCGCGCCGGCGTCGACGCCGACCCAGCTCTTGTGGATGTTGGCCGCCATCATCGCCCGGCCGCCGCAGATCGGGCTCGGCAGGCCGATCCCCACCGGGCCCTCGTCCGGCCCCAGGTCGGCGACGAGCGCCGCCGCGGCGGCGACGACCGCGGCCGGCTTCGCCGGCTGGGGCGTCTCCACCCGCATGCGCTCGCCCGCCAGATCGCCCCGCCGCGCGTCGACGAGCGCGCCCTTGATCCCGGTGCCGCCGATGTTGACCCCGATGAGCCCTCTCATGCCGCCTCGCTGTCGTAGGTGACCAGGGACAGGACGTCGTACCCTCTCAGGCGCTCGCGCCCCGGGAGGAAGGTGAGCTCGACGACGAACGCCAGGCCGACCACCACGCCGCCGAGGCGCTCGACCAGCCGGCACATCGCCAGGGCCGTCCCCCCCGTGGCGAGCAGGTCGTCGTGCACCAGCACCTTCTGGCGCGGCCGGACGGCGTCGCGGTGCACCTCCATGCTGTCGGTGCCGTACTCGAGCTCGTAGGACTCGCCGATCGTCTCCCACGGCAGCCGGCCCGCCTTGCGCGCCGCCGCCACCCCCACCCCCAGCGCCTGGGCGAGCGCGCCGCCGAGCACCAGCCCGCGCGCCTCGGCGGCCAGCACCAGCTCGGGCTGGCGCTCCCGCCCCCACGCGGCCATCCGGTCGACGCAGGCGGTCAGCCCTCGCGGGCTCTGGAAGAGGGGCATCAGGTCGTAGAAGAGGATCCCGGGATGGGGGTGGCCGGGGATCCTGCGGATCGCGCCGTCGATGTCGAACGCGGTCGCGCTCACGCGCTGACGATCTGGCGCAGCTCCGAGATCAGCATCAGGTGGCGCATGTGGGCGGCCAGGGCGGCCAGGCTCTCGAGCGCCTCCAGGGCCTCGCGCCTCCGGTCGGGGTTGCGCGAGCGCATGCCCACCGCCAGGAGCTGCTCCAGCAGGCCGGCCTCGCGCTCGGCGGCCACCCGGAAGATGCGCAGGTGCCGCGGCTCGACGCCGTACGACGAGAGCTCGAGGGCCGTCTGCACGACCTCGCGGTCGGTCTCGTCGAACCCCCCGCCGCCGGTCCGCCCGCCCACGAGGGCGTACTCCTCGAGAGCGCGCAGCAGGGCCGGGCCGGCACCGGTCGTGGCGAGGATCTCGGCCGCCGTGTAGCGCCGCGTGGGCGCCGGCTCTGCCAGCTGGGCGCGCTTGAGCTGCTTGGCCTGGTTGGCGACGCTGAACGCCCCCGTCGTGGACGACTCGAGCTCCTGGCGGATCACCCGCAGCGGCAGGAACTCGTCGCGCTGGAGCCGCAGGATCGTGCGCAGGCGCTCGACCTCGAGGGGCGAGTAGAGCCGGTATCCGCCCGCCGTGCGCTTGGGCGTGATCAGTTTCTGGTCCTCGAGGTAGCGGATCTTCGAGATCGAGATCGACGGGAAGTCGGCCTTCAGCAGGTCGCAGACGGCGCCGATCGTCATGGCGCCGTCCTCGCGGCCGGCGACCCCCTCGGGGACGTCGTCGTCGGGGATCAGGCGCGGCTCGGTCATCCGCCCAGGAAGGTCAGCCGGAACTTCCCGATCTGGAGCTCGTCGCCGTCCTCGAGGGGCTCCTCCACCTCGATCCGGCGCCGGTTGACGTAGGTGCCGTTGAGGCTGCCGAGGTCGCGGAGCGAGGTGCGGTCGCCGTTGCGGATGACGACGGCGTGGTTGCGGGAGACGGTGACGTCGTCGAGGAAGACGTCGGAGGTGGGCTCGCGGCCGATGGTCACGGTGTCGCGGTCGAGCGAGAAGATCGCGCCCGGGGGCCCGCCCGCCCGCACGGCCAGCGTGGGGCCGTCGATCGCCGGGCCCTGCCAGGCGCCGGTCTCGGCCTCCTCGTCGCTGATCGCGAAGGGCCCCGTGATCTCGCCCGTGCCCTGGTTCTCGGCGATGAGCAGCGCGCCGCACCGCCCGCAGTACTTGTGCGCGTCGCTGTTGTGGAACCCGCATTCGGGGCAGTACATCCCGACTCCCCCCTCCCCTCGCCGGTGCTAGTCCCCCTCGAGCCGGTCGAGGTCGGGGAGCCGCCCGGCCAGGATCCGGCTGAGCGCGTCCACGTCGACGACCGAGAGCTCACCCTCGTCGCGACCCTGCAGGCGGCCGATCAGCTCGCTCTTGGCCAGCTCGATGCGGCCGTGCAGAAGGCGCCGCGCGCGCGAGACCTCCCGCTCCTCCTCGGTGAGCCGGCGGATCAGCTCCTTCAGCTCGGCGTCGCTGAGCGTGCTGAGGTCGGGCTGGGCATCCATCGGGGCTCCTCGCGCGGCTGAGGGGCCAGCATAGCGACCGCGGGGCAACCCTCACGGTCGGGTCGAGGCAGCGCCTCCCGTCCGCAGCGCGATGGCGGCGTGCCTCGAGTAGTTCAGGAGGGTCGCGATCGCCAGCGCGACGGCCGCCCAGAAGAGGACGTCGACCCAGGCCTGGTCGAGCAGGATCGCGCCGCCGGTCGCCACCATCGTGAGCCCCGACGACCACTTCCCGGCCATGTCCACCCGCATCTCGATCCCCCGCCGCATCAGCCCGGCGTAGGCGGCCACCACGAAGACCTCGCGGAACATCAGGATCGCCGGGCCGACCGGGTGGAGCCGGTCGAGCAGGATGATCCCGACGAGCCCCACCAGCACCAGCAGCCGGTCGGCCAGGGGGTCGGCGATGCGCCCGAAGCGGCTCTCCGCGCCCAGGTGGCGCGCGAGGATCCCGTCGAGGAAGTCGGTCGCCCCCACGACGCCGAAGATGATCGCCGCGGGCACGGAGGTCGGCCCCTCGGCCCGGATCAGCACGACCAGGAGCACCGGCAGCGCCGCCAGGCGGCTGATCGTGAGGGCGTTGGGCAGCCAGCGCCAGCGCGCGGCCGCGCCGCGCGGCGGCTCGGGCATGCTGTGCATCATCACCGACTCGTACCCGGGAGGTACCGATGCCCACGCCACCCGCACCCGTCGCCCTCGGCCCCGGCGAGGGCGAGACCGTCCAGGGACCCGCGGGAGGGCCGCTCACCTTCAAGCTCCGGGGCTCTCAGTCCGGCGGGTCGCTCCTGGCGTTCGAGAACGTGATCGCGCCCGGCGACGGGCCTCCGCGGCACGTGCACTCCGCCGAGGACGAGGCCTGGTATGTGCTGGAGGGCGACCTCCGCTTCGAGCTCGGCGCCGAGGTCGCCGTGGCCCCGGCCGGCACCTTCGTCTTCGTGCCGCGCGGGACGGCCCACTGCTTCCAGAACGCCGGTGACGGGCCGGCGCGCATCCTGGTGCTCTTCACCCCCGCGAGCATGGAGCCCTTCTTCGACCGCCTCTCCGCCCTGCCCGCGCTCGACGCGGGCGCGTTCGCCCGCATCGGCGCCGAGGTCGGGATGGAGGTGGTCGGCCCGCCGCTGTCGCAGCGGCCGCCGCGGGAAACCTAGTCGGGGCGAGAGGATTTGAACCTCCGACCGCCCGGCCCCCAGCCGGGTGCGCTACCAGGCTGCGCCACGCCCCGAGATGCCTGGAGACTACCGCAGGTCGCGGAACTCGACCAGCTCGACCAGGTTGCCCAGGGGGTCGCGGGTGAACAGGCGCTCGCGGCCGTGGATGCGGCTGCCGGCGTCGATCAGGGGCGCCCCGGCCGCCTCCAGGCGCCCGCGCGCGTCGTCGAGGTCGTCCACCTGCAGGCAGAGGTGGTGGCGCCGCGCCGGGTCGGGCGGGAGCTCGTGCGGGATGAAGTGCAGCTCGATGCCGGCGTCGCGCGTCGCGAACCACACCCAGCCCTTGTCGGCCACCTCCGGCGGCACCGGCATCTCCGGGATGCCGAGCGCCCCGCCGTAGAATCGGCGCACCTCGTCCGCCCGGCCGGGCGGGAAGGTCACGCCCACGTGCTGGAGCCGCACCTCCATCGGGCCGGACCATAGCCACTAGGATGCGCGGCCGATGCCGCCGAAGCCCGTCCTCCCCGCGCGCGCCGACGACTTCCCGCAGTGGTACCAGGAGGTCATCGCCAAGGCGGAGCTCGCCGAGGCCGGGCCGGCCCGCGGGACCATGGTCATCCGCCCGTACGGATACGGCCTGTGGGAGCGGATGCAGGCCGAGATGGACGCCCGCATCAAGGCGTGCGGCGCCGAGAACGTCTACCTGCCGCTGCTCATCCCCGAGTCGTACCTGCGCCGCGAGGCCGAGCACGTCGAGGGCTTCAGCCCCGAGCTGGCGGTGGTCACGATCGCCGGCGGCAAGGAGCTGGAGGAGCCGCTGGTCGTCCGGCCGACCTCGGAGACCGTCTTCGGCGAGCTCATGGCCCGGTGGGTGCAGTCCTACCGCGACCTGCCCCTGCTGCTGAACCAGTGGGCCAACGTGGTGCGCTGGGAGCTGAGACCGCGCGTCTTCCTGCGCACGACCGAGTTCCTCTGGCAGGAGGGCCACACGGCTCACGCCACCCGCGAGGACGCCGCCGCCTACGCGCGGCGCATCCTGCACGAGGCCTACCTCGACTTCATGACGGAGGTGCTGGCGATCCCCGTCCACATCGGCGTCAAGACGGCCCGCGAGCGCTTCGCCGGGGCCATCAACACCATGACCCTCGAGGCCATGATGGGCGACGGGAGGGCGCTGCAGATGGGCACGAGCCACGAGCTGGGCCAGAACTTCGCCCGCGCGTTCGGGATCGACTACCTCGACGCCGACGACGCCCAGCAGGCGTGCTGGACCACCTCGTGGGGCACCAGCACGCGCATGGTCGGCGGCCTGATCATGTGCCACGGCGACGACCACGGCCTGCGGGTGCCGCCGCGCATCGCCCACATCCAGGCGGTGGTGCTCGTCGTCCGCGACGAGGACGGAGCCGTTGCCGAGGCGGCCCACCGCGTCGCGGCCGAGCTGAGCGCGGCGGGCGTGCGGGCGCGCGTCAACGACAACACCGCGACCGGCTTCGGCCGCCGTGCCACCGACTGGGAGCTGAAGGGCGTGCCGGTGAGGGTGGAGATCGGGCCGCGCGACCTCGCCGAGGGCACCGTCACGCTCGTGCGCCGCGACCGGCGCGAGAAGGAGCCCGTCCCGGCCGCGGGCCTCCCGGCGAGGGTCGCCGCCCTGCTCGGCGAGATCCAGGCCGGCCTGCTGGCCGAGGCGACCGCGGCCCGCGAGGCCCGCACGGCCTCCGTGACCACCCTGGACGAGGCCGTCGAGGCCGGCCGGACCGGCTTCGCCCGCATCCCGTGGGACGCGGTCGGGGACGCGGGCGAGGCGGCCCTGGCCGAGCACGGCATCACGGTGCGGCTGCTGCGGCGCCGCGACGGGAGCGTCCCCGACGACCTCGAGGGGCCCCTGGAGGCGATCGTCGCCCGGGCCTATTAGCTCCGGAGGGCCGCCCCGGCGGGCGGGAAGCGGGCCTCCACGTACTCCTCGACCATCGCGATGAAGTCGTCCGCCAGCGTCGGACCCTCCAGGGTGTGCACCTTCTCGCCGTCGACGTAGACCGGCGCGCGCGGCTGCTCGCCGGTGCCCGGCAGGCTGATGCCGATGTCGGCGGCGCGGCTCTCGCCGGGCCCGTTGACGATGCAGCCCATCACGGCCACCTTCAGCTCGGCCACGCCGGGGCGCTCGCTGCGCCACTGCGCCATGCGCGCGTCGAGGTGGCGCTCGATGGTCTGGGCCAGCTCCTGGAAGACGGTGCTCGTGGTGCGGCCGCAGCCCGGGCAGGCCGTGACGTCGGGGCGGAACGAGCGCAGCCCCAGGCTCTGCAGCAGCTCGCGGCAGACGCGCACCTCCAGCGTGCGGTCGCCCCCGGGCTCGGGCGTGAGGCTGGCGCGGATCGTGTCGCCGATCCCCTCCTGCAGCAGGATACCGAGCGCCGCCGTGGTCGAGACGATGCCCTTGCTGCCCATGCCGGCCTCGGTGAGGCCCAGGTGGAGCGGGTGGGCGGACCGGCCGGCCAGGTCGCGGTAGACGGCGACCATGTCCTGCAGGCGGCTGGTCTTGCACGACAGCACGATGCGGTCGCCGGGGAGGCCGAGCTCCTCGGCCGCCTGGGCCGAGCCCAGGGCGCTCTGGACCATGGCCTCCCGCAGCACGGCGTCGGCGCCGAGCGGCTCGGGGCGGCGGCCGTTCTCGTCCATCAGCCGGTCCATCAGCTCCGGGTCGAGGGAGCCGGCGTTGACCCCGATGCGCACGGGCTTGCCGTGGTCGATCGCGGCCTGGACCATCGTCGCGAAGTTGGCGTCGTGGCGGGCGCCGCGGCCGACGTTGCCCGGGTTGATGCGGTACTTGTCCAGGGCCTCGGCGCAGTCGGGGAACTCGCGCAGGAGCGTGTGGCCGTTGTAGTGGAAGTCGCCCACCAGCGGCACGGCGACGCCGTGCTCGCCGCTCAGGCGGTCGCGGATCTCGGCCACGCGCGCCGCGGCCGCGCGGTTGTTGACCGTGATGCGCACGATCTCCGAGCCGGCCTCGGCCAGCTCGGCCACCTGGCGCGCCGTGGCGGCCGCGTCGGCCGTGTCGGTGTTGGTCATCGACTGCACGACGACGGGAGCGCCCCCGCCGACGACGACCTCGCCGACACGGCAGGCCCGGCTCTCGCGTCGCGACGGCGTCCCACTCACACCGCTGAGACTAACGGTCGAGCTGGAACCCCTCGCCGGTGATGCGCCCGATGTCGTTCTGGAGCGCGAAGACGAACACCACCATGACCAGCGCGAAGCCGATGAACGAGGCGCGCTCGTAGGTCGTGCGGCTGAGGGCCGACCCCTTCGCCTTCTCGATCAGCGCGAAGAGGATGTGCCCGCCGTCGAGCGGCAGGATCGGCAGCAGGTTGAAGAGGCCCAGCGCGAGGCTGATCACCCCCACGAAGCGCAGCAGCGTGATGAGCCCGTCGTCGGAGACCTCGTTGAACACGGCGCCCACGCCCACGACGCTCGACACCTGCTCGCGGGCCTCCTGGCTGGTGAAGACGTCGCCGAACACCTCGACGTTGGCCCGCACCACGAACCACGTGAAGTCCAGGCCCTCCTGCAGCCCCTCCAGCGGCCCCAGGCGCTGCGTCGGCCCCTCCACGGCGTCGAAGGTGAAGCCCAGGCCCGTCCGCCGGCCGGCGGCGTCGTCCAGCTGCTGCAGCTCGGCCGTCCGCTCGATCGTCCGGCCGCCGCGCTCGAGGGTGAGGACGACGTCCTGGCCCGGCTCGCCCGCCAGGAGCTGCCGGCGCAGGCGCTCGGGGTCGCCGTTCACCTGGACGTCGTCGATGGCCACGAAGCGGTCGCCGGGCTGGATGCCCGCCGCGGCGGCCGCCTGGCCGGGCGTGACCGCGCCCACGTTGTCGGTGACGCGGGCGGTGGGGATCCCGATCCAGAAGATCGCCGCGAAGATCGCGATGGCCAGGACGATGTTGACCGCCGGCCCCGCGAAGATCGTCGCGATCTTCTTCCAGGCCGGCATGTTGTAGTAGGCGCGGGGTTCCACCTCCGGGGGCATCTCCTCCCCCCGGGTCATCCCGCTGATCTTCACGTAGCCGCCCAGGGGCAGCCAGCCGATGCCGTACTCGGTCTCGCCCCGCCGGAACGACCAGAGCGGCCGGCCGAAGAAGATCGAGAAGCGCTCGACGCGCATGCCGCACCACTTGGCGACCACCATGTGCCCCGCCTCGTGCACCAGCACGAGGAACATCAGGATCAGCGCGAACCAGAGGATGTTCAGGCCGACCACGCGGGCACCCCCTCGATGGCGGCCCGGGCCGCGTCGCGCGCGCGGGCGTCGGCGCCCAGCACGGCCTCCAGGTCGTCGGCCGGCGCCGCGGGCACGGCGGCCAGGGCCCCCTCGACGACGCGCGGGATGTCCATGAAGCCGATGGCCCCGTCGAGGAAGGCGGCGACGGCGACCTCGTCGGCCGCGTTCAGGACGGCCGGGGCCGTCCCGCCCTCGCGCCCGGCGGCCCGCGCCAGCCCCAGGCAGGGGAAGGCCGCCTCGTCGGGCTCCTCGAACTCCAGCGGCGCCGCGGTGAGATCCCAGGCCGGGCGGTGCGGCGGCGGCGCGGGATGGCGCAGGGCGTAGCCGATCGGCACCCGCATGTCGGGCGGGCCGAGGTGGGCGAGAACGCCGCCGTCGTCCAGGCGCAGCATGGCGTGCACCAGCGACTGCGGGTGCACCACGACCTCGATCTCGTCGTACGAGAGGCCGAACAGGTGGTGGGCCTCGATCACCTCGAAGCCCTTGTTCATGAGGGTCGCCGAGTCGATCGTGATGCGCCCGCCCATGTCCCAGGTGGGGTGCCGCAGGGCCTGCGCGGGCGTGGCCGACTCGAGCTCGCCGGCCGGCCGGCCCCGGAACGGCCCGCCGGAGGCCGTCAGCACCCCGGCGACCACGCGCTCCCGGGGGACGCCCTCCATCAACTGGAAGAGGGCGGAGTGCTCCGAGTCGACCGGCACCAGCGGGGCCCCCGAGCGGTGGCGGGCCGCCGCGACCAGGTCGCCGCCGACGACCAGGCTCTCCTTGTTGGCCAGCGCCACGGGCAGGCCCCGCCCCAGGGCCGCCAGCGTGGGCGGCAGCCCGGCGGCGCCCACGATCGCGTTGAGCACGATGTCGGGCTCGCAGGCGTCGATCAGGGCATCCAGGTCGGCGTCGGCTCCGCTCGCCGTGTGCGCGACCCCGTGCGCCGCGGCCTGGGCGAGCATCTCCTCCGCGCGCCGGCCGCAGGCCAGGCCGCAGGCGGCCATGTCGGGCGCGGCCCCGATGACCTCGAGGGCCTGCACGCCGATGGAGCCGGTGGAGCCCAGCACGAGGACGCGGATCACCCGTCGAGTGTAGCGGGGGTCCCCGCGGGCGCCGGTAAGCGCGGGCTAATCGCCGGACAACCGCTCGGGCGTAGGAAGGGGACGTCGAATCCGCTCGTGACCCCCTGGAGGTCCGTCATGCGAGCCGCCTCACCCCTCCCCGTCCGCCTCGACTGGATGCCGTCGTACCTCGCCCCGCGCGGCGACGGCAACCGCGACTACGCGTTCCGTTTCCCGGACCCAGAAGGGGTGAAGTCCCACGCCGGCGGCCGCTTCCATGGCGGCGTCAACTGGTTCGCCCCCGGGGGGACCGCCATCCGCTCACCCGGCGCGGGGACCGTCGCGCGGGCCGAGCGCAGCGACGATCACGACGGCCAGGTGTTCGGCGGCGTGCTGGTGGTGCAGCAGCCCGACGGGATCTGCTGGACGATGCGGCACGTCAACCCGCGGGCCGCCACGGGCGCCCGCGTGGCGGCCGGCGACGTCGTCGCCGGCGTGACGGTCTGGAACGGCGGCCCCGACCACCTCCACCTCGAGATCTGGCGCAGCCTCGGCGGGGGCTACGTGATCGAGAACATGATCGACCCGCGCTCGGTGAAGTGGGACGACGAGGTCGACGCGACCCCGTTCTACTTCGAGGAGATGCCCCACATCCGGGGCGGCGACGGCCCGGTGATCGTGTGGCACGGCCGCAACGCCGGCGGCGCGGCCCGCGCGGAGCGCACCAACCGCGACATGGGCCGCGCCGTGACGACCGTGCGCGACGAGGCCGGCGTCCTCCACGTGCTGTGGTGGGCGCGGACGCCCGGCCACCGCTTCCGCTTCGGGGGCTGGGCCGAGGCGGCCGCGCGCGACGTGCGGCGCGCGGCGCGCGAGTCGGGCACCGGGCGGCGCATGCGCGCCTTCACCGGCAGGACCCTGAGCCTCTACCCCTGGGCCGCCGAGGCGTAGCCCGCGGGCCCTGACGGGGCGTCAGTCCACCAGCGCCTGGGCCGTCTCGCAGAACGCGGCGACAAGGCGCACCGAGGCGTCGAGGTCATCCGGATGGCAGGCCTCGACGACCTGGTGGACGTAGCGGGTCGGGATCGACACGCAGCCCGCCGGAGCGCCGTCGCCCGAGAGCCCCAGCTCGCGGGTGTCGGTGCCTCCGCGGGGCATCACCTCGAGCTGGTGCGGGATCTCGCGCTCCTCGGCCACCGCGACCAGGTGGTCGACGACCTCGCGCGGGACGATCGCGCTGGTGTCGTAGACCTTCACCGCCGCTCCGCCGCCGAGGGTGGTGACCCGCTCGTGCGGCTTGGCGTCGGGTCCGTCGTTGGCGAGCGTGATGTCGATGGCCAGGCCGATGCGCGGCCGCAGGCGGGCAGCCGCGACGCGGGCGCCGCGCAGCCCCACCTCCTCCTGGACGGTCGCCACCGCGACCACCTCGCACTCGTGGTCGCCCAGGGAGCGGAACGCCTCGATCATCACGTAGAGGCCGGCCCGGTTGTCGAGGCTCTTGCAGGTGACCAGGTCGCCGAGGCGCGCCATCCCCCGCTCGCGCGTGACGACGTCGCCGGCGCGCACCAGCTCGCCCACACGCTCGCCGGGGAGGCCCGTGTTAACGAAGAAGTCGTCGAGCTTGGGGGGCTTGCGCTTGTCGTCGTCGGTCATCAGGTGGACCGGCTTGGTGCCGAGCACGCCCAGCACGTCCTCGCGGCCGTGCACGATCACCCGCTGCGCCGTCAGCGTCTTGGGGTCGAAGCCGCCCAGCGGCAGCAGCCGCAGGTAGCCCGCCTCCTCGACGTGGCTCACCATGAAGCCGATCTCGTCCATGTGGGCCGACAGCATCAGCCGCGGCCCCCCGCCGCCCGCCCGGCGCGCCACCAGGCTGCCGAGCGGGTCAACCGTCACCTCGTCGGCGTGCGGCGCCAGCTCGCGCCGGGCCACCTCGCGGATGCGCTCCTCCCGCCCGGGGGCCCCCGGCGTCTCGCACAGCTCGGTGAGCAGGTCGAGGTTCATCGGGCGGGACGCTACCCGACCCCCCGGCGCCGGCGACCGCTCCGCGGCGTCGCGCCAATTGGCCACGGAGGCATCGGCCAAATGACACCTTCACAATTCGGCCCGCGGCGCCGAACGCCGTCCTGGCGATGAGAAGCCATATGAGAAGCGGCGTCTCGGGGTGCGGCCAATTGGCCGACGCGGCCGCGGCCAATTGGCACGTTCACAATTCGGCGCCCCCGGGCCGGGGCGCGGCGGTCGCGGCCACCGGAGCCCGAGCGGGGCTCAGTAGACCAGCCAGATCGTCACGAAGTACGCCGCCACGGCGCCGAAGAGCAGGGCGTCGAAGCGGTCCAGCACGCCGCCGTGGGCCAGGAGGAGGCGCCCGGAGTCCTTGGCGCCCGCGTCGCGCTTGAGCATCGACTCGAAGAGGTCGCCCAGGTATGCGGCCGGGCAGATGGCCAGGCCCAGGATCAGCGACTGCCAGCCGCTGATCCAGTCCATGTAGAGCCCGGCGGTCCACACCGCCAGGGTGGCGACGGCCAGGCCGACGACGGCGCCCTCGACGGTCTTGTTCGGGGAGATGCGGGGGGCGATCGGCGTCTTGCCCCACAGGCGGCCGCCGACGAAGGAGGCCGTGTCGAACACCCACACGCCCACCAGGACGTTGATCACGGCGGCGGCGCCATCGGGCAGCTCGCGCGTCAGCACCAGCAGCGCCAGCGGGACGCCCAGGTAGACGACGCCGAGCAGGGTCGTGGTGACCCGCGCCGTGATGTCGTCGCGGCGCGGGAGGATCAGCGCGGCGACCGCCGCCAGGCCCAGGCTGACGCCGAGGCCGAGGAGGATCCCCCGCTCGCCGGGGTCGTAGGCCCAGGCCAGCACGATCACCAGGATGGTCCCGGCGTACCCGGCCCACCGCAGGGGCCGCTGGGCGGCGGTGAGGCTGTAGAGCTCGTAGAGACCGAGGACCCCGATCACGGCCATCGCCAGCGCGAACGGCGCGCCGCCGATGGCCACCACCGCGATCGCGATCGCGATCCCGGGGATCGCGACCGCGAGGCGGCTCATGAGCGCCGAGCTCACCGCCCGCCGAAGCGGCGGTGGCGGTGCGCGTAGTCGGCCAGCGCCAGCTCGAGGTCCTCGGGCGTGAAGTCCGGCCAGAGGCGCGGCGAGAAGTGCAGCTCGGCGTAGGCGGACTGCCAGAGGAGGAAGTTCGACAGCCGCTGCTCGCCGCTCGTGCGGATGACCAACTCCGGGTCGCGCAGGTCGGGGCCGTAGAGCAGGCGCGCGAACTCGGCCTCTCCGGCCTCCGGGCCGCACTCGGCCGCGAAGCGGCGGGCGGCGTCGAGGATCTCCTGCCGGCCCCCGTAATTCATCGCGATGAAGAGCCGCAGCCGCTCGTTGGCGGCGGTGAGCGCCTCGGCCTCGGCGATCTTGGCGCGGAGCTCCGCGTCGAGGTCGGCGCACCGGCCGATGAAGCGGATCTGCACCCGCTCGGCGTGCAGCTCGGGGACCTCGCGGTCGATGAGCTCGCAGAACAGGCCCATGAGGTCGTCGACCTCGTCCAGGGGCCGCGACCAGTTCTCGGTCGAGAACGAGAAGACGGTCAGGTCCTTGATGCCCGCGTCGCCCGCCGCCCGCACGACCCGCTTGAGCGCCCGCGCGCCGGCGCGATGGCCCGCCCCCACGGGCAGGCGGCGGTCACGGGCCCAGCGGCCGTTGCCGTCCATGATGATCGCCACCGACTGCGGGACCTCGGTGAGCCCCGCCGGGCGCTGCTCGTGGGCGACGGACCGCCCCAGCCCCAGGGCGGACCGGGCCGTACGCAGCCGGGTTCGGATGGTCACGCCGCGCTCAGCCTGAATCCGTCGCATCTCGCGGCGCGGTACGCGCGGATCGCTCGCCCCAGACGGGATTCGGGTCATCCCGAGGGGTCACCCTGCGGGTGCGCCCCGAATCCCGTCTGGGGCGGCGCCCGCACGTCCCGCATCCACGATCTGGCGACGGATTCAGGCTCAGACCTCGAGGATCTCGGCCTCTTTGCGGGCCATGAGCTCGTCGATGGCCTTCACCTCGGCGTCGGTCACCTTCTGGACCTCGTCCTGGCCGCGCGCGAGCTCGTCGCGTGAGATGCCGCCCTCCTTCTCGGCGCGCTTCATCTCGTTGAGCACGTCGCGGCGCACGTTGCGGACGGCCACCCGCGCCTCCTCGGCCATCTTGTGCACCAGCCGCACCATCTCCTTGCGCCGCTCCTCGGTGAGCTCGGGCACCGGCAGCCGGATGATCTGGCCGTCGTTGTTGGGCGTCAGCCCGAGGTCCGACTCCATGATCGCCTTCTCCACCGCCGCCATGATGCTGCGGTCGTACGGCTGCACGGTCAGCAGCCGCGGCTCCGGCGCGTGGATCGTGGCGAGCTGGTTGAGCGGCGTGCGCGTCCCGTAGGCATCGACCGTGACCCGGTCGAGCAGGCCCGTCGATGCCCGCCCGGTGCGCACCGTCTGGAACTCGCCCGCGAGGGCCTTCACCGCGCCGTCCATGCGCCGTCTGGCGTCCTTCAACCGGTCGTCGTCCACCGCCCGCCCCCTCTTTCGAGCCGACCGGCACGGGGCCGCACGAGCCCCGTACGAGAGGTCGGCCTTGACCGCATCACTCGGTGACCACCATCGTGCCGATCTGCTCGCCGTCGAGCAGCCGGCCGATGTTGGCCTCGTCGCTCATGTTGAAGACGAAGATTGGCAGCCCGTTGTCCATGCAGAGCGTGAGCGCGGTGGTGTCCATCACGCGCAGCCCCCGCTCGATCGCCTCCATGTGGCTGATCCGGGGGATCAGCTTGGCGTCGGGCACCTCGCGCGGATCGGCGTCGAGCACGCCCTCCACGCGGTTCTTGGCCATGAGGATGCACTCGGCCCCGATCTCGAGGGCCCGCAGCGCCGCCGTGGTGTCGGTGGTGAAGAACGGGTTGCCGGTGCCGCCGGCGAAGATCACCACCCGCCCCTTCTCCAGGTGCCGGATCGCCCGGCGCCGGATGTACGGCTCCGCCACCTCCTGCATGGCGATCGCCGACTGCACGCGGGTCGTCAGGCCGAGCTTCTCGAGGGCGTCCTGCATCGCGAGGGCGTTCAGCACAGTCGCGATCATGCCCATGTAGTCGGCCGTCGCGCGATCCATGCCGATGGCCATGCCCTGGAGGCCGCGGAAGATGTTGCCCGCGCCCACCACGATCGCCACGTCCACGCCGCGCCCGACCGCCTCGTTGACCTGGCGGGCGATCGCCGCGATCCGCTCGGGGTCGATGCCGTACGGCTCGTCCCCGAGGAGGGCCTCCCCCGAGAGCTTCAGCACCACCCGGGAGAAGACGGCGGTGCTACTGGCCAAGCTCGAACAGGCTGAAGCGCCGGATGGTCACGTTCTCGCCCAGGCTCCCCGCGGCCTCGGCCCGGAGCTCCTCGATCGTGCGGGGCTTCTTCTCCCCCTGGTCGCGGATGTACTCCTGGTCGAGCAGGCAGATCGACTTGAGGTGCTTGGCGAGCTTGCCCTCCACCGCCCGCTCGCGGGCGTGCTCGGGCACGTCCTCGGCCTGGGCCGCGTAGATCGCGCGCTCGGCCGCCAGCTCGTCCTCGGGCACCTCGTCGGCGCTCACGTAGCGCGGCTTCAGCGCCGCGATGTGCAGCGCGATCTCGTGGACGAAGTCCTTGAACTGGTCGGTTCGCGCGACGAAGTCGGTCTCGCAGTTGACCTCGACGAGCACGCCCACCCGGCCGCCGGCGTGGATGTAGCTGTCAACCAACCCCTCGTTGGCCGCGCGGCCGGCGCGCTTGGCGGCGTCGGCCAGGCCCTTGGTGCGCAGCGCGGTGGTCGCCGCCTCGATGTCGCCGCCGGCCTCCTCGAGCGCCCGCTTGCAGTCCATCATCCCGGCGCCCGTGCGCTCGCGCAGGTCCTTCACCAGGGATGCGGGGATGGCGGTGCTCACGCGGAGTCCTCTGCGTTGGCCGCGGGCTCCGCCGGCGCGGCGGCGGGCTCCGGGGTGGGCTCCGGGGTGGGCTCGGGGGCGGGCTCCGGGGTGGGCTCGGGGGCGGGCGCCTCGGGGGGGCGGCGGGGGACTCCGCAACGGGGGCGGGCTCGGCGGGGGCGGGCTCGGCGGGGGCGGGCTCGGCGGGGGCGGCTCGGCGGGGGCGGGCTCGGCGGGGGCGGGCTCGGCGGGGGCCTCGGAGGCCTCCTCGGCGGGGATCCCCGAGGACGGGAGACCGCCCTTGCCCTCGATGATCGCGTCCGCGAGAGAGCCCACGACGAGGTTGCACGAGCGGATGGCGTCGTCGTTGCCGGGGATGACGTAGGTCGCCTCGTCCGGGTCGCAGTTGGTGTCGACCAGGCCGATCACCGCCAGGCCGAGTCGATTGGCCTCGCGCACCCCGATCGCCTCCTTCTTGAGGTCCACGATCACCACCGCATCGGGCAGGCGCTGCATGTCGGCGACGCCGCCGAGGTTGGTCTCGAGCTTCGTCAGCTCCCCCTCGCGCGCCAGCCTCTCGCGGGTGGGCAGCAGGTCGAGCTGGCCCTCGCGCTTCTGGTTGCGCAGCTCGTGGAGGCGCCGGATGCGCTGGGAGATGGTGCCCCAGTTGGTGAGGAGGCCGCCGAGCCAGCGGTGCGACACGTAGGGCATGCCCGAGCGGACCGCGTTCTCCTGGATGGCGTCCTGGCATTGCTTCTTGGTGCCGACGAAGAGGACGGTCCCGCCGCGCTCGGCGATCTCGCGCACGACGTCCATCGCCTCCTGCAGCAGCACGATCGTCTGCTGCAGGTCGATGATGTAGATGCCGCCGCGCTCGCCGAAGATGTAGCGCTTCATCTTCGGGTTCCAGCGGCGGGTCTGGTGTCCGAAGTGGACCCCGGACTCCAGCAGTTGCTTCATGGTGACGGTGGCCACGGGCGGCTCCCTGTGCTGCGGTTTGGGGGTGTCGGGCGCCGGCGCGGGCCGATGGAACCGGGGCGGCCGCCGTCGGGGCGGGACGCTGCCGGCACCGCCATCTGGCGGAGAGCGCGCCGGGGAGTGTGGACGGATGACCTGCGGCCGAGGATCTTAGCGCCCTGAGCCGGCCCCGCGGCGCGCGCGGCCCAGGGCGAGCTCCAGGTCGTGCGGGAGGGGGCTCTCCACCTCCACCGGCTCGCCCGTCTCGGGGTGGGGGAAGGCCAGGCGGGCGGCGTGCAGGAACTGGCGCTCGAGGCCGAGGCTCTCGGGGCGGCGCCCGTAGACGCGGTCGCCCACCACCGGGTGGCCCACCGACTCCAGGTGCACGCGGATCTGGTGCGTCCGGCCGGTCTCGAGGCGGGCCTCCAGCAGCGAGAAGCGCCCCAGCTCCTCGAGCCGGCGAAGGTGGGTCACGGCCTCGCGCCCGTCGGCGTCCACCGCCATGCGGGTGCGGACGCGCCGGTCCCGGGCGATGGGCCGGTCGACCGTGAGGGCCGGCGGGGCGGCGCCGTGGACCAGGGTGAGGTAACGGCGGTCGAACCAGCCGCTCCCGGAGCATCCGTTGCAGCCGACGGTGCGCGCGCGGGGTTCGGGCCACGACCAGCAGCCCCGACGTGTCGCGGTCGAGCCGGTGGACGATGCCCGGCCGGGAGGGGTCGTCCCCCCCGGCGACGTCGCGGCCCACCAGGCCGTGGACCAGGGTCCCGGCGCGATGCCCTGCGCTCGGGTGGACGACGACGCCGGCGGGCTTGTCCACCACCAGGAGGTGCTCGTCCTCGTAGCGCACGGTCAGCGGGACGTCCTCGGGCTCGATGGCCGCGGGCGGGGGCGGCGCGGGGCGCACCTCCAGCGACTCGCCCTCGGCCAGCAGGCGGCGCTTGGCGACGGACCGGCCCTCCACCAGCACCCGCCCGGCCTCGATCAGCCTCTGGGCCTCGGCGCGGCTGCCCACCGCCTCCAGGGCCCCGACCACGGCGTCCACGCGGCGCCCCGCCTCCTCCGGCCCGGCCACGAGGCGCAGCGGCGCGGGGTCGCGCTCAGCCGGGCTCGTCATCCTCCCCGCCCTCACCGCCGTCCCGCAGCAGGCCGAGGACGATCAGCGCCGCGCCGACCGTGATGCCGATGTCGGCGACGTTGAAGGCCGGCCAGCGCGCGAGGTCGATGAAGTCCGTCACGGCGCCCCGGGAGAGCCGGTCGATCAGGTTCCCCAGGCTCCCGCCCACCAGCAGGCCGGCCCCGGCGGCGACGGTGTTGTTGCGCGCCACCAGCCCCGCCAGGGCGATGGCGATGGCGCAGAGGGCCACCACGGTGAGCACCGCGACGGCGGCCTGACGGCCGGGGAACAGCCCGAAGGCGATGCCCTCGTTGGTGACGCGAGAGACGTCGAAGCCGGGGAGGACGTCGATCACCTCGCGCGGCGCGAGCGTCGCCCGGATCGCCGCCTTCGAGATCTGGTCGAGCACCAGCACGAGCAGCGCGAGGGCGCCGAAGCGCCACCAGCGCGCCTTGGTCTGGCGGCGGCGGCGGCGCTCGGCCGCCTGCAACACCTGGTCGCGGGTCGTGGGCTTGACCGAGGTCATCCCCCCGCCCCTCCGCGCCCGTCCTCCCCCAGCGCCGCCACGAGGCGGGCCGCGATCCGCGCGGGGTCGCCGTCCAGCTCCACCAGCTTGCGCGCACCGCCCGACCCGCGCCGGATGCGGGCCGCCGGCGGCCGCAGCCCCGCCGCCCCGGCCAGGTACGCGCACAGCGCCCCGTTGCTGCGCCCCTCGACGGGGGGCGCGGCGATCTGCACGCGCAGGGCGCCGGCCTGCATCCCCACCGCCCGCGTCGAGCGCGAGCGCGGCACGGCCTTCACCGCGACCGTGACCCCGTCGTCCCTGAGCGAGAGCCATGGGGGGAGCGGAGCGCTCAGAAGCTGTCCAGGAGGGCCAGCACCAGGTTGCGGAGGATGTAGAGGACCAGCAGGGCCACGATCGGCGACAGGTCGAACATCCCCAGCGGCGGGATCAGGCGCCGGAAGAAGCCGAGGAACCACTCCGTGCTCTGGTGGAAGAAGTCGTACAGGGCCCGCGTCCACCGCGACCGCGGCGCCACGGGAAGGAACGACAGCAGGATCCGGACGAAGATCACGATGATGAACACCGTGAACAGCGCCGAGATATAGGTCTCCAGTTGCTCCACGCGGCGCCAAGCGTACAGCGGGCCTCTGAGGGTCAGGTCACCCCGGTACGGCGTTCCCAGGGGTGAACCCGAGGGCGTGCATCACGCGGTCGGGGAGCACCGCCCACCCCTCCCCCCTCTGCGACCGCGTGTCGTCCCCCATGGGCTCGTCGCGGCCGGCCGGGGCACGTGCACGTCGTCGACCGGAGACGAGGGGTACGGTGTGGGGCGCGGCGCCGCTGCGGTGCCTGTGCCGGGCGCGGCCGACGCGGAAGGAGGCTCGTCCGGGATGAACGACTTCCCGCTCACGGGTGGCTGCAACTGCGGCGCGGTCCGATTCGAGGTCACCGAGCCGCTGCGCGCGGCCAGCTACTGCCACTGCAGGCGCTGCCAGCGCCGCAGCGGAGCGGCGGCGTCGGCGAGCGCCCACCCCTCCCCGGGCGCGTTCCGGATCGTCGCGGGCGAGGACCGGCTTCGCGTCTGGAAGCCCGATCACGGCGGCGAGAAATGGTTCTGCGGCGACTGCGGCTCGTCGCTCTTCGGCCGCAATCCCGCCGACCCCGATCCGATCGGCATCCGGATGGGGGCGTTCGACGGCGATCCCGGGATCCGGCCGAGCGTCCGGCAGTTCGTCGCCTACGCGGCGCCCTGGGAGCCGATCCCCGACGACGGGCTGCCCCGCCACCCCGAGAGCCGCCACACGCGGCGCTGACGCCCGCTCAGAGCTCGGCCGCGCGGCGCGCAGCGGCCAGGACGGCGTCGGCGACGTGGGCGCGGACGGCCCCTCGCTCCAGGACGGCGAGCCCGGCGATCGTCGTCCCGGCGGGGGAGCTGACACGCTGTCGCAGGAGGGCGGGGTCGGTGCCGTCGGCCAGCAGCGCGGCCGTGCCCGCCATGACGGCCGCCGTCATCTCGCGCGCCTGGGCGCGGCTCAGCCCCGCGGACACCGCGCCCTCCTCCAGCCCCTCCGCGACGAGCGCCAGCAGGCCGGGGCCGCTGCCGGCCAGGGCCGTCGCCGGCGCGAACAGGCTCTCGGGCAGCGGCACCACTGCGCCGAGCGGGCGCAGGAACGCGCGCAGCTCGGTCTCGCGCGAGGGCTCCAGCCCGCGCGTGGCCATGGCGACGATCCCCGCGCCGTGGCGCACGGCCAGGTTGGGCATGGTGCGCGCGAGCGCCGCGCCGGGCGCGGCGGCCGCCAGGCGGTCGAGGTCCCAGCCCGCGATCACCGACAGCACCACCGTCCCCGGGGAGAGCGCGGGCGCGATCTCCGCCAGGGCCGCCGGGGCGTCCTTGGGCTTCACCGCCAGGCAGACGAGGTCGGCCGCGGCCGCCTCCGCGACCGAGGCGGGGCGGCCTCCGACGTCGGCCAGCGCCGCCTCGACGGCGGCCGGGACGGCGTCCGCCAGCCCGAGCCGGTCGGCCAGGCCGCGGTGGCCCCGCGCGAGGCCCGCCGCGAGCGCCCGGCCCATCGCGCCGGCGCCCACCAGCGACACGCTCCCCGGCCAGGGGGCCGGCGACGCCGACATCAATACTGGTTGAAGAAGCCCTTCTCCAGGAGGCGGGCCCGCTCCTCCGCCGACACCTCGACGTTGCGCGGGGTCAGCATGAAGACCTTGTCGGCCACCCGCTGCATGCCGCCGTCGAGGGCGTAGGTGAGCCCGCTGGAGAAGTCGATGAGGCGCTTGGCGAGGTCGGTCTCGGCGCTCTGGAGGTTGAGGATCACCGGGATCGTGCCCTTGAACTTGTCGGCGATCTGCTGGGCGTCGTTGAAGCTCTTGGGCACCACGAGGTGCACCTCGGACGGCTGCGGCCGCGACTCGACGGCCCGCACCGTCGTCGGGCGGCCGCGCGACGACTCCTCCTCGGCGAAGATGTCGTCGAAGTCGGAGTCGCGCCGGCGCGGGCCGAGCCGCCGGACGTTCGGCCGCTCGCGGTAGCTGCGCTCGAGGTCGTCGTGGGCCGCGCTCGAGGTGCGCCGGTCACGGTCCCGCTCGCGCTCCTCCTCGTAGCGGTCATCGACGAGCTCCTCGTCGTAGTCGTCGGCCTCGTCGGCCATGCCGAAGTAGACGAGGGTGCGGTGCCAGAGGTCGCTGACGGCCATCTATGCGGTTCCCGGTGTGGTGATCAGGGCGGTGTCGAGGATGCCGCGCCCGACGCGGACCATCGTCGCGCCCTCCTCGGCGGCGACCAGGTAGTCCTGGCTCGTCCCCATGGAGAGGTCCGACAGGTCATGACGGCCCCGCCATTGTGCCGCGAGATCGTCGGCGATGCGGCGGACGGCCGCGAAGTGGGGCCGGCTGAGCTCGGCGTCGGTCTGGAATGGGGGCATCGCCATCAGGCCGCCGATCACGAGGTCGGTGTGTTCCGACACATCCTCGATGAACGCCCGAAGTCGGGGCGGCACGATACCACCTTTGGTTGATTCTCCGGCGACGTTGACTTCGACGAGGACCCGCGTCGGACCTTCCGCGCGCGCGGCGATCGCCGCCGCCAGCCGTTCGGAGTCGAGGGAGTGCAGCAGGCGCACCTCGCCGATGACCTCGGCCGCCTTCTTGCGCTGGAGGTGGCCGATGAAGTCGAAGGTGAGCCGGTCGCCGGCCGCCGCCCGCCGGGCGCGCAGGTCCTGAAGGCGGTTCTCCCCCACCACCGCGACCCCGGCCTCGACGAGCGCCGCCGTCTGGTCGACGGGGACGTACTTGCCCGCCAGCACGATCTCCACGGCGCCCGGCGGGCGGCCCGCGCGGCCGGCGGCCTCGTCGAGGCCCTCGCGCGCCTCGGCCAGCGCGGCCCGCAGGGCGGCGGCGTCGATGGTCACGCGGTCGCCCACACCAGCCCGCCCTGGCGCCCGCAGGCGTCCCCGTCGCGGCGGAACGAGAAGAAGCGGTCCGGCTCGCAGCTCGTGCAGCCCGCCACCGTCGCGATCGCCGACGGGGCGACGCCCTCGGCGGCGAGCGCCGCCGCTGCGGCGGCGGGCAGGTCAACCGCCGGCGCCCGCACGACCGTCTCGCCGAAGGCGGCGGCGAAGCGGTCGCGCACGTCGGCCGACACCGGGTAGCAGCACGGTCCGATGCCCGGCCCGATCGCGGCCCCCAGGCGCTCCGGATGCCCCAGGGCGCGCACTGCGGCGGCCAGCACGCCGCCGACCAGCCCCCGCCAGCCGGCGTGGGCCGCCGCGACGCCCGGCGCGTCGCGGCGCCACAGCAGCACGGGCAGGCAGTCGGCGCCGAGCACCATCAGCCCGATCCCGGGCCGCCGCGTGGCGAGGGCGTCGCCCTCGGGCCACCCGCGGAGGGCGCCCGTGAAGAGGCCGGGCCGCGACGGGGCGTCGAGGGTGCGCACCGCGGCGCCGTGGACCTGGCGGCCGAGGCTCACCGAGGCCTCGTCCGCGCCGACCGCCTCGCACACCCGCCGCCGGTTGGCGCGCACCGCCTCGTCGGCGTCACCCCGGTCGGCGCCCAGGTTGAGCGAGTCGCGCGGCGGGAGGCTGACGCCGCCGCGGCGGGTGGTGAACACCGCCCGGGCGGGGGCGCCGGTCGGGACCTCGATCAGCTCCGGGCCGCTCAGGGCCGCTCCCCCGCGACCCGCAGCGCCAGCGCGAGCTGGTCGTGCGGTCCCCCGACGCGGCCGTCGAGCACCGCGGCCCGCACCTCGGCCAGGGCCCGCCCGATGGCGGGGCCCGGCGGCACCCCGGCGCGCACCAGGTCGGCGCCGCGGACGGACGGCTCGCGGTCGCGGTCGCGCTCCCACCAGCGCGCGACGGCCACGGCGCCGGCAGCCAGCGCCCCGGCGGCCGCCGCGGGCGGCGTCGCCCGCAGCAGCCGGTCGACCTGCGAGGGCGAGGCCGGCGGGCCCAGGCGCGGCGCCAGCGCGGCCCCGGCGCGCATCTCGGCCCCGAGGGCCCGCGCCCAGCCCGGCAGGGCGGCGCCGGCCAGGGCCTCCGGGTCGATCGCCACGCCCAGGCGCAGCGGCCAGGACGGCAGGTCGGGCGCCCCGGGCCGAGCGAGGGCGTCGGCGACGTCGGCGAAGCGCTCGCCCAGCCCCCCGCCGCCCGGGCCCGAGAGCCAGGGGACCCCGAGGCTCCCCAGCAGCGCGAGGGCGCCGGCGGCGGTCGGCTCGCGCGCCAGGCGGGCGAGCTCGTCGGCCACGCGGGCGCTGCCGAGGTCGAGGCCCGGCGCGGCCTCGCGGGCCGCGGCCGCCGTCTGCCCGTCGAGCATGAACCCGAGGCGCGCGGCGTAGCGGGCGGCGCGCACCAGGCGGCTGGGGTCCTCGGCGAAGGCGTCGGGCCGCAGGGCGCGCACGATGCCGTCCCGCGCGTCGGCCAGGCCGCCGTGGGGGTCCACGAGCGCGCCCGCGCCCGCGCCCGAGAGCCGCCGCGCGATCGCGTTCACGGTGAAGTCGCGCCGCGCCAGGTCGTCGGCGAGCGTCCCCGGCGTGACCTCGGGCAGGGCCCCCGGGCGGGGGTAGGTCTCCCGCCGTGCCGTGACGACGTCGATCTGCTCGCCGTGGGGCAGCTCCACCGACGCCGTCCCGAACCGCTCGTGCGCCACCACGCGGCCGTTGAGCGCCCTCCCGAGCCGCCGCGCGAGGCGCAGGGCGTCGCCCTCGACCACGAGGTCGAGGTCGCGCCCGGCCGGCCGCCCCAGCAGGGCGTCGCGCACGGCCCCTCCCACGGCGCTGACGTCGCCGTCGAGGTGCGGCGTGACGCGGCGCACGAGGGGGTGCGCGGCCAGCAGCGCCGCGGCGGCCGTAAGATCCGGCTCGTGGCCTACGACCCGGTCTCCCGCAAGCTCGCGGCGGCGGCGCCCATGGACCCCGCGCTGGTCGAGGCCTTCGCGCGCTTCGAGGGGCTCACGCTGACCGAGCTCCAGGAGCGGTTCGACGAGGCCCAGGGCCGGTTCCGCGCGTGGGTCGAGGACCCCGCCAACGCCGGCCGCCCGATCTCCGACGCTCCCGACTACCTGGACCGCATCGCGCTCGACAGCCTGCTCGAGCGCCGCACCTGGGCCGAGTAGCCGGCCGTCCGCCCACCCGCCGTCACCCCTCGGGGACCACGGCGACGGCCTCGATCTCGACGCGCGCGCCCAGAGGCAGCGCCGCGACGCCCACCGTGGCGCGCGCCGGCGCGTGGCCGGTGAACGCGTGGGCGTACACCTCGTTCATGGCCGCGAAGTCGCCCGCGAGGTCGGTCAGGTAGACGGTGGTCTTGACCACGTCGCCCAGGCCGGCGCCGGCCTCGGCCAGGATCGCGGCGACGTGCCGCAGGGCGAGGGCGGTCTGCTCGTGGACGTCGTCGCCCACCAGCGCGCCGGTGCCGGGGTCGACGCCGAGCTGGCCCGAGACGAACACGACCTCCCCCGGGGCCGCCGCGGCGGCCTGGCTGTAGGGCGCCCCGGCCACGGGGGCGGGCGCCGCGTCGGTGCGGATGGTCCTCACGTCCCGCCGGACGCTAGCGGACGGACCAGGCGGCAAGGGCGCGCCGCGCCCTCGGCACCCACCACGCGAGCTCGTCGCGCGCCCAGGCCCGCTCGGCCGGGTCGGGGTGGATCAGGGCGCTGTGGCCGATGATCCAGCCGTACTGGACCAGCCCGGCCAGGAGTCCCACCTCCAGGGCCTCGGCGTCGTCGGCCTCCCCGCGGACGCGGCGGAAGTCGTCGACGATCTCGTCGCGGGTGGCGTCGATGCGCCAGGCGCAGTGCATCAGGTACCACGAGAGGTCCACCACGGGATGGCCCTGCGTCGCCAGACCCCAGTCGATCAGCACCACCCGCTCCCCGTCGCGGCCCAGATGCTCGTCGCGCAGGTCGCCGTGGAGGAGCGTCGACCCGCGCGCCTCCAGCCAGGCGGCCAGCGGCTCCGGGTCGGCCAGCACCGCCAGCACCGGGTCCGCCACGTCCCGCGGCACCGCCTCCGCGAACGCCTCCCAGGCCGCCCCGAGCTGGTTCGGCAGCAGATCGAGGCCCTGGCGCTCGCGCCGGGCCACCTGGGGCGACAGGAGGTCGAGCCGCCGGGCGAGGGTCGCCGCCGGGGGCACCCGCACGCCCCAGAACGCCGTCCACATCAGGTTGGCCGCGGCCAGCACCCGCGCGCTCTCCCCGCGCGCGATGCGCCCGGCCGCCGGCCAGAGGTGGTCCGAGACGTCCCGCATGAGGATCCACCAGGCGCCCTCCTCGCGCTGAGCGTCGACGAGGGTGTGGTCGAGCGCCGGCGGGATGCGCTCGATCCAGCCCTCCGTGACGAGCAGGCCCTCGCGCCCGGGGTCGGCGGTGTGGCCGGCGATCCAGCCGCGACCAGGGACGACGCGCTTGGCCACCAGCCGGCGTCCGTCGGCCATCGCGACCCCGGCGAGCGCGTCACCCGACCAGCCGCTGGAGACGATCGGGCGGACCTCGGCGACCCGGCCCTGCCGGGCCAGGAGCGCGGGCGGAGGGGTGGCCTCGGCGGGCGCGAGGCCCGGAGCGGCGGTCCGCGGGGGGGCGCCGTAGATCCAGTGGCCCACGATCCGTCCGGCGCGGCTGTGCAGGTAGTGGCGCTGGCGCACGACGTGCCGCTCGCCGGCGCGCTCCAGCCAGATGGCCGCGCCGCCGGGGTGCTCGGCGGCCGACCACTCGACGAGGCGGCCCCGGCCCGCGTACCACTCGGCCAGCCGAGCCGCGACGGCGTCGCGGCCGGCCGCCCGGACCCGCGTGCCGGGCAGCCCCGCGTCGAGGACGGCGTCGTCCGCGTACGCCTCGACCAAGGGGCCGACGTCCCCCGTCTCGAGCGCGACCCGCAGCAGCTCGGCCGGGCTCATCGCCGTGCCGCCCCGATCACGGCCCGCGCGGGCAGCTCGAGGCCGCCGGGCGTCCGGTACGGCCGCAGCCGGCGCTCCACCGCCGCGCGCACCTGCCGCCGGACCTCCTCGGGCTGGCGGAGGATGGTCGTCGAGGTCCGCACCGATCCCCCGAGGACCCCCTCCCAGAGCTCGTCGCCGTCGCGGCAGCGGGCCAGGGTCTCGACCCGCTCGACCCGCGCGTCGCCGAGGCCGGCGCGCCGGAGCAGCCCGATCATCTCGTCGCGGTCCGCGAAGCGGTAGGCGTCCGGCCCGCCGGCCAGGTCGGCGGGCGTGTGGACGCCGACCTCCGCAAGGGCCTCGCCGACGATCCCGAGCCAACGGTTCCGCGCCGGGGGCTCCCACAGCGACAGGGCGAGGGCGCCACCGGGCGCCAGCACGCGGGCGAGCTCGGCCGCGACCGCGTCGGGCGCGGGGAGGTGGTTGAGCACGAAACCGCCGACGCACGCGTCGAAGGCCGCGTCCGCGAACGGCAGCGAGACGGCGTCCGCCTCCACGAAGGGCAGGCCGGGGTGGCGCCTGCGGGCCTCGGCGAGCATCCCGGGCGACACGTCCACGCCGGTGGGCAGGGCGTGGCGCTCGGCCGCCAGGCCGCACACGACCCCGGGCCCGCAGCCGAGGTCCAGGACGCGGGTGCCGGCGCCGACGCCGGCGGCGTCGAGCAGCGGCGCGGCCAGGGTGAGGGTGATCCGGGCCGTCAGGCGGTCGTACACGGCCGCGCGCTCGCTCCAGCCGGCGGCCTCGACCGCGGTGAAGCGGCGCTGGGCGTCGGTCGGCGGTGGCGGGCGGTGGCTCGGCGCGCGGCTCGGATCGGACATCTGGACGAGGAGGATATGTTCAGGGCGTGCGCGTCGCGGTGATCGGCGGGACCGGGCTCGTGGGTGGGCACGCGGTCGCCGCCCTCGAGCGGGCCGGACACGTGGCGGTCGTCGTCGCGCGCTCGCGCGGGATCGACGTCGCCTCCGGCGCGGGCCTGGACGAGGCCCTCGACGGCGTCAACGCCGTCATCGACGCCTCCAACGCCGCCGAGCCGGACGACTTCGCGGCGATGACCGGGCGCCTGCTGGAGGCCGAGGCCCGCGGCGGCGTCGGCCACCACGTGCTGCTGTCGATCGTCGGGGTCCACAGGGTCGCGGGCAACCCCCACTACGCGGGCAAGCGGCGCCAGGAGGAGCTCGTCGAGGCCGGGCCGGTGCCCTGGACGATCGTGGCGGCGACGCAGTTCCACGAGTTCGCGGTCCAGGCGGTCAACTGGACGCTGCGCGACGGCGTCGCGACCGTCGCCCCCCTCCTGCTGCAGCCGGTGGCGGCGGCCGACGCCGGCGACGCCCTCGCCGAGGTGGCGGTGGGCGCGCCGCGCCGCGGCACGCTGGAGCTGGCCGGGCCCGACACCGAGGACCTGGTCAACATGGCCCGCCGCGCGATGGCGGCCCTCGGCCGGCCGGTGCGGCTCCGCGCGAGCTGGCGGGACGGCCCCTTCACCGCCGAGATGGCCGGCGAGGTGCTGCTGCCCGGCTCGCGGGCGCGGATCGCCCCGACGACGTTCGCGGAGTGGCTCCGCTCGCTCAGCGCCTGACGGGAACGCCCGCGCCGGCCATCGCCTCCTTCACCTGGGCGATCGAGTAGACCCCGTCGTGGAAGACCGAGGCGGCCAGGACCGCGTCGGCGCGGCCGCTCTCCACGGCCGCCGCGAAGTGCTCCAGGCGCCCGGCGCCGCCGGAGGCGATCACGGGCACGGGCGCGGCGTCGGCCACGGCCGCCAGCAGCTCGACGTCGAACCCGTCCTGGGTGCCGTCGCGGTCCATGCTCGTCACCAGCAGCTCCCCCGCCCCGCGGTCGGCCGCCTCGGCGGCCCAGGCGACGGCCTCCCGGCCGGTCGGGAGCCGGCCGCCGTTGAGGAACACCTCCCAGCCGTCGCCGCCCTCGCGCCTCTTGGCGTCGATGGCCACCACGATGCACTGGGCGCCGAAGCGGGCCGACCCGCGGGAGATCAGCCCGGGGTCGCGGACGGCGGCCGAGTTGAGCGACACCTTGTCGGCGCCGGCGGCGAGGACCTCGCGGATGTCCTCCTCGGACCGCAGGCCTCCTCCGATGGTGAAGGGGATGAACACCTCCTCGGCCGTGCGCCGGGCCAGCTCGACGATGGTGCCGCGGCCCTCGTGGCTGGCCGTGATGTCGAGGAAGACCAGCTCGTCGGCGCCCTCGCGGTCGTAGCGGGCCGCCAGCTCGACCGGGTCGCCGGCGTCGCGCAGGCCCACGAAGTTGACGCCCTTCACGACCCGGCCGCGGTCGACGTCCAGGCAGGGGATCACGCGGATCACGCGCGGCTCCGGGCGGCCAGCGCCTCCAGCCCCTCCCCCACGGTGAAGCGGCCCTCGTAGAGGGCGCGGCCCACGATCACGCCGCTCAGGTTGGGGACGCGCAGATCGCGCAGGCGGCGGAGGTCGTCGAGCGAGGAGACCCCGCCGGAGGCGATCAGCTTCAGCGGCGGGGCGGCCTCCGCCAGCCTCCGCAGCGCGGCCAGGTTCGGCCCTCCGAGGGTGCCGTCGCGGTTGATGTCGGTGTAGGCCAGCCGGCGCACGCCCAGCGACACCAGCTCGGTGGCCACCCCCACCGCCTCGCGGCCGGAGTCCTGGGTCCAGCCGTGGGTGGCGAGCTTGCCCTGGCGCGCGTCGAGGCCCACGACGAGCCCGTCGCCGAGCCGGTCGATCGCCCACTCCAGCAGGGAGCGGTCCTCGACCACCGCCGTCCCCACGACCACCCGGTCAACGCCGGTCGCCATGGCCGTCTCGATCGCCGCGCGCGAGCGGAGGCCTCCCCCCAGGTGCACCGTGCCGGGGAACGCGGCGGCGATGCTCGCCACCAGCGCCGCGTGGGCCGGCTCCCCCTCGCGAGCCCCGTCGAGGTCGACGACGTGCAGGAACGACGCCCCCGCCTCGTCGAACGCCCGCGCCTGGGCCACCGGGTCGTCGCTGAACACGGTCAACTGGGCGAAGTCTCCGCGGCGCAGGCGCACGGCGCGGCCGTCCTGGAGGTCGATGGCCGGGTAGAGGTCGATCACGTCGCGGGGCTGGGCGCGCCGCTGCCGGCCCGGACGCCCGCGAGCCAGCGCCCCAGCAGCCCGAGGCCGGCGGCGCTCGACTTCTCGGGGTGGAACTGGAGGCCGGTGACGCCCGGGCGGCCGGCTGCGGCGCAGAACTCGGCGCCGTGGCGGGCGCGCCCCAGCACCAGGCCGTCGTCCTCGGGCTCCGGAGCGAAGCTGTGGACGAAGTAGTAGGTCGAATCGGCCGGGCGCCCGCCCTCGGGCGCCAGGGCGCAGCCGGGCGCCCACTCCACGGTGCTCCAGCCGATGTGCGGCAGCTTGCGGTCGGTGCGCAGGCGCCGCACGGGGCCCGGCAGCACGCCGATGCCGGCCACGCCGGGGCTCTCCTCGCTCTCGGCGAACAGGAGTTGGAGCCCCACGCAGAACCCGAGGATCGGCACGCCCTCCTCGGCGGCGCGCAGGACGGCCCGGTCGAGGCCCATCTCGCGGATGCGCCGCATCGCCTCGCCGAAGTGGCCGACGCCCGGCAGCACGACCGCGTCGGCGCCCGGCACCTCGCCAGGCTCGCCGGTCACCTGAACCCGGGCCCCCAGCAGCTCGAGGGCCTTGGTCGCGCTGCGCAGGTTGCTGACCCGGTAGTCGAGGACCGCCAGGCGCGGCGGCGCGTCCGTCACAGGGATCCCTTGGTGGAGGGCACCCCGGACACCCGTGGGTTGGGCGCGACCGCGGCCGCCAGCGCCTTCGCGACCGCCTTGACGCTGGCCTCGATGGCGTGGTGGGCGCCGCCGGGGGCGAGCAGGCGCACGTGCAGGGTCAGGCCCGCGTGGTTGGCGAGCCCGCGGAGGAACTCGGCCAGCGTCTCGCTCTCGAAGCCCCCGATCACGACGTCGGGCAGGGGCACGTCAACGGCCGCGAAGGGGCGCCCGGACAGGTCGAGCGCGGCCAGGGCCAGGCACTCGTCCATGGGCACGACGGCCCAGCCGTAGCGCTCGATGCCGGCGCGGTCGCCCAGCGCCTGCGACAAGGCCTGCCCGAGCGTGATGCCGACGTCCTCCACGGTGTGGTGGCTGCCGGTCTCGAGGTCGCCGGCCGCGGCGACCTCGAGGTCGATCAGCGAGTGGCGGGCCAGGAGGGTCAGCAGGTGGTCGAAGAACCCGACCCCCGTGGCGACCTCCGACCGCCCCGAGCCGTCGATCTCGAGCCGCACGCGCACGTCGGTCTCGCCGGTGGCCCGGCGCGCCTCCGCCGCCCGGCTCACGACCGCACCCGGGCCTCGGCCGAGCGGCGGTGCATGGTGAAGCCCTCCGCGTCGGCCAGCGCCGCCAGGTGCGGCGTCAGCGCCGCCACCGCCTCGTCGGTCATCTCGACCACCGCCATCCTCCGCAGGAACGTTGTGGGCCCCAGGGCCGACGCGTGGCGCGCGGCGCCCCCGGTGGGCAGGACGTGGTTGGAGCCCGCGACGTAGTCGCCGAAGGCGGTGGCGCAGTTGGGCCCCACGAACACCGCGCCCGCCCGCGTGATCTCCGCCGCGACCGCCTCTGCGTCCCGGGTCGCGACCTCCAGGTGCTCCGGGGCGAAGGCCTCCGCGAGCTCGATCGCCAGGGGCATGCTGGCACACTCGACCAGCGTGATGGGGCCGATCGCGTCCGGCAGGCCCTCCAGGGCGGAGGCGACGGCGCCGATCACCTCGGGGTCGTCGCTGGCCAGCACGGCCGGCGAGTCGGGGCCGTGCTCGGCCTGGGCGAGCAGGTCGAGCGCCATCGCCTCGGGGTCGGCGGCCGCGTCGGCGATGATCATGACCTCGCTGGGGCCGGCGATGCCGTCGATGCCCACCGTCCCCGCCACCTGCCGCTTGGCCTCCTGCACCCAGGGGCTGCCGGGCCCCACCACCACCGCAACCGGGGCGATGGTGGCGGTGCCGTAGGCCAGGGCGCCGACGGCCGCCGCGCCGCCGGCCGCATAGACCTCCTCCACGCCCAGCAGCCCCGCCGCGGCCAGGATGGCCGAGGAGGGGCGGCCGTCCTCCCCCGGGGGGCTCACGACGACCACCCGCTCGACGCCGGCCACCTGGGCCGGGACGGCGGCCATCACCAGGCTCGAGGGGTAGGCGGCCCGGCCCCCCGGGACGTAGCAGCCGGCGGAGTCAACCGGCACGCGCCGCACGCGGATCCGCTGCCCGAAGGGCAGCGTGACGTGGCGGTCGTCGGGCAGGAGGGCCTCGGCCACGATCCGCACCTGGGCCGACGACGCGACGATCGCCGCGCGCAGGTCGTCGTCCAGGCGCTCGACGGCCCGCTCGATCGCCGCCGGCGGCACGCGCAGGCGGTCGTGGGTGAACCCCGCAGCGTCGAACCGCCGCGCCGCCTCCACCAGGGCGTCGTCACCCCGGGAGCGCACGTCGTCGAGCGTCGCGGCCACGCCCTCGCGGAGCCCCTCCACCTCGGCGCCCGCGCGAAGGGTGTGCGCGATCGCCTGGGCCCCGCCGGCGCGCAGGCGGGCCCGGCGCGGCGGGCTCACGGGGCCCCCGGCGCCAGGCGGTCGGACAGGCGGTCGATGGCCTCGGCCTGCATGCTCTGGCTGACGCGGTTGGCGATCAGGCGCGCCGACGAGGCGAAGATCTCCTCGCGCTCGACCAGCCCGTTGTCGCGCAGGGTGCGGCCGGTGGCCACCAGGTCAACGATCCCGTGGGCGAGGCCCACCAGCGGCGCCAGCTCGACCGAGCCGTTGACCTTGACCACCTCGGCCTGGCGCCCGGTGGCGGTGAAGTGGGCCGCCGCCGTGACCGGGTACTTGGTGGCGACGCGCACCGCGCCGAGGTGCTCGAGCGCGGCGGCGGTCGGGTCCTCGCCGGCCGACGTGGCGTAGACCATGCGGCATCGGCCGAAGCCGAGGTCGAGCAGCTCGTAGACGTCGGGCGAGCGCTCCAGCAGCACGTCCTTGCCCACGATCCCGAGGTCTGCCGCACCGCTCTCCACGTAGGTGGGGACGTCCGACGGGCGGGTCGTGATGTAGGTCGTGCCGTTGCCCGACTCGACCACGAGGCGGCGGCCGGCGTCGCGCAGGGGCGCGACGTCGAGGCCCGCCCCCTCGAGGGCGGCGACGGTCTCGTCGAAGAGCGCGCCGAGCGGCACGCAGATCCTCAGCGGGGCGACGGCACGGCCTCCTCCAGACGGGCGACGCCGGCGCGCCGCTCCCCGGTCGCGCGGTCCAGCACCGTGTAGCCGCCCTCGCCGCGGCGGGCCACGAAGCGCCAGCCGTCGGCCTCGGCGAGCGCCTCCGCGGCGGCCTCGTCGGACCCCGCCAGCGCCACCACCGCGACCCCCGCGCGCCGGGCCGCGGCGGCCCCGGCCGGGTCCTCGTCGAGCCCGCCCACCAGCACGACGCCGTCGCGGGACGCCTCCGCCACCGCGCCGCCGGCCATCACGGCGCGGTGCAGCGCGTCGAGGGCGATCGCGAACCCCACCGCGGGCCGGGGGCGGCCGAACCGCCCGGCCAGGCCGTCGTAGCGCCCGCCCATGGCGACCGGCTCGCCGACGCCGGGCGCGTAGGCCTCGAAGACGATCCCCGAGTAGTAGGGCCAGTCCCGCATGACCCCGAGGTCGATGACCACCGCGTCCGCGGCCCCGTACTCCTCGACCAGCGCGAGCATCCGTCCCAGCCGCTCGCACGACGCCGCCGCCGCCGGCACCCGACCGCCGATCTCGTCGAGCACCCCGGCCCCGCCCCGCAGGCTGGGCAGGCGCTCGAGCAGGCCGGCCGCATCGCCGGCCCCGGCGGCGCGGGCGATGCGGCGCCAGCCGGCGAGGTCGCGCGCGGCCAGGGCCGCGCGCAGGGCGTCGCGGGCCTCCTCTCCGGGGACCAGGCCCTCCAGCACGGCGTCGGTCAGCGAGACGTCGGCCACCCCGATCCGCAGCCCCCGGAGCCCGGTCGCGGCCAGGCCGTCGGCCAGCAGGGCGACCGCCTCGGCGTCGGCGCCGGGGCCGTCGGCGCCGACCAGCTCGACCCCGGCCTGGCGCTGCTCCGACGCCCGCGGGCGCCCGGGCGGCACGGGCCGGAAGGCGCGCGCGAGGTAGAAGGCGCGCACCGGGCCGGGGTGGTCCGCCATGCGCGTCGCCACCAGGCGGGCGACGGGGATCGTGAGGTCGGGGCGCAGCACCAGCACCCGGCCGTGGTCGTCGAAGAGGCGGAAGGCCTCGCGCAGGCCGCCCTCCTGGGCGCGGTCGATCACGTCGGCGAACTCGAGCACCGGAGTCATGACCTCGCGGTAGCCGTAGCGCGTGAAGCGGTCGCGCAGGGCCGCCTCGACCGCGCGCAGCTCCTGCGCCTCGACCGCCAGGACGTCCTTGCCGCCCGTGGGCAGGGCGGCGGGAGGGGTCTCAGAACCCCCTCCGAGCCGGGCCTCACTCACGGATGCGCTCGATGTCGGCACCGACCGCCTGCAGGCGCTCGTCGATGCGCTCGTAGCCCCGGTCGATCTGGCCGACGTTGCCGATGGTGCTGGTGCCGGCGGCCGCCAGGCTCGCGATCAGCATCGCCATGCCGGCGCGGATGTCGGGGCTCTCCAGCCGCTCGCCGAAGAGCTGGGCGGGCCCGCTGACCACGGCTCGGTGGGGGTCGCAGAGCACGATCCGGGCCCCCATCGACACCAGCTTGTCCACGAAGAAGAGGCGGTTCTCGAACATCTTCTCGAAGATCATCACCGTGCCGTGCGTCTGGGTGGCCACGGCGGTGGCGATGCTGGTGAGGTCGGCCGGGAACGCGGGCCAGATGCCGTCGTCGATCTTGGGGATGGCGTCGCCCTCGTCGGCCACCACGCGCAGGTCCTGCTCCGGCGGCACGCGCAGCGTGTCGCCGTCGAGCTCCACCCGGATGCCGAGGCGCTCGAATGTCAGGTTGATCATCCGGAGGTCCTCGGGCCGCACGTCCTCGATCACGAGGTCCGATCCGGTGATCGCCCCGAGGCCGATGAAGGACGCGATCTCGATGTGGTCCGGCCCGATGCGGAACCGCCCCCCCGTCAGGCGCTCGACGCCGTCCACGATCAGGCGGTTGGTGCCGATGCCGTCGATGCGGGCGCCCAGCTCCACCAGGAAGCGGGCGAGGTCCTGCACGTGCGGCTCCCCCGCGGCGTTCATCACGACGGTGCGGCCGGAGGCCGTCACCGCCGCCATCAGGGCGTTCTCGGTGGCGGTGACCGACGCCTCGTCGAGGAAGATCTCGGCGCCGCTCAGGCCCTCGTGGCTCAGCCGGTAGGTGCGGTTGACCAGGCACTCGGCCCCCAGGCTCCGGAAGGCCAGCAGGTGGGTGTCGACGCGGCGCCGCCCGATGAAGTCGCCGCCGGCCAGCGGCAGCTCCACCCGGCCGCAGCGCGCCAGCAGGGGCCCCGCGAGCAGCAGCGAGGCGCGCAGGCGCCGGCAGAGGTCAGGGTCGAGCTGGGTCGTCCGCACGCGGTCGGCCTGGAGGGCCAGCGAGTTGGGCCCCTCGTCGCGCACGCTCACGCCCAGGTCGTCGAGCAGCGCCAGCATGACGTGCACGTCGAGGATGTCGGGCACGTTGTCGAGCACGACCTCCTCGTCGGTGAGCAGGCAGGCGGCGAGGATCGGCAGAGCGGCGTTCTTGTTGCCGCTCGGCACGATGGTGCCGGACAGCGCGCGGCCGCCCCGGATGACCAGCCTGTCCTGGCTCACGTCCCCGGAAGCTAGCAGGAGCGCAGCCGGCCGACGCCCGCCGCCAGACGGGCCAGGTCGGCCTCGTCGGTGAAGAAGCCGACCGAGGCGCGCAGGGCCTCCGGCCGCCGCAGCGAGCGCACGACGACGCCGCCCGCGGCCAGCTCCGCCGCCGCCTCGGCGGGCGCCCGCCCGGGGGCGCGGAACGTCACCAGGCCGGCCTGGGGGCCCGGGGGCGTCAGGACCTCCACGCCCGGCACGGCGGCGAGGGCGGCGCGCGCCAGGGCCTGGGCCGCGCGCGTGCGCTCGTGGATCCACGGCCAGCCCAGCGAGTCGAGCCACCCCATGCTCGCCTCCCAGGCCGGCAGCAGCGCCGCGGGCAGCGTCGAGGCCTCGTAGCGCCGGGCCGAGGGGTGGGGCTCCATCGCGCCGTCCTCGCCGTGGGCCGCCCCGCCGGCGGCGCTCTCGAGGCCCGCGACCGTCACGTCGATGCGCTCCATCGCCTCGGGGCGCACCCACAGCGCCCCGAGGCCCTCGGGCCCGAGCAGCCACTTGTGCGCGGGGAAGGCGTAGGCGTCGGCCCCCAGGGCCGCCGCGTTGACGGGGATCGTCCCGACCGCCTGGGCGCCGTCGATGGCCAGCAGCGCCCCGGACGCCCGGGCGGCGCGGGCCGCCCCGGCCACGTCGAGGACGGCCCCGGTGGACCAGGAGACGTGCGAGAGCGCCACCAGGCGCGTCCGCGGCCCCGCGAGCCGCCCGACGGCCTCCTCGAGGTCGTCGCCCGCCCGCTCGGCGCCGATCACCCGCAGCCGAGCGCCGGAGCGCCGCGCGACCACCGCCAGCGGCACCGTGACGCCGGGGTGCTCCACGGCCGTGGTCACGATCTCGTCGCCGGGCCGCCAGTCGATCCCCCAGGCCACGAGGTTGAGGCCCTGGGTCGTGTTGGCCGTGAGGGCCACGGTGCCGGGCTCCGCCGCCACCAGCCGCGCGGCCGCCGCCCTCACGGCGGCCGCGCGGGCCGCGATCAGCCCGAAGCCCTCCAGGCTCCCGCGGGCGCGCCCCGGGGCGTCGTCGGCCCAGCGCGACAGCGCGCGCGAGGCGGACAGGCACAGGGGGCCGATCGCGCCGCTGTTGAGGTAGGCCGTCGCCGCGAGGCCCGGCAGCTCGGCCCGCACGTCGCGCAGGTCCGGCGGAGTCACCGCGCCAGGCTAGCCGCCGGGCCGTGGCCGTTGCGCCGCCCCGGCCGGGGCCGATATAACGCCTGCGTATGAAGCTTCTCCGGATGATGCCGGGGTACGGCGAGACGCTCATCGCCGAGGGCGACCCGCTCCAGGCCGAGGAGCGCGAGCGGCTGCTGGCCGAGTTCCGGCGACAGCTCGACGAGGGCATGTGGGCCGCGGTGCCCGTGGCCGACGCCGGCACCGGCCGGCGCGAGGCGGTGCTGGTCACCGACTTCGACGAGATCCCCGACGGCGCCGAGCGGGTCCTGTTCTGGCCGCGCGCCGCCGGCGGCGCGCCCGGCGCCTAGGAGCGTGGCAGGGCTCGGCGTCGTCGTGCTGGTGGTGACCCTGGGCGCGCTGGCGGCCGTCATGGGGAGGCCGGCCCTCGGGCGGCGCCGGCGGCCGGGGCGCGGGCGGCCGGCGCTGCCCTCGTGGATCCGCGAGGCCCCGCTCCCGCCCCAGGAGGCCGAGCGGCGCTCGCTGGACCTGCTGCGCTCGGTGGTCAACGAGGACGAGTGGGAGATGTTCTCCGACCTCGGCTTCATCTGCGTCACCGGGCGGCGGGGGCCGCGTCCGGGCCGGCCCGCCGGGGGCCCGCCGCGCTACCGCTACCTGATCTACCCGCACCTGCCCGTGGTCGCCCTCCTGCCGCGCTCGATGGCCCCGGTGCGGGAGTACTGCGTCCAGTTCCCCGAGCGCGGCGAGGCCGGCACGCCGCTGCTGCCGCAGGGCGACGACGTCCTGGCCAAGTGGATGACCCTGCGCGCCGACGAGGACCGCCTGCTGTCCTACGCCAACGTGGGCAACGCCGGCTGCCAGGTGCCCCTGGGCCGCATCGAGCGCGACATCGCCCGGCTGGAGCGCTGGAGCGCCCGGCGCGCGAGCGGCGGTCAGAACGGCGGCTCGGCCTCGCCCTCGGGCGGCTCGCCGGGCGCGGCCGGCAGCGCGTCGGCGGTGAGCTCCTCGATCCGCCGCTGAGCGGCCGCGAGCCGCTCGCGGCACGCGGCCAGGTGGGCTTGGCCCTGCTCGAAGAGGGCGACCGCCTCCTCCAGGCCGACCTCCCCGCCCTCGAGGCGGGCGACGACCTCGTCGAGGCGGCGGAGGGCCTCCTCGAACGTGGCCGGGGCGTCGGCGGTACCCTCGCCGGTCACGACGCCGCGCCCGTCGCGGTCGCGCCCAGCCGCCCGTCGCGGAGCTCGATCGTGAGCCCCTGGCCCGCCGCGACGCCGGCCGCCTCGGCGACGACCCGCCCCCCCTCGGCCTCGCGCACGATCGCGTAGCCGCGGGCCAGGGTGCGACGGGGCGACAGCAGGGCCAGGAGCGCCTCGGAGCGGTCGGCGCGGGCCGCGGCCTCCGCCGCCGCGCGCCGCAGGGCCGGCGCCAGGCGCGGGGCCACCCGCTCGACGCGGTCGCGCGACAGCTCGCCGCGGGCCCGGAGGGCCCGCCCGAGCGCGCCCGCCCGGCCCCGCAGGGTCTCCTCGGCCCCCGCCCGGGCGCGCAGCAGGCCGCGGCCGAGGGCCTGGGCCGCGTCGGCGAGGTGGGTCTCCAGCGCCTCCCGGCTGGGCACGACGGCGGCCGCGGCGGCCGTGGGCGTCGAGACCCGCAGGTCGGCCACCAGGTCGCACAGGGTGACGTCGCGCTCGTGCCCCACCGCCGAGACCACCGGCGTCGCCGACTCGGCGACGGCCCGGCAGACGGGCTCGCCGTTGAAGGCCATCAGGTCCTCGAGCGACCCGCCCCCGCGCGCGACCACGATCACGTCCACCTCGGGGATGGCGTCGAGGTGGCGGAGGGCGCGCGCGATCAGCCGGGGCGCGGCGTCGCCCTGCACCGGGACATCGATCACGACGACGTCGGCCCGCGGCACGCGCGCCAAGAGGTTGGTGAGGACGTCCTGGCGCGCCGCCCCGCCGGCGCTGGTGACGAGCGCCGATGCGGCGCGGCAGCGGCGGCGGCCGGCGCTTGCGGGCGGGGTCGAGGAGGCCCTCGGCGGCGAGGCGCGCGCGCAGCTCCTCGACCCGGGCCCGCAGGAGGCCCTCCCCCACCAGCTCGAGCCGCTCGACGCGCATGCTCACCTGTCCCCGGGCACGCCAGAACTCCATCCGCCCGTAGGCCTGCACCAGGGCCCCGTCGGCCGGCTTGTGGGCCAGCCGGTCGTAGACGACGCCGTTCATCGACGCGTCGACGGCGTGGCCGCTGCGGAGGGTGAACCGCACCTGGCTGCGCGAGGGGCGCAGGTCCTGCACCTCCGCCTCGACCCAGAAGGAGCGCAGGCCCTCGAACATCGCGGCCAGGCGCGCGGTGACCTCCTCCACCGAGAACACCCGCCGGCCGCCGACGACCTTCACGGCAGCAGCGCGTCCACGATGCCGGCGGCCCGCGCATCCGCTTGCGACGGCGCCCTCGATGGACGGGATGGGTGGTGAGGTCGCCCGGCCAGGACCAGGTTCTCGATCGCCGTGCGCGGGCCCGGGCAGGTCGCGCCGCACGCCGCTGAGGGGGCGGAACTGGGCGAAGCGGTGCTCGTAGACGTCGATCAGCTCGGCCAGCCCGGCCCAGTCGTAGGCCGGGGCCCAGCGGCGCACCAGCTCGCCGGTCGCCTCGACCAGCCCGTCCGCGCCGGCGCCCTGGGTCGTCACCCGCGTCGCCAGCAGGATGTGGGGCCCCTCGGGCGCGCCCGGCCGGGTGATGTTGGTCGTCTGGCAGAGCAGGTCGACACGGGGCGCGCCCGGCGGGTCGCGGTCGGCGTTCAGCAGGATCACCCGCCCCCGGTAGAGCGGCGCGCGCAGGGCGAACGCGGCCGTCGCCGACGAGGCGGCGTCCTCGGAGGGCAGGCGGGCGGCCGACGCCGGGTCGAGCGGGCGCCAGCAGGCCGTGCGGCCGCCGGGGCGTCGGCGGCCAGGACCACCTGGCGCGCCTCGATGCGGCGGCCGTCGTCGGTGGTCACGGCGGCGACGCGCCTGCCGGCGGCGTCCGGCTCGAGGCCGCCGCGCGGGCGCCCAGCTCGACGGTGCCGCCGGCCTGGCGCACCGCCGCCGAGGTCCACTCGGCGATCATCCCGAGCCCGTCGCTCGGGATCACCGCGGGCCCCCGCGCCAGCATGCCCAGCAGGAAGCGGAAGTAGCCGGTGTCGGCGCCCAGCGAGCGGTCGAGCAGGATCACGCCGAAGAGGGGCCGGAAGACGTCCTCGATCGCGTCGTCGGAGAAGCCCCGCGCGCGCAGGAGCGCCTCGGCGGTCAGGCCCTCGTCCTCCTGCGCGAGCAGCGCCGTCCGGCGGGCCGCGCCAGCACCTCCGCGCCCCAGGGCCGCCAGGCGCGGCGCCGGTCGCCCGGCGCGAGGCCGGTGAACCGCAGCGCCGCGACCTTGGACGTGCCCGAGGCGGTCGATGCGGCCCGTCGCCGTGCAGGAACACGGCGCCGCCGCTGACGGGCCGCAGGTCGCGCCGCGGGATGCCCACCGCCCTCATCAGCTCGCGCGTGCGCGGGTAGGCCTTGAAGAGCACCTGGAAGCCGCGGTCCACCGGGCCGGCCGCGGTGCCAGACGGTCCGCGCCCGCCCGCCCGGGGCGTCCTCGGCCTCCACGACGTGCACGGTGCGCCCTGCGGTCACGAGGCCGTGCGCGCAGGCCAGGCCCGCAAGGCCACCGCCCACGATCACGCAGTCGAGCCCCTCGGCGCCGCCGGTCGCTCGGGTCGTCATCGGGGCGCGATGGTACCAACGCCCTCCGGCGATCCGGCGCCGCGACGTCGAGCGCCGGCGCAGAGCTCGATCGCGCAGTCGATGAACGTGCGCGCGGCCGGCGAGAGCGCCCGGTGGCGGTGCCAGGCGAGGGCGATCCGCCGCGGCGGCAGCTCCTCGGCGGCCGCCAGCGCGACGATCTGGTCGTCGTTGGGCTCCACGGCCAGGGCCGGCATGAGCGCGGCCGCCATCCCGGCGCCCACGAGGCCCTGGACCGTGCCGTTGTCGTCCGACCGGAAGACGACGTTCAGCTCGACCCCGCGGCTCTCGAGGAAGCGCTCGGCCTGCTCGCCCGCGAAGCAGTGGCGGCGTCCCGATGATCGACAGGCTCGCCCAGCTCCGCGAGGGTCGGCGGGCCGCCCGGCCAGGGCCAGCGGCGAGCCGGCCGGCGACGACCAGCAGGTAGGGGTCGCGCATCAGCTCGACGGTCTCGAAGGGGCCGCCGGGGAGCGGCAGCACCGTGAAGCGTCAGGTCGGTCTCGCCCCGCTCGACCTGGTCGAGCAGCTCCTGGTCGGAGGTCGACTCGGTCAGGTGCACCTCCACCCCGGGCGCTCGGCCACGAAGCGGCGCATGAGGTCGGGCAGGATGCGCGCGCCGACGCTCTGGTAGGTCCCCACGCGCAGGGTGCCCGGCCTCCCCCGCGGAGAGCGCCTGCAGGTCCGCCCAGGCGGCCTCCATCCCGGCGACGACCCGCTCGGCGTGGCGCAGCAGCGACCTCGCCGGCCTCGGTCAGCGAGACCCGGCGCGGCCCGCCGGGTCGCTCGACCAGGCGCTCGCCGACCGCGCGCTCGAGCGTCTGCGATCTGCTGCGAGACCGCCGACTGCGTGTAGCCGAGGCTGGCGGCGGCCGCCCCGAAGGAGCCCTCCCGCGCCACCGCGCGCAGCGCCGCCAGGTGGCGGACCTCGATCCGGAGCCATCCATCTCGAGGGACATGTCCATCACGTTCCATGATCGACCCGAACGATAACCGGATTTGCCCTAATGGCCAAGAGGCGCGAACCTCTCGTAGCAGCAACTCGCGATCACGGAGGAGGAGCGCCATGTACAGCCGGTCCGAGGGACTGCGGAGCGGCCCCCCACCGAGGCCCGCGCGAGCACGAGGAGCTTCTGCACCGCGCCGTCATGCAGGCCGCCGCCGCGGCGCGGCGGCGGGCTCGCTGGCGGGCGCTCCGGCCGGCGGCTGCGGCGCCGGCGCTACGCCCGCCCGTACACGGGGATGGCCGCGCCGGTCACGGCGCTCGCCTCCGGGGAGGTCAGGAAGCGGATCACGTTCCCGATCTCCTCGGGTTTCACCCACCGGGAGTGGTCGGCATCCCCCTGCGCCGCCCGGTTGGCGGGCGTGTCGATCACGCTCGGCAGGATGCAGTTGACCGTCACGCCGTCGTGCTTGACCTCCTCGGACGCCGCCGCCACCAGGGCGATCAGCGCGGCCTTTGACGCGGCGTAGGCGCTCGCGCCGGCGAACGGGCGCAGCGCCGCCCGGCTCGAGACCGCCACCACCCGCCCGCCCCCGCGCCGCACCATCGCGGGCAGGAACGCCCGCATCGCGACCGCGGCCGACGCGCACGTTGAGGTCCATCTGTTGATCCCAGGCATCCAGGTCCAGCGACGCCACGGGGTCGCCGTCGCGGTAGCCCCCGACCAGGTGCGCGAGCGCCCACACGCCCTCCCCCGCGTCGAGCTCGCCGGCGAGGGCGTCCATCTGCGGCCGGGTCGGTCACGTCGGCGCGGCGCAGGTCGGCGTCCGGGCCGAGAGCCTCCCGCGCGCGCTCCAGCTCCCGCTCGAGCACCCACGTCACGACCAGGGGCCGGCCCGTCTGCTGCAGGACCCGGCACACGCCGAGCCCGAGCCCCCCGGTCCCGCCGGTGACGACGATCGCCCCGTCCGCGGCCACGCCGAACCTCCCGTTCGACGACGAAGGCCGCCGGACCATATCGTCCCGCGGCCTTCACTCGACACTCTCAATCCCGGCGGCGACCTACTCTCCCGCGAGCCTTCGCTCGGAGTACCATCGGCGCTGAGGGGCTTAACGACTCTGTTCGGAATGGGAAGAGGTGTCTCCCCCTCGCTACAGCCACCGGGAACCCGTGAGGGTCATACCCTCAAGACTGCATAGCGGCGTTCGGTGCGCTCAGAGCTGGTCAAGCCCTCGGCGGATTAGTACTGGTCTGCTGAACGCCTCACGGCGCGTACACATCCAGCCTATCAACCAGGTGGTCTACCTGGGGCCTTACCCCCTTAAAGGGGTGGGAGATCTCATCTCGAGGTGGGCTTCCCGCTTAGATGCTTTCAGCGGTTATCCCGTCCAGACGTAGCTAGCCAGCAGTGCCGTTGGCACGACAACTGATACACCAGAGGTCTGTTCGTCCCGGTCCTCTCGTACTAGGGACGACTCCCCTCAAATCTCCAACGCCCACCACAGATAGGGACCGAACTGTCTCACGACGTTCTGAACCCAGCTCGCGTACCGCTTTAATGGGCGAACAGCCCAACCCTTGGGACCAACTCCAGCCCCAGGATGCGACGAGCCGACATCGAGGTGCCAAACCCTCCCGTCGATGTGGACTCTTGGGGAGGATAAGCCTGTTATCCCCGGAGTACCTTTTATCCGTTGAGCGACGGCAATTCCACTCTCTACCGCCGGATCACTAAGGCCCACTTTCGTGCCTGCTCGACCTGTCAGTCTCGCAGTCAAGCTCCCTTATGCCTTTACACTCTACGCACGATTTCCAACCGTGCTGAGGGAACCTTTGCGCGCCTCCGTTACATTTTGGGAGGCGACCGCCCCAGTCAAACTGCCCACCTGACACTGTCCGGAAGCCGGATCACGGCCTCCCGTTAGAAGCCCAGAACACCCAGGGTGGTATCCCAAGGGTGGCTCCACCGCAGCTGACGCCACGGCTTCACAGCCTCCCACCTATCCTGGACAGGGTATCCCAGACCCCAATATCAAGCTGCAGTAAAGGTTCACGGGGTCTTTCCGTCTTGTGGCGGGTAATCGGCATCTTCACCGATACTACAATTTCACCGAGTCCCTCGTTGAGACAGCGCCCAACTCGTTACGCCATTCGTGCAGGTCGGAACTTACCCGACAAGGAATTTCGCTACCTTAGGACCGTTATAGTTACGGCCGCCGTTTACCGGGGCTTGGTTTCGAAGCTTCGCCGAAGCTAACCTCTCCACTTGACCTTCCGGCACCGGGCAGGCGTCAGCCCCTATACGTCGTCTTACGACTTCGCAGAGACCTGTGTTTTTGGTAAACAGTCGGTTGGGCCAATTCTCTGCGGCCCCCTCGGGCTCGCGGCGCGAAGCCGGTCACCCTACCGGGGCGTCCCTTCTCCCGAAGTTACGGGACCATTTTGCCGAGTTCCTTAACGAGGGTTCTCTCGATCACCTCGGTATGCTCTACCTGCCCACCTGTGTCGGTTTTGGTACGGGCGCGTTCCCACTCCCTAGAGGCTTTTCTCGGGGGCATGGGCTCGACGACTTGCCGGCTTACGCCGACCGACATCCCCTCTCGGAGTATGTGGATCCCGGATTTTCCTGGGATCCCTCCTACCGGGTTGTCCGTGGTCAACCAGCGCCACGGTTCGCCTACCCTTCCCCGTCCCCCCTTCGGTGATAGCGCGGAAGACGCGGTACAGGAATATCAACCTGTTGGCCATCGCCTACGCCTGTCGGCCTCGGCTTAGGTCCCGACTAACCCTGAGCAGATTAGCTTTACTCAGGAAACCTTGGGCATCCGGTGGAGGAGTTTCTCACTCCTCTTTCGTTACTTATACCGGCATTCTCACTTCCCAGCGCTCCACGGACGCTTGCCGCGACCGCTTCGCTGCACTGGGAACGCTCTCCTACCGCGCCGCCAAAGGCGACGCCCACAGCTTCGGGGGCTGGCTTGAGCCCCGTTACATTATCCGCGCACGAGCACTTGACCAGTGAGCTATTACGCACTCCTTAGACGAATGGCTGCCTCTAAGCCAACATCCTGGTTGTCTGTGCACTCGCACAACGTTTTCCACTTAGCCAGCGCTTAGGGCCCTTAGCTGGTGGTCTGGGCTGTTTCCCTCTCGACGACGAAGCTTATCCCCCGCCGTCTGACTCCCCTGCTCTGGAGTCGTGGCCTTCAGAGTTTATATGACTTCGGTAACCTGGTAGGGCCCCTAGGCCAAACAGTGCTTTACAACCACGACTGAACGCAGGAGGCTATACCAAAATATATTTCGGAGAGAACCAGATATCACCGAGTTTGATTAGCCTTTCACTCCGATCCACAGGTCATCCCCGCCGTTTTTAACCGACGTGGGTTCGGTCCTCCACGAGGTCTTACCCTCGCTTCAACCTGCCCATGGATAGATCACTCGGCTTCGGGTCTGCCGCATCCGACTGAACGCCCTGTTCAGACTCGCTTTCGCTACGGCTCCGGTTACTTAACCTTGCCGGACACGAGCAACTCGCCGGTTCGTTATGCAAAAAGCACGCGGTCACCGGCCGAGGCCGGCTCCCACCGCTTGTAGGCACGCGGTTTCAGGTACTATTTCACTCCCCTCCCGGGGTACTTTTCACCTTTCCCTCACGGTACTAGTTCGCTATCGGTCGTCAGAGAGTACTTAGCCTTACGGGGTGGTCCCCGTGGATTCCAACCGGGTTTCCCGTGCCCGGTCGTACTCAGGTGGCGACGAGGGAGGGCGTGGGCTTTCGCCTACGGGGCTCTTACCCTTTGTAGCCAGCAGTTCCAAGCTGCTCGGCTAGCTCCACGCCTTTCTCACTCCCCGACCGCGCTGCGGCACGGTCATGTCGCTCCTACAACCCCGGATCGAGCTAGGCCCGCAGGCATGGCACTCGATCGGTTTGGGCTGATCCCCTTTCGCTCGCCACTACTCAGGGAGTCGAGGTTTCTTTCCTTTCCTCCGGCTACTGAGATGTGTCACTTCGCCGGCTTACCTTCACCCGCCCTATGTGTTCAGGCGGGGATACGCGCGCATTACCACGCGTGGGTTTCCCCATTCGGAAATCCGCGGGTCAAAGGTTGTTCAGCACCTCACCGCGGCTTATCGCAGCCGTCCACGTCCTTCATCGGCTTCTGACGCCAAGGCATCCACCGCGTGCCCTTAGTATCTTGACCAGATAAATAGAGCACACCTACTGCCGCTATGCAGTTTTCAAGGTACGTCCGCCCGCCGCCCCTGAGGGCGCCGGCGGCGAGAAGGCTCGGCCCGGCGCTATGGCCGGGCCCGATCCCTCAAGACTGAACAGCACGGCGGCGAGCTCCGCTCCCCGCGCGCGACGAACCCCTCGAGCTTGTGTGGGTACGCGCGGACGGATCTCGCTGCGCCAGGTCGTCAACGTTGTTCTAGGGCTTGGCTCGCTCGGCGCTGGGCCGAGGGAGCTCGACGGATCTCCCCGAGGGGGTCTCCGGAGCCCTGGCGACGCGATCGCGCCGCTTCCCTAGAAAGGAGGTGATCCAGCCGCAGCTTCCGCTACGGCTACCTTGTTACGACTTCACCCCAATCGCTGACCCCACCTTCGACGGCTGCCTCCCTTGCGGGTTAGCCCACCGGCTTCGGGTGTTGCCAACTTTCGTGGTGTGACGGGCGGTGTGTACAAGGCCCGGGAACGTATTCACCGCGACGTTGCTGATTCGCGATTACTAGCAACTCCGACTTCATGAAGGCGAGTTTCAGCCTTCAATCCGAACTGGGACCGGCTTTGTGAGATTCGCTCCACCTCGCGGCTTAGCAGCTCTCTGTACCGGCCATTGTAGCACGTGTGTAGCCCTGAACATAAGGGGCATGATGACTTGACGTCGTCCCCACCTTCCTCCGGTTTGTCACCGGCAGTATCCCATGAGTCCCCGGCCGAACCGCTGGCAACATGGGACAGGGGTTGCGCTCGTTGCGGGACTTAACCCAACATCTCACGACACGAGCTGACGACAGCCATGCACCACCTGTGACCGCGCTCCGAAGAGGGACCCTGTTTCCAGGGTTTACACGGACATGTCAAGCCCAGGTAAGGTTCTTCGCGTTGCGTCGAATTAAACCACATGCTCCGCTGCTTGTGCGGGCCCCCGTCAATTCCTTTGAGTTTTAGCCTTGCGGCCGTACTCCCCAGGCGGGGCACTTAATGCGTTAGCTGCGACACGGGCGGAGTCAACACCGCCCACATCTAGTGCCCATCGTTTACGGCGTGGACTACCAGGGTATCTAATCCTGTTCGCTCCCCACGCTTTCGCGTCTCAGCGTCAGTACCGTTCCAGAGAGCCGCCTTCGCCACCGGTGTTCTTCCTAATATCTGCGCATTTCACCGCTACACTAGGAATTCCGCTCTCCCCTCCCGGACTCAAGCGAGGCAGTATCCAGTGCAGGCTTGGGGTTGAGCCCCAAGATTTCACACCGGACTTACCAAGCCGCCTACACGCGCTTTACGCCCAATGATTCCGGACAACGCTCGCCCCCTACGTATTACCGCGGCTGCTGGCACGTAGTTAGCCGGGGCTTCTTCTGGGGGTACCGTCACCCCGTGGGCTATTAACCCCGGAGGCTTCGTCCCCCCTGAAAGAGGTTTACAACCCGAAGGCCGTCTTCCCTCACGCGGCGTTGCTGCGTCAGGCTTCCGCCCATTGCGCAAGATTCCCCACTGCTGCCTCCCGTAGGAGTCTGGGCCGTGTCTCAGTCCCAGTGTGGCTGATCGTCCTCTCAGACCAGCTACGCATCGTCGCCTTGGTGAGCCGTTACCTCACCAACAAGCTAATGCGCCGCGGGCCCATCCCAAGGCGGAGGCCGAAGCTACCATTTCCCGAGATGCCTTGAGGCATCGCGGATCATGCGGTATTAGCCCGGGTTTCCCCGGGTTGTCCCGCTCCTTGGGGCAGGTTGCCCACGTGTTACTCACCCGTTCGCCGCTGTACTCCCCTCCGAAGAGGGTTTCTCGCTCGACTTGCATGTGTTAAGCACGCCGCCAGCGTTCGTCCTGAGCCAGGATCAAACTCTCCATGAAGAAATCGGAGACGACCCGACCTCCGCCCCGAATGGGGCAAGGCGGGTGATCCGAGCTTGTTGCTGCCTTCTCGAGCGGCGCGGCGTCGCGCCGGGCCGTCCGAGTCGACGGGGTTCGTACTAAAACCTGGCCATCGCGACCCACGGCTGAGCCGGGGGTCGAAATGCATGCTGTTCAGTTTTCAAGGATCGCGGCGGCCGCCTACGCGGCCGGCCTGATCGACCCGATTCCCACCTTCGCGGCCCCCAAGCGTTCCGGAGGCCCCCACGCGGGCGCATTGCGCGCCTCGTTTACGCGGGCGTCTCCATGGGCTGGAGGTCGAAGAGGTGAGGTCTCAATCGGGTTTCCTGTCCCACCGGCAGGCACACGCCTCCCGAAGGGTCGAGGGAGTATACCGCCGGATGACCACGGGTCAAGGCGGTCGCGGGCCCGCCCGACGCGCTGTCAGGCGGCTCCGTCCTCGCGCCGCAGCCGGGCGAAACGCCGCTTGCCGGCGCGGATCACGCGCCCGTCGAGGGCGTCGGAGGGCAGGTCGAGCTCGGTGACTCGCTCGCCGTCCAGGCTCACCCCGCCGCCCGCGATCAGGCGGCGCGCCTCGCTGCGCGACGCCACGCCGAGCCGCTCGGCGAGCAGCGCCGGCAGGTGGACCGTCCCGGCGCCGATTGCGACCGTGGGCATGTCCTCCGGGGCCCGGCGGTCGCGGACCACGCGGTTGAAGTGCTGCTCCGCCCGCTCCCCGGCCCCCGGGCCGTGGAACCGGTCGGCCACGAGGCGCCCCAGCCGGCGCTTGTCGTCGGCGGGGGGGCCGGTCGGCGGCGGCTCGCCGGGGGCGAGGAGCCGGTACCACTCGCCCATCGCGGCGTCCGGGATGCTCATTGTCCGGCCGAACTGCTCCTCGGGGGGGTCGGCGACCCCGATGTGGTTGGCGAGCGACTTGCTCATCTTCCGCTCGCCGTCCAGGCCGAGGAGGAGCGGCATCGTCATGACGACCTGCGGCGCCTGACCGTAGGCGGCCTGGATCTCCCGGGCGAGCATGAGGTTGAAGAGCTGATCCGTCCCCCCCAGCTCGACGTCGGCCCGCAGCTCGACCGAGTCGTACGCCTGCATGAGGGGGTAGAGCAGCTCGGTCACCGAGATCGGACGGTCGGCGGCCATCCGCTCGGCGAAGTCGTTGCGGCGCAGCAGCTGGTTGACCGTCGCGCGGCCGGCGAGCCCGAGCACGTCCTCGAGTCCGACCCGCGAGAACCACTCCCCGTTGGCGCGGATCTCGACCCGCTCCGGGTCGAGGATGCGGAAGGCCTGCTCGCGGTAGGTCGCGGCGTTGCGCTCGATCTCCTCGGCGCTCAGCATCGGCCGCGTGGACGTGCGGCCCGACGGGTCGCCGACCCGCGCGGTCCAGTCGCCGATCACGAGCACCGCCAGGTGGCCGGCGTCCTGGAACTCGCGCAGCTTGCCCAGCACGACCGCGTGGCCGAGGTGGATGTCGGGTGCCGTCGGGTCGACGCCCAGCTTCACCCGCAGCGGCCGCCCCAGGCGCAGCCGCTCCTCGAGGCCGCCCGGCGGGACGACGTCGACGGCCCGGGCGGCGAGCTGCTCGGAGGCGCTCACGTCCGCGGGAAGGGGCGCGACAGGTAGGGGGAGCCCGCCAGCCCGAACCGCCAGGGCCGGTCGGCGGCCTTGGTGATGCCGATGCGCGGGCCGCTCACGACCTCCGCCGGCCCCGTGCGCGCGCCCAGGCGGACCGCCGCCCCAGGCCCGGCCGCCGGCGCCCCGTCGAGGCCGCCGTCGATCGCGAGCGCCGCGCACAGGCGCCCCGGCCCGGCGCAGAGCAGGCGGTCGGCGAGGCCGCCGCGCCGCGCCGCCATGACGTCGAGCCCGTGGGTGGGCCGCAGCGCCCGCAGCAGCACGGCCGCCCCCCGGCCCTCCGGCTCGCACACCAGGTTGACGCACCAGTGCAGCCCGTAGCTGCGGTAGACGTAGAGATGGCCCGGCGCGCCGAACATCACGGCCGCCCTCCCGGACGGGCCGCGGAAGCTGTGCGAGGCCGGGTCGTCCTGCTGGTAGCGCTCGACCTCGACGATGACGCCGCCCACGCCGTCCACCAGCAGGCTGCAGCCGACCAGGTCGGGCGCCACCTCCGCGACCGGCCGGGCGAAGAACGCCGCGTCGAGCGGCGCGCCCAGGGCGGGCGATCCGGCCGGCGCGGCGGCGGCGGTGCTCACCAGGAGGCGACCAGCGCCTGGGCCGCGTCCAGCTCGTCGAGCACCGGGGCGCGTGCGGTGCCGCCGCTGCGTCGCCTTGGCCTCCACCGAGGCCTCGGCCGAGAGGTCCGGCGGGGCGATCTCCGCGAGCCCGGCGGCGGCGAGCTCGTCGGGCCCGGCCTGCTCCAGGCCGATCCCGCGCTCGAGGCAGGCGCGCACCAGGCGCCCGACGGCCTCGTGGGCGCGGCGGAACGGCCACCCCAGCGTGACCAGGTGGTCGGCCAGGTCGGTCGCGGCGAGGGTGCCGCCCCTCAGCGCCGCGGCCATGCGGTCGCGGCGGAAGTCGGCCGTCGCGATCATCCCGGTCATGGCCGGCAGCAGCAGGTCGACCGTGTCCATGGCGTCGAAGAGGTAGGCCTTGTCCTCCTGCAGGTCCTTGTTGTAGGCCAGCGGCAGGCCGTGGAGGACCCCGAGCAGCCCGGCGAGGTCCGCCGCCAGGCGCGGCGCCTTGGCGCGGGCCAGCTCGGCGGCGTCCGGGTTCTTCTTCTGGGGAAGCATCGACGAGCCCGAGGCGAAGGCGTCGTCGAGCTGAACGAAGCCGTGCTCGTCGCCGGCCCAGAGGACGATCTCGGCGCCCAGACGCGAGAGGTGCACGCCGAGCTGGGCCGCGAAGTGCAGGTAGTCCACCAGGGCGTCGCGGCTGCCCACCGCGTCCAGGCTGTTGGGGCTCGGCCGGTCGAACCCGAGGTCCTCGGCCACCGCGGCCCGGTCGACGGGGAAGCCCACCCCGGCCAGCGCCCCCGAGCCCAACGGGCACTCCGCCGCGGCGTCGTCGATCACGTGCCCCAGCCGGGCGCGGTCGCGGCCGAGCATCCAGACGTAGGCCAGCAGGTGGTGGGCCAGCCGCACGGGCTGGGCGCGCTGCCCGTGCGTGTAGCCGGGCAGGAGCGTGTCAACGTGCGCCTCCGCCTGGCGCAGCAGCGCCTCGGCGAGCCCGCGCAGCAGCTCCCGCTGGTTCGTTGCGTGCTCACGCAGGTAGAGCAGGACGTCGGTGATGACCTGGTCGTTGCGGCTGCGGGCGGTGTGCAGGCGCCGGCCGGCGTCGCCCGCAAGCTCGGTCAGGCGCCGCTCGATGGCCGTGTGGATGTCCTCGTCCGAGTCGCGGAACGCGAAGTCGCCCCCGCGCAGCTCGTCCTCGATGCGGGCCAGGCCGGAGGCGATGGAGTCGGCGTCGTCGCCGGAGATGATCCCCTGCGCCGCGAGCATCCGCGCGTGCGCGCGCGATGCGGCGAGGTCCTGGGGCCAGAGGCGGCGGTCAACGTCGAGCGAGGAGTTGAGGCGGTCGAACGCCTCGGCCGGCCCGGCCGCGAAGCGCCCGCCCCAGAGGCGCGCGCCGTCGCTCATCGCCCTGCCCGACGAGGCCCGGTCGCCGTCGAGAGCGGCCGAGGGCGAGGAGGGCCGCTTGGGGCCCGGCGGGCGCGGATGACCCGCTCCAGGGCGGCGCAGACGCGGTCCACCTGGCGCTCGGTCATCTCCGGGAAGAAGGGCAGGGCGACGGTCGACGCGCTGATCGCCTCGGTCACCGGGAACTCCCCGGGCCGGTGGCCGTGGACGTCGCGGTAGTACGGCTGGAGGTGGATGCAGGGAAGGTAGGGCTTGGCCGAGACGCCGAGGGCGTCGAGGTCGCCGATGACCTCGTCGCGGGCGAGGTCGGGGTCGAGCCGCGGGGCGTAGACGAACCACGAGCGGCGCTGGGGGCCCTCGTACATCGGGGTGACCCCGTCCATCTCGCGCACGCGCCGCTGGTACCAGCCGGCGACGCGGTCGCGGCCGGCCATCATGTCGTCGAGCCGCTCGAGCTGGGCGACCCCGATGGCGCAGTGGACGTCCGAGAGCCGGTAGTTGAAGCCCAGCCGCGAGTGCACGAGCCAGGCGCCGTCGTCGGACCGGCCCTGGTTGCGGAGGCTCGCCAGCGTGCGCGCGAGCTCGTCGTCGTCGGTCAGGACGATGCCGCCCTCGGCGGTCGTGAGCTGCTTGTTGGCGTAGAAGCCGTAGACCGCCGGGTGGCCGAAGGTGCCGAGCTTGCGGCCGTCGTGCGCGCCGTCGATGGTCTGGCAGGCGTCCTCCACCCGCGCCGAGGCCATGACGCTCGGCGATCGCGACCAGCGCCGGCACCTCGGCCGGGTAGCCGAAGATGTCCACGATCAGGATCGCCCGTGTGCGGGGCGTGATGGCGGCCTCGACCGCCGCCGGGTCCATGTTGAACGTGAGCGGGTCGACCTCGGCGAACACCGGCGTCGCCCCGGTGAACAGGACCGCGTTGGCCGACGCCACGAAGGAGAAGGACGAGGTCACCACCTCGTCGCCCGGCCCGATCCCGAGCGCGTGCAGGCACAGGTGCAGGCCGGCCGTGCCGCTCGACACCGCCACCGCGTGGCGGACCCCGATCCGCTCCGCCCATGCGCGCTCGAAGCGCGGCCCCATCGGCCCCAGCGAGAGCTGGCCCGAGCGCAGGACCTCGTCAACCAGCTCGCGCTCGCGCTCGCCGATCACGGGCTTGGCGAGCGGGATGCGCTCCGGGGCGGCGGTCAACCCGCGGGGGCCGTGGGCGCGGGCGCGCGCGCCGACCGCCGCACGCCGTGCTCGAGGCTGTCGAGCAGCGCCTCCCACGAGGCCTCGATGATGTTCTCGCTGACGCCGATCGCGCCCCAGGTCTCGCGGCCGTCGCCCGAGTCGATGAGCACCCGGGTGACCGCCCCGGTGCCCTTGGTCTCGTCGAGGATCCGGACCTTGAAGTTGACCAGGGAGATCGCCGCCAGCTCCGGCACCCGCGGCTCGAGCGCGATCCGCAGCGCGGCGTCGAGGGCGTTGACCGGGCCGTTGCCCTCGGCCGTTGCCACCAGGCGCTCGCCGCGGTGGAAGAGCTTGACCGTGGCCTCGGTCTCGACGCGGCCGTCGGCGCGCTTCTCGGTGATGACGCGGAAGCTCTCGAGCGTGAAGAGCGGCTCGTAGACGCCGGTCTCGCGCTCCAGCAGGAGCTCGAAGGAGCCGTCGGCCACCTCGAAGTGGTAGCCGCGGTGCTCCAGCTCCTTGAGGCGCCCGAGGATGGCGGGCACCCGCCCCTCGTCCTCGCTGAGGTCGACGCCGAGCTCGCGCGCCTTGGCGAGGATGGTGCCGCGCCCCGACAGCTCCGAGACCAGCACTCGGCGCTCGTTGCCGACCGTCGCCGGGTCGATGTGCTCGTACGCGCGGACGTCGGCGTTCACGCCCTGCTGGTGCATGCCGCCCTTGTGCGCGAAGGCGTTGTGGCCGACGTAGGGCGCCCAGGCGTCGGGCTGAAGGTTGGCCGTCTCGGCGACGAAGACGGAGAGGGCGGTCAGCTCGGCCAGGCGGTCGGCCGGGACCGTGCGGTAGCCCATCTTCAGCGTCAGCGAGGGGATGATCGAGACGAGGTTCGCGTTCCCGCAGCGCTCGCCATAGCCGTTGATCGTGCCCTGGACCATGCGGGCGCCCTCGTCGACCGCGGCGAGGCTGTTGGCGACGGCGCACTCGGCGTCGTTGTGGGTGTGGATGCCCAGGGCCGCACCGGGGAGGGCGGCGCGGACGTCGCGGATCACCGCGGCGCAGCGCGCCGGCAGGGTGGCGCCGTTGGTGTCGCAGGGCGTGATCCAGGCGGCGCCGCCGGCCTGGGCCGCCCTGAGGCAGTCGAGCGCGTACGCCGGGTGGGCCTCGTAGGCGTCGAAGAAGTGCTCGGCGTCGTAGACGACCTCCTTGCCCTGGCCGGCGAGGAAGGCGACCGACTCCTCGATCATCCGCAGGTTCTCCTCGCGCGTGACGCGCGTGACCTTCTCGATGTGGAGGTCCCACGTCTTGCCGACGATCGTCGCGACCGGCGCGGCGCACTCGGCGAGGCCGCGCAGGGCGGGGTCCTCCGACGCCGCGGCGCCCCGGCGGCGCGTCATGCCGAAGGCCGCCAGCCGCGTCGCCCCGAGGTCCTCGTCCTCCAGCAGCCGGAAGAGCTCGCCGTACTTCGGGTTGCTGGCGGGGAAGCCGGCCTCGATGTAGTCGATGCCGTACTCGGCCAGCCGCACGGCCACGGCGAGCTGCTCGCCGACCGACAGGCTCAGGCCCTCGCGCTGCATGCCGTCGCGCAGCGTCGTGTCGTAGATGGCGACGAGCTCGCTCACGGCGACAGCGAGGCCTCGGGGGTCTCGACGTAGTCGAGCCACTCGGCCGAGCGCGGGTCGCGCCCCTCGGTGGCCGCGAAGAAGCGCTGCTGGAGGCGGCGCGTGATCGGGCCCGGAGGGCCGAGCCCGTGGTCGTCAACCTCGTTGACCGGGCACACCTCGGCGGCCGTGCCGGTGATGAAGACCTCGTCGGCGGTGTAGAGCTCGCCGCGGGCGACCTCGCGCTCCGCCACGGGGATGCCCTCGTCCCCGGCGAGCGCGATGATGCTGGCGCGCGTGATGCCCTCGAGGATCGACGCGTGGACCGGCGGCGTGATCAGGGTGCCGTCGCGCACGAGGAAGAGGTTCTCGCCCGACCCGTCGGCCACGTAGCCGGCCTCGTTGAGGAGGATCGCCTCCTGGTAGCCCGCCTTGTGGGACTCGATCTTGGCGAGGATCGAGTTGAGGTACTGGCCGCCCGCCTTGGCGGTCGCCGGGATCGTGCTCGACCCGATGCGCCGCCAGCTCGAGATCTTGGCCCGGATGCCCTTCCGCAGGCCCTCCTCGCCGAGGTAGGCGCCCCACTCCCACGCGGCCACGGCCACGTCCACCGGGGCCTCGAGCGGGAACAGGCCCATCGTGCCGTAGCCGCGCAGGACGATCGGGCGGATGTAGCAGCCGCCGAGCCCGTTGGCCGAGATGACCTGGTGGACGGCCAGCCGCATCTCGGCGCGCGTGTAGGGCAGCGGCATGTGGTACATGGCCGCCGAGCGCTCGAGCCGCTGCAGGTGGTCGTCGAGCCGGAAGACCGCCGTGCCCTCGTCGGCGTCGTACGAGCGGATGCCCTCGAAGACCGTGGTGCCGTAGTGGAGCCCGTGCGACAGCACGTGCACGCGCGCGTCGGCCCAGTCGACCAGGGCCCCGTTCATCCAGATCTTCTCGGCTTCCTGCATGGCGTCCTCCGCGGTCGGCGAAGGTTACCGGAGCGCCGGCGGGGGTCAGCGCTCGCGCGCCCGGCGCGGCCGCTCAGGGCACGCGCCGGCTCACCCGGCGCTCGACCGGCGGCGAGCCGGGCGCGACGAGCCGCAGCCGCAGCCGCAGGCGCGCCCGGGGGGCGAGCCCGGCGAAGGCCCTCGGCAGCGTCAACGTCACCGCGCGGCGCGCGCCGCCCGCAAGCGCCACGCGGCGGGCGAGCAGGACGCCGGCCCCCCGCCGCCGCGAGACCCGGACCGCGAGCCGCTCGGTGCAGCGGGGACCGGGCGGGCACACGAGCCGCACACGCAGCCGCAGCCTGCCGGCCCGCCGCAGGAGGGCGACGCCTACGACGCGCGCGCGGGCGCGCGAGGACCCCGCGGCCCCCGGGGCCCGGCCGGATCCGCTGAGCGCCAGCGTGCGGGGTCCGAGGGGCGTGGCCAGGCTCACGGTCCCCAGGCGCAGGCCCGGCGCGGAGGGGCGGAACGTCGCCGTGATCGCGCAGGAGCCGGCCCCCCGCAGCGTGAGCCCCGCGCACCCGGCGGCCGTGAAGTCGCCCGCCGTCAACAGCGCCCCCAGCCGCACGGAGCCGTCTCCGGCGTAGCGCAGCTCGGCCGCCAGCGGCGCGCCGGCCGCTCCGAGGGCCGTGGCCGGGAAGGCCAGCGACGCCGGGGCGAGCGTCAGCGTCAACGGCCGCCGCTCGATCGCGCCGGCGTCGCACGCAGCGCCCTGCGGCCGCGCCACGCCCCGCCGGTCGACCCCACCGCAGCCCGCGGCCACGACGTCAACGGCGGGCCCGTCCGCGGCCGGGATGAGGTCGGGATCGAGGCCCGGGTCGCCGACGGCGCCGGGACAGCCCGAGCCGGGGCCCGTGAGGTTGCCGCCCCCGTCCCCCAGCGGCCCCGCGCAGACCGCGCCCGTCCCGGAGAGGATCGAGGCGGCGACCACCGCCGCCACGGGAAGCTCGGCGCGCAGGCCCTCCGGCGCGGCGTCGTCGGGGGCGACGTTGCCCGCGAGGGTCACGAAGCGCAGCGCCGCCGACGCCCCGCCGACCAGGAGCGCGGCGCTCCCCCCGGTCGCGTTCGGCCCCTGCCCGGCCGCCCCGGTCGCGTTGCCGGCGACGATGACGTTCTCGAGCGTCACGCCGCCCGAGAGCGCGGCCGCGGCGGCGTTGCCGCCCAAGCCCGCCTCCTGGCCCGGCCCCACGCCCGGCCCGCCGTCGCCGGACCGGTCCCGGTGAAGGTCGTCCGGCGGATGAGGAGGGAGGGCGCGTCGGCGGAGATGGCGCCGCCGAACCCGCCCGCCCCCCTCTGGCGCCCGCGGCCGGCGCGGGCGCGCCGTCGCCGGCGGCGTTGTCGCGCAGGACCGAGTCAACGATCGTCACCGGGTTGACGAGGGAGAAGGCGAACACCGCGCCCCCGGGGGCGCCCGCGGCGCCGACGCCGCCGCCGCCTCCAACGGCGTCGCGGGTGGCGTTGCCCTCCAGCACGACGCGCTCCAGCGTCAGGCCCCCGGAGGCGACGATCGCACCGCCGTAGTCGGGCTCGAGGTTCGCGGTGGCCGGATCGTCGAGCGGCGCCAGCCCGCCGGTGATCGTGAGGTCGCGCAGCGTCAGCGGCGACAAGCTCTGGGCGAAGAACGCCCGGTCGAGCCCGGCGGCGTCGATGACCGTGCCCGCCGTGTGGCCGATCACGGTGAGCGGGTCGCTCTGGACGTTGAGGTCGCCGGTCAGCGCCTGCAGCTCGTGGGGGCCGGGCAGCGCGAAGGTGATGCGCCCGGAAGGCAGGGGGATCTCGTCCGCCCCGAGGCCCGCCTCGCAGCCCCCGCGCGGCGCGTCGGCGTTCGCCGCCCGCACCGCGTCGCGAAGCGAGCAGGGACCGCCGGGCGCGCCGTTCGCGATGTCGGCCGTCGTCGTGACGGGGATGACCTTGCCCTGCGCCGACGGGGCGAGCGCCAGGGCGACGAGCAGTGCCAGGACCAGTGCTCGTGGCACGCCCGGAGCATCCCCCCGCGCTCCGGGCGCGTCAACCGGCGGGTCAACGGGCGCGGCGGCCCCGGTGGTCATCGGAGCGCGGCGACGATCCTGTCGCGCACGTCG
>CAWFXQ010000010.1:0-44290 GCA_963819845.1 Miltoncostaeaceae bacterium
GCGGCCCGGGACGGCCACGCGCAGGCGGGGGAGCTCGGCCGGGTCAACCTCGGCGCCCTCGGGGACCACCACGATCGGGCCGTAGCGCTCGCCCATCGACGCCCCGTGGGGCAGCAGGCGGTAGGTGTCCGACAGGTGGGCGTAGGCGTGCACGGAGACCGCGGTCACCTCGAGGCGCCCTTCGCGCGCCCAGTCGTTGAGCGTCTCGATGTCCCGCAGCACGTGCTCGAAGCGGAAGCCGTCGCGGATCAGCTCTCGGCGAGGGCGTAGAACATGAACGCGTCGTCGGGGTCGGGGCTGTGCCCGAGCCGGATCAGGCGGCCGCTCACGAGAAGTAGGTGTCCTCGTGGCGGTAGGGCGGCGCGCACGCGCACAGCAGCCGCAGCGGGCCCCCGGCGCCGGCGCGGATCTGGTGCCACGCGCCCGGAGGGATGAGGATCGCGTCGCCCGCGGCCACAGGCGCGCTCTCGCCGTCGAGCTCCATCTCGCCGGAGCCCTCCACCAGGTAGTAGATCTCCTCGCTCTCGCGATGGTAGTGGCGCACGGTCGACTCGCCCGGGCCGATGGTCGCCTCGGCCAGGCTCTGGTGGGCGACGGGCGCGTTGAGCGGTCGAGCAGCGAGCGGATGGTGCTGCCGTCGGCCGTCGTGAACGGCTCGGCGGCGTCGCGGGAGCGGATCTCCACGGGCTGCAGGCTACCCGCCGCCCGGCGGGCCGGCCTCCAGGGCGGCCCGCTCGCGCACGATGCACATCCCCTCGCCCTCGGCGGCGAGCACGTCGCCGGGCAGGTGGATCGTGACCACCGCCCGGTAGCCCCGCTCGCTGCGCTGCACCAGGCGCCCGCGCAGGGTCAGCTCGGCGCCCACCGGGATGGGCGCGCGCAGCCAGTAGCGCACCTTCGCGGTCACGCCCCAGACGCCGTGCGGCGCGCCGGCGTAGACCAGCATCTCGTCGACGAGCATCCCCACCAGCCCGCCGTGGACGCGGCCGGGGTAGCCGATCTGCGTCGCCCGGGGCGTGTAGCGGGCCACCGCATCGGTGCCGTCGCGCCGGATCTGGAGGTGCAGCCCCTCGGGGTTGTCCGGCCCGCAGACGAGGCAGTCGGGGAACTCCGGCGGGTAAAGCAGGGGCAGATCGTCCACGCGGGGGGCCATGCTACCGTCCGGCCCGTGATCTCCGTCCTGATCGTCGTGCACTCGCTGGTTTCCGTGCTGCTGATCTTCCTGGTGCTGCTGCACAGCGGCAAGGACGCGGGGCTCTCGGGCGCATTCGGCGTCGGGGGCAGCACCAGCGCCTACGGCGGCTCGACGGCCATCGTCGAGAAGAACCTCGACCGCATCACCGTCGCCGCCGCGATCGCCTTCTTCATCACGACGTTCGTCCTGGCGCGGAACCTCTAGTCTCGGGACACTAGGTCCGCTCGCCGCCCCCGTGGGCCTGGCCGGGGGACACCACCCACGCGTAGGCCTCGGCCAGGCGCAGCAGGGTTGTGGCGTTGGGCGCGGCCGCCGCCTGGGCGGCGATCGCGGCGATCAGGGCGTCGCGCGCCTCCTCGGCCGACGCGGGCTGCTGGCTCACTCGGTCTCCTTCGGATCGTTTGTCCGCCCATCGTAGGACGACGCGCCTACCCGCGGGCCGCGGCGCCGGGTAGGGTTCCGGCCGGTGGACAACGCGGCCCTCATCACCGGCGCGAAGTGGATCGGCGCCGCCGTCTTCGTCGTCGTCGCGGCCATCGGCATCTACCTCGGGGCCGTCCTGTCGGTCTACGTCATCGCCTGGGTCATCGACCTGATCGGGACCATCTTCGGCTGATCGCCCCGGCCCGCGCCCGGGCCCGCCGGCCGCTAGTAGACGACGAGCGAGACCGCGACGTACTGGGTCGCGAACGCCGCGACCGTGAGCGCGTGGAACACCTCGTGGAAGCCGAAGACGCGCGGCGCCGGGTCGGGCCGGCGGGTGGCGTAGACGAGCCCGCCGGCCGTGTAGAGGCCGCCCCCGACGATCGCGAGCACCACCGCCGCGACGCCCGCTCCGCGCATGAGTTCCGGGATGGCGAAGGCGGGGGCCCAGCCCAGGGCGAGGTAGAGGGGCGTGGTGATCCAGACCGGCGGCCGGGCCCACGCCAGGTGCAGGGCCACGCCGGCCGCCGCCCCCGCCCAGACGAAGGCGAGCATCGCGGTGCGGGCGGTGCCGTGCAGCCCGAGCGCGGCGAAGGGCGTGTAGGTGCCGGCGATGATCAGGTAGATCGAGGCGTGGTCGAGGCGGGCCATCAGGCGGTGGCGGGCGGGCGAGCCGGTGCCCAGGTGGTAGGTGGCGCTGATCGCGAACAGCGTGCATGCGCAGATCGCGTAGACCGCCGCGGCCGCCCGCGCCCGGCCGTCCGGCGCGAGCGCAACGAGCACGATGCCGGCCGCGGCGCAGAGCGGCAGGGTCGCCGCGTGCAGGACGCCGCGCAGCCGCGGGGGGGCGGCCGCGGCGCGCTCGAGGGCGGTCACGCGCCGTCGCCCATCAGACGGGGAACGCCGTCACCACGACGTTGTCAACGTAGTAGTCGGTGGAGCGGTCGAAGCGGCCCCCGCACGCAGGGGTCGTCCTGGTTGGGCGGCTCGGCCGCGCTCGCGGCGGGCGCCAGCGCCGGCGCCAGGACGAGGCCCACGGCGGCGGCGAGGACCATGGACAGGGTCCGCGGGCGGCACCGCGGGTTGTTCGGGCCGGGCGAGGGCACGCCGCTTTCTACCATCCCGCGCCGGACTACGGGCGGGGTGCGCCCACAAGCCCCTCGCACCGCCGGCACCAGTCCTCGGCCCCCATCGCGCCGAAGGCGCCGGATGCTGCCATGGCGAGCTCGTCGGCCTGGCCCCGGTCCCCGGCGCGCAGGGCCGCGCGGGCCCCCGCGAACCGCATCCAGGCGCCTTCCCATCGCCGTCCGTCGCGCTCGACGGCACGGGCGGCGTCCTCGATCTCCGCGCCCCCCGCGCCGCCGCCGGCGAGGCCGGCCAGCGCGCGGGCATACCCGGCGCGGGGGCCCGACCCGAGCGCCGCCAGCTCCGCGCCCCAACGCCCGGCCTCATCCGCGTCCCCGCGGGCGCTCGCCAGCTCCGCGGCTGCCATGGGCAGGAGGGCCGACAGCGCGAACGGCCCCTCCTCGCGGGGCTCCCAGTGCCCGACCAGGGGCGCCAGGCGCGCCCGCGCCGCGTCAAGGTCGCCCCCGGCCATGTGGGCCCGCGCCATGGCGACCCGCACGGTGCGCTTGAAGATGCGCCCGTGCAACTCGTCAACCTCGGGCGCGATGGGCTCCAGGGCCTGGAGCGCCAGACTCAGGCGGCCCCGCGCGAGGGCCAGCTCCCCCCGGACCATGCCGAGGGCGTGGCGCGTGTGCGGCTTGTCCACCGGCTCGTCGAGGACCGCCGCGGCGCGATCGAGCAGCGCCTCGGCCGCCGCGATGCTCCCCCTGATGGACCAGCGCCTGGGCCTGCAGGTGGGCGAGCCACTCGGCCATGCTCGACAGCCCGTGCGAGTCGACCAGCTCGATCGCCCGCTCGGCGTAGCGGGCGGCCTCCGCCGGCCGGTCGCTGCTCGACCGGCAGAGATAGTGGAGGGCGAGCGCGGCGAAGAGATGGTCGCCTCCCCGCAGCGCGTCAGCGAGGAGCCCGAGCATCGCGCCCCGGCCGCTCGCGTCGTCCCCCAGGTACCAGGCCGCGGCCCCGGAGGTGAGCAGGAACGAGCGACGGAGCTGCCCGCGCCGCGGGAAGTGCGACTGATCCCATCCCTCGGCGTGCGCCTCGAGCAGCGCGAGCCCTTCGGCGCTCGTGCGCAGCGCCCCCCGCGTGTGGCCCACGAGGAGCTCACGGTCCCCCAGACGGCACAGGATCTGGCAGACGACGTCCGGAGCCGCCCGCGGCCCCAGGCTCTCGCGCGCCTGGCGCAGCTCGTCCAGCACGTCCAGCTTTCCCCGCGACCACGCCGCGCCGGCGAGGGCGAGGGCCGCCGAGGTCGTGTCGCCGATCGACTCGTAGAGCGCGCGGGCCTCGCCGAAGTGCCGCCGGCTCTGTTCCTGCTTCACCCAGATCACCAGCCCGCCGCCGACGTGGCCCGTCAGGTATCCGAGACGCATCAGGAGCCCGGCTCTGATCGCCGGCCCGTCGTCCGGCCGCCACAGCGCCAGCGCCCGCTCGTACTGTGCCCGCGCCTCGGCGTACCCCCCGAGGTCCACGGCGCGGCTCCCGGCCCGGATCGAGTAGTCGAGGCTCCTGGCGCGGTCCCCGGCCCCGAGGGCGTGCTCGAGCGCCTCCTCGAGCCGGCGAAGAAGGGGCTCACCGGGGAGCGTCTCCGCCACCTCGAGCACGCGGGCGTGCCGCCGCCGCCGCTCCGGCTCCACGAGGTCGCCCAGCACGGCGTCCCGGGTGAGCGTGTGGCGGAACGCGAGGCGGCCGTCGCCGCCGGAGCCCGCATCGGCCACCAGGCCGGCGTCGCGCAGGCGCCCCAGGGCCCCGAAGGTCTCCTCTCCCGTCAGCCCGCCCGCGGCGGCGAGGAGCTCCGGGTCGAAGCGCTCCCCGAGCACGGCCGCCCAGCGCACGACCTCGCGGTCGCCGTCCTCGAGCGCGCGCACGCGCCGCAGGAGCATGTCCTGCACCGTCCGGGGGAGCGCGAGCGGCGCGCCGGCGGGCCAGCGCCCCCGGGCCGCGTCGAGCGAGCCGTCGGCGACCGCATCCCGCACCAGCTCCTCCACCACGAAGGGGTTGCCGCCGCTCGCGCGCGCCACCATCGCCTGCACCTCGGCGTCGAGGTCGAGGCCGAGGATGTCGCGCAGCATCAGGGCGATGTCCTCGTCGGCCAGCGGCTCGAGGTGGAGCTCCTCGCCGAGGCGCTCCCGCGCCAGCTCGTGGCGCAGCCCGTCCAGGCTCGAGCCGGAGGGCGCCTCGTCCGGGCGGTAGCTGAGGGCGAGCAGGATGGGCGCGTCGCGCGTGGCCCGGGCGAGGTAGGCGATCAGGGCGTGGCTCGTGGGGTCGGCCCAGTGCAGGTCCTCGAGCGCGAGCACCAGGCCCGCCGGCGCCGAGCGCGCGCGCAGGTAGCGGACGGCCGCCTCGAACAGGGCGCCGCGGTCCATCGCCGGCGCGCGCTCGTCCGCGCTCAGCTCCGGCAGGAGGAGGCCGGGGAACGCCGCCGCCAGGGGGTCCGAGGGGACCGGTGCGCCGGGCCAGGCGCGGCGCTCCTCGCGCAGCGCGTCCTGGAGCACGCCGAGCGGCAGGGCCGCCTCGAGCGGGCTCGCCCGGCCCTCGAGGACCATGCGCCCGCGCTCCTGCGCCCGGTCGAGCAGGTCCGTCACGAGCCGCGTCTTGCCCAGCCCCGCCTCCCCCGCGATGGCGACGACCCGCCCGCTGTCCGCCCCGGCCGCGAGCAGCTCCTCGAGGCGGGCGGTGACCGCGTCCCGGCCGACGATCGCCCGCGCGAGCAGGGCGCGCGGCGGCGGGCGTCCCGAGCCGGCCGGGCGGCGCCGCTCGGGGGAAGGGGACGACGGGGGCCCCCTCCCGGCCGCGGGCACGACCAGGGCGGGATCGTGGCGCAGGATCGCCCGCTCGAGCTCCGCGAGGGCGCGGCTCGGCTCGATGCCCAGCTCGTCGACCAGCGCGCGCCGCGTCGCGCGGCAGGCCTCCAGGGCCTCGGCCTGCCGGTCGGAGCGGTAGAGCGCCAGCACCAGGTCGCGGTGCAGGCGCTCCCGGTAGGGGTGCTCGGCGACCAGGGCGCTGAGCTCCCCCACCAGCTCGGGCGCTCGGCCGACCGTGAGATCGGCCTCCACACGGCCCTCGAGCGCCGCCAGGCGCTGCTCTTCGAGACGCGCGGCGGCGGCCCGGGCGAACGGCTCGAACGCCAGGTCGGCGAGCGGCGCCCCCCGCCAGATGGCCAGCGCGCGCGAGAGGGCATCCGAGGCGGCCGCCGGATCGCCCTCGGCGCCCGCCCGCCGCGCCTCCTCCACCAGCGTCTCGAAGCGCTCCAGGTCGAGCTCGCCCGGCGCGACCTCGAGCAGGTAGCCCGGCGGCCGGGTGACGAGCCGGCGCCCGCCGCCCGGGGCCGGGTCGAGCAGGCGGCGGAGCCGCGAGACGTAGACCTGCACGACCTTGGCCGCCGTGGCCGGCGGGGCCTCTCCCCAGAGGCCGTCGATCAGCTCGTCAACCGAGACGGCCGCGTTGCGATGGAGCAGCAGCAGCGCGAGCACGGCCCGCTGCTTCGGTCCGCCGAGACGCAACGCACGTCCATCGTGCGCCTCGAGCGGACCAAGAATGCGGAACTCCATCGCGGTCATCACCAGGACGGCCGGCCGGGCGTCGAGGCTACACCAGCCCTGTCGAGGGCGTCCCGCGGCGCCCGCCGCACCGTGGCGCCCCGCGGGAGGGCCGCGACGCCGGCGGCCGAGCGCGCATGGCCACGGCCGGCACGCCGGGAGGGCCCCTCGCCGGCTCCGTCACAATTTACGCGTACGCGAGAGAGAGCCACGACGACCGAGGGAGACCGAGCCATGAGGGAGACACGCCGGGCGGACCAGATGACACCCGGGCTGCGCGTCCGCTTCCGGGCGGGCGACGTCGTCTACGCGGGCACCATCGCGTTGACGCGGCCCGTGCGCCCGCAGAGCATCGAGTTCGCGTTCGAGGACGCGTTCCGCTGGACGTTCCTGAACTCCGACCTCTTCCACCGCGACCGGCCCGACGACGGGGCGGATGAGCGCGAGGAGGCCGGCGCCGACCGGCCCGTGGAGTTCTGGTCCGACGAGCTCGCGCCGGTGCCGGCATGAGCACGCGCGTCGCACCGCCGACCAGCTACCACGTCTACGTCATCGAGCTGAAGCCGGAGCTCGGCCACCGCCGCGACTGCGCCGGCGCGGACGGCGGCCCGCCCGTCTACGTGGGCCAGAGCGCCCACACGCCGGAGGTGCGGTTCGCCCAGCACCGGGCGGGCCACCGGGCGTCGCGGGTCGTCCGGGCGCACGGCGTCCGCCTCCGGCCCGACCTCTCCGAGGCCTGGGGCCCGTACGGGTCGCGGGCCGAGGCCGAGGCCGCCGAGGCCGAGCTGGCCGAGGAGCTCCGCGGCCGCGGGCACTGCGTGTACGGCGGCACCTGAGATGCCCGGCGACAACCCCAACATCCTCCCGATGGAGGGCCTGCCGCTCAACTGCTTCGCGTGCGGCAGGGCCTTCCCGGCCGGGAGCAACCATCCGGACGCCCGCGGCAAGGGCCTCGGCCCTCACCGCTACTGCCCGTCGTGCGAGGCCTCGCGCGACCTGACGGAGTACGTCTGGGGCATCGTCTGCCACGCGATGGGGGAGTGGTCCGCCTGGAGCTGCCGCCGCCGGCTCCTCGAGGAGGCGGCGCCGTGACCCGTTCAGGGGGCCGATGATCGTCTGCCCGAACTGCCGCTACGAGAACCACCGGAGCCCCTGCGCGATCTGCGGGACCACGCTGCCCGAGCCCCGCGAGCCCGACCCGGTGGCCGCTCGGCTCCGTAGATACGAGGCGCAGCGAGCCGCGCAGCGCCAGGCCGCCCGCCGGTCGGTCGGGAAGGCGATCGGCATCGTCCTGGTCGTCCTGGCGATCCTGGGAGCCGCCTGGGCGCAGAACCAGGCCGCCGAGGACAACGGCGGCTATGAGCCCGACACTCCGCTGGTCTGCGGCCAGGGGCGCTGCTGAGTTGCGCGCGCGGAGCACGCCGGGAGCGGGAGAATCTGGCTCCCCGGAGGCCGGTCAGCCGCCGCAGCCGTTGACGCTGAGCTGGGCCTGGTCGTGCGCGCTCCCGCCCCGGCCCGCGGCGGTGAGCCGCACGAGGTGCTCGCCGGTCCGCGTCACGCGGAACCGGAGCGCGTGCCGGCCCGCGCCGAGCCGCGCGCCCGGCCGGGCGACCGTCCGCCCGGCCCGGGTGACCACCACCGAGACGGTCGCCGCGCGGGACAGCGCAAAGCGCACGGCCACGCCGCGGGGCGGGCAGGCGACGCGGATCCGGGTCATGCCGCTCGCCTCGCCGCGCTGGATCACCCGGACGAACGAGGCGGCCATCAGGCGTGGGACGCCGGGCGCGCCGCCGCCGGGGGCGTCGATGAACCGGATGCGCCCGGGATGGGGGTCGGCGACGAGGACCCCCCCGCCCGCGGCCGCGGCCACCCCCTGCGGGAGCCAGAGGGTCGCGCCCTTCGCGGGCCCCGCGTCGCCCGAGAAGTTGCCCCGCCCGGTGCCCGCCACGAGCTCGATGACGCCGTCCGGACGGACCCGGCGGATCTGGTTCACGCTGGCGATCAGCACCGCCCCGTCGGCCTCCTGCGCGACAGCCGCGGGGCGGGGCACGCCGGCCGCGGTCGCCGGCCCGCCGTCGCCGGAGGCGGCGGTCGAGCCGTTCCCGGCGATCGTCGTGATCGTCCCGTCGGGCCCGACGCGCCGGACCCGGTTGCCGTCGGCGATCAGGAACCCGCCGTCGCTCGTGGGCGCCACCCCCTGCGGCCGCGAGAGGCGCGCATCGACCGCGAGGCCGCCGTCGCCGGCGAAGCCGCGGACGCCGCTGCCCGCCACGACGGTCACGGCGCCCGCGCGATCGACGTGGAGGATGCGGTTGCCGAAGCTCTGCACGACCAACACGCCGCCGTCGGCCGCCGCCGACAGGCCGTCCGGGAACGTCACGGCGGCCAGGGTGGTGATCACCCCGGCCGCGTCGACGAGACGGACGCGGTTGTTGCGCTGGTCCGCGATGGCGACCGCGCCGTCCGGCAGGTGCGCGACCCCCGTCGGGAAGTCCAGCCGCGCCAGCGTCGCCGGGCCGCCGTCGCCGGAGAAGCCGCCGCGGCCGGTGCCGGCGACCGTCGTGATGATCCCGCGTGGAGACACCCGGCGCACGCGCCGGCGCTCGGTCTCGGCCACGAGGAAACCACCGTCCGGGGTGGCCGCCACCGCGGTCGGGTAGGTGAGGCGCGCCAGCCCCGCGGGCCCCCCGTCCCCGGTGGGCGGTGGGATCGAGATCATCGGACGCAGGACGAACCCGGCTCCGGCGACGGAGTAGATCCGCACCGTGCCCGCCGCCGCGGTCGCCGGCGCTGCGGCGATCGCCGCGACGAGGATTGCGACGACGAGCCAGGCGCCGCTGCGGTGTCGGGAGCCGTGCATCGGAGGTGCTGGCACGGTACCCCGTGGGGGGGTCGGCGCCGCAGCACGCCGGTCGAAGCAGCGCGATCGCCACCGGCGTCGCGGACCGGGGCCGATCGTGAGCAGGGCTTCCTGAGGTGCGCCCGAGAGGACGTGAACCTCCACCTGCCATACGGCCCACAAGGCCTCAACCTCCCGGGCCGGTCGGATCGAACACGATCGCCCCAGCCGCGGACCCCGCTGCCGTCCAGCGCGAAGGCGGCGTCCTCGAGCGGACGCCTATCCCTCGACCAGCGTCGGGTCGTAGCCGGCGGCGATGAGTGAGGAGACAGGCTCGAACAGCGGCGTTGGCAGGTCGTGCCAGTCGTGCCAACCCCAGGCCTTCGTCTTGTCGGGCTCGCGGGCCCGGGGCTCCCCGGCCGCGTTTACGGTGAGGAAGCGGGTGCGGAAGACCCGGTGCGACACGGGGAATCCGTCGAGTGTCTCGGCGACGAGGCGGGGGCTGGTGCCCTCGAGACCGGTCTCCTCGCGCAGCTCGCGGAGGGCGCAGCCCTCTGGTGACTCGCCGGGCTTGGGCTTGCCGCCGGGGAGGGACCAGGTGCCGTACCCGTGCGCGACGAGCCTCCGGCCGAGGAGCACCTTCTCCTTCCGAACGACGAGGACGCCAACGCCGTCCTGCTCTGGAGCCGGCTCGACAGCGTCGCCGACGCGGATGGTGCCGCTCGTGAGCAGGTCCGCGCGGAGGCCGCCGCGGTGGACCAGCGGGCGAAGGAGCCGTTTGCCGGTCACGTCGTCGAGATGACGGCACGGCTCGCACAGTTGCGCTCCTCGGCAGAGAACGTCGCCCAGCCAGAAGGTCGTGCCGGCCAGGTCGTTGAGCCGTACGCCGCGCGTCGTCACGTTCCGCCTCGTCTCGCCCGGCTCCAGCCCGATGCCATGGTCAGCGGCGAGCTCCTCGAGCGCCTCGGCTTCGACCAGCGTCAGGTCGCGGCTGACGCGCGAGTCCCGCCAATGGCCGGCGCCTGCGGCATAGCGATCCCCCGGGAGGCCGACGCCGGCCAGCGCTCTGGCACGCTCGAGCGGCCGCATGCGCTCGCCCGCCGCCGAGGCGACGTGGATGTGCTCGACGCTTCCCACGCGGCGCCAGCCTAGCGATCGCGTCGGTCGGCCCAAATCGCCGTCCCCTGACGATCAGCTACGGCCTCGGGCACCTGCTCAGCGCGCTCGGCAGGGCCGCCAAACCAGTCCGCCTACTTCCACTCCCGAGACACGCGCGCCGGGTGAGGCCCGCAGGCCCCTCGGGAAGTCGAGGCCCTCCCAGCGTCGGGATGCGGACAAACCGGGGGGGCTGTGGGTCTGACTCGCCTGGCCGCTCCTGCCAACGCGGGGACAACGCATAGGGTGCCCTCGTCCGTCCCCGGCGAGAAGGAGGGCGATCCATGCTCAGCAAGGAGAGGTTGCTCCACCCGGCGACGATCATCGCGGTCATCGCGCTGCTCGTCGCGCTCAGTGGCGCGGGCTACGCGGCGACCAAGATCGGGACCGCCCAGCTCAAGAACAACGCGGTCACGACGCCGAAGATCAAGAACGCCGCCGTGAACACGGCCAAGCTGAAGAACAATGCCGTCAACTCGTCCAAGCTGGCCGCGGGCGCGGTCCGCGCTGCGGACCTCGGCGCCGGCTCGGTCGGGGCCTCGGCCCTGACCAACGACGCGGTCACCGCGGCCAAGATCGCCGGCGGGGCGGTCGGCACCAACGCCATCGCCAACGGCAGCGTCAACGGCGCCAAGCTCGGCAACGGCAGCGTCACCAACGAGAAGCTCGGCCCGAACGCAGTCACCGGCGCCAAGATCGCCGGCGCGACCATCACCGCGGCGAACATCGCCGCCGGCCAGGTCGTGAAGGGCAACGGGAGCTTCCTGGCGGCGCACCAGGAGCTGGCGACCGGCACGACCGACACCCCCGTGCTGACGCTCCCCGGGGTCGGGCAGCTGCGCGCCTCGTGCGCCGGTGGCACGACGACGATCAGCTTCCTCAACGAGTCGGGCGCGGAGGCCGATGTCACCGCCTGGGGCGTCGACGGCGCCACGGCGGTCAGCTCGCAGACTGGGGCGCTGGGCAACGGGCAGTCGTTGACCGGCATCAGCGCGGCCGGCCTGCTTGCGCTCGACTACCAGGTCGGCTTCGTCGGCGCGGGCAACGTCCAGCAGGTGACGACGGCCACCATCAGCGCCACGCCCTTGGTCCCGGGCACGAGCTGCCGCGTGACGGCGTCGGGGCTGACGACCGGCTGAACCAACATCCGCTCGCCCTCCTCCTGCGGGAGGGCGAGCGGTCCGCCGGCGCGGGGCGGGCAGCGAGCGCCGTTGCCAGGCCATCACCGAGGAGCAATCCAACGGCCAGCCGGACCCGCGTCAGCCGCGCGGCTCGTCGCCTGCATCGTCCTTCCCCCGCAGGTACTCCCACGCCTCCTCGATGGTCAGGCGGGGGTGGCCGGGCTTGACGAACCGACCCTCGATGTCGTCCGGTCCCACGGCGTCCCAGGTCCAGCCGTCCGCGGCCATCCGGCGCTCGAGCGCTGCGTCTTCCATCGGACCCTCCCTTGGCTCCGGACCCATGACCGCCGCCGCCCCTGTTCCACAGCGGCAAATCCTATCCCCAGCGGGCGCGTGGCCGGTTCCTCCTTTCGGCCGGTCCCTGGGCCATTTCCACGGCGGCGCGACCTTCATCGTCGAATCACGACGATCAAAGACGCGGAGGTGCCGGGGCGAGGCGCTCGCCGGCACTCAGCAGATGGTGGGGCCGAACGACCGCGAGTTGTTGCCCTCGTCCAACTCGGCGACCTGGGCCGCCGAGTCCGCGGTCGCGCTGTAGACGCCGCCGTCGCGGCAGGCCTGCACCGCCGGCTGGGTGATCGACTGGCCCTGCGCCAGGCCCGGGTAGCTGAAGCTGCCGACGAAGTCCGCCGACACCAGGAAGCGGCCCGCCGGCCCGGTGCCGGAGTTCGTCACCGTGAACCCGCTGCGGTCGAAGGCCGAGATGCGAAGGTCGGGGACCCCGGGCCCCGGCGAGGGCGACGGCGCGATGCTCGCCACCGAGGGGAAGAACGTCTGCAGCTTCCAGGTCAGGCGCGCCCGCTCGCCGTCGCCGAGCCGGCCGCCGAAGGTGCTGCCGCCCACCGCGTCGCCGGTGCGCAGCGGCGCCCCCGGGGCGTATGCGAGGGCGGTGTCCTGGCGGCGGTCGAGGGAGTTGATGTCGGTGTGGTCGTGGTCGCCCCGGATGGGCGCGTCCTGCTCCCAGAGCTGCAGGAACACCGGCGCCTCCCGCCCTGTCGCGGGGAGGGCGGTGAAGCGGGGGGCGCGGAACTCGCGGCTGTTGTTCTCCAGCCAGCGGTCGATGCGGTCGTTCGAGTAGACGAGACGGTCGTTGACCCAGATCGACGCCCCGCCCAGCCGCCAGCCGCCCGCCACCCCGTCGCGCGACTTCTCGATCTGCAGGAAGCGGATGTTGCCGGTGGTGAGCCCGTCCTCGACGGCACCGTCGATCGGCAGGCTGTACGTGTCGTTGTCGCCGCGCTCGAAGTCGTCGTAGACGCGCTTGTCGAGGGCGAAGCGCCGCGTATCGCTGATGCGCAGGTAGACGTCGTCGTCGGTGCCCGCGAAGCGGACGTCGCCGGTGCGGATCCGCACCCGGATCGAGGTCAGCGGGGTGCCGAAGGTCTGCCCGAACGGGAACGACTTGAGGAAGGTGAAGGGGTAGTTGGGGAGCGTGAACTTGAAGGAGTCGCGGGAGTTGATCACGCCCGAGATGTAGCGCTGCGAGCCGATCTTCGCGCGGGTGAAGAGGTCAGCGTCGCCGGGGATGTCGAGGTTGTTGATCTCGGCCATCGAGGTCACCTGGAGGCGCACGAACTGGGTGGACCGCTGCAGGGCCTGGGTCGAGGGCACGACGAGGCCGGGGCCGGGGGCGTCCCCCTGCACCCGGACGATGTTCTGCTCGAAGAGCCGGCGCATCTGGCTCTTCACCAGCACCGGCTCGAAGTAGTCGATCACCGCCCCGCGCAGGTCGATGAGGTTCCCGCCGGGCCCATTGCGGTCGCCGCAGCTCAACGTCGAGAAGCTGGGGTTGCACGCCTCGCCCTGGCCCTGCCAGTGGCCGGACGCGAAGGAGATGTTGAGCGCCCCCTTCTGGTCCTTGGCCAGCAGCGCGGGCGCGCTCGCCAGCCTCATCGTCCGCGCCCAGAGCGCCTCGTCGGCGACGTGGGCGCGGATCGCCTGCACCCACGCGCGGGTGGCGAAGTAGGAGGCGAGGTGGGCCTCGGTGTAGAGCGGCCGGCCGGGCCAGTCCTTCGCGTTGAAGCGGGTCAGGCTGGTGTTGCCGTCGGCGTTCCAGCCGCCGTGGTTGCGCGGGATGCCGATGCTGCCGCCGGTGTAGATGTTCTCGGCCGAGCGCACCGGCGCCGGCACGTCGAACCAGGTCGGCGTGCGGCCGAAGCCGTCCGCGGTCCAGTCCGGGCCCTGGCCGGAGGCCCCGCGGGACTCGAGCCAGTTGGTGTGCGAGTAGAAGTCCTGCACCTGGTGCAGGCTGATGCCGATCACGCTCAGCAGCTGCACCGGGTCCTTGGTCTCGCGCACCAGGGCGCCGACGCTGCGCTGCAGGCGCTCCCACTCGGCCGTCAGCGCGGCGGAGTTCGAAAGCACCTTGTTGGTGGCGTCGAAGTGCGACCGGTCGGAAGCGTCGATGACGGCCTTCGGCCACTTGTTGATCGCCACCAGGACCCCGTTGGCGCCGGAGCCGGGGCCGAGCCCGAGGCCGATCAGCTCCTTGAAGGCGCCGGCGTGCCCGGAGAACGGGATCGACTCGGCGTTCTCGTAGAGGTCGACGAACCAGTTGCTGACCTGGGCCGTCTGGATCGCGTTGTCGTTGAAGCCCTCGGCCGAGAGGGCGTCGCGCGTGATGTCGAAGTGGGGCCCGGTGTCGAACGCTCCGGCCGTGGGGGCGACCGCGAGGCAGAGCGCGGCGGCGGCGACCGCCGCGGCGCGGCGAAACGCGAGGCGGCGGCGGCGATGCGGGGCGCGGGACAAGGCGTCGAAGCCTAAGCCCAGACCCCGTCGCCGGTCCAGAGGCGAAATCGCGCGCACTCGCCGCGGCGGCGATGGAATGGCCTCGCGGCGCCGTGCGCTTCGAGATCACCCGGCCGCTCCTCGGCGCCCTGTACTGCCACTGCAAGCGCTGTCAGCGGCGGACCGGCAGCGCCTTCTCGGTCAGCGCCCTCACGGAGCCCGGATCGTTCCGGATCACCGAGGGCGAGGACCACCTTCGCTGTTGCGTCCGCCGGACGACGGCTGGGTGAAGTCCTTCTGCGGGCTGTGCGGGAGTCAGATCCACGCCAGCGACCCGGCCCGGCCGGAGGTGCGCAGCGTGCGCATGGGGGCCCTCGACGACGACCCGGGGATCCGGCCGCGGGCCCACCAGTTCACCGCCTACGCGGCGCCGTGGGAGCCGCTGCCCGACGACGGCCTGCCGCGCTCTCTCGAACGGCTGCCGGCGGGCGCGCGGCCGCCGGAGGGCTGACCCGCCACGGCGCCTCCGGGCTCGGCCTGCTGTGCGAGCCCAGCGCTGATGACGGCCAGGCTGGCCTCGAACACCCCCTCGGGATCGAGCGGCTCGGCCAGATCGTCGGCCGCCCTCGCCAGGGCAGGATACTCGCGAGGGTCCAGCGTCATCAGGTGCCCCCGCAGGCGCCGCTGGCCCTCGCCGCGCTCGGCCTCCTCGGGGCTGCCGAATAACCCTTGCTCCGACGCGAGCGCGCTCGCCGTCGCCGCCGCCACGCGCTGGGCCAGCGCGAGGGCCATCGCCGGACGCACGCCCGCCGCCTCGAGGATCGCGCAACTGCGCTCCAGGTGCGGCCGGCGCCCCTCCGTCGCGATGCCCTGGGCGCTCACGACCTCCTGCGCCGCCGGGTGCGGGCGCAGCGCGTTCCTGAGCGAGCGCTGTGCGGTGACGAAGGCGCGGATGGGATCCGGCCCGGGGTCGGGGATCCGCCAACCGGCGAGCACGACGTCGGCGAGTCCGTCGATGAGATCGGCGCGCCCGGAGGCGTGGCGGTACACGCTCGCCCCCGGGACGCCGAGCTCCTGGGCGACGCCCGCCATCGTGAGCTCCGCCAGGCCGTCGCGGTCGGCGACCGCGAGCGCCGCGCGCATCACCTGCTCGCGGTTCAGGGTCCCGCGCGGGCGGCGCGCACCGGGCGTGCTCACCGGCATCGCGGCCCCCCTGGCGATGGATGTTCAGAAATGGCCAAGCGATTGATCATAGTGTTATTCCAACGCATTGTACTGACGATGACTCCCTCAGCAAACACCTTGAGTGGAGGAGCACGTCGTGAAGAAGAAGTTCCTTGGGATGGGCATGCCGAGCGCGTCGATGGTCGTCGCGGTCGCCGCGCTCGGCGTCGGCCTCGCCGGAGGCGCGAGCGCCGCCGGTGATCTGATCACCGGCGCCGACGTCAAGAACGGCAGCATCACCGGTGTCGACATCAAGAACGGCTCGGTCAGGTTCCAGGACCTCACCCCCTCGACCCGTGCCCGGCTGCTCAGCGCCGATGGTCCCGCAGTCGTCGCGGGCCCCGCCGGGTCGGCCGGAGCTAAGGGTGACACCGGCGCCAACGGCATCGATGGCCAGAACGGCATCGATGGCCGGGACGGCGTCAATGGTGCCAATGGCCAGGACGGCGTCAACCCGGCTGTCGCGATCAAGGCAAGCGGCGACCACGGTTGGGCCTTCACCGGCAGCCCGAACGCGCGCCTGGTCGGCGGCGAGCTTCGCCTCGCCGGCGGCTTCGACGGCTCGACCACCGCGGGCGGCATCGGCATGACCAAGCTCATCGGCACCTGGGGGAACCCGGCGGAGAGTCAGCCCGCAGACGGCCCGCTGCTCTCGAGCCTGTCGGCCCTGTCGTACTCGCTGAACGTGACCAAGCGCCCGAACGACAACAGCGCCCCGACGATCCACGTGGCCGTCATCGGCGCTGCGACCGGCACCGCGTCGGGCTTCATGCAGCTGGTCTACGAGCCCTACAACAACGGCGGCGTCGAGATCAACAAGCCCTACACGCTGGACGCCTTCACCGGTCAGTGGTGGGGCACCAAGGACACGCCGAACCACCCGCGCCAGGCGACGGGCTCGCTCGCGTCGTTCGTGCAGGACAACCCCAACGCCAAGATCATCGCAGATCAGCATCGACAACGGCGGCACGTCGGGCTCCGGAACCATCCCGGTGGACGACTTCGCCGCCGGGGCGGACAACCTCGTGATCGGCATCGGCAAGGACTTCACGCGCTACGACTTCGGCGGGTAGTCCCAAGCAACATCGAAGGACACGTCGGGCCCGGACGAACTCCGGGCCCGATCTGTTTCTGCCCCAAGACGAGGCCCGCCGTAGAGCGGGCCTCCTGCTTGTGGCGGTACCAGGGAAACGTCCGCGACGCGCTGCTCCCGCCCGAGGCGCTCCGCTTCTTGACGAGGCTGCTCGCCCGCCCCCCGAGGCCCTCGCGACGACGAGGTCGAGTTCGTCGATTAGGGCCTCCGGCGCGGCTCTTCCTGGGAGCACAGACGCCCCCGAGCGCATCGCCAGCACCGGCCCCAAGTAGGCGAAAACCCCGCCGGAGCGGGGCTTTTACAGGTGCGCCCGAGAGGACTTGAACCTCCACGGGCCATACGGCCCACAAGGCCCTCAACCTTGCGCGTCTACCAATTCCGCCACAGGCGCGTGGTCGCGGAAGTATAGCGGCCACCCCGAGCCGCCCTGGATTTCCCCCGCGGCCCTCTGATAGCGTCGCAGAACACCTGTTCGCGTCACGGAGCGTGCCCCGCATGGACGAGCTGAGTGAACGGCAGGCCGCGATCCTGGAGTTCATCTCCCGGCATTGCCGCGACACCGGATACCCGCCGACGGTGCGCGAGATCGGATTCGCCGTGGGCCTCGCGTCGCCGTCAACGGTCCACGCGCACCTGGCCAAGCTCGAGGCGGGCGGCCACATCAAGCGCGACCCCACCAAGCCGCGCGCCATGTTCGTGCGGCGAGAGGCCGAGGCCCCGCCGGCGACGGTGACCGGCGTCCGGTCCCGGGTCGAGTCCCTGCCGCTGGTCGGCTCGGTGGCCGCCGGCGCGCCGCGGCTCGCCGAGCAGGACGTCGAGGACTGGGTGTCAACCCCCTTCCCGGGCGACTTCGTCCTCCGCGTGAGCGGCGACTCGATGATCGACGCGGGCATCCTCGACGGCGACCTCGTCGTCGTGCGGCGCGCGCAGACGGCCGACGACGGCGAGATCGTGGTGGCCCAGATCGAGGACGAGGCGACCGTCAAGCGGCTGCGCCGCGCCGGAGGGCGGGTCGAGCTCCTCCCCGAGAACGACGCCTACGAGCCCATCGTGGCCGACGAGGTCACTCTGTGCGGCGTCGTCGTGGGGGTCATGAGAAGCCTGTAGCCGGGTCAGCCCGTTGCGCGAGAAGGGGTAGAGGCGGCCGTCCCCGCCGAAGGCGGTGCCGCCGCTGCCGGAGGCCCGACCAAGGGCCGGAGGCGCGCCTGAGCGCCCGAAAGAGGCGCTCAGTCGCATTGAGTCGCCGCTGCCTGCCCTGCATCGGCGAGCTATGCTCGCCGCGCAGGCCAGGCAGCCGCGGGCCGCGCGAGCGGCTCGAGGAAAGTCCGGACACCGCAGAGCAGGGTGCTGGCTAACGGCCAGCGGGGGAAACCCCAGGGAAAGTGCCACAGAAACGACACAGCCGTCGCCTTGGCGGCGGCAACGGTGAAAAGGTGCGGTAAGAGCGCACCAGCGGTCTGGTGACAGGCCGGCTGGGTAAACCCCACCCGGTGCAAGGCCGAATCGGGGCGTCACGGGTTGCTCGCCCAGCCCCAGGTAGGCCGCATGAGGCGCCCGGCGACGGGCGTCCCAGATGGATGGCTGCCCACGACAGAATCCGGCTTACGGCCTGCTAACGGAAGCCCCGCCTCGGCGGGGCTTTCCCATTGGAGGGACGACATGGCGGCGTTCGACTGCCGCCGTCCTCACGACCCGCCGCCGAGTCCCGTCGCGACGGCCATCCGCGCGAGTTGGGCACGCTGCTCGGGACCCGGCCGATCCGTGACCCCGAAGGCGTGGGCGAGCTCTCGCAGATGGCCCTCCACGACATCGACCTCCACGAAGAGATCGGCTCCGATCTCAGCGGGCGTGGCCGGTCCCCCGTCCCGGCCTGCGCGCCGGCACAGGGTCCGGAGGACCCGCCACTGCGGCGGCGTGAGCTCCACGTCGAGGCCGGCGTGGGACACGGTGACGGTCGGCCCGGGTGACCGGGAGGGGCGGAAGAACAGGGCCGTCCGGCCGACGTGGACCAGATCCCCGTCCTGGAGACGTCGGCGATCGACCACGCGCTCGCCGTTCACGAAGGTGCCGTTCCGGGACGGGCCGTCGTCCACGATCATCCAGCCCTCGCCCGCCGGCTCCAGTCGCGCGTGGACCCGGGAGACCCGCTCGTCCCAGTCGATCACCAGGCCGGCCTGGGGGCTGCGCCCGATGACGAGGGCCGACCGGTCGGCCGGCAGGGGCACGAGCCGCCGAGAGCCCTCGGAGTCCGTCAGCTCCAGGAAGGCCGTCGCCTCCTCCTCGAGCCGCGGCGCCGGCATGGCGGTCGGCAAGGCGACGACGGGGTCGTGGCTCAGGATCGCGCGCTCGAGCTGCGCCAGGGCGGGGCTCGGGTCGATCCCCAGCTCGTCGACGAGGGCGCGGCGGGCCACGCGGTAGCTCTCGAGCGCCTCGGCCTGCCGCCCGGACCGGTAGAGCGCGAGCATGAGGCCGGCCCGCAGCCGCTCGCGGTACGGGTGCTCCCGCACCAGGGCGCTGAGCTCGCCGACCAGCTCCGGGGCGCGCCCAAGCGCCAGGTCCGCCTCCACGCGGGCTTCCAGGGCCGCCAGGCGCTGCTCCTCCAGGCGGCGCGCCGCCTCCTGCGCGAACGGCGCGAGGGCCACGTCGGAGAGCGGCGGTCCTCGCCAAAGCGCGAGCGCCCGCCTGAGGGCGGAGGCCGCGGCCGCGGGCTCGGCGGCCTCGCGTGCCTCCTCGACCAGCCGCTCGAAGCGGTCGAGATCGGCCTCATCCGGAGCCAGCTCGAGCAGGTAGCCCGGCGGGCGGGTGGCCAGCCGGCTCTCGGCCGCCTCCCCCGGGCCGAGGACCCGGCGTAGCCGCGAGACGTAGACCTGCACGGTCTTGGCGGCGGCGGGCGGAGGCGTCTCGCCCCACAGGCTGTCGAACCGCGCGGTCAACCGACACGACCTCGTTGCGATGCAGGATCAGGAGGGCCAGGAGCGCCCGCTGCTTGGCGCCGCCGAGCGGCAGCGTCTGCCCCTCGGCGGACACCTCCAGCGGACCAAGGATCCTGAAGTCCATCTGGGCCCTCACCGATGGGTGGGCCGGGCTCCGATCGTACATCCCGCCCCCCGCGCTGGCTCCTCCTCATCGGTGGGTGACGCGCGTTTGCCGCCGTGCTGCCCGGTGTTCAGCGCCCTTGGGGGGGTGGTGCAACCGCCGCGGTGGACCCTGCCGCCGACGGTCGAGACCACCTCCGAGGGGGCCGCACGATGTTCATCCGGCACGACCCGCGCAGCGACCGGCGGCGTCGGCTCCCCACGGTGGTCGGCGCCGCCGCGCTGCTGGTCTGGGTCGCCCTGACCGACTCGGCGGTGGCGGCCCATCCATCCACGACGGGCGCCTCCGCCGCCCCGACCGTCCTCGCTCCAGCGGGCGAGACGACCCTCGCGCGTCCGGCGCTGAAGGGCGCGCTGCGGGGAGCGCTGCGCGGCGCCCTCTTGTCACGAACCCAGAAACCGAAGGAGAAGCGACATGCGACGTATTCCCACCCTCATCGGCGCGGGCCTGGTGGCCGCGGCAACGGCGGCCGCGATCGCGGTCGGCAGCGGCGGCGCCCAGGCGCCCGCGCACGGGACGCTCACCTTTGTCGAGCGATCGATCCCCGGCGCCGACGTCTACGCCGACGTCCCGCCTCTGAGCGACACCTCGCCGAGCGCCGGCGACACGTACCTCTTCCGGAACGAGGTCCTGGACGCCGCGGGCGCCAGCAAGCTGGGCGTCCACGAGGCCCGCTGCAGCTATTTGCGCGCCACTCCGCGGGGCATCGGCTCGCGCCTGATCTGCGACGGCGTCTACAACCTGCGTGACGGCATGATCGCCGCGACGACGGCGTTCACCTTCTCGGACCACCCGAGGATCTCCTTCGTGGTGACCGGGGGGAGCGGCGCCTACGAGGGGGCTCAGGGGAGCGGAACGCTCACCTACCGGTCCGGCAAGAGCCCGTTCGCGGACACGACGATCCACCTGATGCCGTAGGGCAGCCCTGCGCGGCCCCGGGGCGATTCGCCCCGCGGGCCGCAGGGGAATATCCTTGGCCCGGGTCCCCTCCCACCGCCCGAGCGAGGGGGCATGGACAACAGGACGGTTCGCACCCTCGGGGCGCCCGACCTCGCCCCGTTCGGCCTCCTGCCGCCCGGGCGCATGATCGCCGGCTACCGGATCGAGGGGCGCGCCGGGGCCGGCGGCATGGGGGTCGTCTATCGCGCCGTCAACGTCGAGCTGGGCCGGCTCGTCGCGGTCAAGGTCATCGCCCCGGCGCTCGCGGGCGATGACGCCTTCCGCGACCGCTTCCGGTCGGAGTCGCGGCGGGCCGCGGCGCTGGAGCACCCCAACGTCCTCCCGGTCTACCGCAGCGGCGAGGAGGACGGGAGCCTCTACATCGCCATGCGCTACGTCGACGGGCCCAGCCTCCAGGAGCTGATCGACCGGCGGGGGCGCCTCCCGGTCGGGGCGGCCGTGCGGGTCGTCTCCCAGGTCGCGGACGCCCTCGACGCCGCCCACGCGCACGGCCTCGTGCACCGCGACGTCAAGCCCGGGAACGTCCTCATCTCCGAGGCGGACGGCGAGGAGCGGGTGTCGTTGGCCGACTTCGGGCTGGCTGTCCCGGTCGCGCGGCGGGTCGCCGGCGGGGACGGCAGGCACGCCGGCACGCCCGCCTACCTGGCGCCCGAGCAGATCCGGGGCGACCCGGTGGACGCCCGCACCGACGTGTACTCGCTCGGCTGCCTGTTGTTCCACGCGCTCACGGGCCGGGTCCCGTTCGTCGCGGAGGGGGTGCAGGCCACGATGGCGGCGCATCTCGTGGAGCCCCCGCCGCGCCCGTCCGAGCTCGTGCCCGGGCTGCCGGCCGGGCTCGACGAGGTCGTCGGAAGGGCCATGGCGAAGCGTCCCGAGGACCGCTTCGCGGGCGCCGGTCTTCTCGCCGCGGCCGCCCGGGCCGCCCGGGCCGACGTCGTCGTCAGCTACGACCCGCGCGACGAGGGCGTCGCCCGGTCGCTCGCCGCCCGGCTCTCCGGCCAGGGCCTGGAGACGCACCTCGCGCGCGGCCGTGCCGCCGACGACCTGTCGTCCGCCCTCGCCTGCCTCGTCCTGATCGGCCGCGGCGAGCTGGCCGGCTGGGCGCGCCCCGCGCTGGCGGCCGCCGCCGCCGTCGCGTCCACCGACCCCGGCTTCCGGCTCGTGCCGGTCCTCCTGCCGGGCGCCCCGGACCCGTTCGACCCGCGCCTGTCCCACCTCGCCGGCCGCGCGTTCGTCGACCTCCGGGGCGGGACGGATGACCCCCACGCGGTGCGGGATCTGATGCGCGCCGTCGGCGCCTCGCCGCCCGAGGTGGTCAGCGCTCCGGCCCGGGCGCGGGAGGCCTCGCCCTACCGCGGCCTCGAGTCCTTCCGCGAGGAGGACGCCCCTCTGTTCTTCGGCCGGGATCGCGAGACCTCGCTGCTGGTCGAGAAGCTTGGCGCCGGCCGCTTCCTGGCCGTGCTCGGCGCGTCGGGCAGCGGCAAGAGCTCGCTCGTGCGCGCCGGCCTCGTGCCGGCCCTCCGCGCGGCCGACGACGCCGTCCGGGTCGTCACGCTCACCCCCGGCACGACGCCACTCGGCGCTCTCGCCGTCCAGCTCGCGGCGGTCGCGCCGCCGACAGCCCCCTCCGCGGACGACCTCCGCGACGACGTCCGGGCGCTGGACCGGGCGGGCGAGGCGCCGGCCGCCGCCGCCGGTGCGCGGGCGCGCCTGCTCATCGTCGTCGACCAGTTCGAGGAGGTGTTCTCCGTCACCTCGAGCGCGCGCGACCGACGGGCGTTCATCGACGGCCTCGTCTACGCATCGACCATCCCGGGGGGCCGCACGACCGTCGTCGTCGCCATGCGCTCCGACTTCTACCCGCGCTGCGCGGATCACCCGGCGCTGAGCGCGCTGGTGGCCGAGCACCAGCTCCTGGTCGGGCCGCTCAGCCCGGACGGCCTGCGCGACGCGATCGAGGAGCCGGCGCGGCGGGCGGGCCTCGAGCTGGAGCCCGGGCTCGTGCGGCGCATCCTTGCCGACGTCTCGACCGAGCCGGGGCACCTCCCGCTGCTCGAGCACCTGCTGCTCGAGCTGTGGCGCCGGCGCCGGGGTCGCCTGCTGACCCTGGAGGCCTACGCCGCCTGCGGCGGGGTGGGCGGCGCGCTCGCGCGGCGCGCGAACGAGGTCTACGCAGGACTGAGCGCCGATCAGCAGGCCGTTGCGCGCCGCGTCCTCCTCCGTCTCACGCAACCGGGCGAGGACACCGAGGACACCCGGCGCCGGGCACCCCTCGCCGAGCTGACGGGCGGCGGGGGCGGGGACGACGCCCGCCGCGTCGTCGAGGCGATGTCGGCGGCGCGGCTCATGGTCGTCACGAGCGACGAGGTCACCGGCGAGCCCGCCGTGGAGGTCGCGCACGAGGCGCTCATCCGGGCATGGCCGCGGCTGCGGCGGCTGGATCGACGCCGACCGGGAGGCCCTGCGCCTCCACCGCCGCCTGACGGAGGCCGCCCGCGAGTGGAGCGCCGGGGGGCGCGAGGACGGCCTGCTCTACCGGGGCGCCCGGCTCGCGATCTGGCAGGAGCGCGACACGGCCGAGCTGAACGACCTCGAGCGAGCGTTCCTGCGCGCCGGCGTCGAGCGGGCGGAGCGCGACCGGGCGGCGCGGCGTCGGCGCGTCCGCCTCGCCGTCGGGGGGCTCGCGCTCGCCGCCGCGGCGATCGCCGCCGTCGCCGTCGTGGCGGTGACGCAGTGGAGGAGCGCGAGCGACGAACGGGACGTGGCGCTCTCGCGCCAGCTCGCCGGCGACGCCGCCGACGCCGCGGCCCGCGATCCCGAGCTCGCGCTGCTCCTCGCCGACCGGGCCCACCGGGCGGCCCCGACCGACCAGGCCGAGCAGGCGCTGCGGCAGACGGCCTTCGCCTCGCGCGTGCGCGGCGCGCTGCCCGACCTCGGCACGAGGGTCGCCGACGTGCGGAGCGTCGGCGGCGGCCGCGTGCTGGTGGAGGGAGGGGATGGCTCGCTCCACGCCTGGGAGCCGGCGACCGACCGCACCGGGGCGCGGGCGGTCAGGCTCGGCCGTTTGGATGGCGCCCTGTGGGGGCGCGTGGCGGTGACGCCGGCCGGGTACGTGACCGCAGGAGACGACGGCGCGATCGTGCTCTGGCGGGACGGCGCGCCGCCCCGCGCCATCGGGGACGTCGGGGCATCCGCGTGGGACGTCACTCCCATCGAGCGTGGTCGCGCCGTCCTGGTGGCCGCTGACTCGGGCGTCTGGCGCTGGGACATCGCCACCGAGCGCGGGAGGCGCCTCCTGAGCGAGCCCTCGTATCGTGTGCGCCCCGGAGAGGCGCCGGGCGTCCTCTACGTCAGCCGCAGCTTCGCGTCCCGCAGCGACTCGCCCATCGTGCGATGGGCGGGCGGACGATCCGTGCCCCTTCCCGTCAACCTCGAGGTGAACGACTTGGAGATCAGTCCCGACCGGCGATTGCTCGCGGTCGCCACGGAGACCGGGGTCCAGGTCCTGAGCACGGGGCCGGCGCCGCGACGGCTCTATTTCCGAGCCCTGTCGGCGCCCGGAGCGAACGACGTCGCGTTCGCCGGCGACGGGAGCCGGCTCGGGGTGGCCGCCTTCTCGGGGGCGTACGTGCTCCGCGCCCGCGATGGGGCGGAGCTCGCCCAGCTCCAGGGGCATGACGGAGCGGTCACCGCGATCGGCTTCGGGCCCGGGGCGCGGCTCGTGAGCGGCGGTGGCGACGGCGCGACCCTCTCATGGGACCTGGGGGCTGCGCTCGAGGCCAGGCTGGCCATCACCGCGAGGACGAACATCGGCGGGGAGCGGTTCGGCGCCGACGGGCGCGTGACGGTCGTCGATCTTGACGGATCCACCCGCATCTGGGAGCCGGCCGGCGGGGTCACCGCCGGCCTGCCGGCCGCCGGAGGGCCGATCGCCTCCGCGGCGGCGACGCCCGACCGGCGGGTCGTCGTGACGGGCGGCGCGGACGTCACGCGCGGCCGGGTCCTCGTCCGGGACGCGGCCGGGCGGACGCTGCTCGACTGGTCGGCCGGTGAGCGCGTGTGGGCGGTCGCGATCGACCCCAGCGGTCGGCGCATCGCGGCGGCCCTCGACGACGGCCGCGTCGTCGCGGCGAGCCTGCGGCCGGCGTCCGAGCCACGGGTCATCGCGCAGCTCCCAGCGTCAGCCAACAGCGTGGCGTTCGATCCAAGCGGCACGATGATCGCCAGCGGTTCGTCTGACGGCTCGGTGCGGCTGAGCCGGGGTGCGGGCGGCACACGGGTGCTCGGCTCGCACCATGAGAGCGTCGTCGGGCTGGCCTTCAGCCCGGACGGGACCCGCCTCGCGTCGGCGGGCTTCGACAAGACGGCGCGGGTGTGGGACGTCGCCGGCCGGGAGCCCGCCGTGCTGCTGCGGGGTCAGCAGGGCCCGGTCTACGCGGTCGCCTTCACGGCCGATGGAGACCGGCTGGTGAGCGGGGGCGACGGCGGGCTGCGCGTCTGGGACTGGCGGCGCGGGGCGACACTGCTCTCCCTGCCCGGGGCCGCCTTCCAGGTGGACGCCGACGGCCCGGGCCCGCGGATCCTCTACGTCACGCGCGGCGCCTCGGGGGGTGTCGTCTCGGTCGTCGAGTGCGACGTGTGCGGCCCCATCTCCGACGTCCGCGCGCTCGTGTCGGCGCGCACGACGCGGGAGCTCACCGAGCAGGAGCAGGCCGACCTGCTCGGCGACTAGCCCCGGCCTGGCGCCGCGGGCTCACGCGGCTGCGCGCACGCCGCTGCTCACCCGGCCCTCCCGGTCCTCCATGACGTAGCGACGCCCGGCGCGGTCGGTCGCGAGGACCAGCCGCCCGTCCCCGTCGCTCCAGACGCCCACGACCTTCGAGGGCAGCGGGGCGGCGGGGTCGGGCACGGCGACGAACGACGCCGGCTCCCAGTTGGCGCCCAGCAGGCGCGCCAGGCGCCGTGAGTCGGGGTAGCGCCCGTTCACGCGGCGGTGCAGCCGGGCCGTCCCGAAGGGTCCCTCCAGGGTGAGCATCGCGTCGTCGCGCGCCAGCCGGCGCGCGAGCGGCGCCGACGGCCACGACAGGATCCGCCGGACGCGCCGGACGTTGCCCGCCCGGTCGACGACCCGCGCCTCGACCCAGTAGGGCCCGGGCCCGGTGAAGGAGTGCCGGCCCTCCGGCGCGATCCAGGGGTCGCCGCCGTCGCTGAGCCGTGAGGACAAGGACCCGTCCGCCACGCCCGAGGCGTCGGTCGCCCGCGCGCGGTAGTCGATGTCGAGCATGCCGGTGGGGCGCACCACCAGCCGCAGGCGGGGGGCCTGGCGGTCGATCGTCACCCAGAATCGCTGCGCGCCGCCGGGCGCGCCGCTGGCCGGATCGAGGGCGGCGACGGCCACGGTGTGGCGTCCGGCCGAGGCGCGCACCGGCACGCGGACGAGGGGACCGACCCGCTGGTGCCCCACGCGGACGCCGTCGAGCCACACGCCCAGGGGCCCGTCGGCGCCCCCGATGGCGAAGGTCAGGACCGCCCGGTTTGTCAGGGCCGGCGGGAGCGCGCTGAGGGAGATCCCGGACCGCGGGGACCGGGGCCCCAGCAGCTCGGCCGCGGCCGCTTGGAGGTCGATCGCGCCGGCGCCGCTGCGCCGGTCGGGGCCGGGGGCCCCCGCGTCGCGGGCGGTCTCCCGCAGGATCTGCTCGATCCGGTTGACCGACAGGGCGGGGTCGGCCTGGCGCAGCAGGGCGATCGCCCCGGCGACGTGGGGCGCCGCCATCGAGGTGCCGCTGAGGCGCAGCCAGCCCCCGCCCGGCTCGGCGGAGACGATCTGGCGCCCGGGGGCGGCCAGGTCCGGCTTCAGCGCGGCGGTCGGCCCCGGAGCGCCCCGGGCGGAGGTGGGCGCCACGCCCCCCCACGGGCCGAGGGCCCCGACCGCGAGGCTCTCGGGGTAGACCGCCGGGGCGAGCACGGTGCCCTCCGGGCCGGTGTTGCCCGCCGCGGCGACCGGCACGATCCCCAGCTCGCGCCAGCGCGCGATGAGCCGGCGCAGGGGCTCCCCACCCTCGCCGAGCGCCGTGCCCCAGGAGGCGTTGACCACCTGCGGGGCGTCGTCGGTCATCGGGTTGCCGTCGGGGTCGGTGATCCACTGAGCGGCCGCGAGCAGGGTGCTGATGGTCACCTTGCCGTCGGCGGGGAGGGCCTTGGCGACCACGACCTTCGCTCCGGGGGCCACCCCGATGGGGGCCCCGCCGGCACTGCCGCCGACCATCGTGCCGATGGTGTGGGTGCCGTGGCCGTTGTCGTCGTAGGGCGCCGGCCGGCCGTTCACGAAGTCGCGCCAGGCCACGACCTTCCCCTTCAGGTCGGGGTGGTCGGCGTCGACGCCCGAATCGATGGAGCCGACCCGCACGCCGGCGCCGTCCAGGCCGTAGTCGCGCCAGACGGCGGGCGCCCCGATGGCCGCCAGGCCCCAGCCGCCGCGCTCGAAGAGCCCGGGAGCCGGCGCCGCGGCGGCCTCCGCGGCCCGGGCGAGCACCCGCACCGGCCGGTCGAGCTCGATGCGGGCCACGGCCGGGTCGGCCGCGAGCCGGCGGATCTGCGCCGGCCGGGCCCGCAGGGCCACCGCGTTGACCAGCCAGAGCCGGCGCGCCGGAGACCCGATGCGGCCGAGCGCCGCCGGCCGGGTGCGCTCGGCGGTGCGGCGCAGGTCGCCGATGAGCGCGCCGGGCCGGCCGGAGTACCCCTCCTCCGGCACCTGCGCGCGCATGGTCACGAGAACGGGCAGCGGACCCTCGGCGTGGGCCAGGCGGGCGGACAGCGACGGGGCGAGCGGGGCAGGCGCCGCCCCCGGCGGGCTCACGGCGGCGCCCGCGGTGGCGGCTCCGGGGACGGCGACGGCCGCGGCGGCCGCAAGCGCGACGAGACTGCGAGACGGTGACATCGGTGGACCCCCTGGGCGGATCGATCGGTGGGGCCCGACCGTGCGATCCGGGGGTTGCACCGCCGCGAACCGGCGCTGTGAGGCCGGCTGCAGTCCGGTAAACGGGGTGTCTCTGGCGCGCCGCGGCCACGGCGATGAGTTCCGCCGGCCCGGGGCGTCTCAGGTGGGACGACCGGTAGCGTGGAGGCGCGCGGAGCTCAGGAGGGAGGCGAGATGACCATGGACCGCCGCAACCGCTGGCTGGCGCTGATCGTCCTGTGCCTCGGCGACCTCATGATCGTCCTGGACGGCACGATCGTGAACGTCGCCCTGCCGTCGATCCGCGACGACCTGGGCTTCTCGGAGACCTCACTCGCCTGGGTGGTGAACGCCTACCTGCTGACGTTCGGCGGCTTCCTCCTGCTGGGCGGCCGGCTGGGCGACCTGCTCGGGCAGCGGCGGATGTTCCTGGCCGGCATCGGCCTCTTCACGGCGGCGTCGCTCGCGTGCGGGCTGGCGACCACCCAGGCGATGCTCGTCGGGGCCCGCGCCATCCAGGGGCTCGGCGGCGCCCTGGTGTCGGCGGTGGCACTGTCGCTGATCATGCACCTGTTCACCGAGCCGGCCGAGCGCGCCAAGGCGATGGGGATCTTCGGCTTCGTGCTGTCGGGCGGCGGCGCGGCGGGGGTCCTGTTGGGCGGCGTCCTCACCGACGCGCTCTCCTGGCACTGGATCTTCCTCGTCAACATCCCGGTCGGGGTCGTCGTCTACCTCCTGTCGCTGCGACTCCTGCCTCGGCCCGCGGAGTCGCGGCCGGGCGGGTTCGACGTCGCGGGCGCCGTGGCCATGACCGGGGCGCTGGTGCTGGCCGTCTACGCGATCGTCGACGGCAACCAGGCCGGCTGGACGTCGGCCCGCACGCTCGCGCTGCTCGGCGCCGCCGGCGCGCTGCTGGTCGCCTTCCTCGTCATCGAGTCGCGGGTCGCGTCGCCGCTGATGCCGCTGGGCCTGTTCCGCATCCGCAACGTCGCGACGGCCAATGCGGTCGGGGTGCTGATGGCCGGCGGCCTCTTCGCGTGGTTCTTCTTCTCCGCCCTCTACCTCCAGCAGGTGCTGGGCTACACGCCGCTCGAGGTCGGCCTCGCCTACCTGCCGTCGATGGTGATCTGGGGCGGGTCGTCGCTGCTCTCCGACCGGCTGGTGATGCGCTTCGGCGTCAAGGTCCCCCTGGTGGCGGGCCTGGCGCTGATGACCCTCGGGCTGCTGCTCTTCGCCCGCGTGCCGGTCGACGGGAGCTGCTCGTCGACGTCCTCCCGGGCACGGTGGCGATCGGGCTCGGGGCCGGGATCGGCTTCAACCCGCTGCTGCTGTCGGCCATGAGCGAGGTGACGAGAGCGAGTACGGCCTCGCCTCCGGGGTGGTCAACACCGCCTTCATGATGGGCGGCGCGCTGGCCCTCGCCATCCTGGCCAGCGTCGCCGCCGCCCGCACCGACTCGCTCACCTCGTCCGGCGAGGGCGAGCTGGCGGCGCTCAACGGCGGCTATCGCCTGGCGTTCCTCATCGGCGCGATCTTCTCCCTGGCCTCGGCCGTCCTGGCCGCGAGCCTGCTCCGCGCCTCCGCCCCTGCGCCGGGCGGAGAGCCCTCCCAGGAGGTGGCCGCGCCGGCCATGCTGGAGGGCGAACGGTAGGACCGATCGTGGGTGATGCGATATGCTCGCATCATGAAGCGTACGACCATCATGCTCCCGGACGACGTCGAGGCCAGGCTGCGCGTCGAGGCACGGCGACGCGGCGTACCGATCGCCCAGGTCGTCCGCGAGGCGGTGACACACCATCTGTCCGCCGAGCCCCGCCGGCGCGCCCTCTCGTTCTTCGCGCTCGGCGAGGCGGGGTCGCCCGACGGGTCCGAGCGCGTCGACGAGCACGTCGGCGCGGCGATGCGCCGCCGCCGCGGCTGATGCTCGTCGTCGACGCAGGACCCCTCGTCGCGGCGGCCGCGGTTGACGATCGCAATCACGAGCGGTGCGTCGCGCTTCTCTCCGAGGCGTCGCCCCCGTTGGTGGTGCCCGCCCTCGTGGTCACCGAGGTGGCGTACTTCCTCGGCGATCGCATCGGATCGTCGGCGGAGCGGGCGTTCGCCGCGGCCGTGCGGCAGGGTGAGTTGCTCATCGAGCCGGTGGACCGCGGTGATTGGCCGCGAATCGTCGAGCTGCTCGATCGCTATCGCGATCTGTCCCTCGGCATCGTTGACGCGTCGATCGTCGCAGCCTGTGAACGCCTCGGCGTTGACACACTCGCGACCCTCGACCGGCGTCATTTCTCCGTCGTCCGCCCTCGCCATCGCGACGCCATGACCCTGGTCCCGGAGTGACGCACTGCCCGCGGCGCCGGCGCGTCAGGCCGGGGGATCCCCGAGCGCCTGCTCGAAGCCGCGCGCCACGGCGGCCTGGGCGTAGTCGATGATCGCGTAGAGGGCGGGGAGCGCCCCCGGCTCGATGGGGACCCCGTCGCGGCGGATCTCCTCGGCCTCCATCGCCACGGCGATGGCCACCCGGGTGTGCTCGGCCAGGACGCCGAGCCCGGACGGGCCCTGTAGCCCGCCGCGCAGGCCGGTCAGCTCAGCCCGGCCCATCGAGATGCCGGGGCGGCCGCTCTCCAGGCCCGCGGTGAGGATGCGCAGGAACCGCACCGAGAGCCGGCGCATGGCCGGCGCGGTGGGGGCGGGCAGCGGCGTCTCGACGTCCGGGTCGTAGCCCTGGAGCACGCGTTCGACGACGGCCTCGGTGCGGAGGTTGAGCTCGCGCGCCAGCAGCGGGGCCGGGGGGACGTCCTGCGGCGGACGGCGGAGGCGGCGCGGCTCGGGCGCGGGCGCCCCGCGGTCGGTGAGCCACTCGCGCAGCTCCTCGAGCTCGAAGCGGCGGTGCCCGCCGACGGTGCGGTGCGAGGGCAGGCGGCCCTGGTCGGCCCACCCGCGGACCGTCGCCACGCTGACGCCGATCAGCGCCGCGGCTTCGCTGGCCGTGAGGGTCCGCTCGCCGCGCCCCGCCCGAGAGGTGCGCGTCGTCGGCCAGTCCCGGTCGTCGCTCATCCACCCCCAGTCTCTCTCATGTGCCGCTCCCCGCCAATTTCACGTTCGGCGTTGCGGCCGTCGGCGCGGGAGGACTTTCGCCCGCGCGAGGCGAAGCCCTGCCCTGCGATGCCGCCCGAGCCCCGCCCACGCCGCGCCTGGCGCGCCACCCTCGGGACCTTCCTCGCCCTGGCCTGCGCCCTCGGCCTGGTGGCCGCCGCGGCGGTCGCGCTCGAGATGCGGAGTGAGATCGCCCGCACCGGCGACCCCCTCGCCCGGACGGCCGACGCCCTCGCGACCCGCGTCGAGGCCGGCGACCTGCCCGCCGCCCGCCGAGCGCTCGAGGGCGCGGGGGTCCCGGCCCGTCTGCTCGGCCCCGCGGGCCGGGTCAAGGCCGAGGCCGGCGGCCCGGCGTCGGTCTGGGAGGCGGGCCCCGCCCCGTGGCCGGCCGCGCTCGCGACGGCCGGGGCCGGCGACTGGTCGCTGCGCGACGGCGCCGTGGAGGCCGCGCGCGAGCTGCCCTCGGGTGCGCGGGTCGAGGTGCGCCGGCCCCTCCCGTCCGGAGCCGGGGCCTTCGGGTCCGGCCTCTGGCCGCTCGGGGCCCTCGTCGCCGCCCTGGCGGCCCTGGGCGCCGCGGTCGCGGGTGTGCTCGCCGCGCGGTCGGCCGCGCGCCTTCGCGCGGTCTCCGCCGCGGCCGAGGCGACGGCCTCCGGGCGCCCCACGCCTGTCCCCGAGGTGGGCCGCGGCGAGGTCCGGCGCCTCTCTCGGGCGGTCGGCGCGCTGGCGTCGCGCGCGGCCGAGCTGCAGGACGCGGCCGAGGCGCGGGTCGAGGCGCTCGGGGCGGCCATCGGGCCGCTGGCCCACCCGGCCGCGGCGCGCACGCCGGCCGGCGGCCTGGTGCGCAACGAGGCGCTGGAGCGGCTGGTGCGGGGCGCCGCCCCCGCCGACGCCGCGGCCGTCGAGGAGGCCGTGGCCGCGGGCCTGGAGGCGCCCGGCCCCGTGTCGCGGAGGCTGACGCTCGGCGACGGGCGCGCCCTCGAGGTCGATGCATGGGGCGTGCCGGGCGGCCGGGTCGTGGCCGTCGGCGAGCGCACAGAGCAGGCCCGCCTGGCCGCGCTGCGGCGCCAGCTGACCGGATCGGCGGCCCGCCACCTGCAGGCGCCGGTGAGCGAGGTCCAGGCGATCGGGTCGGACCTGCTGGCCCAGGTGCCGGCGGCGTCGGCGCCGGCGGTGCGGCGCGTGCTGGCCGCGGGCGACCGCATGGAGCGCCTCGTGGGCCAGATCCTGCGCGGCACCGACAACGACCCGCGCGCCCGCTCCGTCAGGGCGAGCGCGGTCGGGGCGGCGGGCGTGGCCTACGGCCTCGCCGCGGCCTTCGAGGGGAAGCTGCGCGACCGCGGCCTGCGCCTCGAGACCGACCTGCCGGCGACCCTGCCGGCCATGCGCACCGACCCGGCGCTGGTCCACGAGATCCTGTCCGAGCTGATCGCCAACTCGGCCACCTTCACCCCCCGGGGCGGCACCATCACGCTCGCGGGCCGCGCGCTGCCCGGCGGTGGCGTGGAGCTGTCGGTCGCCGACACCGGGCCGGGCGTCGCCGGCGAGGAGCTCGGGGCGGCGATGGAGCCGTTCGGCCGAGGCGACGGCGCCAGCGGCTTCCCGGGCGCGGGGCTGGGCCTGGGCGTCGCGCGGGCACTGGCCGAGCGGCTCGGCGGGCGCCTGACGCTCGAGCCGGGCCCGGGCGGCCGCGCCCGCCTCGAGGTGCCGGCCGCGCCGGCGCCGCCGGCGGCCCCCGCCCCAGAGGAGGTCAGCGAGGTGGGAGCGACATCTCCATGAAGATGACGCCGGGCGCGCCGAACACCAGGCGCCCGAGCAGCCAGCGTCGCCGCGCCGCCTCGCGGAAGCCATAGCGCTCGTAGAGCGGCCGGGCGGCGCGGTTGTCGGTCGTGACCCACAACGTGAGGCGCCGCTTGCCGACCCGGCGCGCCTCCCGCTCGCAGGCCGACAGCAGGGCGCTCGCAACCCCGCGCCGACGGGCCCACTCGGCCACGCCGAGCTCGTCGATGTAGCCCTCGTCGCGGGCGATCCGGCCACCGCCCAGCAGGCTGAAGACCGCCACGGCGCGCGCGGCCCGGAGCCAGCCCACGCTCGCCGCCAGCGCCCGCACCGCGCCGGCGCTGCGCTCGTCCGCCAGCACCAGGTGGACCCCGCCGGCGACCCTCCCCTCGACCTCCGCGACCCAGTAGCGGGAGCCGGTGCCCTCGCGGATGTCGCGCCGCACCAGCCCCTCGACGCCCGGCACCGCGGCCCGCCCGAGCGCCGGCCCGTACTTGTCCGACAGGGCCTCCACGACCACGGCGGCGATCGCCGGGGCGTCGTCCTCGCGCGCCCGCCGCACGAGCGGCGCTGCCGGCGGATCGGCCACGGTCGGATGGTAGCCCCGACTAGGCTCCGGGGGTCCACACCCGACGGAGGTGAGCATGGCGCGCCTGGAGGCGGGACAGCGGGCCCCGGACTTCTCGCTGGAGGCCGACGACGGCTCGTCCGTGAGCCTGGCCGACCTGGCGGGCGGCACCGTGGTCCTCTACTTCTACCCCAAGGACGACACCAGCGGCTGCACGGCCGAGGCCTGCGAGTTCCGCGACCTGCAGGCCGACTACGACGCGGCGGGGGCGCGGGTGATCGGGGTGAGCCCCGATCCGGTGAGGAGCCACGTCAGCTTCCGCGACAAGCACGGTCTCCCGTTCACGCTCCTGAGCGATCCCGACCACGCCGCGGCCGAGGCCTACGGCGTATGGGTCGAGAAGTCCAAGTACGGCAGGACGTACATGGGCGTGGAGCGCAGCACGTTCGTCATCGGCCCCGACGCCGTGCTGCGGCAGGCCCTCTACCGGGTGAAGCCCCAGGGCCACGCGGCGTCGGTGCTGGAGCTGGTCGGCTAGCACCGGCGATGGCGTCCTCGCCCGTGCCCCAGGGCCGGCTGGCGATCCTGGCCTACGGATCCCTGCTCTACCGCCCGGGCCCGGGCCTGGCCTCGGTGGTGGTGGGCTCCGAGCCCTGCCTCACGCCCTTCCCGGTGGAGTACGGGCGCGCGTCCCGGCGCTGGGGCGGCGGACCCGTGCTGGTGCCGCACCCCCGCGGCGGCCCCGTGCAGGGCGCACTGCTGCTCCTGGCCGATCGCGTTGACCTGGGGACGGCCGTCGAGCTCCTTGCCGAGCGCGAGGGCATCGACGGCGCCCGCGGGATCGTCCAGGTGGAGATGCCCGGCGACCGGGTGGTGCTGTGCGCGAGCCTGCCGCGCAACCTGCCGGAGCCGGACATGGCCCCCGACTCCCTGGCGCGGCGCGCGGTCGACAGCGCCCGCCGCAGCGAGCGCAACGGGGTCGCGTACCTCCGCGCCGCGGTCGACGCGGGGGTGTCCACGCCGCTCACCGAGGCCTACGCCCGGCAGGTGCTCCGGCTGGCCGGGGCGGCCTCGCTGGCCGAGGCCGAGCGGCTGGTAGCGTTGGATCGACCCGCGGCGGCAGGGAGGATGGATGGCCTGGGATGACGTCTCGCGATGGCAGCCGGTGGACCTGGCGGCGGCGTTCCGCATGGGCGACGCCGTGCAGCCCGTGGACGTGCGCGACCTCGGCTACCGCGAGTCCGACGAGCAGGTCAAGGGCGCGGTGAGGGTCGACCCGATGGAGTTCGAGCGCGAGGTCGGCGCCCTGCCGGACGGCTCGGAGCTGGTCTTCTACGACGACCGCCCCGGGGAGGCGACCAGCCTCAAGATCGCCCTCTGGGCCTTCGACAGTGGGCGCTCCCGCGTCGGCGTCCTGGTGGGAGGCTGGAACGCGTGGCGGGAGGGTGGCTACCCCGTCGAGCCCAAGCCGGCCTAGGCCGAGCTCCTCGGGGTCAGGCCGTAGGTCTCCTCGAGCCAGCGGGGCAGGACGTGGGCGACCGCGCGGCACATCAGCTCGCGCTCCGAGATGGCGACCCGGGCGGCGACCTCGAGGGCCAGGCGCGCGTCGTCGCTGCGGATCCCCTTCACGCCCTCGACGGTCTTGTCGGCCTCGGAGCGGTTGTAGACCATCGCCCGCGCCGCCATCGGCCAGTTCTCCTTGGTCCACTCGATGAGCGCCTTCTCGAGCTCGGTGGCGTCGTACTCGAAGAGGGCCTTCTGGAGCTCATTGGGCGTGGAGTCGGTGTCGCGCTGCATGCTCACCTCGGGACGGGGGCCGGCCGTGGCGGAGTCTAGCCCCCGCGTGGTGTCGCTCCTGCCGAGCGCCACCGAGATGGTCGCCGTGGTCGGGCGCGCCGGGCTGCTGGTGGGCCGCACCCACGAGTGTGACTGGCCGCCGGAGGTGGCCGGCGTGCCGGCCGTCACGGCCGACCGCGTCGACCGGAGCGCCATGAGCTCGGCCGAGATCGACCGCGCGGTGGGCGAGGCGATGGCCGGCGGGGGAGGGCTCTACCGCCTCGACGCGGAGGCGCTGGCCCGCGCGCGGCCCGACCTGATCATCACCCAGGCCCTCTGCGGGGTGTGCGCGGTCGAGCGCGACGAGGTCGAGGAGGCCGCGCGGCGCATCCCGAGCCGCCCCGAGGTGCTCTCCCTGGAGCCCGAGACACTCGACGGGGTCCTGGACTGCGTCCTGCGGGTGGGGGAGGCGGTCGGCGCCCCCGGCGCGGCCGGGCGCGCCGTCGCCGGCCTGCGGGAGCGCCTCGTGCGGGCGCGGGAGCTCACGGCCGGGCGGCCGCCGGCCCGCGCCGTCTGCCTGGAGTGGCTCGACCCGCCCTACGTCGCCGGCCACTGGGTGCCCGAGCAGGTGGAGCTGGCCGGGGGGCACGACCCGCTCGGGAGGCCCGGCCGCCCCTCGGTCGCGGCCCGGCCGGAGGAGGTCATCGCCGCCGACCCCGACGTGCTGCTGCTGATGCCCTGCGGGTGGGGCCCGGCGGAGACCCTCGCCGCCCTCGGCCCGGAGGGCTTCCACGAGCGGTACGGCGCGATGCGGGCCGTGCGCGAGGGCCGCGTGGCCGCGCTTGACGGCGGCGCCCACTTCAGCCGGCCGGGGCCGCGGCTGGTGGACGGCGTCGAGGCGCTCGTCCCCCTGCTGCACCCCGAGCTGGTCGCGGCCGCTGCGGCGGGTCGGGGGTAGACTCGCCCCGTGCGGACCTTCCTGCTGCTCTCGACGCTGAGCCCGCAGGGCCTGCAGACGCTGGAGGCGACCCCCGAGCGGCTGCTCGAGGTCAACCGCGAGATCGAGGCCCTCGGCGGCCGGGTGGTGCGCCAGTGGTTCCTGCTGGGGGCCTACGACTTCCTGAGCGTCGTCGAGGCGCCCGACGAGCGCACCATCTCGCGCCTCGCCGTGGAGCTGGCCTCGCGCGGCAGCGCGAGCTTCGAGACCCTTCCGGCCATCCCGGTCGAGGAGCTCATCGCGTCGCTGGACGCGGCCGCCGGCTGAGCCGGCCCTCGAGGCGCGCCAGCGCCTCGATGTCGATCGCTCGGCGAGGGCATGCACACGCCGCGGCGTAACCTGCCGGTCCGATGCCGGCCGCGCTGACCGTCGACGACTCGCCGCCCCCGCGCGGCGGGCCGCTGCGGGCCCTGGCGCTCCTCCCGCTCGGCCTCGTGGGACCCTTCGGCGGCTGGGTTCTGCCGACGGCCTACCTCGTGATCCCGCCCGTGGCGGGCCTCCACCTGACCGGCCGCCGGCCGGCCGCCTACCTCGGCGAGGACGGCCCGCGCGTCGCCGCGGCCCTGGAGTGGCTGCTGTGGCTGCGCGCCTACGGGATGCTGGTGGTCGCGCGGCCGCCCCTCGGCGACGATCCGCCGCTGCGGCTGGCGCTCGCGACCTCGGGCCGGCCGTCGACCGCGACGGCGATGCTGCGCCTGCTCACGGGCCTGCCCTGGGCGATCGCGCTGTTCGCCGCAGGGGCCGCCCTCCTGCCCGTCTGGCTGGCCGGGGCGGCGTGGCTCGCGGTCCGGGGGCGGCTGCCGGCGCCGGTGCGCGCCGTCCAGGTGGCGCTCCTGCGGGCCGAGGCCGCCTTCCTCGCCCGCCACGCCTCCCTGGTCCGTTAGGCCGCCACCCGGCGCCAGTCCTCGGCGCCGCAGAGCGGGCACAGCGGCAGCACCAGGATGCCGTCGTTCTCCTTGGGCGACGTCACCAGGAGGTCGCACGCGACGCAGCGGAAGGAGCCGGTGACCTCGTCACCGACCTGGAATGTCTCGTGCTCGTGAACGCTCGGCATCGGTCGGATCGACCTCCGTCGCAGGTTGGACCGCAGCGGGCCGTCCCTCGCCCGCGCGCCGCCGCCTCGTGTCGGGCGGCCGCCTAGGTGGCTACTGCGGCGATGATGCTCGCCGCGGCGACCAGCGTGAACAGCGCCAGGCCGATCACCAGCAGAAGGCGCTCGGACACGCCGGCGATGCGGCGGGCCCCGCCGTCGATGGCGCTGCGGCGCCGCGAGAGCAGGCGCGGCAGGCCCCCCTCGTCGAGCCAGCGCTCGCAGTACGGGCAGAAGCGCGCCTCGGCCAGGAGCGGGAGGCCGCAGCGGTGGCACGCGGGGGCCTCCTGGCGGTGGTGTCCTTGAAGATCGGACTCGGCTCTCACGCCGGTGGCTCCCCTCAGACGTGCATAAGGACGCTCCCACGCCCTCCCGGCGGGGCCGCAAGCATACACCGGACCCCAGCCCCCGCAACACTCGCGGGGAGAGGCGTGACAGCGGTCCCGGCGGGCCCGCGGGCCGCCTATCCGCCCTTGGCGAAGAAGCGCTCGGCGGCCTCCCAGCCCGGACCCGGCGTGGGCTCGGCGCGAGCCTCGGCGCCGGCCTCGTCGACCATCGGGAAGGCGTCGCGCGCCGGGTCGTCCGGCGGCGCCTGCTCCTCCTCCTCGTCGCGGAGGGAATCGACCTCGGCCACCTTCGCCTCGATCTCCATCAGCTTCGACTCGACCGCGGCGATCTCGGGGCCGAGGGCGTCCTCGGGGATCCGCCCCGCGCGCACCTGCTCGTAGGCGCGCTCGCCGAGCTCCTCGAGGGCGGCACGGTGCTGGCGCTGGAGCAGCCGGCGCTCGCCCTCGACCCGGGCGCGCTTGAGCGACGTCTGGACATCGGAGGCGAGCCGGTTCGCCTGCTTGGCCAGGGTGTCCAGGACCGTCATCTGCGCCTCCTCGGGACGAGCTCGCCAGGTGGGCGCCCGGATACTAACCGCGGCCACGGTCGCGGTGGCGGCGCACGGAATCCGGCACGGGCCCGTGCGCCCGTCGACACGACCCGGTGCGGATGCGTGGCGGGGCCGCGCCTAGCCTCGCCGCCATGTCCCGGGTCGCTCAGCGCGGTCAGGCGGCGGTCGAGACCGTCGGCGTCGCCGCCATGGTGGCGCTGCTGCTGGCGGCGGCATCGGCGTGGCTGGTGCGGGAGGTGCGCCCGCCGGAGCGGCCGCCGGCGTTCATCGACGCCGTCTCGGCCCCGCTCATCCGGGACCCCGCGCCGTTCGACTACCGCTATCCGCTGCCCGGGCCGGCCTTCGAGATGCCGCGCGGGCGCGACGACGAGCCCATCGGCCGCGCCCTGCGGGCGGCCGCCCGGGGAGGCCGGAGCGCGATCGTCTTCGGCCTCGAGATGAACCGCGACTGCTCGCTGGCGTTCGGGCTGCGGCTGGCCGAGCGCGCGGAGGACTTCCTCTCGGACCCGGCCGCGGGGCTCGGGTCGGCCCGCGCGTCGGCCGACGGCGACCTGCGGGCCTACGTCGAGCGGCTGCGCGCGATGCCGCGCCGGGAGGCGGCGCTCACCGTGGTCCGCGACGCCTGCGGCACGGGCGCCGACATCGCCCTCGAGGCGGGCCAGGACGCGCTGATGCGCCGGGCCTCGCGCGGGCCGAGCCCGCGCTCGCCGTGAGGCGACCGGGCCGGACGACACACGACACGGAGGGAGAGGCACGATGGGACACGTGATGGCGGCATGGCTGCACGCGGCGGCGATCGCGGCGCTCGAGAGGGCGCGGACCGACCGCCGCGGGCAGGGCACGGTGGAGTACGTCGGGGTGGTGGTGATGGTCACGCTGCTGATCGCCGCCGTCGCCGTGGCGGCCAAGGGCTGGGCGCCCTCGGTCGGCGACGGCCTGAAGAAGGCGATCGGCGAGGCGATCAAGAAGGCGTCCGGCGGGCTGTAGCGCCCCCGCGGGGTCAGCCGGGCGCGGTCAGGACGGCCGCGCCCCGCACCTCGCCGTCCGCCAGCCGCCGCAGGGCGAGGTTGGCGTCCTCCAGGGGATGGGCCTCGACCGTCGTCCGCACCGGGATCTCGGCGGCCAGCGCGAGGAACTCGGCCGCGTCGGCGCGCGTGACGTTGGCCACGCTGCGCAGCGTGCGCTCCCACCAGAGCAGCTCGTAGGGCATCTGGGGCAGGCGGTCGAGGTGGATCGCGTTCACCACCACGGTGCCGCCCCGGTTGACCGCCTCCAGCGCCGCCACGACGACGTCGCCGGCCGGGGCGAAGGTGATGGCGGCGTCGAGCGGCTCCGGCGGCCGCTCGTCGTAGGCGCCGGCCCACGCCGCCCCGAGACGCCGGGCGCTCTCGCGCTCGACCTCCGAGCGGGTGGCGACGTGGACCTCGCATCCCATGTGCACCGCGACCTGGATCGTGCAGAGGGCCGACGCGCCGAAGCCGTAGAGGCCCAGGCGATCGCCGGCGCCGACGCCGCTCAACCGCAGCGCGCGGTGGCCGATGACGCCCCCGCACAGCAGCGGCGCCAGGTCCCGGTCGGCCGGGCCGTCCGGCAGCGCCGCCGCGTAGTCGGCCCGCACCACCATCCGCTCGGCGAAGCCGCCGTCCCGGTCCCAGCCCGTGAACTCGGCCCGCTCGCACAGGTTCTCGCGGCCGGCCCGGCAGTGGCGGCAGACGCCGTCGGCGCCCGCCAGCCAGTAGGCGCCTGCCCGGTCCCCCTCGCGCCAGCCGCGCGCGCCCCGGCCGACGGCGGCCACCCGCCCGACGGCCTGGTGCCCGGGGACGATCGGCAGCCGCCGCGCGGCGAGGTCGCCCTCGCACAGCTGCAGGTCGGTGCGGCAGACGGCGCACGCGGCCACCGCGATGACGATCTCGCCCTCGCCGGGCTCGGGGTCCGGGCGGTCGACCGCCTCGAGCGGCCCGTCCGCGGCCGGGCCCGGTCGTCGCAGCTCCATGGCCAGCATGAGGGGCCGAGGCTAGCCGCCGGCGGCCTATCCTGGTCGCGTGATCGCGCTCCGCGATGCGCCCTCCGCGCCGGCCGGCGCCGGCGATCCCACCCGCCGCTGGGCCCTGGAGTTCCCCGACGGGCGGACGCGCTTTCCGGGAATCGCGCCGACCGAGGCGCGATCGGTCATGCCCGAGCTGGAGCGCCTCGACCCGGGCGGCTGGGACCGTGCGTTGGTCGAGGTCGCGCTGCCGGTGGTGCTCTCCGACGGCGCCGGCCCCCACCTGCTCGACGCCTCCGGGCGGCTCACGCTCGCCCTCGGCCCCCACCCGGTCCTGGCCGGCCTGCGCGTGGCCATGGGCGAGCCCTCGCCCGACCACCGCATCGGCCTGGTGCGGCGGGTCGGGGGGCGGCTCTGGACCTGGGTCGTCGACGCGGAGGTGGCGCCGGCGCGGCGGGTCGAGGAGCTCGACCGCCTCGACGCGGCCGCCGACGAGGAGGCCGCCCGGGGCTGGCAGGACCTGGCCCGCCGGGGCGGCGGCTAGTCTCCGCCCCAAAGGAGGTCGGGAGCGTGGCCGAGTACCGGGTGGAGTTCAGCGCCGTGGGCAGCAGGCCGCTCGGCCGCGACGCCGCGGCGCGCCTGTCGGCGGCGCTGGAGACGATGCCCGGCGCCGACGGCCTCGAGGGCACGAGCCAGGACGGGCGCCGCCGGCGGGTCTCGGCCGCCTTCCGCATCGACGTGCGCCTCGGGATGGCCGACGCCGCGCGCGACGGGAGCCGCCTCGCCAAGGAGGCCCTGAAGGTGGCCGGGATGGGCGACGCGCAGCTCACCGAGCTGGCGGTCGCCCTCGTGCCCGGGGGCTCCAGCCCCGGGGCATAGGGGCCCGCCACCGCGTGTCCTAAACTCCGGGGTCGTGCGCGACCCATCCCCACGCCACGACGCGGCCGGCAAGGTCGGCGGCAGCGCCCTCCCCGGCGGGGTCATGATGCGGACCCGCACCAGGGTCGGGGTCGCGGTGCGGCGCGACGAGGACGGCGCCGTCGTGACCGAGGGCTTTGACCTCGAGGCCCCGGCCGGGCGCTGGGCCCGGTGGCCGCTCATGCGCGGGGTCGTGGCGATCCACACCGCGCTGCGCACCGGTCAGAAGTCGATGGCCATCGGCGAGCGGCTGCGCTGGGAGGAGCCGTCCAAGGCCGCCGCCCGCACCGGCTCGGTCGAGGACGCCATCGAGGCCGAGGAAGAGGGGATGGGCACCTGGGCCAAGGTGGCGGTGGGCGCCGGAGCCCTGCTGGGCGCCGGCCTCCAGATCGCCCTCTTCCGCATCGGCCCCGTGGTGATCGCCAAGGAGGCCGGCCTCACGGGGGCGGCGTTCATCGTCGCCGACGCGGCCATCCGCCTGGCCCTGCTGCTCGGGATGCTCTGGGCCCTCAGCCTCCTGCCCCCGTTCCACAAGATCCTCAGGTACCACGGCGCCGAGCACCAGGCGATCGCCGCCCACGAGGCCGGCGCCCCCCTCACGGCCGCCGCCGCGGCGGGCTTCAGCCGCTTCCACCCCCGCTGCGGGACCTCGTTCCTGGTGGTCTCGGCGGTCGTATCGATCGCCGTCTACGGCGCCGTGCTGGCGATCACCGGCGTCTTCACCTACCTCGCCCTGATCGCGACCCGCATCATCTTGGCGCCGGTCGTCACCGCCATCGCCTTCGAGCTGCAGCGCCAGGCCGCCAAGCTCTACGGCGGCCCCTTCGGGTTCCTCTCATCTCCGGGCATGTGGGCCCAGCGACTCACGACCGCCAAGCCAGAGCGCGAGGAGCTCGAGGTCGCCTGCGCGGCGCTGGCCGTCGCCCTCGAGCAGCCCGAGGCCGCCCGCAGCGCCGCGCCCGAGGCCGCCGCCGAGGCGGAGGCCGACCCGGCGCCGCCCCTCGGGCACCCCCAGCCCTCGCTCTAGGCCTGCGAGGGGGCGGCCCCCTCCGGGGTCTTTGGGGGGAGCAGCAGGATGATGATGAGGGCGATGATGGGGATGAGGAACCCCAGCACGGCCCACAGGATGGGCCCGCGCCCCTTGCCGACGGCGATCTTGTGGCACAGGTAGGCGAAGACGATCGCCACCACCAGGCCGAGGATCGAAAGACCGATCTCCACCGCGAACCTCCAAGCACCGGACGCGCCGGCCGGGGGGTCCGGTCACATCGCTCGACGGTAACTCTTCGTTGCGACCCTACCCGACGCGTTGGGCCGCGCCGAACGCGACCTATCCATCGTGGACGAGCTGGCTCGGGCCAGTGCCCCTTGGCCCCGTGTTAGAGGTCCGTTTGGTTGCCGTAAACACAGGGGCGCGGCGGAGCGTGGGCCTATCGTCCGGCCGCCCCCGCCCGTAAGGTGCGACGGTGCCCACCGCGAGACGCTCCCGAGCGTCCGTGACCGAGCGCTCGGGCGAGATCGCGAGGCCGGTCCCGGCATTGTTCGCGTCCCCCTCGAAACCGGCAGCTTCGAGCGCGCCTCGGCTGCGGGGGTCCGGATCGAGAGCGTGCACCCCGAGCGCCGTAGCGTCGGCGTCACCGGTCGCGCAGTGGCGCGATGAGCACCTCATGCGCGAGGTGGGCCGGGCCGCGCGACGTCACTCCGATATGAACTCCCGGGGGGTGGCGTAAGGAACCCCCCACGGTCTCAGCGGATCTTCGCCTCTGATCGAGGAGCACGGATCGTTTTCCTCCAGAGCGAGAGGACGGAAGGAGTCTCAGAACGATGAGACGGAGTCTCAGAATGACGAGACAAGTGATCGCGCTTTGCGCGGCCGCCTCGGTGGCGGCGGCCGTGCCCGGCGTGGCAGTCGCACAGGGTGCGCCGGCAGACAAGCCGGGCTTCACCCGGATGTTTCGCCTGAAGCCCTTCTCACCACCCGACATCCTGTTGGCCCGCGAGCTCGCGCCGTCGATGAAAGAGACGGTGGCGTTCAACACCCCGACCGCCCTCGGCGCGGGCTACACGTTCTTCGGCCAGTTCATCGACCACGACCTGACACTGGATCTCACGCCGCTTCCGAGCGTCAAGACCGACATCTCGACGCTTGTCAACAGCCGATCGCCGTACTTCGATCTCGACTCGGTGTACGGAGGAGGCCCCGCGAAGAGCCCGGCGCTCTACGACGGAAGTCGCTTCCGACTGTCGCCGGATGGGAGAGATGTTCCGCGTCGTCCGGACGGAACAGCGATCATCGCCGACGCGCGTAACGACGAGAACGCCATCGTCTCTCAGCTCCACATGGTTTTCCTCCGGTTGCACAACAGCTTCGTCGACAAGGGCCTGTCCTTCGAAGAGGCTCATCATCAGGTGCTCGTGCGATACCAGAAGGCCGTCCTGACCGACTTCCTGCCGGCGATGGCGGGTGAGACGGTCACGAACCAGGCTCTGATGGATCGGACGCCTCTGTACAAGCCGAACGAGAACGTTGACATCCCGGTCGAGTTCACCGTGGCGGCGTACCGGTTCGGTCACAGCATGGTGCGGACGGCCTACCGGCTGGCCGAGGAGGAAGAGGGTGTGGACGTGCCGTTCACCCAGGTCTTCGACGGAACGCCGAACGACCTGACGGGGGGGCGCCCGGTCCCGCCCGACAAGGTCGTCTACTGGCCCAACTTCCTGCAGTTCCCCGACGAGCCCGCGCCGGTGAATGTGCATCGACGCATCGACCCGCTCCTGACCGACGACCTGTTCCAGCTTCCGTTCCCGTCGGCGATCACCGGGGGCCCGTCGAGCTTGGCGGAGCGGAATCTGATCAGGGGCAAGAGGTATGGCCTGCCGACGGGACAGAAGGTTGCCCGTCGCCTTGGTCTGAAGCCGCTGACGAACCGCCAGCTGGGTATCAGCGCGACGTTCGGAGGAGGAGCGCCGTTGTGGTTCTACGTGCTTGGCGAGGCGAACAGCCGTACCGGAGGCGGAAGCTTGGGGAAGGTCGGGGGCACGATCGTCGCGGCGACCTTCGTCGGATTGCTCAAGGACGACCTCAACTCGGTCCTCAAGCAGAACACGGGCAAGGTGATCTCCGGAGACTTCACGATCGCTCAGCTGATCGCGGAGGCTGGAGCGGACGACTTCAACAACGTTGACGAGTTCGCCGCTCGCCACCCCGAGCGCGTCGGCGAGAGAGTGAACGCGGGGGTGTGAGGGAGGTGATCCCGGCGAGCTGATCTCGCGCCCTCGTTACGGCTCTCCCAGAACCAGTGAGACAGAGACGCCGTGCTGTCCAGCCCCCTTCGCCGAGCGCCACCGCCGCCCGGGGGAGGGGCTCGGGCAGCGCGTCGGAGCCGGCGCGCCGGGGGCCGGCCGGCGTGAGCCGGGGTCCCACGATGGTCGTCGGGTTCGCGCGCCGGACCCTCTCGTACGCTGTCGCCCTCGGCGCGGGGTCTCCTTCGTCGCTGCCGGGTCTCTGAGGAGGCGTGTGGGGGCCCTCGGCGGGGAGGCGGCCTTCCTCACGTATAGCCTCCCGTCTCACCCACAGCACGAGCGACAGAGCCGTGCTGCGCGGGCGACCGAGATCCCCTCCGCCAAGGGGTTCCTGGTCACAGATGGGCGCGTAGCTCAGCCGGTCAGAGCAGGGGACTCATA
>CAWFXQ010000011.1:0-8209 GCA_963819845.1 Miltoncostaeaceae bacterium
CCCCCGTTCCTGCTGCTCGGCGCCGCGCTCGGCGCGCTCGCCATCGCCCCGGTGAGCGCGGAGGCGGTCAACATGACCCTCAGGGGCCGCTTCGTCTGCAACGACGGCCAGCCGCTGGCAGACACGCGCGTCGAGCTCATGCACACCAAGACCCGCCTGCTGCCCGAGATCTGGCCCAACCAGACGGTCGCGGCGGCGGGCCGCACCGGGCCCAACGGCGAGTGGGAATGGCGGGTCAGAGGCGGTGAGACGAACTGGCGCGTGCGTGCGGTGCTCGTCAACAACGACGTGGGCGTGAAGAACTTCCCCACCACCTGGCACCACTACCACGACACGCTGAGGACGCAGAACAACCGTCCGCTGGCCGACTACGGGACGCAGGTGGTCCCCGGGGCCGAGTGCCGCCTGTGGGCGGCGTTCAAGTCGGCCGCCGACGGCTACCGGGCGGACACGGGGACGTCGAGCCCGGCCGGGAAGGTCCTGGTGCTCGACAACGCGCCGACCTCCGGCGGGCCGTTCACCCCGTACACCGACGTGTTCTGGCCCGGGAACTACGCGCCGATCCGCAACCTCGGCACGACGCCACGCCGAGGATGCGCTCCGTCGCCCAGCACGAGTTCGCGCATTCGTTCCGCCATCAGCTCGACGGGGACAAGGCGCACTTCACCTACGACAGCGCCCGCTTCTGGTATCTGCGCTCCCATTCCGCGACGTCGTGCGCTTCGACGAACCACGGGTTCGCCTTCAACGAGGGGTGGGCCGAGTACTGGGCCGACGAGGTGCCGGAGACCGCGTGCGGCAACTCGCAGGACTTCAGCATCGAGCGCAACGTGGGGTTCGAGCTCAAGCGCCTGCAGTCCGCATGCGGGGTGACGCGCGGGCGGATGGTGCAGGTCCTCGCCCAGAACCGGGGCCGAATCCACTCGATGTCCGATTTCAGCAACGCGCTCAGGTGCCAGCCGCCCAAGCTCATCAAGTCAACCGGCAGGGCGCCGCGCCCGGCGAGCGCGGTGTCGGCATTGGTCGTGGCGCGGCTCGGAGCCGGGAGGGCGCTCCTCTCCGACATCACCAGGCTCATCACGGGGTCGAGGTCGAAGCTGTCACGGACCAACGGCTCGGCGGAGCGGGAGCTCCTCCGCGCGCGGATCGAGCAGGCGCGGGCGCTGCGCTCGACGTTCGCCTACCTCGCCAACCGTGCCGAGCAAGCGCGCATCGCGCGCCTGTCGGACAAGCGACAGGTCGACCTGCTCGCGGCCCGCCAGCGCGAGTACATGAGGCAGGTCCGGCAGATCTCTTCCGCCGCCCTGCGGTCGATCGCCGAGCGACTCGGGCGCGCCGGCAACCGCGAGGGCGCGCAGATGATGAACCGGGCAGGCACCGGGGCCGCCGCGGGCCGGCTCGACGTGCTCCAGGCGACCGGGCAGCCGCTGGACGTGGCGCCTCAGCCCGGCGGGCCCGACACGCAGATCCCGTCGCCCGGCGTGCCACCTGCGGGCACCCCGCCAGGGGTGCCCCCTGCGGGCACGTCGCCCGGCGTGCCACCTGCGGGCGCCCCGCCAGGGGTGCCCCCTCTGCCGAACCCGACGCCCGCCCCCATCCCCAAGCCGGATCTGGTCGTGCCCCTCGTCGTGTCGCTGGACTATCGGGAAGAGCCCCTCGGGTGCACCGTGAACTACCAGCGCGGTAACGAGGGGACGGTCGCCGCCGGCGCATCGACCACCTCGGTCCAGCTGGCCTCACCGGGCCAGGTGACTCTGACGAGCACGATCGCGGCCGTGCCGCTGGCTCCCGGGCAGAGCCAGCTGGAGTCCATCGTGTTCCCGGGCATCAACTGCGATCCCAACGTGTACGAGGTGACGGCCACGGTGACCGCCGACTCGACGAACGGCGTGGACGAGTCCAGCGAGACCAACAACTCGAGAAGTCAGACATTCGCCCCCGGATGAGCGGCGGCCTGGCGAGGCGGAGGTCGGCCGCGAGCGCCCTCGCGGCGCGGCGGTAGCCCGCGCGCGTTCGCCGCTCACCACCTCCGTCGCCTCTCCCGGCGCCGCTCCGGAGGGCAGAGGCGTCAGGTTCGAATCCTGCCGCGCGTGCTCCCTGGCGGACGGCGCGGCATGAGAGAGTTGGCTCCATGGCACTGCTCATGAGGGAGATGCGCCGGACGGCGATCGATGCCGGGACCGAGGCGCTGCTGAGCAAGCGCCTGCGGGATCGCCAGCGTCGGCAAGGGGCGGCGCAGGACGGCACGTTCGGGCCGCCGCAACGGGATCCCACGGGGGCCGAACTCCGCGGTCTCGCCAGGCTTCGGGACGCGGGCGTCATCACCGACGAGGAGTTCAGGGCCAAGAAGCGTCGCATCCTCGGCATCTGACCGCGTGGGGCTGCGCAGAGGGCATCCCCCGTCCCCCCGGGCGTGGCGACCCGACGGGTGGATGCCGACTCGCCCGCCGTGGACAAGGGCGAGCGCCCGGCGCTCAGCGGGCGGCGACCATGCGCCTCGGGCGGCGCGAGGTCTCCAACCGCGGACTCCCTGAGCTAGGTGCCGGGTGCTCGGTACTGGACCTGCTCGGCCGTGCGCAGGGCATCCATCGTTTCCTCGACGGTCAGGAGGCGCCTCGCAGTCGACGACGATGTCGGCGCCCATGGTGCGGGCCATCTCGAGGCGCGTCGGGTTCGCGTCCACGGCGATCACGAGCCCCGCGCCGCGCAGGCGTGCGCCGGCCGTGGCGCAGAGCCCGATCGGCCCCTGGGCGAACACGACCACCGAGTCGCCGAGCTGGACATCGGCGGTCTCGACCGCCGAGATGCCGGTGGTGGCGATGTCGGTGACGAAAAGGACCTCCTCGTCGGAGAGGCCCTCGGGGATCTTGGCGAGGTTGGCCTGCGCGTAGGGAACCCGGAAGTACTCGGCCTGGACGCCGTCCATGGAGTTGCCGAGGCGCCAGCCGCCGATGATGCCCCACTGGTCCTCGAAGCCGGCGCACTGCGAGAAGTCGCCGGCCTGGCAGAAGTAGCAGGTGCCGCCGATCAGCCGCGTTCACAACGTCCGTGGGTAGGACAGCTGATATGGAGTGATCTCCTGTCAAGAGGCACGGCGAGAAGGCCCGCGTGAGCGGGCCTTTCTCATGGGCCAGGAGAGCGCGCCGGGGTGGCGCTCGACGGTCGCGGTCAGGCTGATATGCGCGGGTTGGGTACCGCATGACCGGGTGTCCGGCGGGGGCGGGGCGCTCTCTAGGATCGAGCGTGGCCCAGGTGAGGGCTGCTCATAGCTGGGTCGCGCATCGCCCCTCGCGGCGTCCTTGGCCGGCCGACCGGCGCGCTCTCCTCGCCCAGGATGCTCGCCGGTCGGCTACTCCATCACGGCCAGGCTCCAGCACCAGCCCGCCAGCTCGCGCGCGACGGCCGTCGCCACCACCGTGGAGCGCAGGCCGCGCCGGCCCTCAAGGTGCCTCCAACGCCGGTGAAGGCGCTGGCCCGCCCGCTCGGCGCGGGCGGCCACCTCGGGGCGCTGGCCGGCCCGCCGGCGCTCGATCGCGGCGCTGGCGCGCAGCGGGCGCCGGTGGTGCCAGGCCGCCTCGACCAGCAGCCGGCGGGCGTGGCGAGTTGCCGGCCTTGGTGATCGGGCCGCGGCGGTGGCGGGCCCCCGACTGGGCCTCGGTCGGCACCAGGCCCAGGTAGGCCCCGATGCTGGCGCCCGAAAGCCGATGCCAGTCGCCGATCTCGACCGCCAGGGCGAAGGCGGTCAGCGTCCCGACCCCGCGCAGGCACGCCAGGCGCCCGACCACCGGCGCAAAGCGCGGATCGGCGGCGAGCTCCTCGATCTGACGATCGAGCCCGTCGCGGCGAAGGCCGGCGGCCAGGGTGGCTCCGTAGTAGTCCTCGAAGGCGGCCCGGGCGCCGTGGTGCTCAAGGCGCTGGGCCCGCAGCCAGGCGTCGTGCGACGCCGGTCCAGGCGCGCCCGGACTCATAGAGCAGCCCGTGGCGCAGCAGGAGCTTGGAGAGGCGATGGCGGGCCCGCATGAGATCGGCGCGGGCGTCCTCGCGGGCGCGCACCAGGTCGCGGGCGGCCTCGTCTGCCGGATCGGGCACCCGCACGGGCGTGAGCTCGCCCGCCCGCAGCGCGCGCGCCAAGCAGCTCGGCGTCGGCGGCATCGCGCTTTCGACCGCGCTCGGCCGAGGAGCGCCGGATCAGGCTCGGGGCGGCCACCAGGCAGGCGATCCCCGCATCCCCGCACGCGCGCGCCAGGCCAAAGCCGGTCGGGCCGGCCTCGTAGGCGACCCGCACCGGGCCGGCCAGATCGGCCGAGCCAGCCCACCAGCTCGTCGGTGCGGTGCGGCGCCCGGCGCACCGCCACCTCGCCGCTCGCCTCGTCGATCAGCCCGGCGACCACGCTCCTGGCGTGCACGTCGAGACCGACGAAAGTACCGTTGCCCATGCCGGCGCCTCCCATGACTGTGGCTCTACCGCCGGGCCAGATCCCGGCGGCAACCCACGATCACGCATGAGCGGGGCGCCGGCACGAGCCCGGCGCTCCATACGGTCTAGCGCGGCCCGTCCCCGTCCGCCCGGCGGCAACGGGGGCCCGCCGGGATGAGCCGGTTCATCCCTTGGGCATCTCGCGCCGCCGCGGCACCCCGGGCAGGATCGGGCGATGAGCCGCCGGCTGACCTCGAGAGGACGCGCGATGCGGATCCTGACCAGACGCTCCCTGCTGCCGACCTGGCGGCGCCCCCCGTTCCTGCTCCTCGGCGCTGCGCTCGGCCTCTGGCTCGCGACGGCGGGCACGGCGCTCCCGGCGGCCGGGGACCTCGACGCCAGCTTCGGCGCCGGCGGCCGGGCCGTGGTCGACCTCGGCGCCGAGGAGGCCGCCACGGCGCTCGCCCTCGCTCCCGACGGCCGCATCGTCGTGGGCGGGTACAGGCGGAACCCCGCCGGGACCCCCGGGAGCGACGGGATCGTTGCGCGCCTGACGCCCCAGGGCGCCATCGACAAAACCTACGCGCCCGACAACGGCTGGTCCCGCCTCGACTACAGCCCCACCGACGTCGTCAAGGACGTCGCCGTGCAGCCGGACGGACGGATCCTGGCCGCCGGCTCCACGTACGCCGGCAACGGGTTCGTCGCCCGCCTCGCGAATCCGGGCGGCGCGTTCGACCCGACCTTCGTCGACGCGGGCGGCACCTTTAGCGAGCTCCCCACCGTGGCCAACATCGGCTACAACTCGGTCGCCCTACAGCCCGACGGCCGCATCCTGGCGGTCGGGACCGTGCCCTCGGCCCCGCCGGCCGCCGAGACGGACATCGCCGCCGTACGGCTGACCGCTGCTGGTGCGTTTGACAAAAGCGGCACCGAGGACAAAGGGTGGTCGCGCATCAGCATCCCGCCGCAGCCGGGGCGCCGGTCGTTCGATGTCGGGAGCGGGATCGCCCTCGCGCCGGACGGGAAGATCGTAGTGACCGGCGCGACGAGCGCCCCCTTCACGGACGGCTTCGCGGTCGCGCGCCTGCTCAACCCCCAGGGGACGCTCGACTTCTCGTTCGGCCTGAACGGCATCGCCAGCGTCCCCGGCAGGGACGCTGCCAGGGGGCCCGCGGTCGCGGTCCAGCCCGACGGGGCGATCGTCCTCGCCGGCCCCGGCACGATCGGCGGCGTGAACGCCGGCCTCGTGACGCGCCTGGGGTCAACGGGCAGCCCCGACCCGGGCTTTCAGCCCCTGGCCGTCCCCGGCGGTCTCACCTCGGCCGCGCTGCTGCCCAACGGCAAGATCGTCGTCGCCGGGTTCACACGCACTCCCGGCGGGACGGACGACGTCCTCGTGATGCGCCTTCAGCCCAACGGGCTGCCGGACACCACCTTCAGCGGCGACGGGCGGGCGACGGTGGATCTGGGCGGCACCGAGGGCGCGACCGGCCTCGCCCTCCAGCCCGACGGCCGGATCGTGGTGGGGGTGATCACCGACGCCAACACCGACCTGGTCGTGCTGCGCCTCCAGGGCGACGCGCTGCCCGGATCCGGCGCCGGCGGCCCGGGTGCCGGCGCCGGCGTCTCCGGGGCGGCGGCGCGCTGCGCCGGCCGGGCGGCGACGGTGATCGGCAGCAACGGCCGCGACCGGCTCAGGGGCACGGCCAAGGCCGACGTGATCGTGGGCCTGGGCGGCAACGACGTGATCGAGGCCCGCGGCGGCGACGACCTGGTCTGCGGCGGCGGCGGCGCCGACGCGCTCAGGGGCGGCGCCGGCGCGGACCGGCTGCTCGGCGAAGGGGGCGCCGACGTCCTCCGCGGCGGCGCCGGGCGCGACCGCCTGGCCGGCGGCGCCGGCGCGGACCGCCTGACGGGCGGCGCCGGGGTCAACGTCCTCACCGGCGGCGCCGGCCGCAACGTCCGGGTCCAGTAGGGCTGGCCGAGATCCCGCGGCCGCCCCGCTGATCCCGGCGGACCTGTCGGTGCCGAGGGGCGCGGTTCGCGCTCGAGGTCTCCCCCGGCGCGGCGATCGGCATCCGGCGCGGTCCCCGTCGGCCCGGCGGCGACCGGGCCCGCCGGGATGAGCCGGTTCATCCCTTGGGCATCTCGCGGCGCCGCGGCACCCCGGGCAGGATCGGGCGATGAGCCGCCGGATGACCTCGAGAGGACGCGCGATGCGGATCCTGACCAGACGCTCCCTGCTGCCGACCTGGCGGCGCCCCCCGTTGCTCCTGCTCGGCGCCGCGCTCGGCCTCTGGCTCGCAACCGCCGGCCCGGCGCTCCCGGCGGCCGGGGACCTCGACGCCAGCTTCGGCGCCGGCGGCCGGGCCGTGGTCGACCTTGGCTCCGCCGAGGAGGCCGCCACGGCGCTCGCCCTCGCTCCCGACGGCCGCATCGTCGTGGGCGGGTACAGGCAGAACCCCGACGGGAACCCCGACGGGACCGACGGCATCGTCGCGCGCCTGACGCCCCAGGGCGCCATCGACACGACCTACGCGAGTCCCTCCGGCTGGTCCCGCCTCAACTACAGCCCCTACGACACCGTCCAGGACGTCGCCGTGCAGCCGGACGGACGGATCCTGGCCGCCGGCTCCACCTACGCCGGCAACGGGTTCGTCGCCCGCCTCGCGAATCCGGGCGGCGGGTTCGACCCGACCTTCGGCAGGGGCGGCACCTTTAGCGAGCTCGAGACCGCGTACGGCCTCCCCTACAGCTCGGTCGCCCTACAGCCCGACGGCCGCATCCTGGCGGTCGGGACCGTGCCCTCGGTCCCGCCGGCCGCCGGGGCGGACATCGCCGCCGTACGGCTGACCGCAGCCGGTGCGCTCGACGCCGAGGGGGGCGGGTGGTCGCGCATCAGCTTCCCGCCGGCCCCGGGGAGCCAGTCGATCGAGGTCGGGAGCGGGATCGCCCTCGCGCCGGACGGGAAGATCATCGTGACCGGCGGGACGATCCCCTTCACGAACAGCTTCGCGGTCGCGCGCCTCTCAACCCCCAGGGGACGCCCGACTCCTCGTTCGGCCCGGCGCACAACGGCACCGCCAGCGTGCCCACGAACGGGGACTTCTTCGCGACCGCGGTCGCGGTCCAGCCCGACGGGGCGATCGTCCTCGCCGGCCCCGGCAAGGTCGGCGGCGTGAGCGCCGGCCTCGTGACGCGCCTGGGGTCGACGGGCGGCCCCGACCCGGGCTTTCAGCCCCTGACCGTCCCCGGCCAGCTCAGCTCGGCCGCGCTGCTGCCGAACGGGAAGATCGTCGTCGCCGGGTCCACACCCACGGGACGACGTCCTCGTGATGCGCCTTCAGCCCAACGGGCTGCCGGACACCACCTTCAGCGGCGACGGGCGGGCGACGGTGGATCTGGGCGGCAGCGAGGGCGCGACCGGCCTCGCCCTCCAGCCCGACGGCCGGATCGTCGTGGGGGTGATCACCGACGCCAACACCGACCTGGTCGTGCTGCGCCTCCAGGGCGACGCGCTGCCCGGATCCGGCGCCGGCGGCCCGGGTGCCGGCGCCGGCGTCTCCGGGGCGGCGGCGCGCTGCGCCGGCCGGGCGGCGACGGTGATCGGCAGCAACGGCCGCGACCGGCTCAGGGGCACGGCCAAGGCCGACGTGATCGTGGGCCTGGGCGGCAACGACGTGATCGAGGCCCGCGGCGGCGACGACCTGGTCTGCGGCGGCGCGCGGCGCCGACGCGCTCAGGGGCGGCGCCGGCGCGGACCGGCTGCTCGGCGAAGGGGGCGCCGAC
>CAWFXQ010000012.1:0-384990 GCA_963819845.1 Miltoncostaeaceae bacterium
GCCGGTGGGGCATACTGGCGACTTGTCCTCCCTGCCCTCCATCGCCGACGGGGGCGCGGACGGTCCGGTCAACGGCCGCCTGCGCGCGCTGCTCGAGGCCACGCACCGGCTGTGGACCTCGCCGGGCGAGCGCCGGCGCATGCGCGCCTTCGGCTTCCGCCCCGCCGTCGAGCCGGGCGTGCTCAAGCGCGAGTGGCACGGCCTGGCCGTGCGCGTGTCGGAGGCCGGCATCCGGGCCGCCCGCCCGGGCCGCGGCGAGCTGGCGTGGGTCGCCGCCGACCGGGTCCTGCTCCTCGACGGCGAGCCCTACGCCGGCGGCCGCTCGGGCCTCGGCGTGGTCCAGGAGCTGCTCGACCTGATCGGCGCCTACGAGCGGTGGGTCGAGGCGCGGGAGGGGCGCGAGGGGCGGATCCAGCGGAGCGCGGAGGCGTTCCCCGACCGGCGTCCGGTGAACGCCCTGGCCGAGACGCGCCGCCTCCAGCGGCTGCTCCACACCCCCCGCGCCCGCGGCCGCGGGCGCTGACCCGCCCGGGCCGCCCGCTCAGAACTTGCCGGGGACCCCTCCGCCCTTGACGACCGAAAGGTCCTCGAGCCAGCCCTGCAGGCGGGCGTGGTCCTTGTCGTCGGCGTCGAGCGCCGCGAGCGCCGCGCTCACCTCGTCGGCGACGTCGTCGACGTTCGACTTGTTGGCGGTCAACACCTTGTCGCGAAGCGCGCTCTTCACGGCCTGGTCCAGCGGCATGGCGGTCCCCCGGGTCGAGGATGAGAACAATCCCGCCGGCGACGCGCGCGGCGGCGACGAGATTGTGCGCGATCGCTCGACCCGATGTCCAGAGGGCGCGCCGACGTCCTCAGGCCGTGATCGCCACGTCCCCGGCCATCACCTCGGGAGGCGCGGAGGCGACGTCCGGGACGTTGGCCGCGATGAACTCCCGCGCCGCGACGTTGGAGGCATCCGCCCCCGCCTGGTCCTCGTAGACCGACACCGAGACGGCGTCGCCCGAGTCGGTCCGGACGAGGAAGTAGGCGTTGAACCCCGGGATGTCCCGCAGCAACTTCTGGATCTCGCCCTCGTGCGGCGTGAGTGCGTCGAACGAGGGCGTCGTTCCCCTTGTAGTGCCGGACGGTCGCGTACATGGGCTCCCCTTTGCGAGACGGGCGGCGACGCGGCCGTGGGCCGCGCCCCTCCGCGGCAACCCTCCGCCCCCCCCGCCCCGGGGTCAACCCCCGTCCGCGCCCCCCCTCGCGGGCGTGCCGATCGGCCGCCGAGCGCGCGGCCGTGACGGCGGCGGCACCTCCACCCGCCCGGGCGCGTCAGCGGATCCGGATGCTCCGGTTCAGCGTGGAGGGGTTGCCGGCCCGGTCGCGCACGTCCAGGCGCACCCGGTAGCGGCCACGCTCCAGCCGGCCGAGGGCGACGGTGCGGAGCGGGCCGGGCTTGAGCTTCATGGTCCGCAGCGACACGAACCGGCCGGAGCCCGTGCGGACCTCGACGCGTCCGGTCAGGGCGCCCGTCGTGCCGGCGTCCGCGGCGGCGACCAGCAGGCGCGCCTGCCGGCGCGCGCCGGGCCGCGGGCGGGCGGGACCGGGCGCGGAGAGCGCCCGGCGCGCCCGCGTCACGCGCACCGCGCGGACGACGAGCGTGGGCCGCGTGTTGTCCACCTTCACCGACCACTCGCGGAGCCCGACGTTGCCGGGGAAGTCCTTCGCCTGGATCGACAGCGCGTGCCAGCCGTCGGCCAGCCGCCGGGTGTCGACGCTGATGCCGCGCGGGTAGGTCTGCGCGCGCCGCACGGCGGGAACCCCGTCGAGGCGCAGCGACCACTGGGTGACCTTCGAGCGCGACAGCGCCGTGAAGCGCACCGTCACGCGCCCCCGGACCGACGCCAGCGGGGCGGGCTCGATCGCCCCCATGCGCGGGAGCTCGATGTTCACGCGCACGCGGCCGGCCCCGAAGACCGCGTCGGGGCCGGGGGCGCCCAGGTCCAGCGCCAGGGCGCCGAGCTGGCCGCGCACCTCGGCCGGCGACGGGAACCGCCCCGCGCGGCGCTCGGCGGCCAGCAGCACCGCCGCCGCGCCGGCGGCGTTGGGCGCGGCGATCGAGGTGCCGCCCACCGACCGGAAGCCGTTCGGGCCCATCAGGCGCGTGTCGGTGGGGGCCACGAGGTCGGGCTTGAGCCGGCCGTCGTCGCTCGGCCCCTGCGACGAGTAGGACTTGAAGCGGTCGCCGCGCCAGTCGACCGCCCCGACCGCGATCGCGCCGGCAGCGTCGCCGGGCGTGGGCGTGCTGCTCACGGCGCTCCCGCCGACGTCCGCCATGGGGACCTCGCGCGAGAAGAGGGTGAGCGGGCCCTCCGGCGGCGGGCCCGAGGCGAGGACGGCGCGCAGCCGGAAGACGCCGTCCACCGGGGACGAGTAGCCGACGATGCGCTCGGTGGTCGGGCTCCCCGCGGACTGGCGGTCGCTCGACCCCATCACGGGGGTCCACGCCGCGCCGTCCTGGCGCTCGAGGATGAGGTCGATGTCGGTCGCCGGGCCCCCGGGCGGGGAGGTCCACGACAGCCCGAAGGTGATCGGCAGCCCGGCGCCCCGCGAGAAGGTCCACACGTCGCCGTTGGGCCAGTCGAGGTCGAGGTCGGCGTCGGCGTCGGCCCACTCGCCGCTCCAGTGGCGCTGGGCGTAGTTGCCGGCCGAGTTGAACCAGAGGACCCCGGCGGCCGCGGCCCGGTCGACCGCCCGCGCCGACGGGCTGGTGCCGTCGAACGGCCCCTCGATGAAGCTGTTGGAGTGGACGACGATGTCCGGGCGGCGGGCGACCACCGCGTCAACGGCCGCGAGGAAATCGGCCTCGGTGTGGTAGTTGACGAGCAGGTAGCGGGCCCTCGGCGCGTAGTCGAAGACGGCCTGCGCGACGAGCTCGCCGTGGTTGGTGCGGTTGCCGTAGGCGTTCGTCCCCGCCAGCCCGCCGGCGGCGTCGAAGGTGAGCGTCTCGAGCCGGCCCGGCGGCGGCAGCTCGCCCCGGACCTGCTGGGCGGCGAGGTTCTGGCCGAAGCCGAGGTCGAGGACGGCGATCACCACACCCTCGCCCCCGCCGGCGACCCGGCCGAGCACGTCGGCGCCGCTGCGCTCGAGGCCCTGGGACACGGCGACGGCGTCGGCGAAGGCGCCCGAGGCGACGCGGGCGCCGGCCACGCCCGGCAGGCGCGCGAGGGCGCGCGCGCGGCGCGGGTCGGCGACGACCTGCAGCTGCGCGCCGCGGCGGCGCTGCACCTTCAACCCGGTGCGGCCGAGAGAGGCGGCGGCCCGGGCCACCTGGCCCCGCTCCGCCTGGACGGCGATCGAGCGCGGCGCCGCGGCGGCGTCCTCGGCGGAGCTGCCAGCGCCGAGCGCGAGGGCGGCGGCGGCGGCGAGCCCGAGCGCGGCGGCGAGTGCGCGCCGGCTCATCGGCGCGGCCCGCGCAGGACGCGCGAACGGGTCCCGACATTGCCGGCCATGTCCTCGGCCGTCACGAGCACGCGGTTGCGGCCGGACCGCAGCGCCGGGAGGCGAACCCCCACCGCCGGGCGGCGGACCGCGCGCAGCGACCGCCCGTTGAGGGTGATCCGCACGAGGCGGATCGTACCCTCGTCTGCGGCACGCACCCTCACCACCGGGCGCCTCGCCGAGCTCACCCGGAGCCCGAGGCGCGGAACCGCGCTGTCGAGACGGGCCATGCCGGCGCCGTAGAGCGGGTCGGGGCCCCTCGCCCCGAGGTCGAGCGCGCCGGCGCTCAGCGCGGCCCGCAGGTCGCCGGCCCCGGCGGGCCGGCCCGCCGCCAGCCGCGCCTGGCGCAGCAGGACGGCCGCCCCGGCGACGTGGGCCGTGGCGGCGGAGGTGCCCGCCGTCCCCGGCCATTCGGGGTTCGAGGTCACGTAGGTCGGGCCCACCAGGTCGGGCTTGGGCCGGCCGTCGTCGGTGAGGCCCTGGGACGAGTAGGGCTCGAGCGCCGTCCCGGTCCACTTGACGGCGCCGACCGACAGCGCCCCGGCGGCGTCGCCGGGCGTGGGGATGCTCCCCTCCGGAACCGCGAGCGACCCGAAGCCGGCCGACTGCGAGAAGAGGGTGAGCTCCGCGGGTGGCCCGGACTCCTGGCGCACCACCAGCCGCCACGACGCCGCGTCGGTCGTGAGCGGCGCCGTCGTCGCGTGCGTCGGCCCCGCCGGGGCGCTGCGCTGGGCCTCGACCCAGGCGCCGGAGGGGTCGAGGCGCTCGACGGCCACGCCGGCGCTCGCCGCCGCCGAGGCCCAGGAGAGGCTCAGCAGCAGTGGCGTCCCCGGGGCGGGGGCGATCGGGATGACGGTGCCGCCGGGCGCCGCGACCCCGCGCCAGTGGCGCTGGGCGTAGTTGCCGACCGAGTTCACCCAGAGGACGCCGGCGGCGGCGGCCGCGTCCACCGCCCGGGCGGCCCTGCCCGTGCCGTCGTGGGGCGGGACCAGGAACGAGTTGGAGTGGCTCACGACCGGGATCCCCTGGCCCACGATCCAGGCGACGGCCTCCTCGAACTGGTCGAGGGTGCGGTAGCCCACGAGCACCAGGCGCGCCTCGGGGACGAGGTCGTGCAGCAGCTCGGCCATCCGCACCCCGTGCTGGGTGGGGACGCCGAACTCGGTGAGCCCCCCCTCGCCGCCGAGCGGGTCGAAGCCGCGGAGGACGAGCGCCTCGCGCGGCGGCAGCTCGCCGAGGGCGATCGACCGGTCGAGGCCGGCGAAGCCCTCGTCGAGCACCGCGACGGTCTGGCCCTGGCCGAGGACCCCCCGGCTCCAGAGCGCGTCGGCGCCCATGCGGACCCCGCCCTGGCCCACGATCGCCGCCTGGGCGGGCGCCGCCAGGGCGGCGGCGGCCGCGACACCCGCCGCGATTGCCACGATCCTCCTCACGGCGGGCCAAGCAATCAGACCCTCCCGGGGTCGTCCAGCGAGTCGGGTGGGGCGATGTGCCGATCGGCCGACGCTCGGTCGGCCGATCGGCACGCGGACACCCCCGAGGCCGCGCCCACCGTCAGCTGACGCTGACGATGCCTCCGGCCTCCTCGAGCTGGGACCTGACCTGGTCGGCCTCCTCCTTGGCGACGCCCTCCTTGATCTTGCTGGGGGCGCTGTCGACCAGCTCCTTGGCCTCCTTGAGGCCCAGGCCCGTGACGGAGCGGACGACCTTGATCACCTGGATCTTCTTGTCGCCCGCGGCGTCGAGGCTGACGGTGAAGGCGGTCTGCTCCTCCTCGGCCGCCGCGCCGCCGCCGTCGCCGGCGCCCGCGCCCGGGGCCGCCGCCACCGCGACCGGCGCGGCCGCGGTCACGCCGAACGTCTCCTCCAGGGCCTTGATGCGCTCGGAGAGCTCGAGCACGGAGATGCCCTTGAGCTCCTCGATCCACTCCTCGGTGGTCACTGCCATGTCGTTCTCCTCAGGTTCTCGATGGGGGGTGTCATTCGGCGGCGGGGGCCTCGGCCTCCCGCTGTGCCTGGAGCGCCCCCAGGCTGCGGGCGAGCCCGCCGATCAGGTTGCCGAGGCTCCCGGCCAGGCCGGAGAGCGGGGCCGCGATGCCGCCGGCCAGCTGGCCGAGCAGCTGCTCGCGGGAGGGCAGGCGGGCGAGCTTGAGCACGTCGGCGCTCGGCAGGTCGGCCCCGTCGAGCAGGCCGCCCTTCACCGTCAGCGCGTCGGGGTGCTCGGTGGCGAACCCGTTGAGCGCCTTCGCCGCCACCGCCGGGTCGCCGGCCACCCACGCGATGGCCGTCGGGCCCTCGAGGTAGGGGAGCAGGGCCTCGCGGCCGGTGGCGTCGGCGGCGCGACGGGCGAGCGTGTTCTTGACGACCGTGAACTCGGTGTCGGCCGCCCGCAGGCGCCCGCGCAGCTCGGCCATCTCCTTCACGGTCAGCCCGCGGTAGTCGGCCGCGAACATCGTCTCGCCGGCCGCCAGACGCTCGGCCAGCGCGGCGATCGCCGCCTCCTTCTCGTCTCGTCTCAGTGGGTCACCTCCGTGTCTCCGGCCCGGCGGGCGGGCGGGAGCGGGGTGCCCGGGGGCCCCTCAGCCTCTCGCCGACCTCGCACGGGGGCCCGCGCGACGCGGGCGGTTTGAGGCGGCCGTGCCGCCCCCGTGTGTCTTCGGTCGCGTGTGCGCGAGCGCGGCCTAGGCGGGCTCCTCCGTGACGTCGGTGCCCGCGGTGCGGGTGGTGTCGATCGGGATGCCCGGCCCCATGGTCTGGGCCATGGTGATCGACTTGATGTAGCGGCCCTTGGACGCGGCGGGCTTGACCCGCACGATCTCCTCGATCACGGCCTGGTAGTTCTCGATGAGCTGCTTCTCCTCGAACGACCGCTTGCCGATGCCGATGTGCACGATGCCCGTGCGGTCGGTGCGGTACTCGACCTTGCCGCCCTTGACGTCGGCCACGGCCTTGCCGATGTCGAACGTGACCGTGCCGCTCTTGGGGTTGGGCATCTTGCCGGAGGGGCCGAGGATGCGGCCGAGCTTTCCGACGGTGCCCATCATGTCGGGCGTCGCGATCGCGACGTCGAAGTCGTCGAAGCCGTCCTGGATGCGCTTGGCCAGGTCGTCGCCGCCGACGAAGTCCGCGCCGGCCGCCTCGGCCTCGCGCGCCTTGTCGCCCTCGGCGAAGACCGCCACCGTCACCTCGCGGCCCGTGCCGTGGGGCAGGCTGATCGTGCCGCGCAGCTGCTGGTCGGCGTGCCGGACGTTGACGCCCAGCCGCAGGTGCACCTCGACCGTGGGGTCGAAGCGCGTGAGCTCCTGCTCCCTCACCATGCGCACCGCGTGCAGCGGGTGGTAGACCCGCTCGGTGTCGATCTCGGACTTCGCCTGCTGATAGCGCCTGCCGCGCTTGGCCACCGCCTGCTCCCCCTACTCCGCGTTGACGGTCACGCCCATACTACGCGCCGTCCCCGCGATGATCGTCATGGCCGACTCGACGCTGTTGGCGTTGAGGTCGGGCATCTTCGTCTCGGCGATCTGGCGCAGCTGCGCGCGCGTCAGGTTCGCGACCTTCTCCTTGTGGGGCTCCGGGCTGCCCTTGTCGATCCCGAGCGCCTGGCGGATCAGCACCGCGGCGGGCGGGGTCTTGGTGATGAAGGTGAACGAGCGGTCCTCGTAGACCGTCACCTCCACCGGGGTGATCGTGCCGTTGCCGGCCTGGGTCTGGGCGTTGAACGCCTTGCAGAACTCCATGATGTTGATGCTCGCGCCACCCAGGGCGGGCCCCACCGGGGGCGCCGGCGACGCCGCGCCGGCCGGGATCTGGAGCTTGATGACCTGCAGGACCTTCTTCGCCATGACGTCCTTCGTTCAGCGGGACGCGGGGCCCCGGTGGCGGTGCGCGGGGCCGCGGCCCCCTGACGGCCTACGTGAGCTTCTTGACCTGGTCGAACGAGAGCTCGGCCGGGGTCTCGCGCCCGAAGATGCTCACCAGCACCTTGAGGCGGCCCTGCTCGGCGTTGATCTCGGCGATCTCGCCGGTGAAGTCCGACAGCGGGCCGGCGATCACCTTCACGCTCTCGCCCTCGGTGAAGTCGGCGCGGACCTTGGGCCGCTCGACGCTGGCCACGTTCAGCAGCCGGTCGACCTCGGGCTGGGTGAGCGGCACGGGCTCGTTCTCGCGGCCGCCTCCGCCGACGAAGCCGGTGACGCCGGGGGTGTTCTTCACCAGCCAGAGGGTGTCGGGGGTCATGTCCATGTTGACCAGGACGTAGCCCGGCAGCCGCCGCTTCTCGGTCTGGACCTTCTGACCGTCCTTGGTCTCGACGACCTGCTCGGTCGGGATGACCACGTCCTTGACCCGCTCGCGCTGGCCCAGCGAGATGAGCCGGTGCTCGAGGTTGGCCTTCACCTTCTTCTCGTGGCCCGAGTAGGTGTTGATGACGTACCAGCGGAACACTCGGACTCCTAGAAGATCGCGTCGATGAAGCGGCTGAAGACGGCGTCGAGGGCGGCGAGGTAGGCCGCGACGATCGCCACCACCACCAGCACGACGGCGGTCGAACTGAAGGAGCTGGGTGCGCGTGGGCCAGCTGACCTTGCGCAGCTCGGCGATGACCTCCGAGATGAAGCGCGAGCCGCGGCGCTCGGCCGCGACGGCCTTGGTGACCGTGCCGGCCTTCTGCTGGTTGCGGCGCCCGCCCTTCTGCGGCGTCGGGCGCGGGCTCGGCGGCTGCCGCCGCGACTCCTTGGCCGGCTTGCCGGACTTCGGCACGCGCGCCCCCGCGGGGGCCGGCGCGTTGCCGTCTCCCGATGCGCCTTGACCTCGTGCGGGTCGGATTCGGGCCATCGTGCTGTTCAGTTCACCTTCGTTGGACGACAGGGCCGGAGGGACTCGAACCCCCAACCCCCGGTTTTGGAGACCGGTGCTCTACCAGTTGAGCTACGACCCTTCGTTACCGCCGGACCACCGGCCGCCGCGCGGCTACCGGGTTTCCTTGTGCGGAGTGTGGCGTCCGCACCATCGGCAGAACTTCCGGAGCTCGACGCGGTCCGGCGTGTTCCGCCTGCTCTTCATGGTCTGGTAGTTCCGACGCTTGCACTCCTCGCAAGCCATCGTCACGGCAACGCGCTGACCGGTCGCCAAAGTGCAGCCTTCCGATCCGGGGACGGGCTGTCGGAGGGTACCACGGGATCAGCCGCCCCTCAGGGCGCGCCGAAGGTGACCACCTGGTCGGGCCGGACGTAGGCCAGCACCCGCTCCTCGCCCGGCACCCGGAAGGGGTACGGGTGCTGGTCGAACGTAGAGCCGGGCGAGCTCGTCGATGCTCTCGGTGGCGAGGTGGCCTCGCTCGGGGTCGCCCTCCTCCACGATCTCGTCAACCTCGCCGTAGACCGTCACCCAGTGGTACGGGTTCTCGGGGTTGACGATCTGGATCGCGACGGTCGGATCGTGGCGCATGTGGCGGTCCTTCACCCGGCCCTTGACGGTGTTGAGCTCCAGGCGCTCGCCGTCGGGCGCGACCCGCATCCACACCGGCGACAGCATCGGCCGGCCGTCGCGGCGGCGGGTCGCGAGGACGACCGTGACCGGCCCCTCGATGAGCTGCCGGTAGTCCAGCGCGAGGTCGGCGATCGCGCCGATCGTCTCGTCGTCGGCGATCTTGAAGTCGCTGCCGCTGCCGATCGTGCCGATGACGGTGTGGCGGTAGCTCATGGCTGCTCCTCGTGGTCCGCGGACGGGACCGCGCGGCCCTCGGACGGTCGGGCGATCGGGTCGAGCTCGGGCAGGTTGACCACCACGGGGTCCATTCCCGAGCGCACGACGGCCCACACGGTCGGCTCGTCGTCGGAGGCGTTGATCTCCTGGTGCACCACGCCGGCCGGGATGAAGACGAAGTCGCCGGGGCCGGCCTCCATCTCGTGCTCGAGGCGGTCGCCCCAGCGGTAGCGGGCCCGGCCCTCGATGACGTAGAGGATCGTCTCCTGGGGGCCGTGGTGGTGGGCGCCGGTCGCCGCGCCGGGGGCGACCCAGCTGCGGAAGGCCGAGAGCACCTCGGCGTCCGGGTTGCGCGCGTCGAAGGCCACGGCGCGCCGCAGCCCCGCCGTCTGGGGGGTGTCGCCCCCGAAGGTGCCGTCGCGCGCGACGCGGATGTGCCGCTCGGCGTCCGCCATCACCATCCCCCTTCCGAGTCCCCCGGACCATAGAGCCCGAACGCCAGCGACGGGTCGCCGGGCGTCCAGCCGCCGCCGAACTGCGAGCGGTCGCCGTTGCGCGCCGCCCGGGCCACCAGGCCCCGGCCGGCCTCCAGGCGCGCCGGCTCCCAGGCCGCGAGGGCCCGGTCGACGTCGCCGCCCGCCTCCGCGAGCGCCTCCCCGAGCGCCCAGCCGTCGGCGCAGGCCTTGGCCGTGCCGGCCGCCGCGTGGGGGCGGGCGACGAAGGCGGCGTCGCCCAGGATGGCGACGCGCCCGACCGCCATGCGCGGCGACTCCAGGTCGCCGATGGCCTGCACGAAGGGCTGCTCGGTCGCGGTGACGACCTCGGCCAGCTGCGGCGGCAGCGTCGCGCGGGCCGCGTCGCGCAGCTCCGCGACCGCCTCGGGAGGGACCGCCCCGGGGGGCACCGACATCCGGCGCCCGCCCGCGCCGTCGCCGAGCAGGGCGTCCTGGCCGGCCTCGTCGAGATTGCGGTACCAGACGTAGTTGGCCCGCCGGCGGCCGGTGGCGACCTCGCCGCCCGCGTCGGGGATCAGATAGAGCACGATGTGGGTGCCGGGAGCGGCGTGATAGGTGACGGCGTCGGCGATCGCGGCGACCGCCTGCGCCGAGAGGTGCTCCTCGTCGACCGTCCCGCGCCAGCCGGCGTACCCGGCCGGGCGCCACCGGGCCTCGGGCAGCAGCCCGCGGCGGACGGTGGAGTCGGACCCGTCCGCGGCCACGACCAGGTCGGCCCCGGCTGCCGCGCCGGAGGCGAGCCGCACCCCCCCGTCGCCCGCCGCCGCGACCAGCGCCCCGCGGTGGTAGCGCTCCTCGCCGAAGTCGGCGAGCAGGCTGCGGTAGAGGGTGTTCCAGGCGGTGAAGCGCAGGTCGGCCGGTCGCTCGTAGGCGATCGACCCGTCGCGCGCCAGGTAGCGCAGCGCGCGGCAGGGCGTGCTGATCTCCCCGACCGGGTGCCCGCCCGGCCCCGTCGGCCAGCGGACGGTCTCGGGGTGCAGCACGATCCCGGCCCCCCGCCCCTCCAGCGGCGCCGAGGCGCGCTCGTAGACGTCCACCTCGCAGCCGATGGACCGCAGCGCCAGCGCCGCCGTGAGCCCCCCGATGGAGCCCCCCGCCACCGCCACCCGCGGCGCCGGCCCGGCCAGGGGCTCGATCTCGGATCCCGCCACGGCCCCAGTCTGCCCGCAACCGGGAGGTCAGGCCCCCGAGAGGGCGGGGGCGTCCCAGTCGATGTGGTGGTCGTGGATCCGCCGGAGCGCCCTACTGTCGGCGGTCATCTTCAGGATCGCCGGCAACATGGCGTCGCGCAGGACCCGGGCCATGGGGCCGGCCGCCTTGCTGTTGTTGATGCGCGCGGCCCATTTGGTGACCCTCTCGACCCGAGGCCGGCGCACCGCTTCGAAGCGGGCGAGCGCGGCCTGCGGGCTGGGCAGGCCGCGGAGGCACGCGGCGAGCACGACCGCGTCCTCGATGGCGAGCGACGCGCCCTGCCCCGAGGTCGGCGAGGGAGCGTGGGCGGCGTCGCCGATGACGATCATCCGCCCGTCGTGCCAGGCGGGCAGATGCGGGAGGAGGTGGATCGGCCTCATCGCCATCATCTGCGGGGTGGCCTGGATGAGCGGGACGGCGGGCCCGGCGTCTCCGGCGTAAAGCGCGAGCAGCCGCCGGCGCCATCCCTCGCCGCCGAGGGCCTCGAGCTCGCCTCGCCCGGGCTCGTCGCGGCGCGGGACGTTGGCGAACCACCACACCTCCCCGTCGGGGGCGGTGGCGTACCCGAAGAACGCCCGCGCGCCGAAGATCATCTCGTAGCCGCCGGGCTCGGCGTCAACCGGCACGCTGCGCGCGTAGCCGCCCGTGGTGAGCAGCCCGGAATAGGCCGGGGCGGGGGCGGCCGGATCGATCAGCCGCCGGACGGTGGAGTGGACGCCGTCGCAGCCGATGAGCAGGTCGCCGGCGGCCTCGCTGCCGTCGGCGAACGCCGCCCGCACCCCGGCTCCGGTCTGCTCGGCTCCGACCAGGCGCTTGCCGTGCTCGATCCGCACGCCCCGGCGGCGCGCCTCGTCGCGCAGCACCCGGTGGAGGTCGGCGCGCCTGAGGGTCTGGCTGGCCGTCCCGTCGGGCAGCAGCCCGCCCGTGCGGCTCTCGCCGAGGCGCTTGCCGGTGCCGCTGCGCAGCGTGATCCCCGGGGTCGGGAAGCCCACGGCCAGGGCCGGTCCGTCGGCGCCCAGCACGCGCAGGGCGTCGATCCCGTTGGAGGCCAGGGTCAGGAACACCCCGACGCCCTCGGCGCCGCCGGGATGCGCCTCGTAGACCACCGAGTCGATCCCGGCCTTCTGCAGGGCCATCGCCGTGACGGGGCCGGCGATGCCGCCGCCGATGATCAGTGCGTTGCGCGCGTCGGTCATGACTCCCGCCTTTCGTCGGTCGCGGCGGGCTCGTCGTGGAACTGCGCCCACGACCCGCGCCAGCCGGTCTCCGGATGGTCGATCCGCTCGATGAACTGCTCGACGAACTCGGACTCGGCCTCGAGCAGGGCGAGCCGGTACTCCTCCTCGACCAGGAACAGGGGGTGAACGCCGGCGGCGAGCGTCGAGTCGATCAGCTCGCGGATCGTGGCGCGCTGCTCGGCGAGCCGGCCACGCCGCCTCCCCAGCAGCCCGAGCACCTCGCTCGGAGGCAGCGCCGCGATCAGCGACAGCGCGGCGACGAAGCGCGGGTATTCGTGCTCGGGCTCCTCGACCAGCTCGCGCATCCAGTCGCGCAGCTCGTCGCGGCCGGCGTCGGTGAGGGCGTAGACGGTGCGCTCCGGGCGCAGGCCCTCGCGGGTCGTGCCCTGCGCGACGATGAAGCCGGCCTTCGTCAGCTGCCCGACCACCATGTAGAGCGAGCCGGGGGTGAACTTGATGCTGCGCGCGTCGCCGTGCTCGCGCAGGGTCCGGCCCATCTCGTACGGGTGCATCGGACCGCGCGTCAGGTAGGCCAGCACGGCCAGCGCAAGGAGGTTGCCGACCTTCCGCCTCGCCGCCATCCGACTCTCCTCGTCCCGCCTCTTAGACGACCTTGATTATTCCTGATTAACTAATCGAGATCAACTAAGATACGGACAACCCATGGCCCCGTCCGTCTGGTTCACTGCGCGGCCGATGGGCGAGTGGTCAGACTGGTACCGGCGCGAGGATCCCACCCGCTGGGTCCTGCCGAGGATCCTCCGGGAGCGGGCGCAGGAGCACCCGGACCGCGACTACCTGCGCGTGGGGGCGGGTCCGTGGCTCTCCTACGGCGAGGTGAACGCGCGGGCGAACCGGGTGGCGAACGCGCTGGTCGCGCGCGGGCTGCGGCCGGGCGAGGCGGTGTCAACGCTGATGCCCAACTGCGAGGAGAACCTCGCGGTCTGGTTCGGCATCCAGAAGGCCGGCGGGGTCCAGTGTCCGATCAACCTGGCCTACCGGGGCGACTTCCTCTCCTGGGTGATCAACCTGCCCCGCTCGCGGTTCCTGGTGATCGACTCCGGCCACCTCGACCGGCTCGAGGCCGTCGCCGCCGACCTCCCGTTGCTTGAACATGCAACGATCCTCCAGCACTCCGGGGCCGAGGCCTCGGGCCCCCCGCCCCGGGTGCGCCACGAGCCCCTCGGGGCCCTCATGGAGGCGCCCGACGCCGATCCCGGCGTCGAGGTGGGCTGGACCGACGACGCGCGGGTGATGTTCACCTCGGGCACGACGGGCCGCTCGAAGGGGGCGATCAAGCAGCACGCCTCGGACTACTTCTCGGGCCGCACCTACATCGAGGTCTGCGGCGTCAGCGCCGACGACACGTTCTTCTCGTGCCTGCCGCTCTTCCACTCCAACGCCCAGGTGCTGGCGGCCTACCCGGCGATGATCGCCGGCGCCCGCATCGCGTTCGCCGAGCGCTACTCGTCGGGGGCGTTCTGGAGCCAGGTCGTGTCGGCGGAGGCCACGATCCTCAACACCGTGAGCGCCATCAACTACTTCATCTGGAACACGCCGCGGGGCGAGCTCGACCGGGCCCACCGCGTGAGCCGGATCATGGCGATGCCGGCGCCGAAGGACATCTACGAGCCCTTCGAGGAGCGGTTCGGGATCCGCTTCATCGAGGGCTACGGCCTCACCGAGACCGGCATGGTCACCTACCACCCGCCCGGCGCCTCGCCGCGGCCCGGTTCCTGCGGGGTCGCCACCCCCGGGTTCGAGGTGAGCGTCGTGGAGCCGGGCACCGACCGCCCCCTCCCGCCGGGCACCCCGGGGGAGATCGTCGTCAACATGAAGGTGCCCAACATCGTCATGCGGGCCTACGCGGGGATGCCGGAGAAGACCGCCGAGGACTTCCGCAACCTCAAGCTCCACACCGGCGATCTCGGCCGCCTGGACGAGGACGGCTACCTCTACTTCCTCGACCGCGTGAAGGACTACATCCGCCGGCGCGGCGAGAACGTCAGCTCGATGGAGGTGGAGCGGATCGTCTGCGCCCACCCGGACGTGCTCGAGGCCGCGGCGGTCGGGGTCCGGGCCCTCGAGGGCGCCTCGGCCGAGGACGAGATCCTGATCTGCATCGTCGCCCGCGACGGCCGCGTCCCGGACGCCCGCGACCTGCTGTCGTTCTGCGACGAGCGGATGCCCTACTTCGCGGTGCCGCGCTACGTGCGCGTCGTCGAGCATCTGCCCAAGACCCCCACCGAGCGCGTCCGCAAGGTCGAGCTGCGCGACGCGGGCATCACCCACGACACGCACGACCGGGTCGTCCACGGCCCGCCCGCCCCGTCGCGGTGAGCGACGAGCTGGACCTCGGCGAGGCCGCCGACTACATCCTGTCCGAGCGCCCACGGCTCGCCGAAGAGACGGTCTGGGCGGTGCTCACCGAGCTCGGCGCCCCGCCCGCCCCCGGCCAGGAGGCCCTGGCGCTGCAGCTGGTGGCGAGCGCCCGGCCAGACGTCAGGGCCAGGGACGCCCGGGCGATCGTGCGCGAGTGGCAGGCGTACGCCCGCCTGGCGGGGGAGCGAGACTTCGACGAGGACGACGACTAGCCGCTCGGCCTGCGGACGGTGCGAGGTCGGCGCGGCCCGGGCCCCTTGACTAGCATGACGCCCCGTGCACAGGGACGATGTGGACCGGCTGTTCGCCGAGCTCTTCCCCGGGGGCCGGCACGGCGCCTCGACCGAGGCCCGCGCGCCCGTGGACGTGTACGTCGCCGACGGCGACCCGCCCACGCTGATGGTGGAGATCGACGCGGCGGGCGTCGACCCCGACCGCGTCGACGTGTCGCTGCAGGGCGACGTGCTGATCGTGCGCGGCGAGCGGCGCCGGGGCCCCGGCGGCCGGCGCGTCTACCACCACGCCGAGATCGCCTGGGGCCCCTTCGAGCGGCGGCTGCGGCTGGGGCTGCCGGTCAACCCGAGCGCCACCAGCGCCTCCTACGAGCACGGCATCCTGCGCATCGCGCTGCCGCTGGCGCCCAAGCCGCCGCTTCGGCGCGTGGACATCACTGCGGGCGGGCCGTCCCAGTGAGCACCGCGCCGCCGGCAGGCGAGGGCGTCGAGGCCCCCGAGGCGGAGGAGGTCGCGCCGGAGGAGATCGCGGCGCTGCCGGAGACGCTCCCCGTCCTGCCCCTGAAGGAGACGGTGGTCTTCCCGGAGGCCGTGGCCCCGCTGGCGATCGGCGAGCCGCGCTCGGTGCGGCTGATCGACGACGTGATGAACCGGCCCGAGCGCACGCTGGCGCTCGTCGTGAGCCGCGATCCCGAGGCCGCCGAGCCGCCGCCCGAGCAGCTCCACGACGTCGGCACCGCGGCGATCGTGCAGCGCATGGTGCGCGTGCCCGACGGCACGGTCCGCATCCTCGTGCAGGGCTTCCGCCGGGTGCGCATCGGCCCCTACACCCAGACCGAGCCCTTCCTCGAGGCGCGCGTCGAGGAGCTGCCCGAGCAGGGCGAGCGCACGACCGAGGTCGAGGCGCTGGCGCGCAACCTCCAGGGCGTCTTCACGCGGATCATCCAGCTCGTCCCCCACCTGCCCGACGAGCTGCAGGTCGCGGTCGCCAACCTGGACGACCCGACGACCCTCTCCTACCTGGTCAGCTCGTCGCTGCGGCTGTCGTTGGAGGAGCGCCAGGAGCTGCTGGAGGAGTCCGACCTCGAGGCCCGCCTGCGCCGCCTGACGGTGCTGGTCAACCGGGAGCTCGAGCTGCTCGAGCTCGGGGCGAAGATCCAGAGCGACGTCCAGGAGGACATGGAGCAGGGCCAGCGGGAGTTCTTCCTGCGCCAGCAGCTCAAGGCGATCCGGGAGGAGCTGGGCGAGGGCGACGACGAGCAGGCCGAGGTCGAGGAGCTGCGGCGGCAGCTCGAGGAGGCCGACCCGCCGCCCGATGTGCGCAAGGCCGCCGAGCGCGAGCTGGGCCGGCTGGAGCGCATCCCCTCCGCCTCGGCCGAGCACTCGGTCATCCGCACCTACCTCGACTGGCTGCTGTCGATCCCGTGGAACCGCACGACCGAGGACAACCTCGACCTCGCGCGCGCCCGCGCCGTGCTCGACGAGGACCACTACGACATCGAGAAGGTGAAGGACCGCATCATCGAGCAGCTCGCCGTCGCGCGGCTGAGGCAGGAGGCGGCCGGCACGATCCTGGCCTTCGTCGGCCCGCCGGGCGTCGGCAAGACGTCGCTCGGCCAATCGATCGCCCGGGCCCTGGGGCGCGAGTTCGCGCGCATCTCGGTGGGCGGCGTGCGCGACGAGGCCGAGGTCCGCGGGCACCGGCGCACCTACGTCGGCGCGCTGCCGGGCGTGATCGTGCGGGCCATCCGCGACGCCGGCTCGATGAACCCGGTGATGATGATCGACGAGATCGACAAGATGGGCGCCGACTACCGCGGCGACCCGTCCTCGGCCATGCTCGAGGTGCTCGACCCGGCCCAGAACAACGGGTTCCGCGACCACTACCTCGACCTCCCGCTCGACCTCTCGAAGGTCTTCTTCATCGCGACGGCCAACGTGCTCGAGACGATCCCCGGGCCGCTGCTCGACCGGATGGAGATCATCCGGCTGTCGGGCTACACCGAGGAGGAGAAGCTCCACATCGCGCGCCGCTTCCTGCTCCCGCGCCAGATCGAGGCGGCCGGGCTGCCCGAGGGGACCCTCGAGGTGGCCGACGACGGCCTGCGGACGGTCATCTCCGAGTACACCCACGAGGCCGGCGTCCGCCAGCTCGAGCGCCGGCTGGCCGCCATCGCGCGCCGGATCGCCCGCCGCGTGGCCGAGGGCGACGACTCCGCCGCCGTGGTGGGCCCCGACGAGGCCCGCGAGATCCTCGGGCCCGAGCGCATCCACAACGAGGTCAAGCGGCGCACGAGCGAGCCCGGCGTGGCCACCGGGCTGGCGGTCACGGGCGCCGGCGGGGAGATCCTGTTCGTCGAGGCCCAGGTCATGCCGGGAGGCGGCAAGCTCACCGTCACCGGCCAGCTCGGCGAGGTGATGCGCGAGTCGGCGCAGGCGGCGGTGTCGTTCGTGCGCGCGCGCGGGGCGGCGATCGGGCTCGAGCTGCCCGAGGGCTTCTTCTCGGCCCACGACATCCACATCCACGTGCCCGCCGGGGCGGTCCCCAAGGACGGCCCCTCGGCCGGCGTGACGATGGTGACGGCGCTGACGTCGGCGCTCTCGGGGCGCCCGGTGAGCGAGGACGTCGCGATGACCGGCGAGATCACCCTCACCGGCCTGGTGCTGCCGATCGGGGGCGTGAAGGAGAAGGTGCTCGCCGCCCACCGCGCCGGCGTCGGCACCGTGATCCTGCCCAAGCTCAACGAGGACCAGCTCGGCGACATCCCCGAGGAGCTGCGCTCCGAGATGCGGATCGAGCTGGCCGAGCGCATCGAGCAGGTGCTCGAGATCGCCCTCGACCCCGCCCCGGTGGCGCAGCCAGCCTAGAGCTGCCTAGAGGTCAAGGGGCGGGGTCGCCTCGAGAGGGGCCCCGGGGTAGGGTCGTCTCATGCCGGTTTCGACATACCTCGACCGACTGCGGCGGCGGCTCTGCTGCCGGCCCCCCTCGAGGGTGACGGGCGTCGAGGCCCAGACCGGCGGGGGCAGCGGCGAGGTCTTCGTGGCCTGGAACCGCAACCCGCCCGCCGACCACGTCGTCTTCTACCGCGTCTACCGGAGGGTCGGCACCGGCGTGTGGCGCCACCTGGCCGCCGTCACCGAGGCGGCGACCGACCCCGGATTCCCGGGCAAGGTCGCGATGCTCGACTTCGAGGGCAACTTCCCCGGCCTCAGCGACTTCGGCCCGGCCGGCGAGCGTGCCTACGTCGTGTCGGCGATCAACCGGGCCGGGCAGGAGGGACCGGTCTCGGCCGAGGTGGCGGGCACCCCGCCGTGATCGGCCGCGGATAGGATTTCATAGTCTGACCCGCATGGCCGAGATCACCGCGACCGAGGCGTCCCGCAACTTCGCTCGCCTGCTCGACGCCGTCGAGCACGACGGCGCCACCTTCACCATCGTGCGCCACGGCCGCACGATCGCGCGCCTCGAGCCCGAGCGCGCGATCGACGGCAAGGGGTTGCGGGAGCTCCTGGCCTCGTGGGAGGTCGACGAGGACTGGGCGAGCGAGGTGCGGGCGATCCGCGAGGAATCCCGGGCGCAGGAGCGCGACTGGCCAGGGTGATCGTCAACTCCTCCGTCCTGGTCGCGGTCGAGCGCTCCGACATCGATCTCGCCGAGGCTCTGGAGGACGACGATCAGCCCGCGGTCGCCGCCATCACGCTCGCGGAGCTGCTCGTCGGCATAGAGCTGGGCGAGGGAGCCCATCGGCGGCGGCGGGCCGAGCAGATCGAGGGCCTGCTCTCCGCAGTGCCCGTCGAGCCCTACGCGGGCGACGCCGCCCGGATCCACGCGAGCCTCATGGCGGCGACGCGCGCCACGGGCCGGCCACGCGGCGGCTTCGACCTGATCATCGCCGCCACGGCGGTCGCGACGGCGCGCACGGTCGTCAGCGCCGACCGGACGGCCTTCGCCGATCTGCCTGGCGTCAGCGCGCGGATCCTCTGAGCGCCTCCGCCGTCTCCACGAGGTCGGCTCCCCGGGCGTCCGGGTCGGGCAGCAGGGACGAGAGCGCCCCCTCGCCGCGGGCGACCCAGGCGACCCGCATGCCCACGGCCCGCGCGCCGCGCAGGTCCCACCAGTGGGCGGCGACCATGGTGGCCTCGGCGGGCTCGGCGCCGATGACCGCCAGCCCGTGGCGGTAGACGCGGGCGTCGGGCTTGAACGCGCCCACCTGGTCGGTGCCGACGACGTGGGCGAAGCGGTCGCGCAGGCCCGCGGCGCGCAGCCCGGCGTCGGCGCGCTCGGTGGGGCTGTTGGTGAGGACCGCGAGCGACAGGCCGGCGGCGGCCAGCAGGTCGAGGGCCTCGGCCGCCTCGGGGTAGGCGGGCATGCCGGCCGCGGCCTCCATCACCTCGGCGGCCGGCGGGCCGCCCAGGGCGGCGTGGCGGCGCTGCGCGGCGGCGGCCAGCAGCTCGGGGAGCGGGCGGTACTCGCCGACGTGGTTGAGCGTCATCGCGGCGAAGAGCGCCTCGTGCAGCAGGTCGTCGCCGAGCGCGGAGACGTCGAGCAGGGTGCCGTTGAGGTCGAACACGGCCCAGGCCACGCGGCCACTCTGTCAGCATTCGCGCATGAAGGTGCGCTGGACGCGGGACAGCCTCCGGCTGCGCATCACCCCCGGTGAGCTGGCGGCGCTGGGGCGGGGTGAGGCGGTCGAGGAGAGCGTGGCCCTCCCGGGCGGCGGCGGGTGGTCCGTGCTGCTCGACCCCGGGGCCGGGACGGCCGGCGTCGACTGGGTCGACGGGGTCGTGCGGGTCGGCCTGGCGCCGTCCGACGTGCGCCGCCTGGCCGAGCCGGACGCCGAGGGAGTCTACCCGCACACCTCGCCGTTCCGGCTGATGGTGGAGAAGGACTTCCCCTGCGCCCACCCGCACGCCCCCGAGGCGCAGGAGCCGGCCACCGAGCGCTTCCGGCCGACCGCCGCCTTCCTGGCGCGCAAGGCCTCGGGCTGATGGCCGCGACGGCCGGGCGCGGCCGCGTCGCCCGGGGCCGGGTCGTCGCCGTCCGCGACGGGCGGGCGACCGAGCGCCCCGACCACCTCGCCGCCGAGGAGCCGCTGGAGATCCGGGCCGCGGGCCCGGGCCAGGAGCCGGCGCGCGTCGCGGTGACCATGCGCACGCCAGGGCACGACTTCGAGCTGGCGGCCGGGTTCCTGGTCACCGAGGGGCTGGTGGCGCCGGCCGACCTCGCCGCGGTGGCCTACTGCGAGGACCCGGACGCGCAGCGCTACAACGTGGTGACCGTGCGCAGCCGGGCGGCGTTCGACCTCGGGGCCGCCGAGCGCAACTTCTTCGCCACCTCCAGCTGCGGCATCTGCGGCAAGGCCGCCCTGGAGGCCGTGACCGTGCGCTGCGCGCGCATCGAGGACGACGCGGCCGTGGCCGCCGCGACCCTGCTGGCGCTGCCCGACGCCATGCGGGCGGCCCAGCGCGACTTCGACCGCACCGGGGGCCTCCACGCGGCCGCCCTCTTCGACCTCGGCGGCGGCCTGCTGGCGCTGCGCGAGGACGTCGGCCGCCACAACGCCGTCGACAAGGTCGTGGGGTCGCTCGCCCTGGAGGGCGGCGACGGCGCCGGGCGCATCCTGCTCGTCTCCGGGCGGCTCTCGTTCGAGATCGTCCAGAAGGCCGCCGTCGCCCGGGTGCCGGTGCTCTGCGCGGTGTCGGCGCCCTCCAGCCTCGCCGTCGAGGCGGCCGAGGACCTCGGCGTCACGGCGGTCGGCTTCCTGCGCCCGGGCGGGTTCAACATCTACGCCCACCCCGAGCGCGTGGCCGTCGCGGACGGCGGCTGATGGCGCGCGTGCGCCCGCGCCGGCGCGACCTGTGGGCCGGGTGGCGGCCCAACGGGATCGGCGAGGTCAAGCCCCACCACTACGTCGAGATGGTGAAGGCGATCTGGGCCAACCGGCGCCACCTGCCCTACGCCGCCCGCATCGTACGCCGCGGCGTCTGCGACGGCTGCGCCCTGGGGGTCGCCGGGCTCCACGACTGGACCATCGACGGCGTGCACCTCTGCACGACGCGGCTCGCGCTGCTCTCGACGAACACCATGGACGCGGCCGACCCGGCCCTGCTCGCCGACGTCGCGGCGCTGCGGAGGCGCTCGGGGCGCGACCTGCGCTCCCTGGGGCGGCTCGGCCACCCGATGGTGCGGCGCCACGGCGAGCCCGGCTTCGCGCGCGCCACCTGGAACGAGGCCCTCGACCTGGTGGCCGGCGCCATCCGCCCGGCCGACCCGCGCCGGGTCGCGTTCTTCCTCACCGCGCGGGGGATCACCAACGAGGTCTACTACGTCGCCCAGAAGGTCGCGCGCTTCCTCGGCACCAACAACGTCGACAACTCCGCGCGCGTCTGCCACGCGCCCTCCACCGGGGCCCTCAAGCAGTCGGTCGGGGCCATCGCCACCACGATCTCGTACCGCGACCTGATGGAGACCGACCTGGTGGTGCTGTGGGGCGCCAACGTCGCCAACGCCCAGCCGGTGATGATGAAGTACCTCTACCTGGCCCGGCGGGAGGGGACCCGGGTGGCGGTCGTCAACCCCCACCGCGAGCCCGGCCTCGAGCGGTACTGGGTGCCGTCCAACGCCGAGAGCGCCCTCGTGGGGACCCGCATGACGGACGCGTTCTTCCAGGTCAACACCGGGGGTGACGAGGCCTTCGCGACCGGCGTCCTCAAGCTGCTGATCGACGAGGGCGGCCTGAACGAGGGATTCGTGCGTGATCACGCAACCAACTTCGCGGCGGTGCGGGAGGAGTGCGCCCGCCACTCGCTGGCCGACCTGGGGGCGATGAGCGGGGTCGGCGAGGAGGGCCTGCGCGCCTTCGCCGACATGTACCGGGCCTCCGAGTCGGCGGTCTTCGTCTGGTCGATGGGCATCACCCAGCACGCCCACGGCTCGGGCAACGTGCGGGCGCTGCTCGACGTCGCCCTGGCGCGGGGCAACGTCGGCCGGCCGGGTGCGGGCCTGATGCCGATCCGCGGCCACTCGGGCGTGCAGGGCGGCGCCGAGATGGGCGCCTACGCGACCGCCTTCCCGGGCAACGTGGCGATCGGCCCCGAGTCGGCGGCGGCCCTGGCCGAGCGCTACGGCTTCCCGGTCCCCGCCGAGCGCGGGCTCACGGCCGAGGAGATGATCGAGGCCGCCGGCCGCGGCGAGCTCGACGTGCTCTACGCGAGCGGCGGCAACTTCCTCGACGTGCTGCCCGACCCCCGCCTGGTGGCCGAGCGCCTGGGGCGGGTGCCGCTGCGCGTGCACCAGGACATCGTGGTCTCGAGCCAGATGCTGGTGGACCCGCCCCCCGGGGGCGCCGTGGTGCTGCTGCCGGCCGCGACCCGCTACGAGCAGCGGGGCGGCGGCACCCAGACCACCACCGAGCGGCGCATCGCCTTCAGCCCGGAGATCCCCGGGCCGCGGCCGGGCGAGGCGCGGGCCGAGTGGGAGATCTACCTCGACCTGGCCCAGCGGGTCGCGCCGGAGCGGCCGGGCCTGCCCGACTTCCCCGACGCCCAGACGATCCGCGACGAGATCGCCGAGGTCGTGCCCTTCTACGACGGCATCCAGCGCCTGCGGGCCACCGGCGACCAGGTGCAGTGGGGCGGGCCGCGCCTCTGCGACGGCTGGGTCTTCCCCACCCCCGACGGCAAGGCACGCTTCCACGCGGTCTCGCCGCGCGACCCGCGCCCGCCCGCCGGGCGGTACCTCCTGTCGTCCCGGCGGGGGAAGCAGTTCAACTCGATGGTCTTCTCCGAGGCCGACCCCCTCACGGGGGCGGGGCGCGACGCCCTGTTCATCTCGGCCGGCGACGCCGCGGCGCTGGGCCTGGCCGAGGGCGCGCCGGTGCTCGTGCGCTCGGGGGCGGGGCAGGTGCGGGCGCGCGCCCACCTGGCGCCGCTGCGGGCGGGCAACCTCCAGATGTTCTGGCCCGAGTGCAATCCGGTGATCGCGGCCGGAGTCCGCGACCCCGACTCGCAGGTGCCCGACTACAACGCCGTGGTCGAGGTCATCCCGGGCTGAGCCCGAGCTCGACCCGGTCGCCCTCGGCGAGGGGCAGCTCGGGGTCCCACGCGACGGGGGCGCCGTTCACGGCGACGGCCCGCACCGGTCCCGCCCCGAGCGCCGCGCCCAGCGTCGCGGCCCGGGCGGGGCGGGCGGCGGCGCCGTCGATCACGGTCACCCCGGGGGGCGGCAACGCGCGCGCAGCGGAGTAGTCGGCGGGGGCGTTGAGGTTGACCAGGCCGTCGCCGGGACCGGCCTCGAGCCAGGCGACGCGCAGGCGCTCCAGCAGCCCCGTCATCGACAGCCGGTCCTCGGCGAGCAGCGCCTCCACCGCCGGGCGGACCTCGGCGCGGTACGCCGCCGCCAGCGGGTGGGCCCGGCCGCCCGCGCGCGGGACGGCTGCGTCGACGGCCGGGCCCACCGCCGCCAGCGCCCGGGCGACCAGCCCCGGGTGCAGCAGCGGCATGTCGGCCGAGGCGACGAACGCCACGACGGCCGCGGGGCCGAGCGCGTCGAGGCCCGCCAGCAGCCCCTGCAGCGGCCCGCGCCCGGGCCGCCCGTCGTTGACCACCCGCACCGCCTCGGGCAGCGGGGGCAGCTCCTGCCCGGCCGCCCTCACGACCACGACCGGCCCGGCGGCGCGGCCGGCGAGGCCGACGACGCGGCGCAGCAGCGTCGAGCCGTGCCACTCGAGCCCGGCCTTGGGCGCCCCCATGCGCGAGGAGCGTCCCCCGGCCAGCACGATCGCGGCGGTGTCCACCCGCCGATGCTGCCACGATGCGCCCGTGCGCGACGTCACCCTGCCCCACGCGCTCGAGCTGGCGCGCCGCCACGCCGTCCGCACCGAGGCCGAGGACGTGCCCGTGGCCGCGGCCGCCGGGCGCCGGCTGGCCGAGGCCGTGGCCGCCCGGGCCGACCTCCCCTCCTGGGACGTCTCGGCCATGGACGGCTACGCCGTCCGGGCCGCCGATGCGCCCGGCCCCCTTCGCCTCGCGGGCGAGAGCGCGGCCGGGGTCCCGTCGGCGGCGCCGCTGGCCCCTGGCGAGGCGCAACGGATCTCGACCGGGGCCCTCCTCCCGCCGGAGGCCGACGCGGTCGTGCCCGCCGAGGCCGCGTCGGAGGAGGGCGGCGGGGTCCGCGTCCCCGAGGTCGCGCCCGGCGCGCACGTGCGCCCGCGCGGGGAGGTTGCCGCGCGCGGCGCCGTCCTGCTCCCGGCCGGCGCCTGGGTCGGCCCCCACGAGGTCGTGGCGCTCGGCTCGGCGGGGCACGCCTCGGTGCGCTGCCGGCGGCGGCCGCGGGTCGCGCTGCTGGCGACCGGCGCCGAGCTGATCCCCCTCGGGGCGGCGCCCCGGCCCGGCGCGGTGTGGGACTCCAGCCGCGTCGGCCTGGCGGCCCAGGCCGCGGCGGCGGGCGGCCGGCCGGTGGCGGCGCTGACCGTCGGCGACGACTCCGACGAGACCCTCCTCGCCCTCGAGGCCCTGCTCGACGAGGGCGACGAGCGCCCCGAGCTGGTGGTGACGGCGGGGGGCGTCGGCGGCGGACGGCACGACCACGTGCGCGCCGCCCTCGCCGAGATCGGGGTCGTGGAGATCTTCCGCGGCGTGCGCGCCGACCCGTGCCGGCCGGTCTGGCTCGGCCGGCGCAACGGCCAGATGGTGCTCGGGCTGCCCGGCAACCCCGTCTCGGCGGCCGTGGGCTTCCACCTCTTCGGCCGCGAGCTGCTGGGGCGCAGCGAGGACTGGCGGCGGAGGATGCCGGTCGCCCGCGACGTCCCCACCTGGGCCGACCGGGACGACCTGCCCCGCTGCCGCATCACGGCCGGCGGCCTCGACCCGATGCCCCACCAGGGCTCGCACGCGGTCACCTCGCTCTGCGGCGCCGACGCGATCGCCTGGGTCCCGGCGCAGGAGGGGGGCCTCCGGGCCGGGGAGGCCGTGGCCTACAGCCCGCTGCCCTAGTCGTCGAGGCGCCCGAAGGCGACGTGGCGCCGCGCCACGTCGAGCAGGGCGTCCCCGGGTGCGCAGGCGTCGCAGGGGAAGGTCCGCAGGGTCGCGTCGGACCCCACGGCGAGGATCCGCGTCCCACCGAAGCCGGTCGCCACCTGTCTCACCGGGCCCGGGCCGCCGTCGTACTCACCCAGCAGCGCCGAGGTCGCCCGGTCCCAGACCCGCACCAGGCCGTCCTCGTGGCCGGTGACGACCAGGCGATCGTCGGCGCTGAACGCGGCGCTCGAGGTCGGCCGCAGCCCGGCCCCGAGCTCGGCGAGCAGGGCCCCTGAGGAGGTGTCCCAGACCTGCGCCGCGCCGCCCCCCGCCGTGAGCAGCTCCCGGCCGTCGCCGCTGAAGGCGGCGTCCTCGAGCGTGCCGGGCGGCTCGCCGCTGAGGGTGGTCGCCTGCCCGGTCTCGACGTTGACGACCACGGGGCGCGCGTCCGGGAAGCCGTAGGCCAAGCGGAACACGCGCCGCCCGCTCGGATCGACCGCGACCGCGGGAAGCGCGGTCGGCTCGGGCGGTGGGACCTCCCCGACCCGCTCGCCGGTCGCAGCGTCGACGACGATGACGGGGCCGCCGCTCTCCGACAGCACCAGCCGGCCGCCGTCTCGGCTGAAGCTCATGTCCCGGAGGACGCCCGTCGGGGTCGCCCGCGGATAGACCCCGATCTGCCGCCCGCTCGGGGCCTCGTACAGCTCGACGTCGCCGGTGAAGCGGATGGCAGCAACGCGCGTGCCCGTCGCGTCGATGGCGACGTCACGCCACACCCCGCCTGCGAGGACCGTCTGGTCGCCCTCCGGCGACACCAGCTCGAGGCCCTCGGTGGCGGTCAGGAAGACGGCGCCGCCGTCGGAGGCGTCGGCGCCGTTGGCGGTGTCGCTCTCCCCCCGCCGCTCGGCAGCGCCGTCAGGATCGAGCGACCAGAGTGCCGCCGTCAGCTCACCGGGGCTCGACGTGACCAGCGTGCGCCCGTCGTCGGCGACGGCCAGCCGCTCGGTCTCGCCCCGGTCGCCGATCACGGCCTCCTGGGCCTCGGCCAGCCGCCAGACCCGCGCGGTGCCCTCGTCCCCCGCCGTGAGGACGCCGTCGAGGCGCCCCAGCGCCGGGACCCGCACGCCCAGCCCGTGGCCGAGCAGCGCCTCGGCCTGGCGGCCGCGCGCGACGTCCCAGACCCGCGCCGAGCCGTCGCGGCTGCCGGTGACCAGCGTGCCGCCGTCGACGAACTCGCCCTGGTCAACCGGGCCGCCGTGGCCCTCCAGGCGCGCGACCCGCCGCCCGGACGGGACGGCCCACACGTTGACGGCGCCCGACGCAGACCCGGTCGCCAGCAGGCGGCCGTCGGGGCTGAAGGAGACGAACTCCACGTCCCCGCCCTCGCCGGCGCGCAGGACCGCGAGCTCGGCGCCGGTCACGGCGCTCCAGATGCGGGCGGTGTCGTCCCGGGAGGCCGTCGCGACCCACCGGCCGCGCGGGTCCACGTCGGCGTCGTCGACGATCGCGCGGTGCCCGCTGAGGACGTGCCGGAGCTCGCCGGTGCGGCCGTCCCAGATCCGCGCGAGGCCGCTGGCGTAGGGAACGGCCAGGACCGCGCCATCCGCGCTGAAGTCCGCCCGCTGGGGGAAGTCGCCCGCGGTCAGGTCGGCGAGCAGCCGCGTCCCGCCCCGCACCCACAGACCCGCCGACGCCTGCGGGGTGGGGTCGAAGGCGAGGTCCGCGCTCGTCGCCGCCATCCGTGACCCGTCCGGCGAGATCACCCCCGCCGAGACGTCGCCGTCGGCCAGCACGTGGTAGCGGTAGAGGGGGGCTCCGTCGGCCGTGCGCAGCACCATGGCGCCCTGGCCCTGACCGATCGCCACCTCGTCGCCCCGCGCCGACACCAGGACGGACTGGAGCCCCCCCTCGCCCTGCCACGACCAGCGCTCGGCGCCGTCGGCGACGCCGAACGCCCGCACGAGCCCGTCCCGCCGCGCGGCGACCACCACCTCGCCGTCCGGGGTGATCCCCGCGGCGTCGACCTCGTCGCCGGCCGAGCCGATGCGGGCGACCACCGGGGAGGCCGCGATCGCGCGGCGCAGCGCGATCTCCGCCTGGGCCGTGCCCTTCACCTCGAGCCCCTCGGCGGCGAGCCGCACGGCGGCCTCAGGGTCGGTGGCGCGGCGGGTCTCGGCGGTCGCGGCGAGCTCGCGCGAGCGGGCGGTCTGCTCGCGGTCAACCGCCGTGTTGCGCTGGATGAGCGCGATCACCCCGAGGACGATCGCGACCGCCGCCGCGGCCGAGACCGCCGCGACGAGCCGGCGCTGGCGGCGCGTGGCGTCGGAGCGGCTCGCCTGGATGAAGGCGAGCTGGTCGGCCGTCGGGCGCGGCTCGCGCCCCTCCGACCGCGTCCCCACCCACTCCTCGGCGGCGGCCAGCTCCTTGCCGCGGAGCAGGAAGCCGCGGTCGCGGTCGGACGCGATCCACCGCTGGGCCTCCTCGAGGTAGCGGGCGTGCGACCGGACGTAGGGCAGGTCGGTGTCGATGGCGGCCACGATCCGCGCGACCGGTTCGGCCCAGTCGCCGCCCGGGGGCAGCTCGATCCACTGGCGGGCCGCGAGGCCCTCCGGCACCGCGTTAACCGGCTCGGCCAGGACGGGCAGGATGCGCTTGCCGGCCGCGTCGGCGTGCTCCAGCTCCTGGCGGCAGTTCTCCGAGGCGGCCCACGCCGGGGTGACCAGGGCGATGACCGCGTCCGACACCTCGATCGCACGGGCCAGCTCGTCGCGCCAACGCGAGGCCGCGGGGATGTCGGCCCGGTCGATCCAGACGTCCTTGCCCGCGGCCTCGAGCAGCCCGACCAGCCGGCCGGCGGCCTCGGCGTCGCGCCGCGAGTAGGACAGGAAGGCGTCGGGTCGCCGCGCGGCCGGGTCGATGCCCGAGAGGCCCTCGGTCGTCTGCGCCGGCTCGTCCGCCATCCCACCCCCGGGGCCAGCCTAAGCGTTGACAGGCCCTTCCGGAAAGCGTGAAGCTCGCCGCCGGTGATCTACGCCTACACGGGACGGCGCTCCCCCTCGCTTCCGCCGGACGGCCTGCGGCGCATCGCCGAGCGGCTGCGGCGCCTGCTGGCCCAGTCCGAGCCCGAGGCCGTCGTGGGCTCGGCGGCCTGCGGGGCCGACCTGCTGGTGCTGGAGGCCGCCCTCGCCCTGCACGCCCAGCGCGCCCATCCCCGGGTGGAGATCGTCCTGCCCACCGCCGCAGCCGTGTTCCGCGGCGACTCGGTCGAGCCGGAGTGGCGCGCGCGCTTCGACGCCGTGCTCGCGCGCGTCCGGGAGGTCGGGGTCGTCCACGACCTCGGGATGAGCCCCGGCAGCGACGCCTACGAGCGCGCCAACGACAGGATCCTGGGGCGCGCCGAGGGGCTGGCGGCCGAGCTCGGCGGCCGCTTCCTGGTGCTGGCGATCTCCGAGCCCGGGGCGGGCGCCGGCGTCGAGCACCTGGTGGGGGCGGCCGCCCTGCGGGGGGCCCGCGAGCTGCGCATCGACCCCCGGGACACCTCGGCCAACCCGTCGTGCTTCATCGCCATGCCCTACGGGCGCAAGCGCGACTCCGACACGGGGGCCGAGATCGACTGCGAGCGCACCTACGGCCGCCTGCTGGTGCCGGCGCTCGAGCACGCGCAGCTGCGCTACGGGCGGGCCGACGAGACGGTCGATCCCGGGGTCGTCCTGCAGCCGATGATCGACGACCTCGCCCACGCCGACCTCGTGATCGCCGACCTCGCCACGGGCAACTTCAACGTCGGCTGGGAGCTCGGCCTGCGGCACCTGTTCCGCGCCGAGCGCACCCTGCTGATCCGCCCGGCCGCCGGTCAGAAGACGCCCTTCGACGTCCAGAGCCTGCGCACCGTGCGCTACGACGCCGGCCTCGACGACGACGCGGTGCTGGCGGCGTGGGCCGCGCTGGAGCCGTACCTCGCCGTCGCCGAGGACGGCGCCTGGTCGAGCGCGGCCCGCGTCGACAGCCCGGTGGCGGCGACGATGGAGCTGACCTTCGCGCAGGTGCAGGCGCTGGCCGACGACGCGGCCGGCGACCCGGTCGAGCGCCGGGCCGCCGAGCTGGTGAAGCGGCTGTCGCACGGTCGGGAGCTGGCCGACCCCGAGATCGTCGAGGGCGTCCTCGCCGCCGCGGCCCACCTGCCGCGGGCGCGGCGCCTGCCGCTGCTCGAGAACGCGGGGACGCTGCTGGTGCGCCTGGGCAGGTTCCGCGACGCCCGCGCGCCGCTGGAGCAGGTGGTCGATGCCGACCAGGAGGTGCGGGCGCCCCGGGCGCACCTCTTCTACGCCCAGGCCCTCTACCGGCCGGCCGACGCGAGCTCCGACGACCTGCTGCGGGCGGAGGAGGTCCTCGACGCGGTCACCGCCCGGGGCGGCGTGCCCGAGGCCCACGCCCTGCTCGGCGCCATCGCCAAGCGGCGCGCCCTGCTGGTGCCCGAGCCGGCCCGCCGCGCCGAGCTGACGCGCGCGTTCGAGGACTACTCGGCCGAGCTCAAGCTCGACCTCAACGGCTTCTATCCCGCCGTGAACCTCGTCAGCCTCGGCGTCGTCCTCGACCGCGCCTACGGCGACGCCGAGCGCCGGGCGCGCGCCGAGCGGGTGATCCCGCTCGCGGTCGTCGCCGCCGAGACGGCGCTCGAGCGCGACCCCGGCGACTTCTGGGCCACCGTGAGCCTGGCCGAGCTGGCGCTCATGTCCGCGATCCTCGCGCCCTCGCCGCAGGCCACGGCCGCGGCGGAGGCCGCCTACGCGCGGGCCGGTGCGCTGCGCCCGATGGCCGGGGAGCGCAGCAGCGCCGAGGAGCAGCTGGCGCGGCTGGTGGAGCTGGGACTGCCCGAGGAGCCCGTCGGCCGCGCGCGCGCGGCGCTGATCGGCGGGACCAGCCCGGACCGCGGTGAGGAGGGGTGATGGACCTGATCGAGCGAATCGACGAGCGCCGGCCCAAGCGGCTGCTGGCGCTGGACGGCGGCGGCATCCGGGGGGCGCTCACCATCGAGGTGCTCGCCGGCATCGAGGAGACGCTGCGCGACGAGCTGGGGGCCGGCGACGAGTTCGTGCTCGCCGACTACTTCGACTACATCGGGGGCACGAGCACCGGCGCGATCATCGCCGCCTGCCTGGCGTGGGGCATGCCGGTCGCCACCGTCCGCGCCTTCTACCGCGAGAACGCCGAGGAGATGTTCGAGCGCGCGTTCATCCTGAGGCGATGGCGCCACAAGTACGAGGACCAGGCCCTCTCGCGGCGCCTGCAGCGGGAGTTCGAGGGCGCCACCCTGGGCAGCGAGCGGCTGCGGACGCTGCTGATGATGGTGATGCGCAACGCCACCACAGACTCGCCGTGGACGATCTCCAACAACCCGCGGGCGAAGTACAACGAGCCGGGCCGCCCCGACTGCAACCTGGCCCTGCCGCTGTGGCAGCTGGTGCGGGCGAGCACGGCCGCGCCGGTCTACTTCCCGCCCGAGGTCGTCGACACGGGCCGGCACGAGTTCATCTTCGTGGACGGCGGCGTGACCCCGTACAACAACCCCGCCTTCCAGCTCTTCCTGATGGCGACCCTCGAGCCCTACCGCCTGCGCTGGCCGGCCGGCGAGGACCGCATGCTGCTGGTCTCGGTGGGCACCGGCACCAGCCCGCGCGCCGACGCCAACCTCCAGGCCGACGACATGAACATCCTCTACAACGCCGGCTCGGTGCCGGGTGCCCTGATGTACGCGTCGCTCAACGAGCAGGACCTGCTCTGCCGCGCCTTCGGCCGCTGTCGCGCGGGCGGGCACCTCGACAACGAGATCGGCGACCTCCGCAACGTCGGCGGCCCGGTCGAGCCCCGGCTCTTCACCTACATGCGCTACAACGCCGAGCTCACCGAGGACGGCCTGCAGAGCCTCGGGCTGGGCGACGTCAACCCGGCCGCGGTGCGGAGCCTCGACTCCATCGACCACGTCGATGACCTGCTGCGCATCGGCCGGGCCGTCGCCGAGCGCCGGGTCGCCCGCGACCACTTCGAGGGGTTCGTCAGCGCAGCACCGTGACCGGGTCGATCATGTTCTCGAGGCGGTAGCCGCCGCCGAGCGACTTCCAGAGCTCGATGTGGGCGTGGGGCGGGCCGCTCTTCCACCCGGTGACGGTCGCGATGAGCTCGCCGGCTCCCACCCTCTGGCCGACGCCGACGCGCGGGTTCACGTGGCGCATCACCCAGATCCGGCCGACCGCCTGCTCGATCTTGACGGTGCCGCCGAAGACCTGGCCCACGTTGGTCTTGCTGCGCCTGGCCTCCACGATCGTCCCCGCCTCGGGCGCGCGCACCGGGCTGCCCCCCGGCGCGAACCAGTCCTTGGCCGCGTGGTAGCTGCGGCCGTCCCTCGCGGGCGCGCCCTCGGCGTCGACGACCCGGAACTCGGAGCCGTGGCCCATGCTCGTCGCCAGCGGCGGCACCACGCCCCCGCGGCCGGTCGGGAAGGTCCCGACCCGCTCGCCCGCGCGGCGGGCGAAGTCGGCCGGCCGGGGCGCCTGCCCCAGGAGCCAGGCCCGCCCCTGCAGGCCGAGGCGGTTGTTGACGTGGCCGCGGGGGAAGCCGAAGCGCCACTTCCACAGCTCCACGGCGGCCGCGGTCATCGGGCCGTAGACCCCGTCGAGGTCGCGGCCCTTGAAGCCGAGCGCCTTCTGGACCTCCTTCACGTCGGGCCCCTCGAGCCACTGGGCCTCGGTGGGCTTCAGATCGAGCGACCTCACGGCTGCCCCCTTTCAGCGGTCACCGCGACGCTCTCACAGGCACCGGCCCCCGTGGAAGAGGGGGCCGGTGCCCGCGGATGGTGCCGCTCAGGCGGCGGGGCGGTTCAGGAGAGCCCCCGCGCCGTCGGCACCGGCTCGGGCAGGCCCTCGGCCGGGGGCCGGGGGAGCCACCGCAGCCAGCGCGGCAGGTACCAGTTCCGCTCGCCGAGCAGGGTCATCGTCGCGGGGAGCAGCACGCCCCGGATGATGGTGGCGTCGATCAGGATCGCCGTGGCGAGCCCCACGCCGAACTGCTTGAAGAACAGGAACTGCAGGGTGGCGAACACCGCGAACACGCCGACCATCACGAACGCGGCGGCGGTGACGACCCCCGCCGTGGAGGTGATGCCGCGGCGGATCGCCTCGTCGTTGGAGTACCCGCGGTCGTGCAGCTCGCGGATCCGGCTCAGGATGAACACGTGGTAGTCCATCGAGAGGCCGAACAGGATCACGAACAGCAGGATCGGGATGACCGGGTCGATGCCGTCGGTGGAGTCGACGCCGAGGAGGCTCAGACCCCAGCCGTGCTGGAAGACCAGCACCAACACGCCGTAGGCGGCGGCCACCGAGAGCAGGTTGAGCACGATCGCCTTGACCGCGATGACGATCGAGCGGAAGGCGAAGAGCATGAGCACGAAGGCGAACAGCAACACGAAGGCGAACACGACCGGCAGCGCCGAGCGCATCTGCTCGCCGAAGTCCTCGGACTGGGCCGTCGGCCCGGTCACGCCGGTCTCGGCCCCCGGGAGAGCCCCCACCGTGGCGGGGACGACGTCGTCGCGCAGGGTCGCCAGCGCGTCCTTCGACGCGTCGTCGGTGCCGTTGCCGTCGATCGGGATGGCGATGCTGGCGACGGTGCCCTGGTCGTTGATGTCCACGTCGATCGGCTCGTGCATCTGGCCCGTGGCCAGCGCCTGCGCCTGGAGCTCGCCGATGGCGCCCTGCACCTCGACGGACCGCACGTCCGCAGCCTCGACCACGACGACGGCCGGGGTCTCGGTGCCGGGGAAGGCGGCCTGGACGCGGTCGTAGGTCTCGATGACCGGGATGGAGTCGGGCAGGCTCTCGACGCCCGCCTCCGCCGTGCGCATCTGCAGCGCGGGGACCGCCAGGGCGATCAGGAGACCGCCGGCGAGCACGATCGCGATGACCGGGTGCCTGAGCACGCGGTCGAACGACCGCGCCCCAGAACCGCCCCTCGCGGGCCTCGCGCCGCCGCCGGGTGAACGGGACGCGGCCGGCGTCTACGCGGCCGCCGAGGCGCGACAGCAGCGCCGGCAGGACGGTCAGCGAGCCGAGCACCGCGACGGCCACGACGAGGATCGTCGCGAGGCCGAACGAGGCGAAGGTCGCGTCGCCCGTGAAGAACATGCCGGCCATCGCGACCATGACCGTCAGGCCGGAGATCAGCACCGAGCGGCCCGACGTCGCCGCCGCGGCCTCGAGCGCGGCGTCCGCGCCGCGGCCGGCCGCCCGCTCCTCGCGGAAGCGGCGAAGGTAGAACATGACGTAGTCGAACGCCCACCGCGAGCCCCACGAGCAGAACGACCGCGGAGGCGTACTCGCTGACGGGCATGACCTGGCTCGCGACCGCGGTCAGCCCGAGCGCGCCGACGACCGCGGTGAGCCCGATAAGCAGCGGGATGCCCGCGGCCACGAGGGCTCCGAGGGCGATCAGCAGGATGATCAGCGTGATGGGCAGGGAAAGCATCCCGGCCTTCTTGAGGTCGTCGCCGACGGCGCCGTCCACGGCCTTCTCGGCGCTGGCGTCGCCGATCTCGCCGATGTAGAGGTCGGGGTGGGCGTCCTGGACGCCGGCGATCCCCGCAACGATCGGGTCAACCAGGTCGCCCGCGTCGTCGGGGTCGCCGCGGATCTCGAAGTCGATCAGCACGCTGCTGCCGTCCTCGGAGACCTGGTCGGCGAACGCAGGGTCGAGCGGCGACTCGATGTTCTCGACGTCGGGACTCGCCTCGAGGGAGGCCTGCGCCTCGACGACGGCCGCACGGAACGCGGGGTCGGCGAGGGTGAGCCCGTTCTCGCTCTGAACGAGCACCGTCTCCGCGGCCGGCTGCGTGAAGCCGGCGTCGAGGATCTTGTCCACCCGGCCGGACTCACCGGGGCCCGAGGTCGCCTCGTCGATCGTCTCGGTGCCCATCTGATTGCCGACGTAGAAGACGATGGCGACGATCACCAGCCACCCGAAGGTGGCGGTCTTCCAGTGCGCGGCGCTCCAGCGGCCCATGCGGGCGGCCAGGTGGCGGGCGGGGCGCGGCCCGGGGCCCGGCGGCGAGCCCCCCGGGGGCTCCGGCGAGCGAGGGTCGTCTTGGATGACGCGGGATTTCATGGCTCCTCCTCGTCGAGGGTGCGGGACGCATCCACGCTCGCTCCGAGGAGGGCCCGGGGACACCGTGCCCACCCGGCGTTCAGGGGGGCGGTTTTCTGGTGGATCGCCTGAGGCGATCTAGGCGCGGAGGTACATCAGGACCGCGAGGACGCGGCGCGAGTCGCTTCCCGTCGAGGGCAGGCCGAGCTTGGAGAAGACGGTCGAGACGTACTTCTCGACGGCGCGCAGGGTGATGACGAGCGCGTCGGCGATCCCCTGGTTGGAGCGGCCCTCGGCCATCAGCTCGAGGACCTCGCGCTCGCGCGGGGTCAGGTCGGCGAGGGCGTCGTCCTCGCGGGGCCGCGACAGCAGCGTCAACACGATGATCGGGTCGAGCGCCGAGCCGCCGGCGGCCACACGGCGCACGGCCTCGATGAACTCGGGCACGTCCCCGATGCGGTCCTTGAGGAGGTATCCGACCCCCTCCGCCGAGCCCGCCAGGAGCTGCAGGGCGAGGCCCAGCTCGACGTACTGCGACAGCACCAGCACGCCGACGGAGGGGTGCTCCTCGCGGATCCGCAGCGCCGCCTGCAGCCCCTCGTCGGTGTGGGTGGGCGGCAGGCGGATGTCGAGGATCGCGACGTCGGGCGCCAAGGCGCCCACGCGCGGCAGCAGCTCGTCGGCGCTCTCGCAGGCCGCCGCCACCTCGCAGCCCGCCTCCACCAGCAGGCGCGCCACCCCCTCGCGCAGCAGCACGCTGTCCTCGGCGATCACGACGCGCACGGGATCTCCGCCCTCACGCGCGTCCCGCCGCCCCGGGGGCTCCACACCTGCAGGCGGCCGTCGAGCGCCTCCACCCGGTCGGCCAGCCCGCGGAGCCCCGAGCCGCGCTCGGTGTCGGCGCCGCCGGCGCCGTCGTCGGCCACCTCGACCGTGACCTCGACGGCTCCGCGCCGGACCACGACGCTCGCCGACGACGCCCGCGCGTGCTTGCCGACGTTCGCCAGGCTCTCCGACACGAGGTAGTACGCGGCCACCTCGAGCGGCTCGGGCAGGCGGCGTCCGCCCAGCTCGACGTCCATCCGCACCGGGACCGGGGCGCGGGCCGCGAGCTGCTCGAGCGCCACCTCAAGCCCGTGGCCACTGACGACCGCGGGGTGCAGCCCGTGTGAGATCTCGCGCAGCTCGCCGAGCGACGTGGCGATCTCCCTCCTCGCCTCCGCCAGCCGTGCCCCGGCCTCGGGGTCGGCCGCCATCCGCCCTTCGAGCATGCCGAGCTCGAGGGAGAGCGCGATCAGCCGCTGCTGGGCCCCGTCGTGGAGGTTGCGCTCGAGGCGCTGGCGCTCCCTCTGCCCCGCCTCGATCACGCGCGCCCGCGACCCCCTCAGCTCCTCCAGCCGCGCCCGCAGCTCCACCTGCAGTCGCGTGTTCTCGATGGCGATGCCCGCCCCGGCGGTGACCGCCGCGAGCAGCTGGGGGTCGTCGCGAAGCGACGCGTCGTGGACGAGCGCGGCGACGCGGGAGCCGTCGCGGTCGATCTCGGTGACGGCGCGCCCGGCGCCCGGCGCCGGGACCTCGGCGACCCGCCCGTCGAGATCGGCGTAGCAGCCGAACTCGGGCAGCCAGTAGGCGAGCTCCAGGGAGGGGTCGCGCAGCGCGCGCGCGAGGGCGTCGCGCAGCTCCCGCGGGCTCGGCTCGGCGCGGAGGTCGACGAGCAGGTTGCCCACGGACGCGCGCGCCAGGCGGGCCTCGAACAGGCCGATCAGGAACGCGACGGGCGCGAGGCCGATCGCGAACAGGGTCGCCCGCTGGATCCAGGGGAAGGCCACCTTGCCCCACGCGCCGTTGGTGAGCAGGAAGGCGATCATCACCAGCGCGATGGCGAACGAGTCGATCAGCAGGGCGACCCAGAGGCGCCCCGGCCGGCCGGCCGCGCGCCGCCGGAGCGCGAGGACCGCGACCCCGGCCAGCATGCAGGCGCTCATGACGGTGAGCTGGATCCGGGTGACGATGAGCCCGGCGTCCGGGTCCCCGGCCACCTCGAGCAGGTTGTCGGGGCCGTAGTTGCCGAGCGTCATGTTCAGCACCTGGAGGCCGATCGCGCAGGCGTAGGTGACCGCGACGATGCCCCGCTCCACGGGGCCGCCGAGACGGCCGCTCGGGTACGCGAGGAAGACGTGGAGGAAGAGCGCCGCCGGGATCAGGTCGAACGCCTGCCCGAGCGTGTGGAGCGCCGCGGAGTCGGCGAAGTAGAGCGCCGAGAGGAACATCGCCGCGCCCGCCGCGGCCATCAGCGGCCCGAAGCGGCTCTCGGGACGGCGCCACCAGGCGACGGCGCCGCCGACCGTGTACGTCAGGACGATCCACGCCAGCAGGCCGGCCTGCCACTCGGGCTCGGTCGAGCGCGCGGTCGTCAGGATCAGGGCGGCGGTGGCCGCCGAGGCCGCGACGCCGGCGGCGCCGAGCCCCCACAGCAGCCACGGCGGGGGCGCATCGAGAATGCTGGCGCCACCTACCGGCGCGGATTCGGCGCTCGCGGACACCGCTCCCACTCTCTGCTGCGGCCGACCGCCGTCGAGCGTGGGGGACCGCGACCCGCGTGTCAAGCCGGTGCCGCGGCCGCCGTACCGATCAGGGGCGCAGGTCCGCGGCCAGCCCGGCGGCGCCGATCGTCGAGGCGCGGAAGTGCTCCCCGGTCAGGCCGCGCTGGGTCACGCCCACGAGCCCGCGCGCGCGCCGCATGGCGGCGCGGGACAGGCGCTCGTTGACGCGGAGCTGGGCGGGCGTGAGGCGCACGGAGGCGCCTCGGGCCCTCGGAGCGGGGGCGACCCTCGTCCGGGAGCGCGGCGGGTCCGGTGCGGGCAGCGCGACCGACGCGACCGACAGCCCCGGGGCGAGCTTGGGAGCCGTCACCGCGCCGCCGCGCAGGTCGCCGCCCGTGAGCCGTCCGTCGAGGCGGCGCTCGAGGGCCGCGGCACGCCGCAGGGCGGCCTGGGAGATGCGGCGGTTCTTCAGCAGCTGCCTCCACGAGACGCGCACGCGGCGGGGCGTCGCCGCCCGGCGCGGGGGGGCCACCACCAGCGGCCGGGGCGTCGCGCGGCCGTCGGCGACGGGCGACCCCGCGCCGGCCAGGCCGACGGCCGGCGCGAACGGGGCGCGCCCCAGCCCGCCGTCGCGCAGGTCGCCGGACACCAGACCCTCGTCGAGCCAGCGCTGCACCGCCGCGATCCGGCGCAGCGCCGCCTGCGCCATGCGCGAGTCGGCGAGCAGCTTGCGCTGCGTCGGGCCGAGCCGGCGGGCCGCGCGCGGCGCCGGCGGGGCGGGCCCTGGGCGCAGGCGCGGCGGCACCGCGTCGAGGAAGACGTTCCACGAGGGCTTGGGGCTGAGGTCGGCGCGGCGCAGGCCCGAGGCCCACTCCGCGTGGTCCTGGGTGTTGAACCACACCGCCAGCCGCACCCGCGGGTTGGCCGCGAGCATTCCGATCGCCTCCCGCAGGTAGGTCGCCTGGCGCGCCTCGGAGACGTAGGCGCCGCCGCGGGCCGGCGTCGGCCCGGTGCTCCAGCCGAACTCGGTGATCAGGATCGGCAGGCCCGGGCGGACCGCGTCGAGCTCGGCGATGACCGTGTCGAGGCTCCGGAAGGACGGGATCGCCGTCGTCACGACTCCCTCACCCTCGCCGCGCACTCGTCGAGCGGCTCCTCGCCGATGTCGCTGATGAAGCAGCGGATCTGGGCGACCCTCAGGCCGCCGGGTACCTCAGGACGGAGAAAGTCGAGGTGGATCCCGATGCCGGGGTAAGAGAAGTCGCAGTTGAGCGAGTCCGGCTCGCCGTGGCAGTCGTCGGGAACCGCGGGCAGCGGGAAGATCGGATCGATGGGTCCCTGCAGGTCGGTGGACGCCGCCGTGCTGATCCGGGAGTCCTCGAGGGAGTAGAGTTCATCGGCCTGCCAGGCATCGAAGACCGCCAGGGCCGCGGTCCGGCCCGGCTCGAGCGTCCCCGCGTCACCGGCGGCCCGCGGCGAGGCTCGGTGGCAGGTCCCCTCCGCCGGCATGGCCCCGCCCTCGACCAGCACGGGGAGGACCTGGACGTCGCGCGCCAGGGCCGATAGTCCTCGCCCGGCCGGATGGGGTCCACGTCCATGAAGACGTGATCCCTGCCGAACCGCTCGGTGAGGCGGTCGAACAGCCCCCCGCCGACGCCGGCGCGTCGTCGCGGCGGTAGCAGATGAAGACGCAGGCCATCCCGCGACGCTCTCACACGACCCAGCCGGCGCGAAAGAGGCGGCCGGTAGCCCCGTCAGCGCGCGGGAGGGGCGACGTCGAACGTGCTGACCCCGAGAGGCGCCTTCGGGTAGCCGCCGGCGAGGTAGGGCCAGACCCGCCAGACGTAGCGGTTGCCCGGCGCGAGGGTGCGGCGTGGGACGCGTAGCCGCGGGCCGGCGGGAAACGCCGAGAGGACCTTGCGCACCGCCCTGCGCTCGACGGCGAAGAGCTGGAGGTTGTAGAGCCGCGCCCGGGTGTGCGGGCTCCACGACAGCAGGGGGCGCGCGGAGGTCACCCGGCTGCCGGCGCGGGGCGACAGGCGCCGCGCATGGCGCAGGAGGCGGCCCACCTTCGGCAGCCCGGCCCGCAGGGCCGGCCCGGCCGGCGCCGCGGAGGGCGGGGCCGCGACGAGGGGGGCCGCGACGAGGGGGGCCGCGACGACGTACCCGACGCTCACCGACGCCGCGTTGCCGGCGGCATCGGTGGCCCGCACCGCGAAGGCGCCGGGCCCCGGGCGGTCGGTCGGGAGCCGGGCGCCGTCGGCGACCGTCCCGACGCAGGTCACCGCCCCCGCGCAGAGGTAGCGCGCGGTCACCGGCTGCCCCGCGGTGTAGACGGCGGCGGCGGACGGCGTGCGGACCTCGATCGCGGGCGGTGTCCGGTTCGACGACGAAGCTGCGGCGCGTCAGCTCGTCGTCATCGTCGTCATCGTCGTCGTCGCCGCCGCGGCCGTCGAGCGCGGACAGCACGTGGGGGCCGTCGGCGATCGCCCCGAGCGTCACGACGAGCGGCGAGCGGCCGCGGGCCCAACGGCCATCGTTCAGGCGCCAGCGCACCTGGGGCCCCTCGCCCGCCGTGATCGTGTAGACCGGCGGCCCCTCGGAGGCGTTCCACGTCTCCCCGTCGGCGCCGGAGATGCCGGGCTCCGCGGACGCGACCACGGGGACGGCGAGGGCCGCCAGAACGACGGCGAGCGTAGGCGGGCGCAGGTTCACGATCAGTCAGCCTACCCCGGCGGCCTCCGCAGGTCCGCCGACAGCTCGGCGGCCCCGATCGTCGAGGCGCGGAAGTGGACGCCGGTGAGGCCCCGCTCGGCGACCCGCACGAGCCCGCGGGCGCGTCGCAGCGCGGCCCGGGAGAGCCGCTGGTTCACCCGCAGCTGGGCCGGCGAGAAGCGCACCTTCGCGGAGGGGCGCCGGGGCGCCGCCGCGACCCTGGTCCGGGAGGGCGGCGCGTCGGGCCCCGGCAGGGTGGCGCGCCGCACCGACAGGCCGGGTGCGAGCTTGGAGGCGGTCACCGCCCCCTCGCGCAGGTCGCCGCCCGTGACGCGGCCGTCGAGCCGGCGTTCCAGGGCGGCCGCGCGTCGCAGCGCCGCCTGGGACATGCGCCGGTTCGCGAGGAGCCGCTTGCGCGTCACGGGGACCCGGACGGGGGTTGCGGTCGGCGGGGCGGGCAGCACGACGAGCGGCCTCGGGGCGGCGGGCCCGTCGGCGATCGGCGACCCGTCCCCCGCGAGGGCGACGCCCGAGCCGAACTCGGCGCGCCCGAGCCCGCCGTCGCGCAGGTCGCCGGACACCAGACCCTCGTCGAGCCAGCGCTGCACCGCCGCGATCCGGCGCAGCGCCGCCTGCGCCATGCGCGAGTCGGCGAGCAGCTTGCGCTGCGTCGGGCCGAGCCGGCGGGCCGCGCGCGGCGCCGGCGGGGCGGGCCCCGGGCGCAGGCGCGGCGGCACCGCGTCGAGGAAGACGTTCCACGAGGGCTTGGGGCTGAGGTCGGCGCGGCGCAGGCCCGAGGCCCACTCCGCGTGGTCCTGGGTGTTGAACCACACCGCCAGCCGCACCCGCGGGTTGGCCGCGAGCATTCCGATCGCCTCCCGCAGGTAGGTCGCCTGGCGCGCCTCGGAGACGTAGGCGCCGCCGCGGGCCGGCGTCGGCCCGGTGCTCCAGCCGAACTCGGTGATCAGGATCGGCAGGCCCGGGCGGACCGCGTCGAGCTCGGCGATGACCGTGTCGAGGCTCCGGAAGGACGGGATCGCCGTCGTCACGGTCGGCCCCGACGCGGGATAGAGGTGCTGGGCGAACGCGTCGGCCGGAGGGTGGTGGCGCGCCAGGCCGCGGATGAACGTGGTGACGCCGGTCGCGCCGCTGGGCGGGTTGTCGGAGTTGTTGGGCCCGCCGCCGGCGCCGATCACCCACGCCCCGGGCTGGACGGACTTCACCGAGGCGTAGGCCAGGGTCAGCAGGCCGGCGTAGATGTCGGGCGACACCGGCGTGTGGCGGCCGCGCGAGTCGGTCTTCCACTGCGGCATCAGGAAGCGGGAGAAGTTCGGCTCGTTCCAGGCCTGGAACATCTCGACCGGCCCGTGCGCCAGACCCAGGCGGTCGCGGGTGGCGCCGTCGTAGTGCCGGGCCAGGGCCGTCATGAAGGCGGCGTAGTCGTTCCCGCCGGGCGCCCACTGGGGCCCGCGGCCGCCGTTTGCCCACGGCGGCGAGCGATAGACGTTGAGGATGGCCGCGATGCCCCGCCGGGTGAGGCTGTGAACGATGCGGTCGTAGCGCGACCACCGGTAGGCCGCGTCGTTGGGGTCGGCGCCGGCCGCGGGCCGGGAGGGGGCGACCTGGTCCCAGAGCACGTCCACCCGCGTGACGCGGACGTCGGTCGAGTCGATCAGGTCCAGCCGGGCCTCGAGGCCGGACTCCGGAGCCACGGCGAGGAAGTCGTCCTGGAGGGACAGGGTGAGGCCCGGCGGCAGCACGTCGCCCGGGGCGCCGAGGGCCGCCGGCGCCGCGGCCGTCATCAGGGCGGCGGCGGTCGCGAGCAGCGTCGGGAGCCGGCGACCGGCGCGGGGCCCGGTCCTCGTCTCCTCTCCACGGCGAGGCACGGGTCGCAGAATCTCACGTTGGAGGCCGATCGCCTACGTGTTCCACCGCCTCCGTAACCGAACCGATACAACTTGGCGAATGCGATTGGCCCGCCGTGCCCCCGCCTACCCCCCGATCAGGCTCATGGGACGGCCCGTGTAGGTCCAGGCCGGGTCGGCCATGCCGTGGCCGGGGCCCTTGCCGAGCACGGCCTCGCGCACGATCGCCTCGATGTCGTCGTCGGTCGCGCCCGCGCGCAGGGGGCCGCGCAGGTCGGTCTCGGTCTCGGCGAACAGGCAGGTGCGCAGCTGGCCGTCGGCGGTCAGCCGCAGGCGGTCGCAGCTGGCGCAGAAGGGCTCGGTGACCGACGAGACGAACTGCAGCATCCCGGCGCCGTCGGCGAAGCGCCAGCTCGTGCCGGTGGCCGACGCCCGCTCCGGGGCCATCGGCAGCAGCGGCCAGCGGGCGCCGATCATCTCGCGCAGCTCCTCGCCCGAGAGCACCGCCTCGCGGGTCCACTCGCGCGGCGCGTCGAGGGGCATGACCTCGATGAAGCGCACGACGTAGGGCCGGCGGCGGGCGAGCCCGGCGAGCGGGAGGACGTCGGGCTCGCTGATCCCCCGCAGCGCGACCGCGTTGACCTTGATCGGCCGCAGCGAGCGGTGGCGCTCGCAGGCGGCCAGGCCCTCCAGCACCCGGTCGAGGTCCCGGCGGCGGGTGAGCATGGCGAAGCGCTCGGGGTCGAGCGAGTCGATGCTCACGTTGACCCGGTGCAGGCCGTTGGCCACCAGGGCGTCCACGGCGCCCGCGAGCAGCACGCCGTTCGAGGTCATCGCCACCTCGCGCACGCCGGGGACGGCGGTGATGCGCCCGATCAGCGCCGGCAGGCCGGGCCGCACCAGCGGCTCGCCGCCCGTGACCCGGATCTCACTGATGCCCAGCCGCGCGACGAGCCCGACCATGCGGACGAGCTCGTCGTCGGTGAGCAGCTCCTGCCGCGGCAGCCACTGCATCCCCTCGGCGGGCATGCAGTAGCGGCAGCGGAGGTTGCACCGGTCGGTGACCGAGAGTCGCAGCGACCGGTGCGTCCGCCCGAAGCCGTCGGTGAGCGGTGGCGGGCTCATGACGACATGTGTATCGCGCCTACCGGGAAAGCGCCTCCTCCACGGCCCGGCCGGTGAGGACCCGTGCCAGGTGGCGGCGGAAGTCCGCGCTCGCCCAGGTGTCGCTGGGCGGGTCGGTCCCCTCGTCGGCCTTGGCGGCGGCTGTCGCCACCGCGTCGCGCGGGGCGCCGGCCAGGGCCGACTCGACCGCCGTGGCCCGCAGCGGTGTCTGGCCCATGTTGGCGAGCCCGATGCGCGCGCCCTCGATCGAGCCGTTCCGGGCGCCCACCAGGACGGCGACGCCCACCGTGGGCCAGTCGAGCGCCCGCTGGCGGAACTTGATGTAGCTCCACCCCGCGTTGCCGACCTTCGGCACCCGCACCTCGGTGATGATCTCGTCCTCGGCCAGCGCGGTGTCGAAGAACCCCCGGAAGAAGTCCCCCGCGTCGATCGTGCGCTCGCCGTTCGGCCCGCGCGCGACGATGACGGCGTCGAGGGTGACGGAGACCGTCGGCTGGTCTGACGCGGGGTCGGCGTGGGCCAGCGACCCCCCGATGGTGCCCATGTGGCGGACCTGGGGGTCGCCCACCAGGCCGGCCGCGTGGGCGACGAGCGGGCAGTGCTGCCGGGCCAGCGGGTCGTTGTGGAGGTCGTGGTGGCGAGTGAGCGCGCCGATGGCCAGATGGTCGCCCCCGTCGCGGACCCCGCGCAGCTCGGAGAGCCGGCGGATGTCGATCAGCGTGCCCGGCCGGGCGAGGCGCAGCTTCATCAGCGGCAGCAGGCTGTGGCCGCCGGCGAGCAGCTTCGCGTCCTCCTTGGTGCGCAGCAGCTCGAGGGCGTGGTCGACCGATTCGGCGACCTCGTAGTCGAAAGCGGACGGGATCATGACCGTGCCTCCTGGATCGCCTTCCACACCCTCTCGGGGGTTGCCGGCCTCTCGACGTCGGTGACCCCGAGGTGCGAGAGGGCGTCGACCACCGCGTTGATCACCGCCGGCGGCGAGGCGATCGTGCCGGCCTCTCCGATCCCCTTCACGCCGAGCGGGTTGGTGGGGCTGGGGGTGCAGGTGCGGTGCAGCTCCATGGTCGGGATCTCCGGCGGCCCCGGGATCATGTAGGTGGTCATCGTGCCGTGCAGGAGGTTGCCCTCGTCGTCGTAGCCGGCCTCCTCGAAGAGGGCCTCCGCGATGCCCTGGGTGACGCCCCCGTGCACCTGCCCCTCGACGACGAGCGGGTTGATGACCACGCCGCAGTCGTCCACGGCGACGTAGCGCAGGATCTCCACGCTGCCGGTCTCGGTGTCGACCTCGACCACGCACGCGTGGGCGCCGTTGGGCCACGAGAAGTTCGGCGGGTCGTAGAGGTGCGTCGCCGTGAGGCCCGGCTCCATGCCGTCGGGCAGGTCGTGGGCCGTCCAGGCCGCGAACGCCAGGCCCTTGATGTTGGCCGACTTGTCCGTTCCGCGGACGGTGAAGTCGCCGCCCGAGAACTCCAGGTCGTCCTCGCTGCACTCCAGCTGGTGGGCCGCGAGCGTCCGCGCCTTGGCGAGGATCTTCTCGCCGGCGTAGTGCATGGCGACCCCGCCGACGGTCAGCGAGCGGCTGCCGTAGGTGTCCATGCCGAGCGGGATGACCTGCGTGTCGCCGTGCAGCACCTCGATGTCGGAGACGTCGATCCCGAGCTGGTCGGCCACGATCTGCGAGAACGTGGTCACGTGGCCCTGCCCGTGGGGGGTGACGCCGATCAGCACCCTGACGGTGCCGGTGGGCAGCATCTCGATCGTCGCCGCGTCCCAGCCCCCGGCGATGTACTTCAGCGCGTGGAGCACCCGCGAGGGGGCGAGGCCGCACATCTCGCTCCAGCACGAGAGGCCGACGCCGATGTGCTTGCTCGACCCGCTCTGGCGCCGCTCGGCCTGCTGGCGGCGGACGTCGTCGTATCCCAGGGCCTCGATCATCGCGTCGTGGGTGAGCGGGTAGTCGCCCGAGTCGACCGTCAGGCCGCTGGCGATCGTGAAGTTGGGGAACCGGTCGGTCGGGATGTAGTTCTTGCGCCGCAGCTCGGCCGGGTCCATGTCGAGCTCGCGTGCCAGGAGGTCCATCGTCCGCTCGACGGCGTAGGTGGCCTCGGGCCGGCCGGCGCCGCGGTAGGCGTCGGTCGGTGTCGTGTGCGTGTAGACGTTCGTGTACTCGAAGTCGTAGCCCTCGACGTCGTAGAGGCCGCCGTAGAGCCACGCGCTCAGCATCTGGATGCCGGGCGTGACGATCTGGTTGTACGCGCCGACCGCGCAGAAGACGTTCACCCGGACGGCCTTGAGCTGGCCGTCCCGGGTCGCCGCCATCTCCATGTCGGTGTAGAGGTCGCGGCCGTGGATCGTGGCCAGGTAGCCCTCCGAGCGCTCCTCGGTCCACTTGATCGGCCGCCCCAGGCGGCGGGCCAGCGCCAGGCAGATCGACTCCTCGGCGTAGGTGTCGAGCTTCGAGCCGAAGCCGCCGCCCACGTCGGGGGCCACGACCCGCAGCTTGGCCTCCGGGATGCCACAGGTGATCGCCTGGGCCGTCCGCACGATGTGCGGGATCTGACTCGCCGTGTACATCGTGAACTCGCCCATCGGGATGTTCGGGCTCCACCAGGACGCCGCGCGGCTCCAGGGCGTTGGGGATCAGCCGCTTCAGGCGGTACCGGTGCTTCACCTTGACCAGGTCGGGGTCGTCGAAGAAGGGCTTCGACGTCTTGTGCGGGGCGGGGGAGTCGCCCTTCTCGAAGCCCCAGACGCTGCACACGTTGGTGCCGAAGTCGTCGTTGACCAGCGGGGCGCCGTCCTCCATCGCCGCCAGGGGGTCGGTCACGGCCGGCAGCGGCTCCCAGTCAACCTCCACAAGCTCTGCGGCGTCCTTGGCGAGCACGCGCGACTCGGCGACCACCACGGCGACGCCGTCTCCGGCGTGGCGGGCCTTGTCCTTGGCGAGCGGCCAGTGCTCGCCGATCTTGATGTCGTCGGTGACCGGCCACGCGCAGACCAGCGGGGCGGGCCACTCGTCGGCGAGGTCGGCGCCGCTGAACGCGGCCACGCACCCGTCCATCGCCAGGGCCTTCGAGACGTCAACCCCGTTGATCTTCGCGTGCGCGAACGGGCTGCGGACGACGTATGCCCAGAGCATCCCGGGGACCGTGATGTCGTCGACGAACCGCGACCGTCCGGTGATCAGCTCGGGGTCCTCCTTGCGCGGGAGGGGCTGCCCGATGAATGCGGAGGGCTTCTCTGTGGTCGCCATCGCGGCCTCCTATGCTCCGGCCACGGCCGAGACGGCCTTGACGATGTTCTGGTAGCCCGTGCAGCGGCAGAGGTTGCCCTCCAGGCCGCTCCGGATCTCGTCCTCGCTGGGGCTGGGGTTCTCGTTCAGGAACCCGACCGCCGCCATGATCATCCCGGGCGTGCAGAAGCCGCACTGCAGGGCGTGGTGCTCCTGGAAGGCCGCCTGCATCGGGTGCATCTCGCCGTTGGTCGCGAGCCCCTCGATGGTGGTGACCTCCGCGCCGTCGGCCTGGACCGCGAGCACGCAGCACGACTTCACGGACTCGCCGTCGACGTGGACGGTGCAGGCACCGCAGGACACGGTGTCGCAGCCCACGTTCGTGCCCGTGAGGTTGAGGCCCTCGCGGAGGAAGTAGACGAGCAGGTCCCGCTCCTCGACGTCCGCCTCGTGGCGGACGCCGTTGACGGTGACGGTGATGCGCCTCACGTGGTCTCCCCCCTCTCTCGGCCGATGCCGAGCAGCCGTTTGACAGCCCCCACCAGCGCGCTGACCGCGAGCGACACGCCCGAGATCGGCTTCTGCGCCTCCTGCACCGCGGCGGCCCGCTCCTCGGGCGCCGCCGACAGCTGGCCCCTGATGCACTCGGCGAACTGGCCGACCAGCTTGTTCGAGACGTCCTTGACCACCCCGGGCCGGCCGAGCTGGGCGGCCTGGCCGGAGAACCGCAGGTCGGTGGTCATGGCGACCTTCGTGCCGCCGTCGCCGGCCGGGCTCAGCGCGGAGTCAACCGTCGCCTCGGCGCCGCCCTTTCCGCGCGTCTCGCGCGCGCTCACGCCCAGGCGGACGGTCTTGGCGTCATCGTCGCGGTCCAGCAGCTTCACGTCGGCCCGGAACTGCATCCCCACGGGGCCGAGCTTGATCGCGAGCTCCGACTTCCAGGTGTGCTCGTCGACCACCTCGAGCAGCTTCGCGCCGGGCATGCAGGGCACGACCCGCTCGGCGTCCAGCAGAAGCTCGTGCGTACGCTCCGGCGACGCCGGGACCTGGAAATCATGTTCGAGCTGCAACGCTCTCCTTCCGGGACGCGCGGTTCGCGACCGAGACGATCTCGGCCCCGATGGCGACGGCGACCTCCTCGGGGGTGCGCGAGGCGATGGGCAGGCCGATGGGCGCGTGGACGCGGTCGAGCTGCTCCTCGGGCACGCCCTCCTCGAGCAGCTTCTCGCGCCGCCGTGCGGTGGTGCGGCGGCTGCCCATGGCGCCGATGTAGCGCGCCGGCGTGGCGAGGGCGGCCCTGAGGGCGGGCACGTCGAACTTGGCGTCGTGGGTCAGCACGCAGACGGCGGTGCGCTCGTCGACCGGGGCGTGGGCGAGGAACTCGTGCGGCCACTCGCTCACCAGCTCGTCGGCGTCGGGGAAGCGCTCCGGCGTGACGAAGATCGCCCGCGGGTCGCAGACGGTGACCCGGTAGCCGAGGAACTTGCCCACCGTGCAGAGCGCCGAGGCGAAGTCGATCGCGCCGAAGACGTACATCGCCGGGCGCGGGACGAAGGACGACACGAAGACCTCGTCGCCGCCGACGGTCACGACGCCGCTCTGGCCCAGCGCCAGCAGGGGCCGGGCCGCGGCGTCGGCCTCGTCGGCCGGCGCGTCGGCGGCCGAGACGATGCGGGGGTTGCCGGTCTCGGGGCCGGAGATGGTCGTGAGGTAGGCGACCGGCCGCTCCTCGCGCACCGCCGCGGCGACCTCGGCCACGAGGCCGGGCTCCATCGGCTCCACGAAGATGCCGACGTTGCCGCCGCAGGGCAGCCCGACCTCGAAGGCCTCGTCGTCGGCGTAGCCGTAGGTCGCCATGCGGGGCGCGGCGCCGCCCAGGACCTCCTCGGCCTGCTGGTAGACGGCCGGCTCGACGCAGCCCCCCGTCACGGAGCCCACGACCTCGCCCGCGTCGGAGACCGCCATGACGCTGCCCGGCTCGCGCGGCGCGGAGCGGTCAACGGTGACGACGGTGGCCATGGCCGCCCGCCGCCCCTCGGCGATCCAGCGCTCGAGCGTGGGCAGAACGTCCCGCAAACGCGCTCCCTCCGTCGGGACCGGGCATCGACCCTACGGCCGACCCGAAAGTTCGTCAACATGATCACGAACTCGCGGTCCGAACGTCACGCACCGGCGATCCGCCACAGGGGAGCCCGCATGGAATTCACCGACGTCGAGCAGGTCCGGGAGGCGCTGGCGCGCGAGCGCTACATCGCCGACCGCGGCCTCGCCGTGTCCGTCTACCTCGCCCTGGCGCTGCGGCGCCCGCTGCTGCTGGAGGGCGAGCCGGGGGTCGGCAAGACCGAGGTGGCGCGCACCCTCTCGCGGGTGCTGGGGGCCGAGCTGATCCGCCTGCAGTGCTACGAGGGCATCGACGCCGGACAGGCGCTCTACGAGTGGGACTACGCGCGCCAGCTGCTCTACGCGCGCACGCTCCAGGAGGGGGCGCTCGACCCCGACCGCAAGGCGGCCGAGCTCTACGGGCCCGAGTTCCTGGTGGAGCGCCCCCTGCTCGCCGCCGTCCGGGCCGGCGCGGGCGCCGTGCTGCTGGTGGACGAGCTGGACCGCGCCGACGAGGAGTTCGAGGCCTTCCTGCTGGAGGTGCTCGCCGACGCCGCGGTGACGATCCCTGAGATCGGCACCGTCACCGCCGACGCCCCGCCGGTCGTGGTGCTCACATCGAACCGCACCCGCGAGCTGCACGACGCGCTCAAGCGCCGCTGCCTCTACCACTGGATCGACTATCCCGACCGCGAGCGCGAGGTGCAGATCATCCGGCTGCGCGCGCCGGAGGCGAGCGAGGCGCTCGCCCAGTCGGTCGCCGAGCTGGTGGGCCGGCTGCGCGAGCTCGACCTCGCCAAGCCCCCGGGCCCGGCAGAGGCCATCGACTGGACGCGGGCGCTGGCGGCGCTCGGCATCGGCGCGGTCGACGCGGAGTCGGCCGGCGAGACGCTCGGCTGGGCGGTCAAGGGCCGCGAGGACCTGGCGATCGCCCGCCGGGTGCTGCCGGAGCTGCTGGGGTGAGCCCCGCCGGCCCCGACGAGGCCCTCGGGCGGGTGCGCGACCTGGCCGAGGCGCTGCGGGCGGCGGGGGTGCCGGTGGGGACCGGCCGCCTGCTGAGCCTGGCCCAGGCCGCGGCCGCGGTGCCGCCCGACGACCTCTACTGGGCCGCGCGCGCCACCCTGATCTCGCGCCGCGAGGACCTGGCCGCCTTCCACCGCGCCTTCGCGTCGGTGTTCGGCCTGCCCGACCGGCCGCTGCCGCGGCCGCAGCCGGTGGCCGACCGCCGGCGGCGGGTGCTCACCCCGAGCGACCTGGCGCCGCCGCGCCGCGGGACGGCTCCAGCGACGCGTCGCTGTCGAGCCCGGTCGAGACCCTGCGGCGCAAGGACTTCTCGGGCTGCACCGAGGACGAGCTGGCGCAGATGGCCCGGCTGATGGCCCGCCTCAGGGTTCGGGCGCCGGTGCGACGCACCCGCCGGCGCCGGCCCGCCCGGGCGGGCGACCCCGACCTGCGCCGCACCCTGCGCCGCGCGATGCGCACCGGCGGCGAGCCGATCGACCGCGCCTGGCGGCGCCGGCGCGTGCAGCGGCGGCGGCTGCTGCTGATCCTGGACGTCTCGGGCTCGATGTCAACCTACTCGCGCGCGCTGGCGCTGTTCGCGCACGCCTCGCTGCGGGCGGGGCCCGGCGACTGGGAGGCCTTCGCCTTCGGCACCCGCCTCACCCGCATGACGCGGGCGCTGTCGGCCGTCAACGCCGACCTGGCGATCTCCGCCGCCGCCGCCGAGGTCACCGACTGGGACGGCGGCACGCGCATCGGCGCGTCGCTCAAGCGCCTGGTCAACGAGCACGGCCGCACGCGGGCGGTGCGCGGGGCGACCTGCGTGATCCTCTCCGACGGCCTCGACGTGGGCGACCCGGAGCTGCTGGGCGAGCAGATGGCGCGCCTCTCGCGCCTGGCCCACCGCGTCGTCTGGCTCAACCCCCTCAAGGGCCAGGAGGCCTACGAGCCGCTGGCCCGCGGCATGGCGGCCGCGCTCCCCCACGTCAACGTCTTCCGCCCCGGCCACAACCTCCAGAGCCTCGAGGAGGTCGCCGACGTGATCGCCCGGTTGTAGGCGTCAGCCCTCGCGCGTCGCGAGCAGGGCCCCCAGCCGGTCGAGGCTCTGGGACCAGCCGGCCTCGTGGAGCGCCCGCCGCTCCTCGGTGGCGAACGGGCCCTGGTCCATCGTGAGCTCGGTGCCACCGCCGGCCGGCCGCAGGCTGAGCGTCACGACGTAGGGCCGGTCGTCGGGGTCGGGCTGCTCCCACTCGAAGGTGAAGACGACCCGGTGGGGCGCGTCAACCTCGCGGAACTCGCCCCGCAGGTGGAAGATGTCCCCCTCGGGGGGTTGCATCGCGATGCGGTAGCGGCCGCCGGGACGAAGGTCCATCTCGATGTCGGGCGTGGTGAACCCCGCCGGTCCCCACCAGCGGGCCAGCGTCCCGGGGGCCGCGAAGGCGTCGAAGACCGTGGCCGGCGGGGCGGGGAGCGCCCGGGACACGCGGATGTGCAGACGGGCGGGTTGCGCGGTCGTTCCTCCTCCCCGCGTAGTATCGCGCGTTGTGTCGGCATCGTCCCCCACTCAGGCGGCCGGCGACGATCGCGGTCACGCGCTGCCACCCGCCCTCGTCTCGATGCTGGGGTTCCTGCCCTGGATCGTCTACTGGATCCTGGTCGGCAACGTCGGGTTCGAGACGTCGATCCTCGTGACGCTGGGCGTGGCCCTCGCGGTGAACGCCGCCACCTACGCGCGCACCCGCTCGTTCAAGCTCTTCGAGGCGGGCGCGGTCGCGATCTTCGTCGTCCTGCTCATCATCTCGCTCGCGGGCGAGGACGACTTCCTCGAGCGGTGGATCCAGCCGCTCTCCAACCTCGGCATCCTGGTCCTCGCGCTGGCGACCGTGGTCGTCGGCCGCCCCTTCACCCTCGAGTACGCGCGCGACTCCGTGTCGCCCGAGGTGGCCGCGACGGCGGGCTTCCTCTACGTCAACAGGGTGCTCACCTGGGTGTGGGTGGGCGCCTTCGCGGTCATGACGGTCGTGTCGTTCATCCCGCCGATCGTGCAGGGCGAGGCCACCATCCGCGACGGCGCGAGCACCCTGTCGATCGTCTGCTACTGGGTCGTCCCCTACACGACCCTCGCCCTCGCCGGGATCGTCACGGCCAAATTCCCCGACTGGTTCGTGGGGAGCATCGACCGCCAGATGGCCCCGGCCGGGCGCACCTACCTGCCCCCGAGGCCCGCCGCCGCCCCGCTCGGCGCGGCCGGCGACGGCGGCCTGAGGCTCTCGGTGTCGCCCGCCGGCGCTCCGCTCGACGGGCCGCTCGACGTCACCGTGGAGGGCGCACCGCCGGGGGCCGCGGTCGCGGTCGAGGCGGTGGCCGCCGACGCCTTCGGCACGACCTGGCGCGCGCGCCAGCAGCTCACGGCCGACGGGGCGGGCGCCGCGTCCGCCGACGGGGCCGCGCTGGTCTGGGGGATGGAGCCCGACGGGGAGGCCCCGGTCGGCATCTTCGCGCCGGCGCCGGAGCCCTACGCCGTCACGGTGCGCGCGCAGGCCGGCGGCGGCGCCGTCGAGGCCGCGGCGGTCCGCGGCGCCGCGCCCGGGGTGCGGCGCGTCCCCGTGAGGGAGGGCGAGGTCGTCGGCGAGCTCCACCTGCCCGCCGGCGCGGGTCCCCACCCCGGGGTGCTGGTGCTGCCGGGCTCGGAGGGCGGCCTCGACTCCCAGGCCTCCCTGGCCACCCTGCTGGCGGTGCACGGCTACGCGGCGCTGGTGCAGGGGTACTTCGGGGTCGAGGGGCTCGAGGACCACATCGAGGCCCTCCCGCTGGAGCGCATCGCCGCCGGCGCCGCGTCCCTCGCGGCCCGGCCGGAGGTTGACGAGTCGCGGTGCGGCGCGATGGCCATGTCGAAGGGCTCGGAGGCGCTGCTCGCGACCGCGGCGGCCATCCCCGGGCTGGGCCTCCGCGCGCTCGTCCTGCTGTCGCCGTCGAGCGTGGCCTGGCAGGCCATCGGCGACGACGGGGCGGTGCCCGGGGTGGGCTCGTGGACGCACGGCGGGCAGCCGATCCCCTTCCTCGACATCCACGAGGAGGGGCTGATGCCCCAGTTCCTGCGCAACGCCGTCCTCTCGCGCGCCCACCGCCGGCGCCACGAGCCGGCGCTCGTCCACCTGGCCGCGAGCTACGCCCCCGGGCTGGACGACGTCGAGGCCCACGACGCCGCGGCCATCGCCGCCGAGCGCGTGGAGGCGCCGCTCCTCCTCGCCGCCGGCGAGGACGACCAGCTCTGGCCCTCGGCCCGCATGGCCCGCGACATCGCCGCCCGCCGGGAGGGGAGCTCCTCGCCGCCGCCGCCGCGGACGAGCTGATCGTCCTGCCCGGCGCCGGCCACCTGCTGAGGCCGCCCCTCATCCCCACGGCCGGGGCCTTCCTCGACGGCGTCGCCTTCGGCGGCAGCCCGGAGGCGATGGCCTCCGGGCACGCGCGGCTCTGGGATGCCGTGCTCGCCTTCCTCGGCCGGCACGTCCGGCGCGCCTAGCCGGACGACGCCGGGCGGGCGGCACGCTCCAGCAGGCGCTCGTAGTCCTCGGGGGTGTCGACGTCCTCGGGGGGGTCGCCGCCGACCTCGGCGAGGTCGACCCGTCCCAGGTGGACGGCGGCGAGCGCGCGCGCGCCGACGTCGCCGCGCAGGGCCTCGACACCGGGCCAGGCCGAGCGCGCCAGCAGCACGGGGTGCGAGGGCCGGCCGCGATAGCCGGCCCGCACCATCGGCGAGCCGTGGACCCAGTGCCAGTCGATCACGGTCCGGATCGCCTCGACGCGCACCTCGGGCTGGTCGCCCAGGAGGATCAGGGCCGCCCGGGCGCCGTCGGGCGCGGCCGCCAGGCCGGCCCGCAGCGACGTCGACTGGCCCTCCGCGTGCAGCGGGTTGACCACGATCTCGCCGCCCGGCGGGAGCCGGATCGCCGCGGCGATCTGCTCGCACGCGTGCCCCAGCACGACCCGGAGGTCGATGATCCCCGCGGCCGTCGCGGCGTCGAGCGCGTGCTGCAGCAGGGGCGTATCGCGGAACGGCAGGAGCTGCTTGACGCGGCCGCCCATGCGCGTGCCCTCGCCCGCCGCGAGCACGACGCCGCAGACGCTCACCGCGGCGGCCGAGCGTCTAGATTCCGCGCGGCCATGCGTCGGCAGGAGGGAGGACCATGAGGGTCAGCGCGCGCAACCAGCTCGCCGGGACGGTCACCGGGATCACCCGCGGAGAGGCCATCGCCAACGTCGAGATCGACGTCGGGGGAAGCCGCCTGGTGGCATCGATCACGGTCGAGGCGGTCGAGGAGCTCGGCATCGCCGAGGGGAGCGAGGTCACCGCGGTCATCAAAGCCTCCGACGTGATGGTCGGAGTCTCGCACTGAGGGTCCGCGAGGGCGACCTCGCCCTGCCGGCCGCGGTCGCGGCGGCGGTCTGGTCGGCCGCCGCCGCGCTCGCGCTCCACGAGCGGCGGGCGGCGCCGCGCGCCGCGGACGAGCCGCCGCTCCACCACGGCCCGCTCGTCAGCGTGATCGTCCCGGCCCGCGACGAGGAGCGCGGCATCGGGGCCGCGATCGCGAGCCTGCGGGCGCTCGACTACGACCCGGTCGAGGTGATCGTGGTCAACGACGAGTCGCGCGACGGCACCCTCGCCGCCGCCCGCGCGGCCGCGGGCGGCGACCCGCGCGTGCGCGTGATCCCGGGCGCCCCGCTGCCGCCGGGGTGGGTCGGCAAGCCGTGGGCCTGCGTTCAGGGCGTGCGGGTCGCCCGCGGGCGGTGGCTGCTGTTCACCGACGGCGACGTGGTGCACGCCCCCGACTCCCTCGGCCGGGCGCTGGCGATGGCGACCCGGCTGGGGACGGGCGGCGTGACGCTGTTCCCGACGATCGACGCCCGGGGACCCGCCGAGCGGATGGTGATCCCCGCCGCCGCCGCGGCGATCGGGGCCTTCGTGGCGCCGGGCCCCCTGTCGCGGTCGCCGCGCAGCGCGGTGGCCATCGCCGCGGGCGGCTACATGCTCGTCGAGCGCGCCCTCTACGAGCGGATCGGCGGCCACGCGGCCATCAGGGGCCGGATGGTCAACGACGTCACCCTGGCGGCGCGCGTGAAGCGCGCCGGGGGGCTGCTGATGCCCGCCCCCGCCGGCGGCCTGGCACGGCTGCGGATGTACCACGGGGCCCGCGAGGTGTGGCAGGGCTGGAGCAAGAACGCCTCGTTCGGCGTCGAGGGCGGCGCGGCCAAGGCCCTGGTCGGCGCGCTCACCGTCGCGGCGCTGGCGGTGCTGCCCCTCGCGGCGGCGGCCGAGGGCGCCCGGCGGCGGGACGCCCGGCTGGCCGCCACGGGCGTGGCCGGAGCGGCCGCGCTGGCGGCGCTGCAGCGGCTGACGACGTGGGCGGTGCCGACGCCGGCGCCGTACGCCGCGACCATGCCGCTGGGCCTGGTGGTGCTCTCGGCGGCCGCGGTCCGCGGGGCGCTGGAGCGCCTCGGCGGCCGCGGCCCGAGCTGGCGCGGCCGGCGCTACCCGCTGGCGCGCTGAGCGCGACGGCGCGGGGTGCGGCCGAGCAGGAGGTCGCGCGCCGCGTTGAGCGCCACGGTGAGCCCCTCGGCCTGCCCGCGGATGGCCGGGTGCAGCCCCGCCACCCGGTCGGGGTGGCAGCGCGAGACCTGGTCGCGGTAGGCGCGGTCAACCTCGTCGGCCGGCGCGCCCGTGGGAAGCCCGAGCAGGGCGGCGGCCTCGTCCGGGCTGCGCGGCAGCGGCACCTCGCCCGGGGCGGCGGGCGGCGGCGGCACCGGCCGGACGCGGCGGCGGCGTGACCGCTCGGCGGCCATCGACGCGCGCTCCTCGGCCAGCGCCGCGCGCTCCTCGATGAGCCGCTCGCGCTCCTCGGCGACCTCCTGGGCGAGGCTCACCAGGCGCCGGTCGCGGGTCGCGGGGTCCTCGCGAAGCGCCCCGAGCATGGCCTCGGGGTCGAGGTCGGCGGGCGCGTCGCCGGGCACCTCCCAGCCGGGCCCGGCCTCGCCGCGCCGGATGCCCGCGATCACCTCCAACATCCCCATGTGGGCGCGGTTCCCGAGCGCCGGGCCCTCCGAGGGCCCCAGCCGGACCAGCCGCACCGACTCCCATCCCGGCTCGATGATGAAGGCGGCCGACGAGCGCCCCGCCAGCAGCACGCGCCGCCTCGGCCGGGCGCGGTGGCCGAGGATGGCGAAGCGCGCCCCGGGGTCGTCGGCGCCGGAGAGCGCGGCCAGCTCACCGGCCAGGTCGTCGAGCCGGCGCGCCACCTCGCGCCCGTCGGGCCCGTCGGCCGGCGCCTCGCGCGCGGCGGCCAGGGCCGCGTCGCGGGCGGCGGCGTCGCCCGACTGGCCGGCGGCCAGCACCGCCCACCAGCGGGCCCAGGGGTCGTCCTCCCCGGCCCGCAGCAGCGCCACCGCCGCGGCCGCGGGGTGGTCGAGGGCGAGCAGGGTCGCCGCCAGCGCCGTCGCGGCCCGGGGCGAGTCGCCCATGGCCGCCGAGGCCGACAGCAGGGCCACCTGGCGCCAGCGGCCCTCGGTGCCCCGGGCGGGGGCGGGGCCGGCGGCGGCGATGAAGGGGTCGATCACGGGATCGAGCGTAGCGGAGCGGAACAGGCGCGGGAGGCGGCGGCGCGTCTATGCTCGGCGGGTGAACCGGCTCGCGCAGGAGTCCAGCCTCTACCTGCGCCAGCACGCCGACAACCCGGTGGATTGGCAGCCGTGGGGCGGCGAGGCGTTCGCCCGCGCACGCACCGAGGACCGGCCGGTGCTGCTGTCGGTCGGCTACTCCTCGTGCCACTGGTGCCACGTGATGGCCCACGAGTCGTTCGAGGACCCCGGCACGGCCGCCGTCATGAACGAGCTCTTCGTGAACGTGAAGGTTGACCGCGAGGAGCGCCCCGACGTCGACGCCCTCTACATGCAGGCCACCCTGGCGCTCGCGGGGCAGGGCGGCTGGCCCATGACCGTCTTCCTCACGCCCGAGGGCCGGCCGTTCTACGCGGGCACCTACTTCCCCAAGACGGCGCGCGGCGGCCTGCCCGCCTTCGCGGACCTGTGCCGGGCCATCGCCGCGGCCTACCGCGACCGGCGCGAGGACGTCGAGGGCCAGGCCGCGGAGGTGGCGCGGCGGCTGGCGGCGGCGTCCGAGCGGCGCGGGGCGGCCGAGGCGCTCGAGCGCCAGACGCTCGACGACGCCGTGGTGGGCCTCGCGCGGGCCTTCGACCCGGTGGAGGGCGGCTTCGGCGGCGCGCCCAAGTTCCCGCCCTCGCTCGCCCTGGAGTTCCTCCTGCGCCGGCTGGCGCGGCGCCCCGACGACCCCCATGCGCGCCAGATCGTGGAGATGACGCTGGGGAAGATGGCGGCCGGCGGGATCCACGACCAGATCGGGGGGGGCTTCCACCGCTACAGCGTCGACGGCCAGTGGCTGGTGCCCCACTTCGAGAAGATGCTCTACGACAACGCCCTGCTGGCGCGGGACTACGCGATCGCCCACCGGGTGACCGGCTCCCCCGACTACGCCGCCGTGGCCCAGGAGACGCTCGACTACCTCCTGCGCGAGATGCGGCTGCCCGGGGGCGGCTTCGCGGCCGCGCAGGACGCCGACTCGCCCGGCGGCGAGGGCGCCTTCTTCGTCTGGACGCCCGAGGAGATCGGCGCGCTGCTGCCCGAGATCCAGGCGCGGGCCGTCACGATGCGCTTCGGGGTCCGGCCGGAGGGCAACTTCGAGGGCCGCACCATCCTGCGCCTGGCGGCGCCCCTGGACGCGGTCTCGCAGGAGCTGGGCGAGGACGCCCGCCCCCTGCTCGCCGCCGCGCGGCGGACGCTCTACGAGGCGCGTTCCCGCCGGCCCGCCCCGGCGCGCGACGACAAGGTCATCGCCTCGTGGAACGGCCTGGCCATCGCCGCCTTCGCCGACGCGGGCGTGATCCTGGGGCGCGGCGACTACATCGACGCCGCCGCGGCCACCGCGGCCTTCGTCCTCGACGCGCTGGTGGTCGACGGGCGCCTGCGCCGCGCCCACATGGACGGCCGGGCCCACCACCTGGGCCAGCTCGACGACCACGCCGACCTCTGCCACGGCCTGCTCAGCCTCTACGAGGCCACCTTCCACCCGCGCTGGCTCGCGGCGGCGCGCGGGCTCGCCGACCGCATGGTCGAGCTGTTCGCCGACCCCGAGGGCGGCGGGTTCTTCTACGCGGGCGCCGACGGCGAGACGCTGGTGGCGCGGACCCGCGACCTGGAGGACCACCCCACGCCCGCCGGCAACTCGCAGGCCGCCCACGTCCTGGTGCGCCTCGCCGGCCTCACCGGCGACGCGGCGCTCGAGGAGCGCGCCGCGGCGGCGCTCGGGCTGGTGCGCGAGGAGATGGGACGCTTCCCGCAGGCCTTCGGCACCGCCCTGATCGCGCTCGACGACCACCTGTCCGACCGCCGCGAGATCGCCGTCGTGGGGGCGCCCGACGACCCCCGAACGGCCGAGCTGGTGGCCGCCGCGCGCGCCGGCGCCGCGCCGGCCGACGCCCTGGCGGCCGGCGACCCGGACGACCCCGCCGCCGCGGAGGCCGCGCCGCTGCTGGCCGATCGGCCCCTGGTGGACGGCGCGCCCGCCGCCTACGTCTGCGTCGGGTTCGCCTGCCGGGCCCCGGTCACCCGCCCCGAGGATCTGGCGGAGAACCTGGCCGCGTGACGGGGACGGTCACCGAGTTTAAGAATTGGCCTGCGCGCAGGCGACTAGCGTGCGTGCTCGACCAGGAGGTGGAGCGTGACGGCACGGAAAGCGCGGAGGGCGGCCATCGCGCTGACGGTCACCGCGGCGGTGGGCGTGGCGGGCATCGCCGGCGTCGCCACCGCGGCGAAGCAGGCGGCGACCAAGCCGCCCGCCAAGCGCGCCCTCACGGCGAGCGGCACCGCGCTCGCGTTCAACAAGAAGACCCTGACGGCCCCGCGGGGGCGGGTGCAGCTCGTCCTCACCAACAAGGCGCGGATCCCGCACAACGTCGCCATCCGCGGCAACGGGCTCGCGGCCAAGAAGGGCAAGGTCGTGGGTCAGGGCAAGACCTCGTCGGTGACCGCCGCGGTCAAGCCCGGCAAGTACACCTACTACTGCAGCGTGTCCGGACACGAGGCGGCGGGGATGAAGGGGACCCTCACCGTCCCCCGGCCCAGGTAGCGGAGCCGTGCGCGGCGGGAGCGCGGCGGTCCTGGCGGCGGCGGTTGTCGCCGTCGCCGGGGGCGCGGCGCTCTCGGGCGCGGCGGGCCAGGGCGGGCCCGCCCTGACGCCGGGCGACCTGCCCGGCATCCCGGCCGCGGACGCCGCGACGATCGTGGCCTCCGAGGGCTGGCAGCGGCTCACGCGCCGCCCGGTGGGCTCCCTGCGACCGCTGGGCAGCGCCCACCCCGGCACCAAGTCGATCCGCGTTCGACCGCACTCGCGGCGCCCTCACCGACCGCCGCGGCCGCCAGCGCTTCCCCTACCCGCTCGGCACGACGATCGTGAAGACCGTGCGCTCCGGCGGGCAGCTGAGCCTGGTCGCGATCATGCGCAAGGTCCGCAGGGGGACCGCCACGAGCTCGTGGCGCTTCGTGGAGTACGCCAACGGCCGCACGGGCCCGGGCTTCTCGAAGGTCGGCGGCGGCCAGCAGCTCTGCCGGAGCTGCCACGTCTCGGCCACCCAGGTGCAGGGCAGCGACGCGGTCTTCTACCGGCTCGGGGCGGCGCCTACGGGTTGACGTTGAGGTCCACGATCATGCCCAGCATGTCGTGGCCGTCGACGCTGCAGAAGATCTCGTAGACGCCGGCCGGCAGCGTGACGTCCACCGACTGCGAGGCGCCGGGGGCGGCGACCGGCGACTCCGCGATCGGGCGGCTGCCCGAGCCCGCGCACCCCGATGCGGTGATCCGTGTCCGTCGTCCCGTTCGTGACCTGCAGGCGCATCGGCGCGCCCGCCGACGCCGCGATGGGCGCCGCCGGGCTGAACACGAAATTCGTGCCCGTGAACGCGAGGGTCCGGACGCCCGGCGGCGGGGCGGGGGCGGCGGCGGCGGGGGCGTCCCCGGGGTCGTGCCGCCGCCCGGCGCGGCCGCGTCGCACAGCTTCTTGGCCGCCCTGAGGGCCGCGATCGCACGCCGCAGCTTCGCCTTCTTCGCCCTCAGCACCTTCGGGGCGGCCTTCGCCGCGTTCCTGTTGGCCGCCGCCCGCAGCCGCCGGGCCTGGGTCGCCTTGGCCGCACCGGCCGTGCACCTCGCATCGGGAGCGAGGCGGCGGAAGGTCGCGTTGAGGCCCGCCAGGGGCTTGGGGGTCGCGGCGAGGCGGATCGTGGCCGGCGCCGGGTCCGGGCGGTCGGCCGCGAACGGCGGCGCCCAGGGCCAGCGTGGCTGCGGCGGCGGCGCACCCCACCAGGACCGCCGCGACCAGCAGGCGCACCTACGGGTTGACGGTCAGCGGAACGGTCATGCCCGGTGTGCGGCGTGCGGCTGACGCCGCAGAAGATCTGGTAGCTGCCCGCCGGCCAGCGTGACGTCGACCGAGGTCGTGCCGCCGGTGCTGACGGCGGAACTGGTCTGACCGCACATTGCCGCGGCTGGTGCGGACGCCGATGCGGTGCATCGATCCGCTCGACGCGTTGTCATCTGCAGTGTGAGCCGGACGTCCCGGCCGCGCGGTCTGCGTCGTGCTCGGCGAAAGTCGAGGTTGCCGTGCCGGTGAACGACGAGCGTCTGAGGCCCCGGCCCCGGCCCCGGGCCCGGCCCGGGCCGGCCCCGGTCCCGGCGGCGTCCCGGGCGGGGTGGCCCGGGCCCGGGTGGTGCCCGGGCGGTCCCGGGGGTGCCCGGCGCCCGGGGGGGTGGCGGCCTCCTGGCACAGCTTGCGGGCCGCCTTGAGGACCGTGATCGCCCGCTTGAGCTTGGCCCGCTTGGCCTTGAGCTGCTTTGGGCGTGGCCTTCGCGGCGTTCTTGTTGGCCGCCGCGCGGAGCTTGCGGGCCTGGGCCGCCTTCGCGGCGCCGGCCGAGCACTTGGCGTCGGGCCGCGATCGTCTTGAAGGTCTTGTTCAGGCCGGCGAACGGCTTGGCCGTCGCGGTCAGGCGCGGCGCCTCGGGCGCCGCTCCTCCGCGGTCGGAGGCGATGGCCGGGCCGAGCACCATCGACGCCGCGGCGGCGGCGCAGCCCACCAATACGATGGCGATCAGGCGGCGCAGGGGAAACCTCCGGGACGACACTATGCACACCGGGCGCGGGGTGGCAAGCGCCCCGGGTTCTCGTACGCTGCCGCGATGCCCCGCCTGGCGGTCACGGCCCGCCTCTCCGACCCCGCCGCGGTCGAGCGCCTGCGGGCGGCCGGGCACGCCGTGACCGTCCGCGACGACCCGCGGCCGGCGGCCGCGGACGAGCTCCGCGCCCTCGCCGGCGGCTGCGAGGGCCTGCTCTGCCTGCCGGCCGACCGCATCGACGCCGGCCTCCTCGACGCCTGCCCGGGGCTGCGCTGGGTGAGCAACCACGCCGTGGGCACCGACAACGTCGACCTCGCCGCGGCCGCGGCGCGCGGCGTGGCCGTGGCCAACACCCCCGGCGTGCTGAACGACGCGACGGCCGACCTGTGCGTGGCCCTGGCGCTCGCCGCGGCCCGGCGGGTGGCCGAGGGCGACCGGCTGATCCGCTCCGGCGGGTGGACCGGCTTCTCGACCGACCTGCTGCTGGGGCTCGACCTGGCCGGGGCGACGGCGGGCCTGGTGGGGCTGGGAGGGGTCGGGCGGGCGGTGGCCCGCCGCCTGGTGGCGGGCTTCGGCATGCACGGCCTCTACGCCGCGCGGCGGCCCCGGCCCGACGACGAGCGCGAGCTGGGGCTGCGCCGCGCGCCCCTCGACGAGCTGCTGCGCGCGGCGGACGTCGTGACCCTGCACCTGCCCCTGACGCCCGAGACGCGCGGGCTGATCGGGCCGCGGGAGCTGGCGCTGATGCGGCCCGGCGCCGTGCTGGTGAACATCTCGCGCGGGCCCGTGGTCGACGAGGCGGCGCTGGTCGCGGAGCTGCGGCGGGGCCGGATCGCCGCCGGGCTCGACGTGTTCGACGACGAGCCCCTGCCCGCCGGGCACCCCCTGACCGCGCTCCCCAACGTCGTGCTCACCCCCCACATCGCGAGCGCCGGCCGCGGCACCCGGGCGCGCATGGCCGGCCTGGCGGTCGATAACCTCCTGGCCATGGCCGAGGGGCGCCGTCCGCCGAGCCCCGTGGTCTGGGAGGGCCGCCTCGCAGGGCCCTCCTGACCCCAGGCAGTGTCGATCCGGGCGGGCCCCGGCGTCGTCCTGAAGAGGCCCGACGACGGGAGGGCGTGATGGGCGATGGTGGCGGACGGAAGGTGATCGCATCGGTGACCGTCTCGCTGGACGGGTTCTCCGCCGGCCCCGGTGGGGACCTGAGCGGACTGGTCGAGCACGCGGGCTCCGAGCAGACGAGCGCCTGGTTCGAGGGCGTCTACCGCGGCGCCGACACGGCCCTGATGGGGCGGGTCAATTACGAGGGCTTCCACGGCTACTGGCCGGCGGTGGCCCGCGACCCGGAGTCATCGCCGCGCGGGCGCGACCTGGCGCGCTGGCTCGACGACGTCGAGAAGGTCGTCTTCTCGCGCACCCTGGCGACGGCCGAGTGGCAGAACGCCCGCCTCGCCGAGCGCGAGCTCGAGGACGAGGTGCGCGCGCTCTCGGCCTCGCCGGGCCGGGACATCATCGTCCTCAACAGCGCGAGCGTCATCCGGGCGCTGCTCGCGGCCCACCTCGTCGACGAGCTGCGGCTGATCCTGGCCCCCATCGTGATGGGATCGGGGCTGCGGCTGTTCTCCGAGGGACTGCCCCGCACGGGCTGGCGACTCGCGAGCCTGACCACGCTTCCCGGCGGCGGCCTCGGGCTGCAGTACTCACGCGCCGCCTGACGCGGTCCGGCGCCGGGCTCGCCGAGGCGGCGGGCGCTATCCTGCGCCCGATGGCGGACCTGACGGAGCTGACCGCGATGATCGAGGACGCCCTGCCGGGCGCGTCGGCGGAGGTCGTCGACCAGGGCGGGGGGGACCACCTCGCCGCCGTGGTCGTGGCCCCCCAGTTCGCCGGCCTGTCGCGCATCGAGCAGCACCGGCTCGTCTACGCGGCGGTGCAGAGCCGGCTCGACGACGGCAGCATCCACGCCCTCGCACTGAGGACCCGCGCACCGGAGGCGACATGAGCGACACCATCACGATGTCCGAGCAGGAGATCCTCGACCAGATCCAGAGCGAGGTCTCGGAGAACCGGGTGTTCCTCTACATGAAGGGCACCCCCGAGATGCCGCGCTGCGGCTTCTCGAACCAGGTGGTCCAGATCCTCAACCACACGGGCACCGAGTACGGGGCGCGCGACATCCTCGTGGACCCGCGCATCCGCATGGTGCTCTCGGAGTGGTCGAACTGGCCCACGATCCCGCAGCTCTTCGTCAACGGGAAGCTCGTCGGCGGCTGCGACATCGTCACCGAGATGCACCAGGACGGCGAGCTCGAAGGGGTGCTCGCCGACAAGTAGCGGCGCTCCGGCGTCGTGAGGCAGGTCTTCGCTGCGGACGAGCCGCTGTCGGAGCTGCACGCCCACCTGGGCGGCGGCGTCGACGCGGCGACCATGTGGGAGCTCGCCCATGAGCAGGGCATCAAGCTCCCCTACCCGGGCTACTGGGAGTTCGCCGCGGCCACCAACGTGGGCGCCGGCACCGACGGGCTCGCCGGGCTCGATCGCATCTACGGCCTCACCGAGCTGATCCAGAGCAGCCCGGAGGGCGTCTTCCGGGCCGTGCACGGGATGATCTCGGGCGGCTACCGCTCCCAGCGCATCACGACCCACGAGGTGCGCTTCAACCCGGCCAAGCGCAACCGGGGCGGCGAGCGCGACCTCGACGCGATCGTGATGGCGGCCGTCCACGGGATCGACCGCGCGACCCTCGAGTACCCCGTGCGGGCGGGGCTGATCCTGATGATGGACCGCACCTTCGCGCCCGAGCTGAACGCGGCCGTCGTCGAGCGCGCGATCCGCTTCCGCGGCCGCGGGGTGGTGGGGATCGACATCGGCGGCCCGCGGCCGCGCGGCTCGGGCGCTCCCTACCCCTACCGGCAGCTCGAGGGGCTGGTGGCCCGCGCCCGCGACGCCGGGCTGGGCGTCACGCTCCACGCCGGCGAGGAGGGCGTCAACTCACCCGACCCGGGCCCGTACGTCGACGAGATGCGCCAGGCCCTGGAGCTCGGCCCGGACCGCATCGGGCACGGGATCATCGTCGCGATGGACCCGGACCTGCTCGAGCGTGCGCTTCGGCGGGGCGTCGTGCTGGAGATCTGCCCCACCTCGAACGTCCGCACCGGCGCGGTGCGCGACGAGGAGCAGATGGCCGAGATCGTCTTCGGGCTGGAGGCGGCGGGGGTTCCGCTGGTGGTGGCGACCGACGGGCCCGAGATGATCGGCACGCGCCTGCGGGCGGAGTACGCGATGCTCGTGCGCCGGGGCGCCCTGACCGTCGCGGCCGCGCGCGCGGCCAACGAGCGCGGTCACCGTGTGAGCTTCATCTCCGAGTCGTCCCGCTCGCCGGCCCCGTCGCCGGAGGGCGCGGCGGCGGGCTGAGCGCGCGGGGGCTCGGGCGCGCCCCACGGGATCGGCACCGGCCGCTCGATCGCCAGCACGACCACGTCGTCGCGAAGGCTCTGGTCCTCGTGGCGCCGCGCCGCGTCGATGAGGCGCTCCACCCGCAGCTCCAGGGCGGCGCGACGCTCGGCGGCGAGCACCTCGCAGGCGCGCTCGATGCCGAAGGTGTCCGCGCCCTGGCGCGCCTCGATGAGCCCGTCGGTGTAGAGCACGATCGTCCCGCCCGGCGGCAGCGAGGCGTGGGTCACGGGCCAGTCGGCCTCGTCGAACACCCCCAGCAGCGGTCCGGTCAGGATCGGCTCGAGCGGCTGGCAGACCGTCGCGGTGAGGAAGAAGGGCATCGGGTGGCCCGCGGCCGCGAAGGCCACCGAGCCGCGCGGGTCGATGAGCATGTAGATGATCGAGGCGAACAGCCCCTCGGCCCGCTGGGCCGGCTCGGCCATCTGGGCGTTGAGGGCGGCGAGCACCGCGGCCGGGTTGGGGTTCACCGACACCAGGGTGCGCCAGCCGAAGCGCAGGCCGGCGGCCTGGGCGGCGGCCGGGGCGCCGTGTCCGGCCATGTCGCCCACCATCACGGCCAGGCGGCCGTCGGGCAGGGCGATGGCGTCGTAGAAGTCGCCCCCCACCAGCAGGGCGCGCTCGGCGGGCTGGTAGCGGGCGGCCAGCCTGAGGCCGCGCACGCTGGGCAGGCGCTCGGGCAGCAGGCCGTTCTGGACCGTCTCCCAGAGCTGCCGCTCGGTGTTCTGGACGGCCTCGCGGCGGGCCGCCGCGGCCACGGCGTCGCGCTCGCCCTGCACCTCGCGCTGCATGAGGTTGAAGCCCTCCATCAGCTCGGCCAGCTCGCGCACGGCGTCGCGGCTGGGAGGGATGGGGTCGGTGAGGCGCCCGCGCGTCACGCGGCCGACGCCCTCGCTGAGCAGCGCGACCGGGCCCCCCACCCGGCGCCAGAGCTGGCGGGAGGCGACGGCCACGACGACGAACGTGAGCAGGGCCGCGACGCAGATGGCCGCGAAGGTCAGGAGGCCGCGCTGGTCGTTGCCGGCCAGCGCGTCGACGCGGTCGCGCTCGACCTGCTCGATCAGCCGCGTGTGCTCGGCCCGGAAGGCGTTGAAGCGCGCCTCGCTGAGGCCCTGGTTGATCCGCCGGATGGCCTCCTGGGCGCGCTCCTGGCGGCGCAGGCGGATGAGCTCCACGGCCTCCGAGAACCAGAGCTGGGCGGTCCGGTCGACCGCCTCCGCCGACTCCTCGAGCTCGGGCTCGCCGCGCACCCGCTCGCGCAGCTCCGCGAACGCCGCGGGGTAGGCGTCGCGGGCCGCCTGGTACTCGCGCAGGTTGTCGCCGCTCGGCAGGAGGATGTAGGCGCGGTTGGCGCTCTGCGCGCTCAGCAGGTCGGTGAGGAGCGAGTTGGCGATCTGCTGGCGCGACCGGGCCGTCTCGCCGCCGTCGCGATAGTCGCTCGCGGTGCTGAGGATGCCCAGGATCGCGACCGCGATCAGCACGCCCAGGACCACCGCGAGCCCGGCGACGAGGGCGGCGAGGACGCGGCGCAGAGACCCCGGGCCCCGCGTGCTGCGCGGGCTCATCCGGCGCGCCGCCTCAGGCGGGAGGGCCCTCCCGCACCAGGCGGTTGATCTCGTCGAAGCTCTCCGGGCGACCGATCACGACCAGCGTGTCGTCGGCGCGGAGCACCTCGTCGGGATGGGGGGTGGCCAGCGACCCGGACTCGCGCAGGATCGCGACGATCGTGGCCCCGGTGGTCGAGCGGATGCGGCAGGTCGCCACGGTCAGGCCCACCAGCGGGCTGTCGGCCGGGAGCTCGATCCACTCCATCACGAGGTCCTTGAGGGCGACCTCCAGGTCCTTCACGAGCTGGGGGCGGTAGACGACCCCGCCGAGGATCGCGCCCAGCTGGCGGGCCTCCTCGTCGTTGAGGGTGATGACGTGAGGCTCGTCGGCGTCGGTGTAGTGGTAGACCTCGCGCATCCCGTCGAGGTGCACCACCGACGACAGCTTCTCGCTGCGGTGGGTGCGCAACGTGAACTTCGTGCCCACGCCGGGAAGCCGGGTCTCGCGGACCTCGAGCACGCTCATCTCCTCATCTGTCGGCTCGGCGAGCGGGACGGGAACGCCAGCCTCCCGATGCGCCGCGACTCTCTCATGAATACCACCCCGATCACTGCGGTCGCCAGGACGAAGAGGCCCGCGAAGGGCTCCACCCGGTCGCGGAAGGCGGCGTCCAGCGCGACGCCACCGGCCGCGAGGTTGGCGAGGATGATCGTGAACTCGCCCCGGGCCACCAGCGCCGCGCCGACGTTCACGCTCTCGCGCGAGGTGAACCCGGTCGACCTCCCCGCAAGGTAGCCCCCGACCAGCTTCCCGGCCACCGCGACCGGCACGGCCAGCAGCAGCCATTCGGTCACGTCCCCGCCGTCGCGCAGGTCGACCTCCAGCCCGAAGGCGAAGAAGAAGATGGCCGCCGCGAAGTCGCGCAGCCCCAGGAGCTGCTGCTCGATCTGGTCGCGCACCTCGCTGCCCGACAGCAGGACGCCCGCGAGCAGGGCCCCGACCGCCTCCGACAGGCCCGCGGCATCGGCCAGCGCCGCGCCGCCGAGGGCCATGGCAAGAGCCCCCAGCAGGAGCTGCTCGCGGTCGAGGCGCGGCGAGACGCGGTCGATGGCGTGGTGGGCCCAGCGGCCCACCAGCAGGAAGGCCACCACGAAGGCCAGCGCGATGGCCGCGGTGGCGGTGATCTCCAGCCCCCCCACCGACTCGCCGGTCGCCAGCGCCGCCGCGACCCCCAGGAAGAGCGCGATCGCGAGGTCCTCGAACACGAGGACGCCCAGCACGAGGTCGGTCTCGTCGTCGCCCAGCCGGCGCAGGTCGAAGAGCGCGCGCGTGACGATGCCGCTGCTGGAGATGTAGATCAGCCCCGCCAGCAGCACGGCCTCCGGGCCCGGCCCGAGCAGGGCGATGCCGACCAGCAGGCCCAGGCCGCCGTTCACCGCGAGGTCGATCAGCCCGCCCATGACCACCATGCGGCGGGCGGCGGTGAGCCGGTCGAGCGAGAACTCGAGGCCGAGGAAGAACAGCAGCAGCACGACCCCGAGCCGCGCGAGCAGGTCGATGCCCTCGGAGGGCTCGATCAGCGTGGGCCCCAGCCCCGAGGGGCCGAGCAGGATCCCGGCGACGATGAAGATCGGGATCGCCGAGAGCCCCAGCCGCCCGGCCAGCACGCTCGCCGCGACGAGCGTCACCAGGACGACGGCGAGATCGCTGAGCTCGAGCAGAGAGGCCTTCGGCTGCGGGGCGGGGTCCGCGGCAGCCTAATGGACCGCGGCGGCGCCCCTTATGAAGCCCTTCGGCAACGCTGACGGGGCCGTGATGCGGGGGGCCTATCCTCGGGTGAGACGAGCAAACGGGGGTCGCACGAATGCACGATCACGACCGTGGGTTGTCCTGGGACCTGACGACGCTGATGACGCGCCGGCGGGCGCTCGCGCTCGCCGCCGCCGGCGGCCTGGCCGCCGTGGTGGGCTGCGGCTCGAACGGCGACGACCCGCAGGCGGCCTCGACGGCCGCGACGACGTCGGGTTCGACCGAGGGGAGCGCCCCGGCCACGACCGCCGCGGGCGCCGCGACCGAGGAGATCCCGGAGGAGACCGCCGGCCCCTTCCCCGCCGACGGCTCCAACGGCCCCAACGTGCTCGCCGAGAGCGGCGTCGTGAGGAGCGACATCACCTCGAGCTTCGCCGGGTCGTCGGGCACGGCCGACGGCGTGCCGGTGACCATCGACCTCACGATCCTCGACATCGCCGCGGGCGGGACGCCGGTCGAGGGCGCGGCGGTCTACCTCTGGCACTGCGACCGCGAGGGGCGCTACTCGATCTACGACCCGTCCATCTCGGACCAGAACTACCTGCGCGGGGTGCAGGCCTCGAGCGCCGGCGGGACGCTCCGGTTCACAAGCATCTGGCCGGGGGGCTACTCGGGGCGCTGGCCGCACATCCACTTCGAGGTCTACCCCAGCCTGGCGGACGCCGCGGCGGCGGGCTCCAAGCTGGTCACGTCGCAGATCGCCCTGCCCGAGGACGCCTGCGCCCGGGTCTACGCCACCGCGGGCTACGAGCAGAGCGCCCAGAACCTGTCCCAGGGCTCCCTCGAGGGCGACAACGTCTTCAGCGACGGCTACTCGACCCAGCTCGCGACGGCCGGCGGGTCGCCGTCGGCGGGCATGACGATCGCGCTCAACGTGGGGGTGTGAGCGCCCCGACCAGCTCGGAGACGTGCCCGACGCCCTCGCGGTCCATCCGCTCCAGCAGCCCCCCGGCGATGGCGCGGGGCGTCCCCGGGCCGCCGTAGACGAAGCCGGTGTAGAGCTGCACCAGCGACGCCCCGGCGGCCAGCTTCTCCCAGGCGTCGTCGGCGGTGAAGATCCCCCCGACCCCGACCACCACCAGGCGCCCGGCGGCCCGGGCCGCCACGCGCCCCACCAGGGTGGTTGCACGCTCACGCAACGGGGCGCCGGAGAGGCCGCCGGGCCGCGACGTGAGGCGCTCGGGCGAGGTGAGGCCCGCGCGCGAGACGGTCGTGTTGGCGACGATCACGCCCGCCAGGCCGCGCTCGAGCGCCAGGTCGACGACGGCGTCGACCTGGGCCGCCTCGAGGTCGGGGGCGATCTTCACCAGCACCGGCCGCGGGGCGTCGCCGGCGGCGGCCGCGCGGCGGCGGTTGACCTCGTCGATGGCGCCGAGGATCGCGCCCAGCGGGCCGGCCGCCTGCAGGTCGCGCAGGCCCGGGGTGTTCGGGGAGCTGACGTTCACCGTCACGTAGCCGGCGTGCTCCCAGAGCGCCTCGACCGTGCGGGCGTAGTCGGCGGCCGCGCCGGCGGCGCGCGTGAGCTTCGACTTCCCGGCGTTGACGCCCAGCGGAGCGCGGCCCAGCAGGTCCCGGCGCACGAGCGCGTCGAGCTGGGCGGCGGTCGCGTCGGCGCCGGCGTTGTTGAAGCCGAGGCTGTTGATGAGGGCGCGGTCGCCGGGCAGGCGGTGCAGGCGCGGGCGCGGGTTGCCCTCCTGGGGCAGGGCGGTGACCGTGCCGATCTCGGCGAACCCGAAGCCCAGCGCCGGCCAGGCGGGCACGGCCTTGGCGTACTTGTCGAAGCCGGCGGCCAGGCCGACCGGGTTGGGGAAGCGCAGGCCCATGAGCTCCTGGGCCAGGCGCCCGCCGCCGTCGGGCGGGCCGGCCAGGCCGTGGAGCACCGGGGCGGAGAGGGCGAGCGAGGCCATCGCCAGCTCGTGGGCCCGCTCGGGGTCGCAGCGGAACAGCAGCGGCCGGCCGATGGCCGCGTAGAGGTCCACCGGCGCCGCGGCTAGGAGGCCAGGCGATCCGCCTCGGCCGCCATCGCGATGTCGTTCTGGGTCACCCCGCCCTGGCTGTGGGTCGACCAGGTCACCGTCACCGTGTCCCAGGCGATCGCCAGGTCGGGGTGGTGGTCGGCCGCCTCGGCGGCCTCGGCCAGCCGGTTGACGTACCCGACCGACCCCATGAAGCCGCCCTCGAACGTGAACTCCTTGACGATGGCGGCGCCCTCGCTGCGCCATCCGGGCAGCCCGGCAAGGGCCTGCCGGACCTCCTCCTCGCTCAGCGTCGCCACGGCGGCCTCCCGGTCGGGTGCTGGGGGGAATCTACCGCGCCCTTGCCCCCGGGGCCGCCCGCGGGAGAGACTGCGACGCGATGAGCCCCCGGGCCCTCCTGCTCGCTCTGCTGGCCGGCGTGGTCCTCGCGGCCGGCGCGGTCGCCGCGGCGGGCCAGACCGCCCCCTCGGGGCCGGCGATCGCCCGCAGCTCCGAGGGCGTCGCCGGCCGCACGGTCATCGCCTGGACCGCCCCCTTCGCGCAGTACCAGCTCGAGCGGGCGCGGCGGTCGGACTGCCAGCGCGGCCAGCGCGCCAAGGTGTTCTTCGTCCCCGCGGCGACGGGGCCGAACCAGACCACGTCCTGCACGGTGCCCGCCGGGCTGCCGGTGATGGTCGTGGCGAGCGGGTTCGTCTGCACCGCCCCCCTGCGCGGCTTCTGCACCGATACGGCGCGGATCAACGACGTGCGCCGGGTGCGCTTCGCGATCGACGGGGCCCCGGTGACGATCCGCCAGTTCGACTGGGTGAGCCGCCAGGCGTTCCGCATCGCGGGCGAGCAGGCGGCGGTGGCGGCCTACGCCTACATCATCAGCGGGCTCGCGCCGGGCGAGCACACGATCACGACCTCGGCGACCGAGCGGGTGCCGCTCGAGCCCCCGTCGCGGGTGGGGATGACGGCCACCATCACGGTTCGGTAAGGGCTCGGCCAAGACCGGCCCGGCGGGGCCGGATGTAAGTGGACCGACCTCTCCGGTTCGTCTAGCGTGCGGAACCGGACCGTCGCGTCCGCTTGTACCCGACCCACCGGAGCCGCCCCGTGAGCACCGCCGCAGCGCCCCGCGCGATCCCCAACAAGTGGTTCGTCCTGGTGCTCGTGTGCATCGCCCAGTTCATGGTCGTCCTCGACGCGACCGTCGTGAACGTGGCGCTGCCCTCGATCCAGGAGGACCTCGGCTTCTCGGCCGGCTCGCTGCAGTGGGTCGTCAACGCGTACACGCTCGTGTTCGGCGGCTTCCTGCTCCTCGGCGGCCGCGCCGCCGACTTCGTCGGCCGCAAGCGCCTGTTCATCGCGGGCGTGGTCGTGTTCACCGCGGCGTCGGCGCTGGCCGGCTTCGCGACCTCGTCCGAGTTCCTCATCGTCGCCCGCGCGCTGCAGGGCCTGGGCGCCGCCATGGTGTCGCCCGCCGCGCTCTCGATCGTGACCACCACCTTCAAGGACGGCCCCGAGCGGGCCAAGGCGCTGAGCGTCTGGGCGGCCATCGCCGTCGGCGGCGCGGCCGTCGGCCTGCTGCTCGGCGGGGTGCTCACCGAGTACCTGGCGTGGGAGTGGATCTTCTTCGTGAACGTGCCCGTCGGCGCGGCCGCGGGGCTGCTGTCCCTGCGCTACATCGCCGAGTCGAAGGTGGCGACCTCGGGCGTGGACGTGCTCGGCGCGCTGAGCGTCACCGCCGGCCTCACGCTGCTGGTGTTCGCGATCGTCCGCACCCAGGAGTACGGCTGGCTCGCGATCGAGACCATCGGCCTGGCCGTGGCCTCGGCGGTCCTGCTCACCGCCTTCGTGCTGATCGAGCGGCGCTCGAAGGCCCCGCTGGTGCGCCTCGAGCATCTTCCGCACCCGGTCTCTCACCAGCGCCAACGTCGCGATGCTCGCGGTGGCGGGCGGCATGTTCGCCGTCTTCTACTTCGCCTCGCTCTACGTGCAGGGCATCCTCGGCTTCACGCCGGTCGAGGCGGGCCTGGCCTTCCTGCCGCTGACCGCCGGGATCATCCTGTTCTCGGGCGTCGCCCAGCAGCTCGTCGCCCGCGTGGGCGTGAACTGGGTGGCGATGGCCGGCATGACGATCGCGGCCGTCGGGCTGATGCTGCTCTCGCTGGCGCCGGTGGACGGCAGCTACGCCGCCGACGTCCTGCCGGGGCTGCTGGTGATGTCGGCCGGCCTGGGCCTGACCTTCGTGCCGCTCACGCTGATCGCCACCACCAACGTGGCCGACAGGGACGCCGGGCTCGCCTCGGGCCTGTTCAACTCGTCGCAGCAGATCGGCGGGGCGCTGGGCCTGGCGATCCTCTCGACGGTCGCGGCCAGCACGACCACCGACTCCCTGCCGGCGGGCGCGCCCAGCGCCGCCGAGCAGGCGGCGGCCCTGGTCGAACGGCTACCAGATGGCGTTCGCGGTGGGGGCAGGGCTTATGATCGTGGGGGTGATCGTGACCGCCCTCTTCATCCGCCGCCGCGACGTCGCCACCATCCAGACCGGGGAGGCGGCGGCGATGACCGGTGTCTGAGCCCGAGCCCGCAACGCTGCGGGCGGACGCGGCCCGGAACCGCGAGCGGATCCTCGCGGCCGCGTCCGAGCTGTTCGCCGAGAGCGGCGCCGATCTCAGCGTCGACGAGATCGCGCGCCGCGCCGGCGTGGGTCACGCGACGGTCTTCCGCCGCTTCCCCACCAAGGAGGACCTGGTCGTGGCGCTCTTCGAGCGCCGGCTGCTCGAGGTGGCCGCGGCCGCCGAGGAGGCCGAGGGGATGGAGGACCCCTGGGAGGGCCTCCGCACGGCGATGGAGCACATCGCCGCCAAGCAGGTGCGCGACCGCGGCCTCTTCGAGGCCGTCGCCACCGAGGTGATCGGCTCCCCCCGCCTGCGCGAGTCGCGCCGCCGCGTGATGGAGCCCTTCGCCCGCCTGCTGCGCCGGGCCCAGGACGCCGGCGCGGTGCGGGCCGACCTGGAGCCGCCGGACGTCATCTTCCTCGTGACCGCCGCCGGCCACGCGGCCCCCTGTCGCATCGACCTGCCGGACGTCTGGAAGCGCTATCTCGGGGTCATCCTCGACGGCATGCGCCCGGAGGGGGCCTCCCCCCTCTCGCCGCCGGCGCCGACGGTCGGCGAGCTCGACGGGGCCCTGGAGGAGGCCGCGGGCCGGGCGGAGCCGCGCGCGTCCCAGGTATAGGAGCCCGGGACGGCGGGCGCTCACCGCCGGTCGGCGCCTCGCATGATGGCGACGCTCATGCGGTCACATCAGCGGCGGTTGCTACACCGTCAGGGCGTCGGGGGCGGCCCCGCCGGGACGACGACCACCGGCTCGACGTAGGGCACCACCTCGCGGAAGAGCCGCCGGCCCACCACCAGGATGAACACGGCCAGCGCCGTCGCGGCGATGGAGAACACGAGCAGGCTGCCGGTGAGCCCGATGCCGTCGGCCAGGTAGCCCAGGGCGACGGTCGGGATCGTCCCGGCATAGGCGAAGGTGTAGACGAGCGACATCAGCTTGCCGCGCTCCTGTATCGGGACGATCGTGCCGGCGATCACCGTGCCGCCGAACAGGATGAAGCCGTTGATGAAGCCGATCGCGGCGGCGGCGAAGACCACCAGCCCCACGGCGTCGAGGCCCGCCGAGGCGACGATCAGGAACGACAGGACGGCCGAGCCCGTGACGCCGATGATGACGGCGCGGCGCGGCTCGAGGCTGCGCGCGACGAAGGGCGCGACGGCGCCGACCGCCAGCACGAGGAAGCCGATCAGCCCGACGATCGCGAGGTTGTCCACGCCGAGGGTGTCGACGACGAAGATCGGCACCACCGACAGCACCGTCCCCTCCACGAAGCTCATCATGAATGCGGCAGGGGCGATGAAGGTGAGGAAGCCGAGGGCCTGGCCCCTCGGCACGCCGATGCGGATCCGGAAGGGCCCGGGGGAGGCACGGCGCAGCAGGGTCTCCGACGCCGTCGCGATGGCGATCATCCCGATGACCATCAGCACGATGTGGATCTCGAAGACGAAGTGCCGCGGGTTGGCCGCGTACTGCGCCGTGATGCCGGCCACGCCGGGCCCGAGGCCGAAGCCGACCCGGAAGGCGACCCCCGCGAGCGCCGCCGCGAGCGCCTTGCTCTCGCGGCGGGCGTGGTCAACCACGAAGGCCGAGCCGACCCCCAGGAACCCGCCGATCGCCAGGCCCTGCAGCACCCGGCCGGCGAACAGCAGCGGCACCGACTCGGCCAGGGCGAACACCAGCGAGGCCAGCGTCATGATCGCCATCGCCGGCAGCAGCAGCCGCTTGCGCCCGAGCCGGTCGCTCAGGTTGCCCGCGATCAGCATCGTCGGGCAGACCGTGATCGTGTAGGTCACGAACAGCAGCGTCGCCGTGCCCGTCGAGAGGCCGAAGTCCTGCTGGTAGAGCGGCAGCAGCGGGGTGAGCGTGCTGGTCCCCATGGTGAGGACGAGCAGGCCGATGAGGGCCTTCCACGAGCCGGAGGTCACCGGGGAAAAATACCAGACGATCCAGTACGCTAATCCCGCGATGGCCGCCGCCGCCACGACCGCCCGCCGCCCCGGCCGTCCGCGCTCGCCCGCGGTCAACGCCGCGATCATCGACGCCGCCCTGCGCCTGCTGGCGGCCGAGGGCTACGCGCGCATGAGCGTCAACGGCGTCGCCGCCGAGGCCGGGGTGAGCAAGGCGGCGATCTACCTGCGCTACCGCTCCAAGGCCGACCTGGCCACCGCGGCTCTGGCGCACCTGCGCGAGGCCGGCGAGGCCGACCCGACCGGCGACCTGCGGGCCGACCTCGTCGCCGAGCTGCGCCAGCTACGGCGCAACGCCGAGCGGGTGTCGGGCATGGCGCTGATCGGCACCTGCCTGACGGAGGAGCAGCACACCCCCGAGCTCCTGCCCCTCTATCGCGAGCGCACCTCCCGCCCGCGCCGCGCCCGGCTGCGCGAGATGCTCGAGGCGGCCCGCGAGCGCGGCGAGATCGACGCCGGCGCCGACGTCGAGCCGGCGATCGACCTCTTCATGGGCGCTTACCAGGCGCGCTACCTCTCGGGGGAGCCGTTCACCCGGCGCTGGGAGGAGGGGATCGTGACCGCGCTCCTGCGCGGCCTCGGGGCCGGCGGGCCGTGACCCGGCGGTGACCTCCGCCCCCGGCATCCTTGTGCGGGGACGACAGCCTGGGGGAGGGTGGCGGAACGATGTTCCGCGAGGCCGTGAATGGAGGCTGACCGGCCCGTGACCGGTGAGTCGGGGCCGCAGGACACTCCGGCCTTCGACGCCTTCATCTCGTACAGCCACGCGGCCGACGGACGGCTCGCGCCGGCGCTCCAGGCCGGCCTGCAGTCGATCGGCAAGCCCTGGTACCGGCGCCGCATGCTCCGCGTCTTCCGCGACACGACCAATCTCGGCGCGTCGCCGGAGCTCTGGCCCTCGATCGAAGGCGCCCTCCGGCAGTCGCGGAGCCTCATCCTCCTCCTGTCGCCGGATGCGGCGAGCTCTCCCTGGGTCGAGCGCGAGGTGCGGTGGTGGCGGGCGCACCGGCCGGCGGAGCGTCCCTTCCTCGTCCTCACCGCGGGCTCGATCGAGTGGGACGGCGGCGCGGGGGACTTCTCGGCGGGCTCGTGCGTCCCGCCGGGCCTGCGCGGCTGGTACGAGAGCGAGCCCTTCTGGGTCTCCCTCGGCTGGGCGGCGAGCGAGCAGGACGTCTCGCTGCGCAACCCCCGCTTCCGCGACTGCGTCGCAGACCTGGCCGCGCCCCTTCGGTCGCTCCCGAAGGACGAGCTCATCGGCGAGGACATCCGCCAGCACCGGCGCGCCGTGAGGCTCGCACGCGGCGCTGTGGCCCTGCTCGCGCTCCTGCTCGTCGCGGCGGTCGGTGCGGCGGTCTTCGCCGTCGGGCAGCGCAACCAGGCGCGGGCGGAGCGGGACGTGGCGTTGTCGCGCCAGCTCGCCGCCCAGGCGGGGGACCAGCGGGGCGTCGACCCGGCCCTCTCGGCGCGCCTCTCCCTGGCCGCGTTCGCCCTCGCCGACACCATCGAGGCGCGCAGCGAGCTGCTCGGCCAGGCCGACCGCCGCGTCTACGTCCGGCGCGTCCTCCCGGACGCCGAGCCGGCGACCCCCGACGGCGACGAGGCGTGGTCGGAGGGGCCGGGCTTCGCCCCCGACGGGGCGACCCTGGTCGCCGGCGCCGCGGACGGGCGCATCGCCGCGACGGGGACGGAGGACGGTCGCGTCGTCGTCTGGGAGCTCGACGGGCGGCGGCCGATCGCGACGCTCGGGCGCGGCGGGGACACGGCGGTTCGCGCCGTCGCGCTGGGCCCCGGCGGACGGACCCTCGCCGCGGCCGCCGGCGACCTGATCACGGTCTGGGACATCCCTCGGCGCCAGGCGATCTGGACGGTGCGCGCGGACGACGTCGTCTGGGCGCTGGCCCTCGGCCCCGACGGGCGCACCCTCGCCTCCGGCGGCGAGGACCGGGCCGTGACCCTCTGGGACGTCCCCGCGCGCGCGCGCCTGGCGACCCTCGGGCCGCCGGGCGGGCCGCTGCCGCCGCCGGGCGACGAGCGCTACCTCGACCTCGCCCTGTCGTGGGTGCGGGCGCTGGCCTTCAGCCCCGACGGGCGCACGCTGGCGGCCGCGGGGCCCGACCGGCGCGTCAACGTCTGGAATGTGCCGGCGCGACGGCTGACGGCGCGCCTCCGCGGGCACGCGCTCGACGTGTGGGCGGTCGCCTTCAGCCCCGACGGGCGACGGATCGTCTCCGGCGGCAACGACCGCGCGGTCATCCTCTGGGACGTCGGGCGGCGGCGGCGGGTGGCCCGGTTCGGCGAGCACACCCAACCGGTCCAGGCCGTGGCGTTCGCCCCCGACGGGCGCACCGTCGCCTCCGCCTCGGACGCGGGCGTCATCGTGAACGAGACCGAGGACCGGACGGTCATGCCGCGGCGGCACGCCGGCAGAGCGCAGGCGGTGGCCTTCGCGCCCGGCGGGGCCCTGCTCGCCTCGTCGGGCCTCGACCGCGGGGTGTTCCTCTTCGACCACGAGCGGCGCCGGCGCGAGGCGCTCCTCGTCAGCGACACCGTCGTCGGCGGTCTGTCCGAGCGCTTCGGCGGCCTGCCGAGCGCGGCGTTCAGTCCGGATGGCACGCTTCTGGCCTCGGGGACCGACGACGGCATGGTCATCCTGTGGGACGCCGAAAGCGAGCGTGAGCTCGTCGCGCTGCCCGCGAACGAACCGGGGGAGTTCTCGCTGGTCGCAGGACTCGCCTTCAGCCCCGACGGACGCACGCTCGCATCGGGCACCGAGCAGGGCACGATCGCCCTGTGGGACGTCGCGAGCCACGATCGCCTGCGCCTGCTGCCCGGCGCCACCGAGCTCCTCGCGCTGGCCTTCGCGCCGGATGGGACAGCCCTCCTCTCGGCCGAGGGCGACGGCGTGGTGGTCCGGGACGTGGCCGGGCAGGCAGCCGACCGGACGGTCGCGCTCGACGCCGCCATGGAGGCCGCCGCGTTCAGCCCCGACGGCGCCACCTTGGCGACCGCCGGGCTCGACGGGGCGTTCGATCTCTGGGACCTCGGGCGCGGGCGGCGGCTCGCGACCCTGCGCGGCCACTCGGAGTCGATCGGGGGGCTCGCCTTCAGCCCCGACGGGAGGACCCTGGCGAGCGCCTCCGGCGACCTCACGGTCGGGCTCTGGGACGTGGCGCGGCGGCGCGAGCTCGGCTACTTCTCCGCGCCGGAGACGCCCACCAGCCTCGCCTGGACCAGCGACGGCCAGCGCCTCGCGTTCGGGCAGTTCGACGGCACCGTCGTCGTCCGCGACGCAGGGCTCGACGCGTGGCGCCGTGGCCTCTGCGAGATGGTCGGCCGAGGCCTCGACGAGGAGGAATGGGCGGAGTGGGTCGGAGAGGCCGACCATCGCACGACCTGTCCCTGAGCCGGCGCGGCCCTCCCCGGCCGGGCCATCCCCGCGCCCCCGCGTCGGGCACAATCGACAGCGGGCCGTTAGCTCAGCTGGTAGAGCAGGGGACTTTTAATCCCAAGGTCGCAGGTTCGATCCCTGCACGGCCCATCGTGAGAACCCGGCATGGCTACGAGTTTCTCGCTCACCTGGCCCTCGCGCCGGGAGCGCCCGTGTAGGCAGGTTGTAGGCAGGTCTGGGCGGCGGCCCGGAAATGGAACTCGCTGGCGTCCTTCGCTCGCGGAAGGGTTTCGCTCTTGCCCTCGCCCTCCGGCCTCGAGACGCTCGCGCCCCCTCCTGCTACGGTGTCGCACAGCCGAGGAGCAGGCTCTCTGTGATACAGAGCCGGTCCTGGGTTCCGGCCTCGCCTGGATTGCGTCATGTTCGCGGGCACCGCTCCTGTGGGCGATCCTCACCTGGTCCACCCCGACGGCGAGGGTTCCATCTCCGCGGCCCTGCAGGACCAGGTCGGGCGCTGGCTGTTCGTGCATGTCGCCCAGGTCGTCCTCGCCCCGTTCCTGGCCTTCGCCGTCTTGCTGCTGCTGCGGGGGATCGAATCCCTGGCCGCCACGATCAGCCGCGTCGCGCTCCTCTTCTGGCTGGTCTTCTTCAGCACCTACGACGCACTGGTCGGAATCGCCAGCGGGGTCCTCGTCAGGCAGGCAACAGCGTCAGCGGGGAGGAGCGGGCGGCCTTCGCCGAGGCGGCCGACTTCCTCTTCGACAGCCACATCGGCGGGAACATCTCGTGGTTCGCCGTCGTCGCGGCGGTGGCGTGGGTCACGGTCGCACTCGGAGCCGCAGTGGGCCCTGCGCGGGGCGGGGGCGAACTGGCTGACGACCGCCGCGGCAGCGCTCTCGGCCCTCTTCGCGTTCCACTACGGTTACGCCGCCTTCGTCGGGCTGATCGCGCTGATCGTGGCCGCCTTCCTGTGGGAACGAGGCGGGTCAGTCGGGGGTCGCCCCTCAGGCGGCTGTACCGACCCCGTAGCGCTGCCGGGAGCCCTTCACCACGGCCCGGCGCGACGCCCGCTTCTGCTCGGGGCGCTGACGGGTCGCCGCCGCCCACCGGGCCCGCGCTGGGCCGCTCGGACCTCGTAACGCAGCCTCAGACTGCCACGCTCCGGCTAACCCGCGGGAGCAGAACGCCTTGGCCGAGGCGGTGCCCGGCCTGCCCGCAAGGGATTCGGAGTCCCTGAGTGGAGCTCAGAGCCCGCGCAGTCCGCGGTCGCCCACCCGCCTTGCCCCCACGCCAGCCCGGCCCCACGTGCAGCGGCTGGTCGCGTATTCGCTCCCCATTCCGGAAGACCGATTCAGAAGTCTGTCGGACTGATGCTTGACGCATAAGGACTCCTGTGTTTAAATGCTCGTATCGATTGGTCACCAAGGAATCGATCGGTACGAGACAGGAGAAGATCCAAGATGAACACGCACCCCACAGACGAGTGGATCACGATCCCCGTCCCCAAGCGCGTCGCGCCTGCTGTGTACGCCCTCATCGCCCAGGAGATGGGCATGGGCAGCACCGCGGCCGACGTCACCGACAACCCGCCCCACGAGAACACCGCGTGGACCGATGCGGAGATCGACCGGGCCATCGACGAGTCGCCAGCTGGGATGAAGGCGCTCTTCGAGAAGCTGGCCCAGAACGCCGGCGAGTGGCTGAACTCCAACCAGCTGGCCGAGGCGCTCCAGACCCGCCTGGAGCACTTCGGGGGCACCAACAAGCCCGAGGCCGACTGGAACAGCGTCGCGGGGACCCTCGGGGCCTTCGGGCACCGGAGCCAGGGCCGCTACGGCAAGAAGCAGTGGTTCTGGGACACCAGGAGGGACGCCGAGGGCTTCTACGTCCACCGCATGTCGGAGGAGGACGCCGAGAGGGTCCTCGCCCGGCTCGAGGAGAGGGGGTCCTAGGCGATGACCATGCCGATCATCAGCAACGAAGAAGCCAAGGGGCGGCCGGGAGGCCGCCCCTTCTTCGTTCCATCAGCGGCCGGAGTCACGACCGGGCAGCCCGTCGCCGGGGTCCACCTGGAGGACTGGGCAGCCTGCTGGCGCGCGCCGTAGGCGAGACGGTCGGCGGGACGGCGCGGGAGGCTGCTCGTCTGCGTCAGCCGCTCCGGCCAGGGTGCGCGGCCTGCATCGCCCGCTGGGATGAGCTCAGCTCGGGCGCGGCGGGCCAGGTCCAGTCACCGCCACGCCCGTTCGCCGGGGCTGCCCAGCCCGCCACCTGGGCGGCTGGGTGCCGGCGCTCGGCCACCTGGGCCCGCAGCGTCAGCTACCCGGTTCGCGTTGCCTGACGGTCGGCCGCCACGAGCGCAGGCGGTCCAGCTCGCCCCTGAACCACGCCGTCCCGGCGGCGTTGAGCTCGGCCTCGGTGGGCTTGGGCGCGGCCTCGACGGCCTAGTGCCGCTCCACCGCCTCGCGCAGCTGCTGCTCGCGGGCGGAGAGCTGCTCGCGCTTGGCCTCCCTCATCGACTGCTGGTCCGGGTCGCCCATCAGCCGGTGGTGAAGTAGTCCATGGCTAGTCCTCGTCGCTGCCTGGCAGGTGGATGTTGATCCGCTTCTCCTTGCGGCTGAACGTGCCGCCGAAATGGTTCGAGTACCACAGCTTGCGGCGCTGCCACCAGGTCAGGTTGGGGTAGCGCTTCTTGGAGAATCGGAGCGGCAACGGCAGCGACGACTGGTTCAGTAGGTCGCAGTGGCGCGTCGCCTCCGCCCGGCTGGAGAAGCGGCCAATGATCTCCTGCTTCTTCGTGTCCTCAATGCCGATGAGGTTCTCCGGCCCCAAGCCGACGAGTCGATATCGCTTGGCCTCAGTCATCACCCCGCCACCCGCAGCTGGGAGTGGGCGACCGGCACGGGCGGCGGGTTGTCGAGCAGGTCCACGATGGCCACCAGCCCGTCGAGGAGCTGGCCCGCGCTGTGGCGCTCGCGGCTCTGGCCGACCGGCTTGCCCATCAGGGGCCAGCCCGGCGAAGGGGCGCACCCGGCCCTCGGCTGCTCCGTGGAGCCACGCGGCCACCGCCTCCACCTCCTCGACCGCCGCCAGGGCGTCGCGGGGGGCGGCGGCGCAGCGCGGCGCGCGCCTTGGTGCGGTCGGCCTCGATGGCGGCGAGCAGCTCGGGCGCGCCGGCCACCACCCGCTGGCGCACGTCCTCCAGGGCCGCCTGGAGGGCCGCCCGCGCGTCGGCGTGTGCCGCCTGCGCGGCCTCGCTGGCGGCCTGGGCCTCGGGGGCCGTGGGCGGCGCGGCGCGGCGCTGGGCACGGATGGCGTTGACGCGCTCGGCGGCGTCGGCCGCCTGGGCCTCGACGTAGGCGGCCTCGGCCGCCATCGCGGCAGCGCCGCGCTCGGCCACGAGGGCCTCCAGGCGCTGGAGCTCATCGCGCTCCCGGCTGAGGGCCCGAAGGTCGGGGAGGACGAGAGTGCGGGCCATCGGCGCTCCTGGGCTTCGTGTCGGTGTGGCGCGAGCCTAGCTCCTGCCCCGGCCGCGAGCCGGCAAGGGATTGGCTCGTTCCTCCCGGGAACCGCGAGACCGCCCGCACCAGGGCGTCACCGCGCCGTGTAAGCCGGGGAGCGTGAGCAGGCGAGGGCTGGCACGGAGGAGTAGCCGCACTTGGGCTTGGGCGCTCGACAAGCGCTCAAGAAGCTCTCCAAAGAGTCGATACCTCGGGAGTACTGGATTTCGACCAATGGAGAAGGCATGTCCCGTCGCCGTCTCGCCACGGCGGTCGCCGCGGTCGCTGCTTCCGTGATCGTCGCCGCTCCCGCCGCAGCGATGGTCAACGTCAAGATCAACCCGGCGAAGCCGATCGTGGACGATTCAACGATCACCGTATCGATGAAGGTTCCTCGCACTCTGAAGGCTGGATACCACTGGCAAGCCTCCGTGCTTGGGGCCTCCTGTAGGTACGCCGCGAACCTCGTCTGGAAGGACTCCAAGCAGAAGCCGAAGAAGGGAAAGCTCCTCACGGTCAGGCTCAGCTCTTGGGACGACTTGACCAACGGCGGCAGTGAGTGGTGCCAAGGCAAGTTCAACGTCATGATCAACACGGCACGCGACAGCGACGACTCGCCCGTCTCGCTCGTCGGAATGGGTGACGGCCGCTTCTACGGCAAGCCCTAGCGGGATCGTTCGCGGGTCCCGCGTCGCAGTTCGATGAGGGCAAGGCGCTCTCGGCCGAAGATGAGCAGGCCGGGCTAGCAAGACCGAGGGCGGGCCACTCCCCAAGGAAAGTGGTCCGCCTTACGTCCGGGCTCACGAGGTAGTCTGCCCCCGACCGCGCAGAACGCGCGTTCGGGCCGAGCACGGCAAGACGGCCGCCCGCCGTACGCTAGACTCCGGTGCCCCCGGCGGGCGCCTGCGCGCCGCCCTGAGGGCTCGCGAGCACGTCGGGGTGAGACGAGGGAACCATGGCTCGCACCCCCCTCGCACACCGGCTGCAGGGCATCGCGGCGCGCGCGGAGATGTCGGCGCGCGAGCTCGAGGCCGGCGGCCCCGTCGAGGGAGCGCACACACGGCGGGACTTCCTGCGCCGTGCCGGCGCGGCCGGGCTGGGGGCGGCTGCGTTGACCGCGTTCTCCGGGGCGCTCCCGCATGCTCGCGCCGCGCCCGGGCCGCGGATCGTGATCGCGGGCGGCGGCCTGGCCGGGCTGACCGCGGCCTACCGGCTCAAGCAGGCGGGCTACGCGGCCGAGGTCCACGACGCCTCGAGCCGCCTCGGCGGGCGCTGCTGGACGCGCCGCGGCGGCTTCGTTGACGAGCAGCTCACCGAGCGCGGCGGCGAGTTCATCGATACGGGGCACCGGGAGATCCGCCGGCTCATCAGGGAGCTCGGGCTTGCGCTCGTCAACCTTCTCGCCGCCGAGCAGGCCGGGACGGAGCCCCTCCACTACTTCGACGGGCAGCCATACACCGATACGCAGGCGACCCAGGACTACCGTGAGGTGCGCCCGGCGCTGCGGCGCGACGTGAACGCCGCCGGCTATCCGACCACCTACCTCTCCTCGACGGCGCGCGGCCGCGAGCTGGACCGGACGTCGGTCGCGGAGTACATCGAGCAGGTCGTGCCCGGGGGGCGCGGCTCCCGCTTCGGCCAGCTGCTCGAGCTCGCCTACGTGACCGAGTACGGCGCCGAGGCGGGGGATCAGAGCTCGCTCAACCTGCTCTACCTGCTCGGCTTCTCTTCGCCGCAGTTCGAGATCTTCGGCGAGTCGGACCAGCGCTTCCGGATCGACGGCGGCAACGACCGGCTCGTGGACGCCCTGGTCCAGGCGCTCTCGGGGCAGATCACCCGAGAGTCGGAGCTGATCGCGATCGAGCGTCGCTCGGGCGGCGGCTACGACCTGGCCTTCCAGCAGGGGCTCGCCGTCCGCACCGTCAGGGCCGACCGCGCGATCCTCGCGCTGCCCTTCTCGATCCTCCGGTCCTCGGTCGATTACTCGCGCGCCGGCTTCAAGCCGCTCAAGCGGACCGCGATCCGCGAGCAGGGGATGGGCGCCAACGCGAAGCTCGCCGCCCAGTTCAGCGAGCGCCGCTGGGAGGACCTCGGCTGCAACGGCGAGACCTTCGCCGACACGGGCTACCAGTCCAGCTGGGACGCAAGCCGGGGCCAGGCAGGCAGGGCCGGCATCCTCCTCAACTACACCGGCGGGGCGGCGGCGGTCGGCTTCACTGGCAACGCCGACGCGCTGGCGCGTCGCTTCGCCCGGCAGATCGATCCCGTGCTGCCGGGGATCCGGCCCCTGTACAACGGTCGCGCGGCGCTCGACCACTGGCCGAGCAATCCCCTGAGCAGGGGCTCCTACTCCTTCTGGAAGGTCGGCCAGTACACGAGGTTCGCCGGTGTCGAGAGCGAGGTCGAGGACGAGTGCCACTTCGCCGGCGAGCACACCTCGCTCGACTTCCAGGGCTACCTAAACGGCGCCGTGCAGTCGGGCGAGCGCGCGGCCGAGGAGGTGGTGGCCGCGCTCGGCGGGTGATCGTCCCTGGACGTCGCGAAGCGGCCCCGGGGGTGGCAACAGGGTGGCAACAAGACGGGCAGAGACGGCCCGAGACCGACGCGCCGCTGCGAGACCGAGATCCCGCTCTCGAGGGGGAAATCGCGAGACGACCCGAGACGCGCCGAGACCGCGCGCGGGTGCTTTTAATCCCAAGGTCGCAGGTTCGATCCCTGCACGGCCCATCGGGGGGCCGGTTTAGCCTCGCCGAACTCCGGCGGGCGCTCACGGGAAGCGCAAAGGCTCGGCCACCGCGCGCCGGCGACCACCCGACGTCCCTGTCGGGTCTTCACGCGGTGGAACTCACGGACTGACGGCGGCGGGCGGCACGCACACCACCAGCGCGCCCGGCACCACGCGGATCTTGAGGCTCCGCACCTTCTCGCGGTCGCCGCCGTCGACCTGGTAGAGCACCTCCCGGTCGAAGCGCACCCTGATCTTGCGGGCCTTGGTGGTGCGCGCGTAGGGCCCGTCGTCCACCGTCGTGACCGCCACCCGCGCCATGGTGCGCATGGTCGCGAGGGCGCCCGTCGCGGTGAGCACGCCCAGCTCGAGCATGCCGTCGTCCTCGTGCGAGTCCTCGAACAGCTCGAGGCCGGCGAAGAGCTTGCCGACGTTCCCGGCGATCACGCAGTTCGCCGGCCCGTTGTACCACGTCGTGCCCTCCACCGAGACCGTGGCCGTGAACGGCTCGGCACGCAGGTTCTTCAGGCCGGTCCAGACGTAGCTCAGCCGCCCGAGGCGGTCCTTCAGGCCGCCGTCGGCGTCCGCGATCATCCGCGCGTCCAGCCCCGCGCCGGCCATGACGGCGAACGTCTCGCCGTTGATCCGGCCGATGTCGATCCTCTTCCGGTCGCCGCGCAGGCCCACGTCGACCGCCCCCTCCACGTCCTTCGGGATCCCGAGGCTCGCGGCCAGGAGGTTCGCCGTCCCGGCGGGCAGCAGGGCGATGGGGGTGTCCGCGCCGTCGAGCGCGTCGATCGACCGCTGCGCCATGCCGTCGCCGCCCCAGACGAAGATGAGGTCGGCGCCCCACTCCAGCGCCTCCCGCACCTGCTTCGGGGCCTTGCGGCTCTTCGGCACCTCGCGCCATTGCAGGTCGTGGACGCCCCGGCGCTCGAGGATGGCGCGCAGCTCCGGGAGGCCCCCGCCGAACGTCTTGCCCCGGTGCGCGATCACCGCGACCTTCACGACGGCGCCTGCGCGCGCTCGCGGCGCGCCCTCACGTGTCCGTACACGCGGATCGCGATCAGTGCCACCGCCAGACACCCGAGGCCGAGGAGCAGCCCGCCGAGGGCGTCGATCGGGTGGTGCATCCCGCGGTACATGCGCGACAGCGCGACGCCGAGCACCGCGAGCATCGCGATCGTCCAGACGATGGCGGAGACGAACCGGCGGCGCGCCCACGAGCTGATGATCATGGCGAGGCCGACGTACGTGACCGTCGTCGCTGCGACGTGGCCCGAGGGGAAGCTCTCGTCCATCGGCAGGTGGTCGTCCAGCCGCGGCACGTCGGGCCGCTCGCGCGGTCCCACCCAGGCGGCGAGGCGGTACAGGGTCAGCTCGATCACGATCGCCGTGATCAGGAACACGCCGATGCGGGCCCGCCGCACGGCCAGCGACACGATCACCGTCAGCGCGACCAGCGCCGGGACGACCGGTACGTCGCCGATCCGCGAGCCGATGTCGGAGAGATCCGTGCGGAACGGGGTGCGCCGCTCGTTGAGCCACTCCGGGAACCACTCGTCGGCGTCGGCGACCGCGGTCCAGTCGAGCAGCACCTTCGTGACCAGCAGCGCCAGCACCGACATGACCGCCGCCAGGAGGGCCCAGCCGACGAGCGTGGTGACGCTCCAGGCGGCGACGGGACCGCCGTGCCAGCGGTCGGCGACGCTCGTCGCCAACCCCCCGGGCCGCGGCTCGACGACCGTCGCGTCGGCGCGGCGTCGATGGGCCGTCTCGTCGGGACGAGCGGCGGCCGGTCCGGAGGCCCCACTCACAGTTGCCACGGCCGGACCTTCCCCCGCGTCTGGTGGGAGGAAACCTCCCCGCGTGGGAACCTGACCGACACCGATGCCGGCCCTGGTCCTCATCGTCGTCGCGGTCGTCAGCGGCGTCCTCGCGTGGGCCGTCGCGCGCCGTTACCCCTACGACGTTCCCGGCTCCGCCACGGCGCAGCCCGTGACCGCCGCGATTCGCCGGTCCGCCGAGCACCACCGCGGGCTCCGGCGGTGGCTCCGGGCCCGCCGCGACCCCCGCGTCGCGACCGGGCTCCTGCTCACCCTGGCCGCCGCGGTGGTCGTGGGCGCCGGGCTCGTGATCGGGGTCCTCGCCTACCTGGTGCGCGGCAACGATGCGCTGCGCCACATCGACAACGGCGCCGCCCGGTGGGGCCGCGAGCACGCGTCCGAGGTCTCCGACGCGATCGTGGACGGCGCCACCCAGCTCGGCGAGACGTGGTTCGTGATCGTCGCGGGCCTCCTGGTGGCCGCGTTCGAGTGGCGGCGCGGCTCGAGCCGGCTCGTCGCGCCGTTCCTCGTCGTCGTGGTCGCCGGGGACAAGCTCCTGACGACGGGGATCAAGGAACTCGCCAACCGCGCGCGGCCGACGCTCGAGCCGATCGCCGAGACGCTCGGCCCCTCGTTCCCGAGCGGTCACTCGTCCACCGCCGCCGCCTTCTTCGCCGCGGCGGCCCTGGTGCTTGGGCGGGGGCGGTCGCCCCGGACGCGGGCCCTCATCGCGGGGGCGGCGGTGGCGCTCGCCGTGGCGGTCGCCGCCAGCCGGGTGCTGCTCGCCGTCCACTGGACGAGCGACGTCGTGGCGGGGCTCGCCCTCGGCGGGGCGTGGTTCGCCCTCTGCGCGGTTGCCGTCGGCGGCCGGCTCCTGCGGTTCGGGGCGACCGCCGAGCGCGTGCAGCGGCGGACGCGGGCGAGGTCGGGCGCGCCGCACGGATCAGAGGTGTCAAACCGACTGCGCGGGGGAACCCACGGTCCACGATGACCACTGCACACCGGACCGCGCACGAGGTCACCGCCGGCAGGAACTTCGAGCGCTTCGCACGCACGGGGTACGTCGCCCGCGGGGTCCTCTACATCCTGATGGGTGTCCTCGCCATCGAGCTCGCGCGCGGGGAGGCGTCGGAGCAGCCGAACCAGGAGGGCGCGTTCCGCCTGGTGGCCGAGCAGACCTTCGGCCGCGCCCTGCTGGTGCTCATCGCGATCGGGCTGCTCGGGTACACGGCCCTCCGGTTCACGCAGGCCTTCATCGGCCGGACGCCGGAGGCCGGGCGCCACGGCGCGGGCGAGCGCATCTCGGCGTTCGCTAGTGGGTGCGCGTACGCGATCTTCTTCGCGCTGGCGATCAGCGTCCTCGTCGGCTCGGCCGGCGGCACCAGCGGCGGGGAGCCGAAGCAGGCCACCGCCGACATCCTCGGCTGGACGGGCGGCCGCTGGATCGTGCTCGTCGCCGGCATCCTGTTTGCGGGCGTCGCCCTCTATCAGGGCTGGATGGGCGCGAGCCGCCACTTCCTGAAGTACACGAAGACCGAGCGGATGTCGCGGACGGGCCTGCGGAACTTCACCGTCCTGGGCGTGGTCGGCCACATCGCGCGCGCCGTCGTGTTCGGCTTGGTCGCGATCTTCCTGATCAAGGCGGCCGTCGAGTACGACCCGCAGGAGGCGGTGGGCATCGACGGCGCCCTCCAGCGCCTCCAGGACGAGGCGTACGGGACGGTCGCGCTGGTCGCGGTGGCGATCGGGCTCATCGCCTTCGGCGTCTACTCGGTGGTGGACGCCCGCTACCGCAAGATCTGACCGAAACCCCTAGCAGTCCCCCAGCGGGTTGAGCAGGTCCTCCCGCCCGTCGAACGCGAACAGCAGCAGGTTGACCATCCGGAACGTGTCCGGGTCGGGCCGCCTCGCGGGCGCGCGCCTGGGCGAGACCCCGCTCCAGCAGCGCGCGGAGGGCCGGGTCGCGCGTCGTTGCACCGGCTCCAGGGCATTCATCGCCCCGCCGGAGTGACAATGAGGTGACAACGAGACCGGCAGAGACGACCCGAGACGACGGGCTTCAGCCGGGGGCGAAAACCCTCTGCGCGAGCCGCACCCCCGCCGTCCGCCCTCCCCTTCGCCGCGACTCGCAAGCGAACGGTCTCACTGCCTCGCGCTCCGACCCCCGAGGCGGCGCCTGCAATGCTGTGCGGGCAACCCGACGGGGGGCGGACGGGGGTGGTCTACCGGTTCGGCGACTGTGAGCTCGACACGGCTCGCTACGAGCTACGGCGGGCGGGCGTCCTACAGCGCCTCGAGCCCCAGGTCTTCGGCGTCCTGGCCTTCCTGGTCGCGCATCGCGATCGCGTGGTCACGCGAGACGAGCTCCTCGACGCGGTCTGGGGTCATCGCTTCGTCAGCGAGGCGACGATCAGCAGCCGGCTGAGGCTCGTCCGCCGCGCGGTCGGTGACTCGGGGGCGAGCCAGGGCATCATCCGGACGATCCGGGGCCGCGGCTACCGCTTCGTGACCGATGTCGTCGCATCCGACGACGCGACCGCGCGAGGCGCGGCGATGGTCGAGCGGGCGCCGGACCCGCCGCCGGCCCGGCGGCCCGCCGGCCGAGACGATGAGCTGCGTCACCTGCACCGCCAGCTGGACTCTGCGCTCGCCGGCACGGTGCAGGTCGTCTGGCTGGTGGGCGAGGCCGGAATCGGCAAGAGCACCCTGCTCGAGGCGTTCCTGAGTGAGCTGGCCGGCGGCCGGGTCGGCGTCGCCCGAGGGCAGTGCATACGCCACCTCGGGGCGGGCGAGCCGTACATGCCGGTCCTCGAGGCGCTGACGCGGCTCGGCAGCGAGGACGGCGGTCAGCTGGAGCGGGCCCTTGCGCTCCACGCCCCGTCGTGGGCAGCGGACCTGTCTTGGGCGGGCGACGCGCCCGATCCGGCGCCCCCGCCTGCGACGCCAAGCCACGAGCGACGCCTGCGCGAGCTCGTCGACGCGCTGCACGAGCTGGCCCGTCGCCGGCCCCTGGTGCTCGCGATCGAGGACCTCCACTGGAGCGATCCCTCGACCGTCGATCTGATCGCCATCCTGGCGCATCGACCGGATCCGGCGCCGCTCATGGTCGTGGCCACGTACCGGCCCGCCGATGCGCGGGCCGAGCTGCCGCCGCTCGTCGCGCTCGCCCGCGAGCACTCGCTGCGCGGGCGCGGCGCGCTGCTCGAGCTCGGGCCCCTGGACGAGACGGCGATCGCCGAGCACGTGGCCGCCCGCCTGGGGGCCGGCGAGGCGCAACCGGAGCTGGCCGAGCTGCTCCACCGGCGCACCGAGGGCAACCCGCTCTTCCTTGCCTGCGTGATGGACGCCTGGATCGCGAACGGCCTCCTGGGGGAGGGGATGGGCGACGCGCCGGCGTCGTCCGACCTGGTCGCGCTGGCCGGTGGCGTCCCCGAGAGTCTGCGGCAGCTGCTTGACGAGGAGATCCGCGCGCTCGACCCAGCCGATCAGGCGATTCTCGAGGCCGCGGCGGTCACCGGGGTGACGTTTGCGGCGGCCGCGGCGGCATCCGGGGCCGACGCCGACGCCGAGGGGGTCGAGGCACGCCTGGCGGAGCTGGCGCGCGACGGGCGACTGGTGACGGCGGCGGGCGCGGAGGAATGGCCCGACGGGACGCTGTGCAGCCGCTTCTCGTTCATCCATCAGCTGCACCAGGAGGCGCTGTACGAGCGGATGCCGGCCGGCGCCCGGGCGGCCGCCCACCGGCGCGTCGGCGAGCGGCTCGAGCGCGCGTTGGGCGCGCTCGCACCGGATCGAGCGGTCGAGCTGGCCGACCACTTCGTCCGAGGGCGCGATCGCGCCCGGGCAGCTCGCTACCTCGCGCTTGCCGGACGGAGGGCGCTCGCCCGCTACGCGTGGCCCGAGGCGGTCGCCCATCTTCGTGCTGCCCGCGCCCAGCTCGCCGCGCAGGCGCCCGGCAGCCAACGCGACGCCGAGGAGCTCGAGCTCCAGCTCCTCCTGGCCCCGGCGGTGCTGGTTACGGAGGGGTGGGCGGAGCCGGAGGCTGAGCGCGCGTACGAGCGGGCGCGCGAGCTGGGCCGGGCGCTGGACGACGTCGAGTGCGCGATGGGCGCGACCTTCGGCCTGGCGGCGATCCACGAGATGCGTGGGAATTACCCGCGGTCGGAGGAGCTGCTGGAGGAGTGCCTGACGCTCGGCGGAGACTCGGACGACGTTGCCGACTTTCATGAGCTCCTCGCGTGCTCGCTCTTCCATCAGGGCGAGTTCGCCCGGGCGCTGGCCCACGCCGACCAAGGGGTGCTGGCCTCCCGGCCCCACCCCATCTCGCGGCTCACCGGCCCCTACGGCGAGGACCCGCTGGTGGGCTGCCACGACTGGGCAGCGCTGGCGCTCTTCTTTCTGGGTGATTCCCGCGCCGCCTCCTTGCGCATGGACGCCGCGCTCGAAACCGCGGCCGCGATGGGCCTCGGCCTGGCGACCTCCCGCACCGAGGCCGCCCGCCTGCGCCAGCTCGACGGCGACCGCGCCGCGGCCGCGACGACCGCTGCCGCGGCGCTCCACCTGGCGCGCGAGCACGGCTTCCCCTATCAGGCGGCGACGGCCGAGGTCCTGCTCGGCTGGAGCGAGGTGACGGCGGGACAAGGCGTGAACGGGCTCGAGCGGATGCGCCGCGGCCTCGACGAGCACGCGGCCACCGGCGCCGCTGTCGACCGCCCCTACCTGCTGGGGCTGCACGCCCAGGCGCTGGCGGCCGTCGGACACGCGGACGAGGCGCTGGCCGTGCTCGACGAGGCGCTTGCGATGATCGATCGCGGGCGCCCGTTCTTCTACGAAGCCGAGCTGCGGCGGCTGCGGGGCGACCTGCGCCTGCGGGAGGGCGACCTCGCCGGGGCCGAGGCCGATCTCGAGGCGGCGATCGGCGTCGCCCGGCGACAGGGCTCGCCGGTTCTCGAGCGCCGCGCCCGGGACAGCCTGGGCGACGCGCAGCGCGTCGTCGAGCTCGGCAGCACGCCGGGCTGAACGGCGCAGCGACCACGTCACCGCCACAGATCGGCCCGCGGCCGTTGCGCCGACCGCGTCCACCACGATGAGGGGCAGGTCGCCGATCATCAGGCCGTAAACCAGCCAGGTGAGGTAGCCGGCCAACGAGGCGGCCAGGAACAGGAGTGAGGTCTCGCCGGCCGTCCCGGCGCGGCGCATCCGGCCGGCCTGGAGGAAGAGCGCGACGGCGGCCACGAGCCCGAGTGACGTAGCCGGTATGGCGACGAGCGCCTGCATCGCCACCATGGTCGGCGAGCGCGACGCGCGTTGCTTGACGGTGGAGTGGTGATCGCGTGCAGATCCCGTGCAGGAACCGCCGTACATCAACCAGCGGACTGTCTCGCCGCGGTCCGCCGGCTCGACGTCCTCGAAGCCGGTGCCGGGGCCCTCTCCCCTGCGGGAGGGAGACTCGTGGCGAGACCCGCGGCGCTCGACCGCGATATCGCGGCGGCCGTCGAGGCCTTCCGGCTAAAGCGGTTCGACGAGCCGCTGGAGCAGTACCACGCCCACCTCGACCAGTGCCTCGGCACCGTGGAGGAGGTCATCGAGCTGTCGGTCAACCTCTGCGAGCTACGCGAGTGCGCCCTCGAGATGGCGGCGGACGCGCGTTGCATCGAGAGGCGCCGCGCCGGCCGCGCACACCGGCCCGCCAGCTGGTAACAGGGTGACAACGAGACGGTCCGAGACATCCCGAGACGGCGGTCGCTCGATCGCCCTGGGATGCCAGTCCCCAAAGCGGAAGTCGCGAGAACGCACGAGACGGCGCGAGAGCGGCCGCGAGTGCTCTTAATCCCAAGGTCGCAGGGTCGATCCCTGCACGGCCCATGCACGCGATCCGGTGGCTTTCGGCCCGCCGGCCTCACCGGGGGTGACGTGCGCGACGGCACGCTGACCGCGCTCGACGTGGCTCCCGGGTCGCCCGCTAGGACGACCGCCCGCGGAGCTCCCCGGTTGAACTGGCCGACCTCGATCAGGTGACCGTCCGGATCGCGGATGTAGCAGCGGATCTCGGCGCCGAGGTCCTGGGGGGGCGTGAGGAACTCCGCCCCCCGCGCACTCCACTCGGCGTGGACGGCCTGGATGTCGGCGACCCGGATGTTGAGGAAGCTGCTGGTCCGCTCGGGGTCGGGCGGCGTCTCGAGGATGACGGTCGGCTTGTCGACCGTCGGTCCCCCGCCGACGTTCATGATGATCCAGCCGTTGGCGAGCGCGACGATCGAGGGCTCGCCTTTCATGACGATCTCGCCGCCGAGCACGTCCGCGTAGAAGCGACGCGAGCGCTCGACGTCGGCGACCACGATGAAGTGTGTCAGGACGAACCCCTCCGTCGGGGCGGGGACCTCGGCCATCTCAGGCAGCGGGCAGCGCGTAGATCTCTGGAGCGATTCCGGCGAGGCTCGACAGGGCGACCCTGACCTGGTTGACGAACTCCGTGACGATCGGGCGCCGGTCATCGGCCCGCGTGACGATCGAGAGGGTGTTGGGGGCGAGATCGGTGGTCCCGACGAAGGCGATGCCCGCCATCGGGAAGGCGCGCACGAACGACCGGACGCCCACGGTGAGGAGTCCCATGTGCGCGATGCCGAAGAGCGCGTCCGTGGTGTTGTCCGCCTCGCCGCCGATGCGCGGCGGCTCCCCGCCCCGCAGCTCGCGCGCGAGCCAGTAGTCGCGCGTCCGCGGGACGCCGGGGCCGAGCGCGATGAAGCGCTCGTCGAAGAAGTCGAGCACCGAGGCCCCCTCTGTCCCCGCGGCGGGATGCGCCAGCGGCACCACGACGCCGCGCGCCTCGGTGGCCACCGCGTGGGCCTCGAGGCGCTCGTCCTCGAGGGGCGTGCGCAGCAGGGCGACGTCGAACCGGCCGTCGAGGAAGGCCTCGGGGAGCCCGGCGCACTCCTGCACGACGAGCCGCGTGTCCGGCCGGCGGCCGGCCTGGCCCGCCAGGATCGGTCCGTTCAGCTCCGCGAAGCCATGCCCCTCGATGCCCACCCGGAACTGCGCCCGCGGGGTCCGGCGCGGGGAGGCGCCGCCGCGGACGGCGTCCAGGCGCTCGAGCACCTCGCGTGCGCGCGGGACCAGCTCCGTCCCGGCGTCGCTCAGCTCGACGTGCCGGGAGCTGCGCTCGAAGAGCACGATGTCGAGCTTCGCCTCGAGGCGGCGGATGGTCTCCGAGAGGGAGGACTGGGCGACGCCGAGCCGTCTCGCGGCTCGCCCGAAGTGGAGGTCCTCCGACAGGCGGAGGAAGGCCCGCAGCTCCCGCGGGGTCGGCTGGCCCCTCGTCCTGCTACCCGTCCGCGTGGCCGCCGCGCTGCTCGCCACCTCGCGCCCTCTCTCTGTCCGCGCCCTGATCGGGGCGGCCGCAACCGACAAAACAAACGGCCGCCGACGTTGTCAAGTCGGCGGCCGCGGAATCGCCGGAACGGCGCTGGGGGCGGAACGTGCGGACGGCCATCGATCGGTCTGCCCGATCAATTCGCGCGAGCCTAGGCGAGCCCGAGTTCGAGACATACGGTACTTGTCCCACCTCGACGGAGGTCCTCCGGATGCGCGCGAAACGGCCCCTTTCGCTCCTCGCCGCCGCCGTCACGATCATCGCCCTCGCGGCTGTCGGCGCGACCCTCGGCACGGGAACCGACAAGAAGGCGCCCCCCAAGACGGGCTTCGTGAAGGGGAAGGTGGTCACGGGCGACAGGCCCGAGGCGGGCGTCTGGGTGATCGCCGAGACCGACGACCTCCCGACGCCCTACCGCAAGATCGTGGTGACCGACGGCAAGGGCCGCTTCGTGATCCCGGAGCTGCCCGAGGCCGGCTACGACGTGTGGGTGCGCGGCTACGGCGTGCGCGACTCCGCCAAGACCCCGGTCGTCGTCGGGCGCAAGGGATCGGGGCCGCCGGTCGTCATCGCGACGGAGGCCGCGACCGGCACCGTTGACGCGGCGAACTATCCGGGCAACTACTGGCTGTCGCTCTTCAAGCCGCCGCCGAACACGGAGTCCCTGCCCGGCGGCCGCAACGCCAACGTCTGGATGGGCCAGTTCAAGCTCGGCTGCGAGCTCTGCCACCAGATGGGGCAGGCCAACGCACGCGGGATGAGGGGGAACCGCGCCGGACTCGACGCGGGCCTCAAGAAGGCCGGCACGATGGACGCGCGTCGCGAGTGGCCTCGGCCGCGACGCCCTCCTCGACGCGCTCGCCGACTGGGGCGCGCGCATCGCCGCGGGCCAGGTCCCGGAGGCGCCGCCTCGGCCGAAGGGCATCGAGCGCAACCTCGTCATCACCCAGTGGGGCTGGGGCGACCTCTACACCTACGCTCACGACGAGATCGCCACCGACAAGCGCAACCCGAAGCTCTACCCGAACGGGAAGATCTGGGGCGTCGACCTCGGCAATGACCGCCTGCTGAGCGTTCGACCCCGTCACCAACGAGGCGGCCGAGCTGAAGGTGCCCACGGTCGGCGGCTTCAGCACGCCATGGGCCGACCAGGTGCCGAACGCGTTCAGGTCGCTCGGCGCTCCCGCGCCGGGCGGCTCGACTCCGCACCTGGGCGCGTACCAGAACCCGGCGAACCCGCACAACCCGATGTTCGACGACACGGGCAAGGTCTGGCTGACCACCCAGATCCGGGCCGAGCGGCGCGAGGACTTCCCCGCGTTCTGTCTCGATGACCCCGTGATCGCGAACAACAACCACCACCGGCAGCTCGGCTACTACGACACGAAGAACGGCGGGTTCGAGCTGATCGACACCTGCTACGGCACCCACCACCTGCAGTTCGACCGGAAGGGCCGGCTGTGGGTGAGCGGCGACTCCTTCGTGGTCGGCTGGTTCGACCCCGACAAGTTCGACCCGGATCGCCCCGAGACGCTCGAGCGGGCGCAGGGATGGTCCGAGGTCAAGGTCGACAGCGACGGCGACGGCGTGAAGGACCAGTCGATGCCGGGCTTCAACTACGGGATCATCCCGAACCCGACCGACGGCACCGTGTGGACCGGGCGGCCCGGGGCGGGTCGCGGGCAGATCCTGCGCTACGACCCCAAGACCGACACCCACGAGATCTACAGCCCGCCGGCTCCCGGCGTGGGGCCGCGCGGCGTGGACGTCGACACCAAGGGCATCATCTGGGCGGGGCTCGGCAGCGGCCAGCTGGCCAAGTTCGACCGCTCCAAGTGTCGGCGGACATGGGGCACCGGCACCCAGTGCCCTGAGGGCTGGACGCTCTACCGCAGCCCCGGCCCGGGGATCGAGGGCGACGAGGGGCCCGAGAACGACATCCCGTCCGACTTCCACTACTACCTCTGGGTCGACCAGTTCAACACGTTCGGCATGGGCAAGGACACGGTGATCGTGAACGGCACCGGCTCGGACTCGCTGCTGGCCTTCAACCAGAAGACCGAGAAGTTCACGATCATCCGCGTCCCCTACCCGAAGAACCTCTTCACCCGGGGGCTCGACGGGCGCATCGACGACCCCAAGGCCGGCTGGAAGGGCCGCGGGCTCTGGTTCGATAACGGCACCGACCCGGTGCTCCACTCCGAGGTCCAGCAGACGTACGTCGGGAAGGTGCAGCTGCGGCCGAGCCCGTTGGCGCGGTAGCAGAGGGCCGACGTGACGCCACCCCCCCGCCGTAGCACAGGAGCGGGGGGTGGCGCTCCGCCGGACCGTGCATGCGGCCACGGAGCGAGCCCTAGCGATGAGACTCGTGGCGCGCGAGGAGGCCCCCGCGACCGCCGAGCCGACCGGGCGCGAGCCCGGGGCCGACGTCACCGGCCCGCCGCGATCGGCGGAGGCATGAGGAACGGCGCCTCCGGCCGACGCGACGCCGCGAGCGTGCTCGTGCTCGGGCTCTCGCACAAGACCTCGCCGGTCGCGCAGCGGGAGAAGGCCGCGCTGTCGGAGGCCGGAGACGCGGTCCCTCCTGCGCGAGCTGGCCGCCTCCGGGGCGGTCGGCGAGGCGGTCGCCCTCTCCACCTGCAACCGCACCGAGGTCTACGTCTGCGCGCCGGACCCCGCGCACGCCGAGCGCGTCGTGTCCGGAACGCTCGTCGCGCGCACCGCGATCTCCGCCGGCGAGCTCGCCTGCGCCCGGTATCTGCTGCGCGACGACGGGGCCGCCGCGCCAGCTCTTCCGCGTCGCCTCGAGCCTCGACTCCATGGTGGTGGGCGAGAGCGAGATCCAGGGCCAGGTGCGCTCCGCATGGGAGATCGCCGCGGAGGAGGGGTCGTCCGGCCCGGTCCTCGACCGCCTCTTCCGCCAGGCGCTCGAGGTGGGCAAGCGGGTGCGCTCGGCGACGCGGATCGGCGCCGGCTCGGCGTCCGTCGCCTCGGCGGCCGTCGACCTCGCCGAGCAGGTGCTCGACGACCTGCCCGGCCGCCGCGTCCTGGTGGTCGGCGCGGGGCGGATGGCCGAGGCGACGGCACTCGCGCTCGTGCGCCACGGCGTCCGCGAGGTGGCCGTGGCGAGCCGTAGCGTCGGCGGCGCGCGCGACCTGGCCGGGCGGGTCGGGGGGCGCGGCGTGGGGCTCGACCGGCTCGCCCAGGAGCTCGCGGGCGCCGACATCGTGATCGCCTCGACCGGCGCGCCCCACCCGATCCTGCGTCCGGCCCAGCTCGCCCCGGTGATGTCGTCCCGCGCCGGCCGTCCGATGGTGATCGTCGACATCTCCGTCCCGCGCGACGTCGACACCGCCGTCGCCGGCATCGCCGGCGTGGCGCTGTTCGACATCGACGAACTCGAGCGCGTGGTCGAGGCCAGCCGGAACGGCCGGCGCGCGGAGGCCGCCCGGGGCGAGGGCTACGTCCTCGACGCCGTCGAGCGCTTCGCCGCGTGGCGGCGGGGCCTGCAGGCCGCGCCGGCGATCGCCGCGCTCCGGGCGCGGGCGGAGGAGATCCGCCGGGCCGAGCTCGAGCGGGTCGCCGAGCGCTGGGATGGCCTCTCGGAGGCGGACCGCGCGCGCCTCGAGGCGCTCACCCGGCGCATCGTCAACAAGCTGCTGCACGAGCCGACGGTCGGCCTGCGCGAGGCGAGCCGCTGATGCGCTCCCGCCTGCGGTTCATCATCGCGATCAGCCTCGCCGTGGTGCTCGGCGGATGGCTCGCGTGGACCAGCATCGGCGGGTCGCTGGAGACCTACGCCGGGCCGAGCGAGATCGCGACGGGCACCGAGACGACCTACCGGCTCAACGGCCGGGTCGCCTCCGGGCGCCCACCGATGCGGCCGCCCAGGCCCAGAGCGCGGCGGGCCTGCGCTTCACGGTGGTCGACAAGGAGGACCCGAGCCGGCGGGTGAACGTGGTCTACCGCGGCTCGGTGCCCGACCAGTTCAAGGCCGGGCGCGAGGTGGTGGTCACGGGCAGCGTGGAGAAGGGGACCTTCGTGGCGCGCGAGGACTCCCTGATCACGCTCTGCCCGTCGAAGTTCTCCGACCGGCCCGAAGACACCGCCACCTGAGGCGGGGGCGCCGATGAGCCTCCTCGGCCGCGCCGCGCTGCTGCTGGCGCTCGCCGCCGCCGTCTACGCGCTGGTCATGGCCGTCGGCTCCCGCCGCAACGGGTGACTCTTCGACCGACGGGTGCTTTTAATCCCAAGGTCGCAGGTTCGATCCCTGCACGGCCCATCAGTGCTCGTGCGGCAACTCGAGCAATGCGGGTCATGGCGCCCCGCGGCCGGACTGCTGGACCACGTGCACCATCTCGTGGGCGAGGGTCGCGAAGCCGTCGCGGGTCCGGGGGTCGCCCTCTCCGGATCGGAGAAAGACGTCCGTGCCCGTCGTGAACGCTCGTGCGCCGAGGTCGCGCGCGAGCCCGTCGACGCCGCCGCCGGCGTGGACGCGCACCGCCGACAGGTCGAACGCCCAGACCGGACTCGAGCCGCTCGCGCGCGGTGGCGTCGAGGGCCTGGCCTCCCCTCCTCCCGCCGGATCCGCTCGTCGAGCGACGCCCCTTTTCGGCGCGACGCTGCAGCACCGCGCTCAGCTCGTGGCCTGCGGGGCGCGACCGCGGCGATGAGGGCCGCACCCTCGTCGGCCGAGGCCCGGGACCGGGCGCGCGCGACGCCGGCGATCGGCTATGGACCGGAGGCAAGCGCGCCCGCCAGGCGGTCGTAGTTGTGGAGGAATTGGCACCCGTCGTGGCCCGGGCAGGCGTGGGGCGCGCCCTCGCCCCTCGCCCGCCGCTGCAGGAAGCGCCCGTAGTACTCGTCCCCCTGCTTGAAGTACTCCATGAAGACCGCGTCGCGCACGGGATCGCTGTGCTCGCCGACGAACGGGCCGAACAGAGCCTGCGCCTGTGCGATGACACCCCCGGTCGCGTCGACCGTCCCGGGGGCGTTGTCGGTCCCGGCCTGGGGCATCAGGTAGTCGATGATCACGTTCACCTTGATGTCCCCGGGCGGCGATCCGGGCACCACGATCACCCCGGCCTCGACGAGCTTGAGCGCGGTGCGCACCTTGATGTTGGCCGGCCCCACGTCGTTCTCGAGCGTGTTCAGGAGCTTGGCGCCCATCTCACGGACCTTGTCGCCGCCCTCTCCGTACTCCTCGCGGACGATCACCTCGAGATCCTCCGGCTCGATGTCGAGGTAGCGGTCGATGTCGATCATCCACTCCCTGAGCGCCGGGACCACGGTGTCCTGGGCGACGTCCACGATGTCCTGGTCGTCGTACTCGTCGGCGATGGCTCCGGCGATCGGCATTGCCGGGACCCCGTGGGCGGCGGCCGCGGCCAGGATGTAGGGCGCAATGCCCTCGATGTAGCTGATGGTCTTGTTCGAATAGTCGACCTGCGTGCCCGCCGGGCACTCGCAGTACGGCGCCCGCACCACCACGGCGTCGGATGGGGCGAGCTCGATCTCGACCCGCCGGTTCCATTCGAGCTCAGGCCAGGTCTCGTCCCGTCCGTGGGCGAGCACCACGATCCGGCCCGACGGCACGCCCGCATCGATGAGGAGGTTCTTCACGCGTATCGCGCGGCGCCCCGACAGATCGAGATTGTGGCCCTCGCTCCCCTCGGTGCTCGCGTACCCGTGGACCAGGACCTGCTGCTCGTCGCCCGCCTGGTCGGCGTGCTGCGCGATGCGCGCCAGGGCGAGCTCGAGATGCTCGTCCGAGGAGATCTCCGGGTCGTTGCGCGGCTCGTCGGAGTCGAGCGGGAACCAGATCACAGAGATCTCGGCGCTGCTCGTCGGAAGGCCGGCCGGCGCGTCGTCCGCGCTCTGCATGGCGATGCGCACGGGGCCCTCGCTGATGGCCCAGCGGTGCGCCGACCCGGTGGCGAGCGGGGAGCGACCGCCCTCGGCTGTCATGGCACGCGCCACCCGCTCGGCCTCGTGCTCCAGCGGATCTGAGGTGGGCGCGACCGCCAGCGAGCGCTGCGTCCTCGAGGGCGCGAGCGCAGGCCGGGGTTTCGGCGCGGACGACCGCTGCGCCCCCTCCCGGTTCGCAAACGTGCTCATCGAGTACGACCGCCCATCACGAGACGCGCACGCGGTCGACGCTCGCCGGCGCCGCGAGCGCCGTGGCGGCCCCCTGGGCCGCCGTCTCGGCGACCAGCCAGACCCGGGTGTTCGGCGCCGGGTTGAGCGGCACGACGCGGACACCCACGGTGAACGCGTCGAGGCTCGCCTGGCGGACGACCATGAACGGGCCCAAGTGGCCGTGGATCCGCACACCTTCCACGGGGGTCGGCCGTGTTCCCTCGGTGAGCCGCCCGATCCTGCGAAGGCTCGCCACCGTGTCGAGCACGTGGATGGTGCGCGCATTGCCGACGAAGACCGCATGACGATCGCGCGCGTAGTTCACCGGGACCATCGCATCGACGACGTTTCGCGCGACCATCACGCTGTCCGCCGACTCCGTGCCCGCCACCCGGGCGTGGGAGACGCCGACGTGGATGCCCTGGACGGCGCCCTCGACGACGTTGTCGCACACCTGGATGGCGCCGACGCTCGTGCCGCCCACGACGATCCCCTGCAGGGCGGCCCGGAGCGTCTCGCCGAGCGCTTGGATCAGGTCCCGTGACTCCTGGGAGAGCCCCTCGAGGCCCCGGCCGGCGCCGATCGCCCGGGCGAAGGCCAGGAGCGCGCTGCCCGGATCGCGCGCACGACGGATGGTGGCTCGTGTCGCCGTGCGAGCGAAGTCCTCGACGATGGGGAGCAGGTCCGAGGTGCGGGAGACGTGCAGCCGGGCGTCCGCGCCCCCCAGGGTGAAGGTCCGCGTGCCCGCCCCCCGCCCCGAGCGCAGCGAGAGCCGCAGTCGTCGGCGCAGCTCCTCCGCCACGACCGGGGTGACGACCAGGGGTGGAATCGCCGGCGCGCGTCGCAGGAGCAGGTGGTTGCGCTCGACGCGGGCGTGAAGCGCGTCGAGCACGAGGACGCCGGTCTGCCAGGCGCCGATCTCCACCCGGTTGCCCTCGACGCGCACGCGGTCGGGCTGGACGCCTCCCGCGATCTGGCGCACCGTGAGGCAGGTCTGCGCCTCGCCGGTGGCATCGGGACAGGCGAGGACGCAGTCGGCGACGGTCACGTCCCGGCACGAGGCGAACGTGAGGGCGCCGTCCCGGTGCGCGTCGCCGGGCGGGGCCCCGGGCGACCCGCCCTCGATGCGCAGGTGACGCACCTCGATCTCGTTGCACCTCTCGAACACGATCGCAGCCTCGTGCCCCTGCGCTCTGACGATGGAGGCCGGGCCCGCGCCGGCCATGACGATGCGGGCGCGCCCGGAGACGACCACCGGCGTCGCGACCGTGTAGAGGCCCGCCGCGAGGCAGAGCTCCCCTCCCCCGGCGGGCAGGGAGTCGACCGCCTCCTGCAGATCGTCGCCGGGCTTCACCGAGACCGTGCAGGCGCCCCTGTCGGGATCGATGTCAACCAGGGGCGTGAAGGTCGGCCTGCAGTCGTGCAGCACGGTTCGGGACGTGACGTCAACGAGCGCCAGCGGGACGGACGCGTGCAGGGTCCCGTCGGGGGCGGCCCCGACCCGGTGCTCGATGCCGTCACCCTCCGCCGCGCGCAGGCGCGATCCCCACCAGTCGCCGGCCAGGTAGGTCCCGGTGGCGGCCGAGAACGTCACGCCCAGGTCCGCGCCCCGGAACGTGGCGTTGCGCGGAGTCGTCGCGCCGGTGGCCTGGCCGTCCCAGCGGCGCACGACGCGACCCGTCGCCGTGGCGGGCGCGGTGACGGCCCGGTCCAGTTGGATCACGTCGCCGCCCGCCCCCGGCGTCACCTGGACGACCGTGTACAACGGCCCGTGGTCGAACGCGGTCCGCCCGCCGCGCCGGCCACGAGACCTCCACACGGTCACCGACGTCGAGATGGAGATGCGAGGGCGCGAGGGTCATGGTGTCGCCTGCGATCTGCGTGATGGCGACCGCGGTGGCGCCGTTCTCGTAGGACCAGGCGTAGTCGGCGCCGGATGCCGGTCCACCGTTCAGGACCTCCACGCGCAGGAGACCGTCTGGGGCCTGGGCCAGCGGGTCGCCGGGAGGTGCGCACGGGTCGGTCGGTGCCACGACCGCCGTGCGTGCGATGTCGAGGGCCCCGCCGGACACCGGCGGGGGCGCGAGCGCCGCGAACGCCGCCGCGCAGGTCGTCTCGGTCGTCGCGGCCGCCCTGACGCGATACCCCACGCGGGTCCGCCCGGCCGTGTCCGTGGGAGCCAACGCCGGGTCCACGATCTCGGTCGGGTCCTCGGCCGGCTGCAGGTGCTCCTCGAAGGCGTCGAGGTAGACGAGAACCGTGCCGGACGTCGGCAGCGGCGCGATCTGGTCCTGGGACGAGTAGGTGAAGGCCGCCGGGGCGTGTACCAGCAGGCCGTCCACCCAGAGGCGACCGGGGGCGATGCCGAGGTCGAGCGTGCCCGTCGCGGTGACCGACACCGCGAAGGCGGTGCTGCCGACCGGCACCCCGGCCGGCCCGATGACGGCGGCGTTCGTCCAGCGCTCGGTGCGTGAGAGCGCGTCGACGGTGAGATTCCACTCGTGCTCGAGGAGGGGCCGGCCCTCCTGGGCACGGGCGCCCGTCCACCTGTCGGCGGGCCGCAGCGGGACCTTGGTGTAGTCGCCGATCATCATTCCTCCCAGGGGGCCAGCTCGAGGCGTGGCCGGATGTCGAGCGGCACGAACTCGTGCAGGCGCTGCTCGAGGCGCGCCAGGCGCGCGGCCCGGCGCCGGTGGTGGTATGCGCCCGGCTCACCGCCGTCGCTCGCCGCGGCGCGCAGCGGGTGGTCCGCCTCGAGGTCGAGGGAGTAGTAGCCGGCGGCCTCGAACCCCACGGACGCGAACGTGGGCGGTGGGACCTCGAGGCACCGGTACATGACCGGGTGCGAGGGCGTCCCGCCCGCGTCGCGCTCCACGAAGCAATGGCGCAGGCACCCCTCCTGTTGCTGCACGACCTCGAGCCCGCCGACGAAGATGCAGTCGATCGCGTCTGCCGCCTCCGCACGCACGCGACCGGCGAACGTGACGCCGTCGGCCTGGATCGCCGGAGCAAACCGCGTCCTGCGTGCGACGGCCGCGGCGTTCGCGCCGCCGACGTCGTCGCCGCAGGTGCGCAGCGCGGCCCCGTGGCCGTCAACGATGCAGTCCTCGAGCACGATGGGCCGGGCGCCCAGGTCGGCGCGCACCCGGCCGAGGATCGAGCGCCGCACGCCGAGCGCCAGGCCCCACGCGCCGCTCGCCACCTCGAGTGTCGCGCCGATGGTCGGATCCATGGTGATGTGCCGGACCTCGACCCCGGCGAGGCCCTTGCCCAGCACGAGATCCCCTGTCAGGTGGAAGCCCTCGAGGGTGAGGCAGCCTCCGGCAAGGTCGATCTTGAGATCGCCGAGGATCGTCGGGGTGGCGGTGCGGCTGCCGATCAGCCTCCAGCGCGGCAGGACCGGGCGCCACGAGACCGTGGGGGCGGCCAGCCGGTCGGAGGTCTCGACGCGGATCTCGACATCCGGGTGCGCGGGATCCGACGCGTCCGGGTCCTGGCCCACCGAGAGCTGCTCGGCGAGCGTGAACGCGCTCGCCAGGTCGTGGACGACGATGCCGGCCGCCGGCAGCGCCGGGTTCACGCGGACGATGACGCGCGCCGCCGGGTCGCCGTCGGCCTCGCTCGCGAGCGCGCCGATCATCGCCGGAACCGGGCGGTGCCAGGTGGCCCGGAGGGTGCCCGAGAGGTTGGCGCCGAGCTCGACGTGCCCCCGCATGAGGTCGACGACCGCGCGCGTCAGGCTGGGCGGGGCCGGGGCGGGGCCGCCCGGCGGAAGCGACCCGAAGCGCAGCGACCTCCACGGGATGGGCGTGCCGTCGAGGGTGAGCTCCAGCAGCGTGGGGCGCCCGGCCTGCGAGGGCAGGGCGAGCGGGTGCTGATCGGAGATGGCCCAGCTCGTCCCGAAGACGATCTGCCCGGGGCCCGCGAGCGCCTGGACGACCCGGTAGTCGGCGCGCACGGGCGCGTCGCGCTCGTCGCCGGTCGGGGCCCGCAGCTCGTCGGCGCCCGCCCACGCCGAGGCCGGGCGCAGGTAGGGCGGCGCCTGCGCCCCGAGGGGATGGAGCGCGAAGCGCCGGTTCTCCGGCAGGGGCGCGGCCTCCAGGTCGCGGTAGGTCCGCACCTCCCACGGCCACACGATCACCGTGGCGGCCCGCGGATGGAACCGTCCCGACGGGCTGAAGGAGCGGCGCGTCCGCTCGAACGGCCGTCCCACGCGGGCCGCGGACCCGTCGCCGATCCCGAGCCAGAACGGCCGCGGGGGTGGCGGGTGGCCGAGCCGCTGGACCCAGGCGGTCACCTGCCACCCCTCGACGACCCTCGCGGTGAGCCCGCTGACGATCTCCGCGAAGTCCTCCAGCGCCGTCGGCGTGCCCTTGCGCCGGCGCAGGGCGATCGCGAAGGCCACCTCCAGGCGCTCCGCGTCCGCCGGGGCGCCGACCAGCGCCCCGATGTACGGGATGGCCCACTCGGCGCAACTGTCGATGAACAGGTCCTCCCACACCTGATCGACGTCCGCGGCGAGAAGGTCGTACTGACCCGCGACCGCGTCGAGCAGGGCGTCGAGCAGCCGCGGCTCGACGGCCTGGTCGCCGGCGGTGTCGCGCAGCGCCGGCGGCAGCCATCCGGCGAGAGGTGGCGGGCCGCTCATGCCACGGCCCCGGTCACCGATGACTGGCCGTCGATCACGAGTAGCTCGTGGCGGGCGGCGCCCCGTCGCCCCAGCGCCCCCGCCCCCGGCAGCACCAGGTCGGCGATGCCGATCACCCCGGCGATCGCGTGGAGGACCGAGAACACGTCGGAGCGGTCCAGTGCCTGGCCCATCGAACGCCTCGGGGGCGCGAGCGGGCCGTCCGGGTCGAGCACCGCCGTGGCCGCGGCGTTCGCCACGGTCGCGGGCTCGTGACGGGGGTCAACCGCGATCGCGGCGCTCACCACGACCGGCGTCACCGCCGCCGCGCAGACGCACAGGGGCACGCTCACGTCGCGGCGCTCGTCCAGGAAGGACGACAGCTGGACGACCTCCGCCGGCAGAGGGGGGCGCACGCCGCCGGTCCCGATGCGCAGGAACGCCAGGTGCAGGACGCCGGCGCCACCGCATGCGCAGCCCGGAGGCGCCTGCCCCTGCCACGCGCCGGCGTGCGAGACGCCGGGATAGCCGAGCGAGAGATCGACGAGGTCCTCGGCGGAGACCGCCCGGTCGAAGGCGCGCGCGCGGGTGGGGGCCAGCCGCCGCAGATCCGTCTCGTCGTCCTGGTTGGATCCACCCGTGGTGGGGCCGGCGCCCAGCACCTTCTTGACCCCGCGGACGCTCCCGAGGAGCGTCTGGATGGCCCCCGAGGGGACCTCGCCCACGCTGCCGCCGCCGACGCGGTACGTCGCACGGACGTTGCCCCGGCCGCTCGGCAGGCGCGCCCCGCGCTCGCCGTCACCGAATTCCACCGCGACGCCGCCGTCGGCCGCGAGGCGCGTGGAGTACGCCTGCTCGCCGAGCTCCGCGACGGTCAGGCTGGGACGCTCGGCCCATGCCACGCCGTCAACGCGCACTTCCAGGCTCGACAGCGGTGTCCCCGCTGCGTCGAGGTCGTACGCGACGGGTGCGTCCGGCGTGGTGAATCGCTGTCCCGCCTGTGCGGCGTCGCCGCTTCCGAGGGTGGCGGCCGCCGCGGTCCCGTGGCGGACCGACAGCAGGTTGCCGCTGGCCTGCCCGCGGCGCACCAGGCCCGTCGGCGCGCCACCCACCAGATCGACGATGAGACCGCTGGAGGCACCCGGGTCAACCTCTTCCTGATCGCTCGCCTCAACGCACTCGACGACCTCCCAGGTGGTGGCGTCGGCGGTGGTCACCCCGACGGCGATGCGGGGCGGCGTCGTGAGCGGCCGGGGATGGAGCCGCAGCCGGGGCGGCCCCGGCGGCTGGTCGTCGGGGAACGTGTAGTGGCGCGCGACGATGCGCCGGTCGAGGATGTACGCGGTGCGGGCTCCTGTCCCGGACAGGGTCGCCACGGGGGCGTCGAACTCGAGCCGCGAGACGCGCGTGGTCGTGCCGGGGGCGACCTCCCAGTTGACCGGGACGTGCGCGCCGATCCGCACCACGTCACAGCGGGGTCCGGCCGCCGCCCAGTCAACGATCGCCGCCAGCTGACCCGCGGACGCATCCTCCAACGCCGTATCGAGCACGACGCCCTCGAGGTCGGCATCGACCGCGCCCGTGCCGCTCACGGTGAGGGTGTCAACGACGGTCCCCTCGGGCGGGATGCGCAGCACCTTCTCGAGGCGTCGCGCGGCGCCGGCGGTCGCGACGATGCGGTAGGCGACGTACGGGGCGGTCACCGAGTCGAGCACGGAGTCGAGGTCGCGGTCGAACCGGACGATCGACGTGCCCAGCTCGTCCGTGCTCTCCACGACCGAGGCGACGGCGATCGGAGTCGCGGTGGCGCTGGAGCCGCCCACCATCAGGTCGATGAGCCACAACCACCAGCCGAACCAGATCAGGGGCGGCGCCGGCTCCGAGGTCGCCTCGAGCACGAACAGCACGCGATCGCCGGCGCGGAAGCCGGGGCTCCCGAGGAACCGCACCTCGCGGCCCACCGGCACCGCCGGAGCCGGAACCCAGGTGGCGCCGAGGCCCTCCCACTCCGAGCGCAACTGCGCCTCGGCGGCCACCTCGAACGTCTGGGCCGGCCGGTCCGGCGTGCCGGGCGCCTGCACCCGGGTGCCCGCAGGCACCACCGGGTCCGCGCCGCGCTCCACCTCGGCGCGCACCCAGCCCGTCGCCGCGACCCCCGGCCGCGGCCGGTAGCCGACGAGCGCGGCCAGGCGGCGCAGATCGGTCCAGTCCGCGGCAGTGCCGAGGTAGCCCTCGGCCGCCGTCAGCTCGGTGTACGCCGCCACGCCCTCGGCGACGTAGGCCCACAGCTCGGCGAGCAGCACGCCGTGCCGGTCGCCCTCGACGTCCCAGGAGGACCCGAGCGGGTCGCCCTGGAGGTCCATGCGCTCCAGACGAGCGATCACGTCGGCGGTGAAAGCGTGGAACTCGCCGGCCCGCCGGCGCAGGACGGGCAGCCCCGGAGGCGGGGCGACGAGGCCGAGCCCGCCGGTCGGCGCGCCGCAGGGATGGACGGGCGTGCAGCTCACACGGCACCCCGCACCAGGACGTCGAGCCGTCCGCGTTGGGGCTGGGCGGGGTCGTCGTCGAGGATCGCCACCTCGTCGGGGGCGATGACCAGGACCTCGTGCTGCGTCCCCGCCGGCTCGTCGAGCCGGCGCGCCTCGAGCACCTCCACGGCGTCGACCCCGGCGATCGCCGCCGCCGCCGCGACGACCGTCGAGATGTAGACCGCCGTCCCCAGCACGAGGCGCGTCGGGTGGAAGAGCCCCGGGCGCTCGTCCGATCCGGGGCGCAGCGCCTGGAGGACGTCGGCCCGGATCCGCGGTCCGACGCTCCCGGGGCTCGCGCAGATCTCGAGGGCGATGTAGAGCCCGATGGGCGTGCCGTCGAGCACGGCGACCTCTGTGCCGATCATCCGAAGGGCGTCCAGGCGGGCCTGAAGCGCCGCGCGGGCCTCGTCTCCCGCCGACCCGGTCACCGTCAGATCGACGACCGTCTCGACGAGTGGCCATGCCCCGGACCACGTGCGCCGGGCCATTGCCCGCTGGACCAGCGGATCGCGAACGGCCGCCGCGGCGTGATCGACCGGCAGCACCGCCCGCTCGGGCTCCAGGACGAACAGCTCCGGGGCGTCGCGCCGTACCACCTCGAGCGGCATCCGGTCGCCGCCGCCGGAGGCGGCGACCGGATTGCGCACCGCGACCTCGCGGACCACCCACGCGGGAACCGCGCCGGGCACGCTCTCGTTGCGCTCGAGGACGCTGAGGGCGTTCGCGGGAACGTTGCCGACGTCGCCACCACCCGCCTCGTAGCGGGCGCCCACGACCGACGCGAGCGGCGGTGCGGCGCCCACGCTGCCGGTGCGAAAGCGCATCACGGGAGGCTCATCCTCCTCCGTGTCCACGACGTAGGCGAAGTCCGCGCCGGCGGCGTCGGGATCCAGGAGATTCGCGACCTGCTGCGCCGGCACCGTCGCGCCGGACACCAACCCCACGCCGACCTCCAGCAGGTGGGGACGGCCGTCGTCGCGGAGGGCCAGGCCGGGACCCGCGGGCCGTCCGTTGCTCGCCGGGCTCCCGGCCGCGACCAGCGAGTACTGCCCGATCTGCGTGCTGGCAGGGTCCTCCCCCACCCGCGGCAGCGGCGCAAGCGTGACTCCCGGAGGGCCGTCGACGAGGCGCCCGTGGTGCGCGGCCACCAGGTTCCCCCGGGCCACGGTGACCTCGTCGGCCCCCGCGCCCGCGTCGATGCCCACCGGATAGGCACGGCGTAGCGCGTCCTGCGACCTCCAGCGGACGTGCGCGAGCGTGAGGCCCGCGCCGAGGAGCGGGTCCTGGAAGGCCTCGACCGCGGTGAGTCGCACCACCTGGGCGGTCCGGCTCGACAGCGGCGCGCGGAACGCCTCGGCAGGCGCGACGACCGGCCAGTCCTGGCGGCGGGTGGCCCACATGGAGTGGGCGTCACGGTCGAGGGGATCGACGACCTCGAAGACCAGGAGGTCGCCGGCGCGCAGCCAGCTCGGCCCGAGCGCGTCGGCGGGCGTCGGCCGCACGAGCACGCACTCGGACGCGCCCTCGGCCAGGCAACATGCCTCCTCGCCGAAGTCGTAGATCGGGATCTCCCCCAGCGGCGCCCGGGCGGTGAGATCGGCGTCGAGCGTGAACGCCAGCGGCGACCCCGCGTGGTCGCCGGCGACCTCCCCGGAGGTCACGGTGACGTCCGCGGCCAGCGGCGGCACCTCGACGAGCACCGTCGTCGTCGCGGCGGTCGCCTCGCGCAGCGGAAAGTCGACCAGGCGCGCATGCCGCCTGACCGAGGTGCGCCGGCGGGCGGTCTCCAGGTACGCCTCGGTGGCGACGCGGTCGAGGCGGTAGTGCAACAGGTCGCCCGCGTGGGCGAAGAGCTCGATGAGGGCGATCGTCGGGTCGGCGATCGAGAGATCCGCCTCGGGGTCGCGCCGCAGGAGGTACTCGACCAGCGCCGTTCGCAGCGAGGGCCAGTCGCGAGCCAGATAGTCGTGCACCGGCGACGCCGCCGGCACGGCCGCCACCGGGGGCGGGTCGAAACAGCTGCCGAGGTCGGGGCACTCGGGAAGCAGCCGCACGGCCAGCCAGGTCCGCAGGGGGTCGAAGACGACCCCTGCGGGAGGGTCCAGCAATAGCCGGTAGCGGGCCGGGTCGGGTGCCCCCGCGAGCGCGAGCTCGAGGTGCGGTGCCGGCGCCGCGGCGATCGTCGCATTCGCGATGGCGACCGAGGCGCCGCCAGGAGACGGCTCCAGCCGCCACACGCCGGCGGCGGCCAGCCCGGCGGGCGGATCCTGGTAGAGCCAGACGTCGAGGATCCGCTGGCCGGCGGCGAGCCGGGTCTGCGCGGCCCGCAGACCGTGCACCGTGGCCGCGGGGTCGAACAGGGCCTCCGGGCGGTGGAGCGCCGGGCAGACGGGCTGCAGGGTGGTCGGATCAGCCGCCAACGACGACCGCCGTGGTGGTGACCCGCCCCGCCGGGCGCAGCCGGTAGCTCACCGAGGCCTCGAGGGTCGACTCTCCGATCGCCTCGACCCGGACCTCCCGGACCTCGATCCGATCGCCCAGGGCGCCCTCGAGGGACCCGCGGGCGCGAACCTCGATGAGGCCGACGAGCGCGCCGTCCATGGGCTCGAAGAGGGTGGTTGCGCCCAGCCCGGCGCCGAAGTCCGGGCGGTGCAGGCGCTCGCGCGGACCCGTGAGCAGGACGATGCGCACGAGGTCGGCGATGTGACGCTCGAGCTCGGCCTCGGCGAGTCGCCGCCCGTCGGTGAGCCGGTAGGGATGGCGGACGGCGCTCACCGGGCCATGACCCGCGTCTGATAGCCGGTCAGGAGGGCCGTTCCCTGCGGCGCGGCGGCGGCATTGAGACAGAGACCGACGGAGCTCGAGGTGAGGACCGCGCTGCCCTCCACGCTCACGCCGGTCGCGGGCATCGTCCATTGCACCCGCAGGCACGGCGATGGCGCGCCTGAGACGGTGAAGGCGCACCCCGCGATGGTGACCACGTCGTCGACGAGCAGGGGCGGCTTGCCGCCGAGCGTCAGCCGGACGGCCCGTGGCACGGCCGTGCCCTGGCCGCCGTGCGGGCACATGATCGCGGTGCCGGCGTCGAGCACGCAGCCGGCCACTACCGGACCTCCAGGGCGCCGCCGTTGATCGTGACCGAGGTGCGCGAGATCTCGATCTTCTGGCTTCCGAACTCCAGACGGATCCCCTCGGAGTCGAGGCAGAGCCTGGCTCCCGAGGCCGTCTCGACCTCGACCGCCTCGCTGCCGGCCTCGTCGCGCAGCACGACGCGGTTGCCGGCCGGGGTGACCAGCACGAGGGTGTCGGGCCCGGCGCCGTCGATGCCGTCGCCGCCGGGCCACATGCCGCCCGACCAGATCGGGGTGCGGGTGATGTCGCCGGCCGGCCACTCGACGAACACCAGGCTGTCGATGGGCGGCACCGCAGCCAGCCCGACGGCTGAGCCGGCGTAGGGGCTGCACGGCACGCACCAGCCGATGGTCTCGTCGCCGAACACCTCCGGCACGCGGACGCGCACGCGGGAGAGCCGGCTGGGGTCGTCGTTGTCGACCACGATGCCGACGTACTTGCCGGGGAAGCGGTCGATCATGGCAGTCCCCCGAGTCCGAGCGATCCGAACGGCTCGTCCCCGGTGACCCCGAGGGCGTTCCGCACGAGCGAGAGGTGCTGGCGATGGCGCTCCTGGCTGATCTCGTGGCGCACCGACTCGACGAGGTAGCCGCCCGACAGCGACGAGCCGAGCCCGGTCACCAGCACCGGCCGGCGCGCGCGCACGAGGAGCCCGACGACGGACGTGTCGATCTCCGCGGCGAGGCGCACCGAGAACGCCGCCTCGCGCGCGAGGGCGCGCGCCGCGACCGAGGGGTCGATCTCGCCGTCGAGGTCGTCGGGTGAGAGCAGCAGGGTCGAGATGCCCGCCAGCGTGCGGGCTCCGAGGGCCTGGTCGGCCCCGTCGGACTCGCCCTGCTGGGGAGTGTCCGAGAGCACGGGCACCCGCGTGGCCTGCACCCGCCGCCCGTTGACGAGCCGCGCGGTCACCGCCACCGCCCCCGGACCCCCTGCGAACCCGAGCGGGATCTCACCCTGCGGCTCGGCGAGCGGATCCGTGGTGTGGAAGTGCCCCGTCACGCCGCTCTCGGCCGCCTCCAGGTAGACGTCGTAGCCCCACTTGGCGGCGAGCGAGCGAAGGAACGCAAGGTCGCTGCCGCGCTGCAGCACGATGTGCACGTCCGGGTCGGGGCCGGCCGGGGTTTCCTCGACCTCCGCGCTCAGGCCGTGCTCCGCGAAGATCGCTTGGGCGATAGAGCTCTCGGAGTTGCCGGGCCAGGCGGCGATCCGCTCCTCGAGGTCCAGCTCCAGCGACCGGTCGACCGCCTTGACCGTGAGCTGAGAGTCGCCCTCGGCGTCGAGATGCCACTGGGCTTCGGCGCTCAGGCCCTCGAAGCGGTAGCTGGCCTCGCCGTGCGACACCTGGACGACCAGCGCGGTGCGGGGCTCGGTGAGTGCATCGAGCACGCTGACCCACTCGCCGTCGGCCTCGGGCTCCAGACGAGCGACCAACGTCGCGGCGTCGGCGCGCTCCAGGGCCTCCTCGACGATCACCTGTCCCAGCGCCGCGACCTCGTCCTGGGTGAGCTCGACCCCGTCGATCTCGATGAGCAGACGCGTCTCAGACATCGGGGAGGTCGATCGTGCGGCCCGGCTCCTCGAGGCGGGTCGCATCGGCCCAGGGGTTGGCGTCGGCGAGCAGCCACCACCTGGTGGAGTCGCCCGCGGCGACGTACGCCAGCAGATCGAGTCGGTCGCCGGCCTGCGCCTCGTAGCTGCTGCGCGTCCGCGGGCGCGGCACCACCCTGGGGGCGCCCAACGTGCGCCGGGAGCCGTCCTCGGCGAGGAGCTCGATCGCGGGGAGCCCCGCATAGCGCGAGGTGCGCTCGAGCTCGGCCATCAGGCGAGCTCGGGGAGCTGGGCGAGCTGGATCACGGCCCTCACCTCGCGGGCGCCCTGGTAGTACATGGCCGCGGCGCGGGCGAAGGTGTCGTCGGTGCCGAGGTCGGCCTCGCGGAGCACGGTGAAGCCGAGGTCCGCGCTCGCGTGGATCGGGTTCAACAGCTCGTCGAAGGCCGTCTCGTGGATGCTCAGGGAGGTCAGCCGGACGGGGGTGATGCGCCCCGGTCCCCACATGAAGAGCGTCAGCGGCAGCCGCCCCGGGGGTACCGTCCCGCCCTCGCCCCCGCCCAGGAGCGCCCCGGCGAGGTCGCCGAGCAGCGAGGAGCCCACCGGCTGCATCAGCATCTCCAGGGCCGCGAGGCGAGGCGAGATGCCGAACGCGGTCGTGAGCGGTCCGCCGCGCTCGAGGCCGTCGGTGGCGTCGAACTCGAGCGTGAGCGTGTAGTCCTCGGGCGCGGGGCGGACCACGTTGAGCGCGGTCCCGCCGGGCGCGGCCTTCTCTCCCCCTTCGACGCGGAAGACCCGCGTCACGTCGGTGGGGTTGTACTGGAAGACGATCAGGGTGGGGATCCCCCCGAGCAGGGGGTCGGCGAACGACGCGAGGATGCCCTTGATCAGCGTCATGGCGTGCGTCCGGGGCGGGCCTCGTCCACGGCTCGCGCCACCGCCCGCGCCACCTGGTCCTCCGGACCGCTGGGGAACGCCCGGCCCGCGAGCCGATGGGCGATCGCGGCCCGCAGCAGGCCGGGGTGCGGCGTCGCCTGCACCCGCACGTCCAGCCGCCTCGTGGACGAGGCGGGGCGGATCATGAGCCCACCCCCACCCGCAGGCCGGTCCACGCCCGGCCCAGCTTCTCGTGCTCCCGCCGTAGCGCGTGCTCGAGGTGCTCGGGCCCGACCGAGCCGCCGTTGGCGGCCGCCAGGTAGGCGGCGGCGAGGGCAGCGCTCTGGATGTTCCCTCCCGTGAGCTCGGCGGCCGCGAGCGCATCCCAGTCGATGTCGCCGACCGCCGCCGCCTCGGGGAAGGAGCGTCGCCACAGCTCGCGACGGGCCTCCTGGTCGGGAGGCGTGAAGCGGATCACGAACCGCAATCGGCGCAGGAACGCCTCGTCGAGCGATGACTGGCGATTGCTGGCGAGCACCACCAGCCCGGTGAACGTCTCGACCCGCTGGAGCAGGTAGTTGACCTCCAGGTTGGCGTAGCGGTCGTGTGCGTCGCGCACCTCGGTGCGCCGGCCGAACAGCGCGTCGGCTTCGTCGAAGAACAGGACCGCGCTTGCTCGCTCGGCCTCGTCGAAGGCCGTCGCGAGGTTCTTCTCCGTCTCCCCGACGTACTTGGACACGACGGCCGAGAGGTCGATGCGGTAGAGGTCCTGGCCGAGGGCATGCGCCAGCGCCTCGGCGGCCATGGTCTTCCCCGTGCCGGGCGGCCCGGCGAACAGGGCGGCCACGCCCTGTCCGCGCGGCAGCCGTCGCCGGAACCCCCAGGCATCGAGCACGACGTGCTGCAGCTCGACGTGGGCGACGAGCTCGCGCAGCTTGGCGTCGGCGTCCGGGGAGAGCACGAGGTCGTCGAGGGTGAAGGCCGGCGCGACGAGGGCCGCCAAGCGGTCCAGGGCATGCTCCGGCTGGCGCCGGGCGGCGTGCCACACCATCGCCATGCTCAGCCGTCGCCGGGACCACCGCGCGTCGCGTCGCGCCCGGTCGAGGGTGGCCGCCACATCGCCTTCGGTAAGCGCGAATCGTGTCGCGATCGCCTCGATGTCCGCGTCGCCGGCCTCGACGCCGAGATGCTCCAGCTCACCGCGCCACAGCGCGGCCCGCTCGGAGCGGCTGGGCGGCGGGACGTCCACGACGTAGCCGGCCGGAGCGCGTCCGCCGGCCAGCACGATCAGGGGACCGTCGTCCTCACCCCATGCGAGCGCCTCGGCCTCCTCGGAGGTGGCGATGGGAACCGCGATACGAGCGCGCGACAGCAGTCGCAGCTCCGCCGGGGGCCGTCCCGGGCCGAGGGGAACGAGGCCAGCTGCCTCGGCGCCTGCGATCGCGAGGGCGCGCTTGCCGACGCCGCGCGGGCCGCGCAGCACCACGGTGCCCGCGTCGAGTCGCGCGAGCTCCTCGGCGAGCCCTCGGGCGGCCCACTCCAGACGGGCGGCCGCCCGGCGCGGCGCCGTGAGCGGTGCAGGGCGCATCCCCGCGAGCAGCAGCCGAGCGGTCTGCGTCAGGCGGAGCGGCTCGGCCGCGTCGTGGCCGCCCTCGAGGACGCCGAGCCGGACGAGCGGGGCATCGTCGCCCAGGGCCGGCGGGACCTCGACGCCGTACGGCGCGAGCAGCAGCCGAAGGATCGCCGCCGAGGCGTGGCGGCGGGTCGCGTCGTCGTGGGCGCAGCCCAGCGCCACCGCGAGCTGGGGATCCGCCTGCGCCCACCATGCGGCGGCGACCAGACACTCGTCGCCGAGGCCCAGCGGGAGCGCGGCCGCGATGCGGGCGAGCGGACCCTCCGACCGGTGTCGGATCGCGTCCAGCAGCGTCACCACGCGCGCGCGGTCCTCGGCATCGGGCGCGGGATGCAGGCCGGCGGCGGAGAGGATGCCCCGGATCTCGGGGTTGCCAGCCTCGTCGGCGGGATGCGTCCACACCTCGCGCAGCTGGCTCAGGTACACCCGGAGCGCGATCCGCAGCACCTCGAGGTGCGTGTCGAGCCGGGCGTGGCTCATGCGACGCTCACCTCGACCTCGGGTCCCGCGACCCTGCCCGCGCGGAGCATCATCGTCACCGGCCCCGCGGGGGTCGCCGCGGGGAGCGTCACGCCGACCTGCGTGGGCGACGCGAAGGCCACGTCCGCGGAGGCGAGGGCGGTTCCGTCGAGGAAGACCTCGACGTCGGGGGCGGCGTGCAGCGTGTCGAGCGTCACCGGGGTCCCCGTGGCCAGGGGCGCGGCGGGCGGGGTCACCCGGGGGACGATGGTGAGGCCGATGCTGTCGCGGCCGACGGGAAGGCCGGCCTCGGTCGTCGTCGCGTCGAGCCGTCGCGTGCCCGGGGCCAGGTCCGGCCGAGGGAGCTGCAGCACCACCGTCCCGGGCGCGGGGCCGGCGCCGACGACCATCGCCCAATCGCCGGTGCCGGGGGGATCGTCGGGCTGCCGGGCGAGCGTGAACGCCGTGCCGGCCACGAGGCCCTCCGCGCGGACGGCGATGTCGTCGCCCTGGCTCGCGCGCGCCGGCTCGACCGCACGCAGGCGGGGTCCCAGACTCGGCACGACGATGGCCCGCCGTTCGCGCACCGGCGGCCCGGGGGTGTGACGGAGGGTCGAGTCGACGACCACGAGGCTCACCTCGTAGCCCACCGACAGGCGTAAGGGCTTCGAGACCGCCGTCCAGATCTTGGAGACGGCCTCCAGGTCGAGGTCGTCCATCGTGATCCGCAGGGGCTCCACCAGCGGCGTCGCGAGCGCCGACAGCACCGGCTCGCCCTCCCCGATGATCGCGTTCTCGTGCAGCGCCCGCATGATCGCCACCAGGCCGGCGTGGGCGAACTGCTCCTGGTCGCCGCCGTTCGTGGCGGCCGCGGGAAACGCGGTCAGCATGTACGAGAGTGTCAGCGCCAGCGGGGGGCGCCCGCGGGAGCTTCTCCACCCGGTGCGCGGCGGCTCCATGTTCCGGAACGCCGGGTTGGGGCTCACCCGATAGAGGAACCAGTTGAGGCGCAGGTCGTCGTCGTCGCGGTCGAGCGTGCCGACCGTGACCTCGGGCTTGGGGTTGAGCGCCGCGACGGCCTGCTTGCCGATCTCCTTGAGGGTCTCGTCGACCCCCTGGATGGCGGTCACGCCTGCCATCGCCCACCCGTGCGTCGTCGCGCGGGCCCGCCACGGAGCCCGGACAGCGAGGCCAGGAGGTCCGGTGGCGGCGGCGCGGATGGAGGGGTGACGATGCGAATCTCGTCGATCACGACGGATGGTGGGAGCGCCACGGTCGGCTGGGGGGCGGGCGCGCTCACCGCCGGCACAGTCGTCGGCGGAGGAGCGGCGGTCACGGCGGTGGCGACCCGTGCGGGCGCGTGGAGCGCGTGGGCCTGCGGCGCGGCGGTCACCGGCACCGCCGCCCCGTCGGACGGCGGGCCCGGCGCGGTGTTCGGCGCGGAGAGGACGGCCTCCGGGCGCCGGGCGCCGGTGCCCGGCCGGGGCGGCCGAGCCGGGTCCCAGGCATCCACCATGGCCGCCGGCCGGAGCCCCTGCTCGGCGCCAGGCCGCTGCGGGACGGACGCGACGACCCGCGGGCGGCGAGCGAGGAGCGGCCAGCCGGTCGGCCCGTCGGCCGGTGCCCCGGCAGGTGCGCCGGCCGGTGCGTCCACGGTGACGGACGTCGGCGTCGGAGACGGGGATGGGCGCCGCTCGACGCCGGCCTCCGGGGACGGCCCCGGGTCGGCGGTCCCGGGGGGCCGCTCCGTGGCTCGCGTGGGGTGGAGTGACGCCGTCGGTGGAGCGGCCGTGCCTGCCGTCGCGTCCCGGCGCGACTGCGGGCGCACCTCGGGAGGGCGAGCAACGGTGGTCGCGCCGACCGCCGCCGTCTCGCCCAGGGGCGCCACGGCCGCCTCGCGGATCCCCTCGTCGATCGTGGGCGCGGCCCACGCCCCGACGGCGGGGCGGCCGGCGCGGGCGATCAGCCGGAGGGCGCTCGTCGCAGCGCCGCCGACGGTGCTCATCGCTCACCGGCGATCAGCGCCGACAGGCGGCGGCGGCGGATCTTCGGCAGCGCCTCGATCTCGGCCAGGGTCCACCGGTAGGTGGCGGCGATGAGATGGATCTCGCGATCCCGCTCGCGAGCGCACTGGTCCAGCCGCTCGAGCGCGAGCCGCTCGACATCGGCCTCCACCGCGAGCATCCGGCCGCACTCGCTGCACGCGATGAGGACGGGCCCGCAGAGCGAGTCGTCCACGAACGAGAGGTCGTCCGGGGTCGGCGCGCGACGCGGCGACCCGACGACGCAGCGCTGAAGCAGCTCCCGCACCGCCGCCTGCGGATCGTCGGGCAGGTCGCGCAGGTCGGCGTAGGTGGGCTCACGGACGCCGCCGCCGGAGGCAAGGAGCGCAACGCGTGGCGTGGGCGCCGGCGTCGCCTGCGGCGTCAGGGTCGCGCCGCTCAGGGTGCCGCAATCGGGGCACTCGGCGATCAGCTCGATCTCCCGCGCGGAGATGGTCCGCGCGAGCGCGAGCAGCCCGCGATCCCCCACGCCGACCGGCAGCGACGCCGCATCGTCCCACCCGGCCGCCTCGAGCACCCGGATCGCCTGGTCGAGCTCGGTGGCGGCCTCCGCCATGGCGCCGAGCACGCGGCTCTGCTGACCGTCCGATCTCATCGCCGGCGTGAGACGGCTCAGGTCTCGGTGGGCTCGACCACCGAGACGTCGCGCTCCCAGCCCTCGACCTCGAGCTTGAGCATCTCGATCGCCACCCCGGCGGTGCCGGCGTCGAGCGCCGGGACCGGGGAGTATTCCGAGGGCCAGCAGCGCAGGAGCGTGTAGGAGAGCACCTTCTGGTCGGCCTCGTTGTAGACGTCGAGGATCAGGTCCTTGCGGAAGTTCTTGAGCGAGATTGGGCTGGCGAGCGAATGGACGAGGTTGGCCCACTTCTCGAACTCGGGGTCGTGGGTCACGCCCCGCTCCAGGGTCACCGCGTCGTAGGTGGTCTTGCCCGGGCTCTTGCGCTCGTGCGAGGGGTCGCCGCCGTTGCGGTGCGCCACGGGCTCGGTGGTGCGCTTGAGGGTGCCCACCTTGGAGACCCCGGCAACGTACTGGCCGTCCCACTTCACGCGGAAGATGAAGGCCTTGTAGGGGTCGAACCGGTGGGCGTTGACGGTGAAAGAGGCCATCTCACTCCTCCAGCTGGGAGATCTGGGTGATCGTGATGAAGACGAACTCGGCCGGCTTGAGGGGCGCGAAGCCGACGAGGACGTTGACGCGGCCGAGATCGATCTCCGACTGGGGGTTGATCGTCTCGTCGCAGATGACGAGGAAGCTGTCGGCCTCCGACCGCGCCGTGCTCTGCTGGAACGCGCCCTGCCGGAAGAGTCCGCGCATGAAGGTGCCCACCGCCAGGCGCAGCTGGGCCCAGAGGTCGGGGTCGTTGGGCTCGAAGACCGCGAACTGGGTGCCGAGGTACAGCGAGCTCGCGATGAAGTCCGTGACGCGACGCACCGGGACGTACTTGAACTCGGAACCGGCCGTGTCGTCGCCCTTCAGCGTGCGCGCGCCCCAGATCACCGTGCCCGCTCCCGGGAACGTGCGCAGCGCGTTGATGCCGCGGGGGTTGAGCACCCCGGAGATCGTGTCGTCCGTGTTCTGGGTGAGCCCGCTGATGCCGACGATGCCGGCCTGCCGTCCGGCGGGCGCCTTCCAGATGCCGCGCGTGCTGTCGGTACGCGCGAAGACACCCGCCACGGCTCCGCAGGCGGGCAGGTCGAGGGTCGCGCGCACCCCACCGGGCTTGGTCTCCGCCACGGACAGGCGCGGGTAGTACATGGCGCCGTGCTCGCCGAGGGCGGTCAGCGTGCCCAGGCTCGGCGGGCTCGTCGGCAGGCTGCTGAAGCCGCCCGTGGGGGTGTCGACGATGAGGAAGGCGCGCTCGCCCTTGCAGTAGGCGATGGCCTTGGAGACCTCGACGTCGTTGGCGGAGGTGAGGCCCGGAAGGCACAGCAGGTTGAACCTCGGGAACAGGAGCGCGCCGAGCGAGAACACGCCTCCCACCCCTCCAAAGGGCACGACATCGGCGGCGGTGACGTCCGAGCCGTCGTTGCCTCCGCCGAAGCCGATCGGCCCATCCGTCGTGGCCGCCGGTCGCAGCGCGGACGAGCCGGAGACCTCGACGCCGCCGTAGGCGCGCCCGAGCTGGAGGTCCTGGCTGAGGTCGCCCGCCGGCGCCGGCGTGACCACCACGCTCGAGTCGATGTCGCCGTTGGCCGACTCGATCTTCAGCACCCCGCTCGAGTGCGACGCGGTGGCCTGGCCGGCGCTCGGGAGCAGGGCGGTCAGCTCGGTCACGATGTCGGCGCGCGTCCTGTTGGTCGGCGCGGTGCTGGCGGGGAACAGCACCAGGTCCACCGCGGGACCGAAGTCCACCGAGACGCGAAGGGTTGACCGGCCGGGGGCGATCTCCAGCGAGCTCGGGATCGCGGCGGCCCCGGTGGAGGAGCCCCTGGCCGTCGAGGTGAGCGCCGTGGGCAGCGACGGCGTCACGAGCGTCGAGGCCGCGATCGCGTTCAGGGCGTATCGCGGGTGCTTGGGCGACATGGAGAGGCCCGTGTAGGTCTCCAGAGCGCTCAGCGTCGGGGCGTTGGTGCGAGGGTCGAGCACCGTGTACCGCACGACGAGGGTGAACAGGTCGTCCGGGTTGCCGGACCCCGCGCGGTCGACCTCCGCCTGCAGACCGACGCTGCCCGTGAAGTCGGCCCAGGTGCCGACGCCCTTGGCGGTCAGGGTCAGAACATCGACCCCTGTCGTCAGGACGTCCTTGAGGACGGCCGACGACGCCTTGGCCCCGGCGCCGGCCACGCGGACGACGATCGCCTCGGCCCCACCGTTGGCGAAGAAGTGCTGCACGACGTGGCCCATCGGCCGGTCCTGGTCGAGCGCCGGGCCGAACGCGCGGACATAGTCGGCGACGCTGAAGATGCGGACCGGCGCGTTGACCGGCCCGCGTGCCGCTGCCCCCACGAACGCCGTGACCGATGTGCTGACGCCGACGATGGTGTGGACGCCCGAAGGGCGTTCCTCGATGTAGACGCCCGGGTAGGTGGGCTGCACAGGCATTGGGTCTCCTCCGCGAGAGCGCGACACCTCGGCCGCAGTCGCGGCGAGTCTGCGTGGCCTGCGTCACCCGGGCGCCTCCCGGCGCATCTCCGCGCCGTCACCGAGGCGTCACCCAGCCGTCACGCCCTGATCGCCGGCGACGGGACCGTTATGCGGTGCGGTCGGTGACGAGCGCCTGCATCTGGTGGGAGGGCTCGAGCCGGAGCTCGGCGCGCAGCCGATCGCGGTACGCCGCGTAGTGGCGCATCGCCTCGCCCTGATTGCCCTCGGCCAGGTGTGCGCGCACCACCAGGCGATGGATGCTCTCCCGGAGCGGATCGGCCCTCAGCGCCCCGAGCAGCAGGTCGAGCATCGTCCCGTACCGGCCGAACTCCAGCAGGTGCTCGGCCCGCGATTCCACCGCGTGCATGCGCAGCTGATGGATGCGCTCGCGCTCGCTGTCGAGCCAGTCCTCGTACCAGTCCGGAAGCAGCTCACCTGCCTCACATGTCCCGTCGAGGTCGTCGGCATCCGCCCCAGCGAGCAGCCGCCGCGCCGCAGCGACGAGCTCTCGCACGTCAACGACCACCTCCCGGGAGAGCCCGACGTGCGTGGCGGTGGCCTCGACAACCCGACACCCGGGCCGCCGCAGTCGCCACAAGGCGGAGCGCAGGTTCGCGCACGAGCGCTCCTCGCCGACGTCGAGCCAGAGCGCGCCGGCGACGTGGACCCGCAGCAGGGGACGCTCTTGGAGCGCGAGGAACGCCAGGAGCCGCTGCGAGCTGAGCGGCAGCGACACCGGCTCATCGCCATGCCAGAGCTCGAACCCGTTCAGCAGGCTCAGGCGCACTCGCGCCGGGCGCGCGTCAGGCATCGCCCGGCGGGTCCGCCTCGACGCCCCCCGTCCATCCCGCTGGGAGGGCGTTGCCGGCATGGGCCCGCGCGCGCTGGCGCGCCGGCGCGATCGGCGGCAGGACGTCGCCCGGGCGCACCCCTCCACCTCTGCGAGGCGTTGACGTGCGCGACCGGGCTGCCGTATCTTCACGACAGTCTTGTGCCAGCGTGTGGTTGCGCCGAGCGTGATCAGGCTGACGTGAACGGTTTCGACAGACCACGGCCATAGCGCACGGGTCATGGCGGTACCCGAAACGTTGGTAGCTCGAAGGGTTCGACTCCCGGCATAAGGCAACTGGACCGTCGCCCCCGCGGGGTCCGCCTGTCGTCGCGTCCTCGATCTCCATCGGGCTGCCGGCGGAGCTGTACGCGGGAGCCGTCGCGAGGCCGGCGTCCCGTGCGGTCGTGTGGAACAGCGCATTGCGGTCGATCCCCGGCACCGTCGCGCCCACCCACCTCAAGATGCGATCAGAGATCGATCGTCACATCGACACACCCCGGGATCAAGGCACACCCTCGGTTTTTTGGCGTATCGCTCTCAGGAGCGGTGCGGCACCGCCCTTGTGAGGTACGCGCCCTCACCCGCTTTGCGGTTCCTGGCGAGAGTTGGGGGTCGGCCGCTTTCATCGACTCGCCCCGCGTCCCCACCGTGCGTGCGGCGCTGCGTCCTGGGGGACTGCGCCTGCCCGGTCATCGGCTCACCGGGGCCCCGTCCGAGCGAGGTGCTCAGGCGGGCAGCTCGAACGGCCAGGGGCGCAGTTCCATGCGCATACGCCGGTACGGCGACAGCCCGTTCTCCATGGCGGCGATCATCATCTCCGCGCCCTCGCGGGTCGCCCACACTCCGGCCTCGGGCAGGGCCTTACTGATTCCGCACATGCCCAGGCTGAGCACGCGCAGCCAGTTCGGCGTCGCGTTGTAGAAAACGCACCATGCGGTGCCCTCAGGCTCCTGCGTGCTCAGTTCGTTCAGACGAACCGCGAGGTCGTCGTGGTTAGCCTCGATCCGTTCGCTGGCCTCGATCTGGTTCTGAACGAAGGTTTCCACGGTGTCCGCTCCTTGGCTCGTATGACTCGGTCATCGGCCCGCCGCTTCGGACACCCAACCCGCCCCCCATTAGGTGACGGACAAGTGATTTCACGCCCTGCACGGGCCGGCACCCCCACGCATCGTCCGCCGGAAGCGCGGTGACGTCTCTCCCTCCGGCGGCGGCGTACCAGTACGGTCATGCCCCAGCGCTTAGGGAGGCTTTCGTGACTACAGCGGAGGAGATCCAGGAGCTCGCCGAGCAGAAGCTTCAGAACCGCTTCGGCGTGCGGAAGGAGCTGAAGACCCTCCACGAGCTACTGCACGAGGGCGAGACCGTGCTCAACCTCGGCTCCGGCGTCTACGGCGGCGGACAAGGACTCGTCGTCGTGACCGATGAGCGGGTGATCTTCTACGCCAAGAGCCTCGGGACGTCGCGCCGGGAGGACTTCCGCTTCTCGAAGATCAGCTCCGTCCAGAGCGAGACCGGCATGCTCGGTCATGGGACGCTGGTCATCTTCGCTTCCGGGAACAAGGCCGTCATCCATTCGATCTATCCCCAGGAGCGGGCGGGGGAGGTCGGCGACTACGTGCGGTCGCGCCTCGCTGCTGATTCGCCAGCCGTGGCGGCGCAGGGGCCGGGATCGGCCCCGACCGACGCTGATCCCACGGAGCGGCTCCGCCGTCTGAAGTCGATGCTCGACGAGGGCCTGATCAGCGCAGAAGAGTACGAGGAGAAGCGGAGCGCGATCCTCCGCGAGCTGTAGGAACCAGGGGCCAAGAGGCGCAGGCCCGGTCCTCGGCGACGTGCTCGGCGGCGAGACCGTGAGGGCGGCCGAGCCTCGATCGTCGTCGGCGGGCGATCGTCCTAGGTGTCCTACCCACGGACGTTGTGAACGCGGCTGATCGGCGGCCGGTCCCCCAGCGAGCGGTGGAGTCGGCGCCGATTGTAGGTCCTGACCCAGCTCGAGAGCGCCCGCGCACGCACCGCCGATGAGGGCCACTCGTGGGCGTAGGCCCATTCGGCCTTGAGCGTCTGGATGAAGCGCTCGGCTTTGCCGTTCCAGCGCGGCGTGTAGGGCGGGGTCACGATGTGGCGCGCGCCCGCCCTCGCCAGGGCCCCTTGGAAGACGGCGGCGCTGCGGTAGTTGCGCGCTCCGTCGGTCATGACCGCCTCGGCCGGCCCCAGCCCGGCCTCGGCAAAGTGGGCCAGGGCCCGCCCAAGGAAGCGGCACAGGTGGGCGCGCGCTCGTCGGCGTGCTGCTCGACATAGGCGTAGCGGCTGTTGTCGTTGACGGCCACGTGCATGAAGACCTGTCCCATGCCGTCGTTCAGGTGCGAGCCGGCCACCCGGCCCCGGGTGCGATGCCCGGGTCGGCCAAAGCGCGCCAGGCGGGCCGTGTCGATGTGGATCAGCGCCCCCGCCCGGGCCCAATCGTAGCGTCGGGTCATTGGCCGAGGGCCACTGCGGCGGCGCGAGAGCCCGTGGCGGTGCAGGACCTTGTAGATCGTCGAGCGGGCCCGGGCGCAGATGTGGGCCAGGCGCCCTGGACCGAGGTTGGTCGTGGCCCGGGCGGCGAGGATCGGGGCCTCGGCCTCGGCGCTCAGGGCCCGGGGTGAGCGATGGGGGCGGCTGGAGCGGTCGGCCAGTCAGGCGCCGCTGTGCCGCTCGGCCGCACCCGCGCCGACCCAGCGGTGCCACCAGCGATGGGCGGTGGCCGGGGCGACGCTCAGGGCCGCCGCGGCGGCCCTGATGCTCATGCCCTGCTCGATCAGGCCCACCAGGCGACGACGGCCGGCCAATCCGAGGGCCGCGTTAGCGTGCAGCTGCATCCGGGTCTCCTTTCGAGGAGGTGTCGGTCGTGGCGACCCACAGCCTCACCGGAGGCCCGGATGCCTCCTCAGCCGTTCACAACGTGTGTGGGCGCTGCATCTAGGAGGCGACCCCGGGCGCCAGGTCGAGCGCGGTCAGCGTGCCGTCGCGCACGTCGCCCGCCAGCAGGCCGTCCTGGATCCGCGCCATCAGCTCGTTGGCCCGCCGCACGGCGGCCTGCGAGATGCGCTGGTTGATCAGGAGCTGGGTCGTCGTGAGCGTGATCTGGCCCGGGTCGCCGGCGCTGGCCGGGGCGACGATCGTGGCCGAGGCGGCCGGGGCCGAGGCCGGAGGCGGGGCGGCCAGCACCCGCAGGCCGGCACCCCGCTCGGGACCCAGTTCCGCATCTCGGACATGGGCCCGCCGGCCTCGCCGATTCGTCACGTCCTCAATAACCGGCGCATGTCACCCGCCGATCACGGCCGCCTCACGGGCTCGAGCCGTACCACCTGCTCGCTGGTCGACGGCCGGTCGAGCGACCTGCCGTCGCGCGTCGATCGAGTCGCCTGGCGCACCACGCGACCATGATCGGCCTCAAGGGCAAAGATTGCGCCGGAATCGCCCATCGGGTCGCGAACCACTCGACGGCACGAGCATGATCCCTTGGCCGTGGGGTAGTCCGTTCACGCTCTCTCAACGATGGAGGACCGATGCATCACGCACGACGAATGGGTTGGTGGCTGGCCGTCCCGGTGGGGATCGCGCTCGGCCTCGCGCTGGCGGTGGGCCTCGACCGCGCCGCTGAGCCGGCCGCAGGGCAGGGCGGGCGCTCGGGCGTGGAGGTGAGCGCCGAGCAGCTGCGCATCAACCAGCGCATCAGCCAGGCGGCGGTCAAGCGCGCCAACCGCGCCAACACCCGGCTCGACCGGCTGCGGCCCGCCGCGACCGGTCCCGGCGGGCCCGCAGGCCCGGCGGGACCGGCGGGGCCGGCCGGTCCGGGCGCGGCGCGCATCAGCTTCTCGGCGGCTGCCGGGGCCCCCGCCCAGACCGTGCTCGAGCTCGCCGGGGTGACCATCAGCACCGTCTGCGAGGTCGGCGCCGGAGGCGAGACCGTCCTCACCAACAGTGCGGCGGTCGCGCAGACGTCCACCGTGGCCGGCACGTTCACCGTCGACTCGGGCACCGACCCGAACAACCCGCCGCCGCCCGCTGTGGTCAGCTTCCGATTCGAGCAGCCGGCGGGGCCCGCCACCGTCCTCGGCGGACCGCTGCCGGTGCCGGATGGAGAGTACGGACGCGTGTTCTCGGACGTCGTCTTCATCACGCCGACGAGGACGATCAGCATCGACGCCGCCATCTACGTGGACGGCGTGGCGGACCGCTGCTCGTTCGAGGGCGTGGCGGTGCCGGCCTAGAGTCCCGCGCGTACCGATCTGCCCGATGGCCCGTGGTTCAGCCCGGCGATGCGGCCGGCCCTGGTCTGTGACCTCGTCACGTGGGTCGGCCGCCGGTGTCGGCCGTCAGAACACCGGGACGTTGACGTCCTGCCCCGCGAAGATGGCGCCCGCGGTGGTGAGGGTGTCGCGCCGCACGAGGAAGTGCTGGCTCAGGGCCTCGATGTCCCGCAGGCGCCGCTGCAGGGGGGACGCGGCGTAGATCGAGCCTCCGCCGCCCGCCCGGTAGGCCGCCCGTACGACGTCCGCCGCCCGCTCCGTGGCCCAGGCCGCGGCGGCACGGATCCTCGCGCGGTCGCGCAGCGTGACCTCCGCGTCGCGCACCGCGGTCTCCCAGGCCCTCTCGGCGGTCTCGTAGAGCAGCGCCCGCGCGGCGCTCAGCTCGGTGTCGGCGGTGGCCAGCCCGAGCTGGAAGGTCGGGTTGGCGGCGAGGGCCGCGTGATCGAGGAGGGGCACCTTGTCCGCGGCGACGGCGACGATGTCGTCCAGGGCGCCCTGCCCCGCGCCGACGGCGACGCTCGCGACGACGAGCGCGATGATCCCCGGAATCGGAACGCGTGCGATCGGTGCGTCGATGCAGGGCGGGTTGACCAGCGGGACGAGCGTGCGCTCCGCCGGCACGAGCGCCGACTCGACGTGGAAGTGGTGGCTGCCCGTGCCGCAGAGGCCGGAGACCGTCCAGGTGTCCTCGATGGCGATCTGGTCGGGGGAGAAGACGGCGATGCGAAACCGGGGGACGCCGTTGACCACCGCCTCGACGCAGTTTCCATAGATCCAGTCGGCGTGCTCGCAGCCGCTGGCGAAGCTCCAGCGGCCGGTCGCGCGGTACCCGTCGTCGCCGGCGGCGATCGAGCCGGTCGGGTTGAAGACGCCGGCCGTGATGACGTCGGGCGTCCCGGAGAACAGCTCGTCGAAGGTGGCCCGAGGCAGCGAGGCCAGGTCGAGCCACGAGCCGGACCCGATCATGGCGGTCCATCCCACCGACGCGTCGGCCCGGGCGAGCTCCTCGTACACGCGCATGGCGCCGGGGAGGTCGGCGCCGACGCCCCCGTGGCTCGCCGGTCGCAGCACCCGGAACACGCCCGCTGCGACCAGGTCGTCGAGCAGGTCGCGGGGCACGCGCCGGGCGGTCTCGGTCTCGGCAGCGCGGGCGGCGATGGACGGCCCGAGGCGGCGCGCCGCGTCCAGCACGTCCTGCTGGGTCCCGATGGGGGCGTCCGCGGTGGTCATCGGCTCCGATGATGACCGCGCGAGGATGCGCGCGCTTCGGCCGAACCACCCAACCGCGACGTCCGCGGCGGATGGGTGATTTCACCCACGGACTCGCTCAGACCAGCTCGTGCTCGTATGCGTACGCCGTCGCCGCGGCGCGCGAGGAGACGTGCAGCTTGGTGAAGAGGTTGCTCACGTGGCGGTTGACCGTTCGCGGGCTCAGGCCGAGCCGGGCGGCGATCGCCTTGTTGCTCTCGCCCGTCGCGAGCCGCCGGAGCACCTGGAGCTCGCGGGGCGTCAGGCCGTGCCCGCCGCCGGCGTCGGCGGCGCCCAGCCGCGCGAGCTCGGCGCGCGCCGCGTCGAGCTCCAGCTCGGCGGTCGCGTCGTCGCCCGACGTCCGGGAGGCTTCGGCGAGCAGCAGGCGCGCGCGCGCCGCCTCGTAGGGCGCGTCGAGCTCGAGCCAGAGCCGGGACGCATGGCGGAGCAGCGGTGCCGCGGCACGCGCGTCCCCGCCGGTGAGCGCGACCGCGCCGCGCGCCTCCGCGGCGCAGGCGAGCAGCATGGTCCGCCCGTTGCGCCGGGCGATCTCGTCGAGCTCGTCGCAGGCGGCCCCCGCGCCGTCGAGGTCTCCGGCGGCGAGCGCGATCTCGACGGAGGCGGGCAGGAGCCGGGCGCGCTCGGCCCAGCGGCCGGCCCCGTCGAGCGCGGCGGCGATGGCCGCCGCCGCGGCCTCGACCCGGCCCTGCGCCAGGCGAATCAGCGCGAGGCCGGGCTGCGGCTCTCGCCCGTTCCGGCTGGCGTCCCGGAACGCCTCCTGGGCGCCGTCCAGGTCGCCCCGGACCCGCAGGATCTCGCCGCACCGGTACGCGGCTTCGCCGGCGACCCTCCGGTCCCCCCTCTCCTCGAAGCGCTCGCGGGCGCGCCGCGCCTCGGCCAGCGCGTCGTCCCAGGCGCCGCGGACCTGCAGGATCTCGGCGCGGTGGATGAGGCAGGTGCCCGTGAACGGGACGAGGTCCGGCTGGTGCGCGCACCATTCCGTCAGCGCCACGGTCCACTCGCGGGCGCGGGCCAGCTCGCAGGTGACGTGGCAGCCCTCGATGACGCTGCAGTAGACGAGCCCCGTCGCGACCGGCGACAGCTCCCCGTCGGCCGCGGCCACCATGGCCTCGTCGAGCGCCGCGATGCCCTCGTCGGCCGACCCCTCCTCGATGAGCGTCCGTCCGAGGTCGATGAGCCCGAGCGCGACCAGGTCGGGATCGCCGAAGCGCCGGCCGGCGGCCACCGCGTCCGCGGCGGCGGCGCCCGCGGCGGGCCAGTCGCCCGCGCCCATGCAGCGGAACGCGTCGGCGGATGCGAGGTAGCCGCGCTCGACGCAGTCTCCGGCCGAATCGTCCACCAGCCGGCGTGCACGCCCGAGCCATCCGGTCGAGCGGCCGACCTCGCCGCGGATCATCAGGTGCACCGCCAGCCAGAACGCGGCGCGCACGGCGCTCGCGCGGTCGCCGTCCCTGAGGTGGGCGTCGTGGGCGCGCGCGAGCGCGCCGAGCTGCTCGTCGTCGCGGCCGAGCATGTAGGCCGCCACCGCCAGGCGCTCCAGGTCGTCGGCGGCGAGCGGCCCCGACTCGTCCAGGTCGCGGAGTAGCTCGTGCGCCCGCGTCCACGCGCGTCGTCCATATGCCGCGCGGGCGGTCGTGAGAACGTCGGCGTCCATCTGCATTGCGCCTCGCATCGCCACCATACTCGGGTCGCGATCACGCGCCGGCGACGACGCCGCTACGCCTGCGCGACCAGCTCCTGCACCGCCCAGCGGTTCCCGTCGGGGTCGGCGAAGAAGACGAAGCGCCCCCAGGGGAAGTCCTGGACCTCCGACACGTTCGACGCCGCGGCCGGCGAGCGCCGCCCGGGCCGCCTCGATGTCGTTGACCACAAGCTGCAGCCCCTCGAGCGAGCCGGGCGGCATGCCGGTCAGGCCCCTGCCGATGGAGATGGAGGTGGCGGACCCGGGCGGGGTGAGCTGCACGAAGCGGATCTCGTCGCTCACGGTGTGGTCGTGGTCGGCGCTGAAGCCGGCGCGCTCGACGTAGAACTCCTTGGCCCGGTCCACGTCCGAGACCGGCACGGGGACCAGCTCCAGGCGCATCTCGACGGTCTGCGGCATCGTGCTCCTCCTCCTCGCCTGCGGTTGGGATAGACTCCCTCTGTCGCTATATATCTTAGCAGCTAAGGTACTTGGCCCGCAAGACGAAATCCGAGCTCATCGACGAGCTGATCGGGGCGTACCGCGCCAACGTGGCGCAGGACAACGCCTTCGACGCCCTGGCCGCCGGGCGCCTGGGGATCAGCCGCACCGACCTGGGCTGCCTGGACATCGTCGAGGCCCGGGGGGCGCCACCCCGGGCGAGCTCGCGACGGCGTCCGGGCTGACCACCGGCGCGATCACGGGGGTGCTCGACCGACTCGAGGACGCCGGCCTCGTGCGGCGCGAGCCCGACGCGCACGACCGGCGCCGGGTGAACGTGGTCGCCACCGAGCAGCACTACGCGCGGTCGGAGGAGATCTGGGGGCCTTTGATGGAGGACTGGCACCGGGCGCTCGGGCGCCTGCCGTCCGAGGAGCTGCGCGCGATCGCCGAGTTCCTGAGGGCCACGGCCGAGCTGGGCGCCCGGCACGCGGAGCGGCTGCGCGACGATCCTCCGCTTGGGTAGCATCGTCACCCTGACCGTGCGCCGGCTCGCCGTCGTGCGCGCCCTGTCACCATCGCGGTGACACTCCGCCGAAGGGAAGGACCGATGCCGCCACCCGTCGATGCCCCCGCCGCTCCGCGGACGCTGAACAACTACGTCGGGGGGGCGTGGGTGTCCCCGAGCGCCGACGAGATGCTCGTGACCCGCAACCCGGCCACCGGCGAGGACCTGGCCCGCGTGCCCCTCTCGGGCGCCGCCGACGTCGAGCGGGCCGTGGCGGCCGCCCGCGCCGCCCAGCCGGAGTGGGCGGCGACGCCGGTGCTCGCGCGCGCCCGCGCCCTGATGGACCTGCGCCAGGTGCTGGTGGCCCACCAGGACGAGCTCGCCCGGCTGGTCGCGACCGACATGGGCAAGACGGTCCCGGACGCCTTCGCGGAGATGGGCCGCGGCATCGAGTCGGTCGAGGCGGCCATCGCCGCCCCCCACCTGCTCAAGGGCGAGACGCTCGAGGGCGTCTCGCGCGGGATCGACGTGGAGAGCTTCAACCAGCCCGTGGGCGTGGTGGCGGCGATCACGCCGTTCAACTTCCCCGCGATGGTGCCGCTGTGGTTCATCCCCTACGCGATCGTCTGCGGCAACACGATCGTGCTGAAGCCCTCCGAGCAGGACCCTCTGGGGCCCGAGCGCATCGTGGAGCTGATCGGCGAGATCGACGCGATCCCGCCCGGCGTCGTGAACCTGGTGCACGGCGCCCACGACGCGGTCAACGGCCTGCTCGACTCGGACGGGGTTCGACGCGGTGTCGTTCGTGGGCTCGGCGACGGTCGCCGAGTACGTCGCCTCGCGGGCGATCGCGACCGGCAAGCGCGTGCAGGCGCTCGGCGGCGCCAAGAACTCCATGATCGTGATGCCCGACGCCGAGCCCGACACCATGGTGAAGGGCGTCTCGAGCTCCGCCTTCGGGGGCGCCGGCCAGCGCTGCCTGGCCGGCTCGGTGGCGCTGCTGGTCGGCACCGGCGCCGAGCAGGACGCCTCGCTGGCGCGCATCGTGGCCGCCGCCGAGGGGCTGCGCGTGGGGCCGGGGCTGGAAGACGCGACCGACGTCTGCCCGGTGGTGTCGCCCCAGGCCCGGCAGCGCCTGGAGGACGAGATCGGCCAGGCGGCCGAGGACGGCGCGCGGGTCGTGCTCGACGGCCGCGGCGACGGGGGGCCCGGCGGCTGCGAGCTGGGGCCGACGATCCTCGACCTGGCCGACCCCGAGTCGCGGGCGGGCCGCGAGGAGCTGTTCGGGCCGGTGCTGTCGGTGGTCCGCGTGCCCGACCTCGACGCGGCCATCGAGTGGAGCAACGGGTCGCGCTACGGCAACTCGGCGATCCTCTTCACCTCGTCCGGCGGCGCGGCCCAGCGCTTCCGCCAGCGGATCGAGGCCGGGATGCTGGGCGTGAACATCGGCGTCGCGGCGCCGGTCGCCTGGTTCCCGTTCTCCGGATGGAAGGACTCCATGGTCGGCGACCTTCACGCCACCGGCAACGACGCCTTCACCTTCTTCACGCGCCGCAAGGTGGTGACCACGCGATGGGCATGACACACGACGAGCTCCAGACCCTGGCCCACGACCACCTGGTCCAGCAGTTCGCGCGCAACGGCGCCTTCGGCCCCGGGGCGGCCGAGCTGCCCGTGTGGGTGCGTGGCGAGGGCTGCGAGGTCATCGACAGCCGCGGCGAGCGCTACGTTGACGGCCTGTCGTCCCTGTTCTGCATGCAGCTCGGCTACGACCACGGCGAGGAGATCGCCGAGGCGGCCGCCGAGCAGCTGCGGGCGATCCCGTTCACGACCAACTGGTTGACGGCGTCGCCGGTCGCGATCGAGCTCGCGGCCGCGCTCGCCGAGCGCGCGCCGGGCGACATCAGCCACGCCTTCTTCACCTGCGGCGGGTCGGAGGCGGTCGAGTCGGCCTGGAAGATCGCCCGCCAGCACTTCGTGGTGAAGGGCGAGCCGGAGCGGCGCAAGGTGATCGCCCGCACCACCGCCTACCACGGCGTCAACCTCGGGGCGCTCGCGATCTCGGGGCTGCCGACCTTCCAGGCGCCCTTCGGGCCGCCTGCCCTGGAGGTGCGCCACGTCTCCAACACCAACCGCTACCGCCAGCCCGACGCGAACGACGAGCCGGCCTTCTGCGCGCGGCTGCTGGCCGAGATCGAGGCCGTCATCCAGGAGGAGGGCCCCGAGACGATCGCCATGCTCTCGGCCGAGCCGATCCAGAACGCGGGCGGCTGCTACACGCCTCCGGCCGGCTACTGGCCGGGCCTGCGCGCGCTGGCCGACGAGTACGGCTTCCTGCTGCACGCCGACGAGGTGATCTCGGGCTTCGGCCGCCTGGGCGAGTACTTCGGCGCCACCCGCTACGGCGGCGTCCCCGACATCGTGACCCTGGCGAAGGGCCTCACCTCCGGCCACGTGCCCATGGGGGCGGTGATGCTCTCGGAGCGCATCATGGAGGTGCTGCGCGAGCCGGGCGTGACGCTCATGCACGGCCTCACCTTCGGCGGCCACCCGGTCTGCGCGGCCGTCGCCCTCAAGTCGATCGAGATCTACGAGCGCGAGGGCGTGCTCGAGCGGGTGCGGGAGCGCACCCCGTACCTCGAGGAGCTGATGGAGGGCCTGCTCGAGATCCCCGCCGTCGGGGACGTGCGCGGCGACGGCTACTTCTGGGCGGCCGAGATCGTCGCCGACGAGGCCGGCTCGCCCCTGGCCGGCGCCGACAAGGCCCGCTACGTCGGCGAGGTGATGCCGCGCCACCTGGCCCAGCAGCGGCTCATCGCCCGGCCGGACGGCCGCGGCGACGCCGTCGTGCAGATCGCCCCGATCCTCACCGCCGACGACGCGACCCTCGAGGAGGTCGTCGCGCGCCTGGGCCGCGCGATCGAGGGCATGGCGGCCGAGATGGACCTGCCGGCGGCCGCCTAGCGGAAGGCGGGGATCACGTCGCTCCCGTAGGCGTCGAGGGTCGCCTCGGGGGCGTCGTGCATGAGGTAGATCGCGAACTGGTCCATGCCGGCGTCGGCCAGCTCGCGCAGCTTGGCGACGTGCTCCTGCGCGGTGCCCAGGACGCAGAAGCGGTCGACGATCTCGTCCGGGACGAACTCGGTGTCCGGGTTGCCGGCCTGGCCGTGGTGGGAGTAGTCGTAGCCCTTGCGGGCCTCGATGTAGTCCGTCAGGGCGGCCGGGACCTCGCCGTGGGCGCCGTAGCGCTCGACGATCTCGACGACGTGGTTGCCGACCATCCCGCCGAACCAGCGGCACTGGTCGCGCTGGTGGGCGCGGTCGTCGCCGACGTAGGCCGGGGCGCAGACCAGCACCGTGATGTCGTCGGGGCTGCGGCCGGCCTCGGCGGCCGCCTCGTGGACGCGCGCCAGCGTCCACCTGAGGATCGCCGGGTCGGCGAGCTGGAGCACGAAGCCGTCGGCGCAGCGGCCCGACGAGCCCGAGCGCCTTCGGGCCCGTAGGCGGCCATCCAGACCTCGAGGCGCCCGTCGCGCACCCAGGGGATGCGCACCTCGTCGCCGTCGGCCCCCGTGATCGCCCGCCCCTCGGCCAGCTCGCGGATCTCGTGGATCGCCCGCTCGGTCTGGGCCAGCGTGGTGGGCTTGCGGCCGAGCACCCTCAGGGCCGAGTCGCCGCGGCCGATCGCGCAGACGGTGCGGTTGCCGAACATGTCGTTGAGCGTCGCGAACACCGACGCCGTCACGCTCGGGTCGCGCGTGGCGGGGTTCGTCACCAGCGGCCCGACCATCATGCGCTCGGTCGCCGACAGGATCTGCGAGTGGATGACGTACGGCTCCTGCCAGAGGATGTGGGAGTCGAACGTCCAGGCGTGGGTGAAGCCCAGGCCCTCGGCGCGCCGGAAGAGCTCGACCAGCCGGCTCGCCGGCGGGTTGGTCTGAAGGGTCAGGCCGAAGTCCACGGCGCCTCGATCGTCCGCAGGGTCAGGTCGTGCAGCGCCCGGGCCGAGAGCTCCAGGTCCTCGTCGGCGGTGTCCTCGTCCACCGTGTGGCTGACGCCGCCGATGCTGCGCACGAACAGCATCACCGCCGGGACGCGGCGGGCCATCTCGGCGGCGTCGTGCAGCGGGCCGCTCGGCAGCCGCGGCGCGGGGGCGCCGGTGAGGTCCTGGATGACCTCGGCCCCGCTCTCCACCAGCCGGGCGTCGAAGGCCACGGGGGCCTGGGCGAACTGGGGCTCCCACTCCACCGCGCAGCCCTCCTCGGCGGCGATCCGCTCCGACGCCGCGCGCGCCTCGGCGACCATCTCGGCCACCACGCCGGCGTCGACGGCGCGCTGGTCGAGGGTCAGCTCGCAGAGCCCGTTGAACGCGGTGACGATCCCCGGCGCGACGGTCACGGAGCCCACCGTGGCGCGGGTCTCGGGCCGCCGCAGCGCGGTCTCGCGGAACTCGGCGGCGCTGCGGGCGGCGGCGAGGAAGGCGTCGCGGCGCGCGTCCATCGGCGTGGAGCCGGCGTGGGCGTGGGCCCCGCGGAAGCGGACGATGTGGCGCTGGAGCCCGAAGATCCCCGTGACCACCCCCAGGGGGGCGTCGATGCCCTCGAGCACCGGCCCCTGCTCGATGTGCAGCTCGAGGTAGGCGGCGACGTCGCGCAGCTCGGCTCCGGCGTCGAGCATCCGGTCGAGCTCCACGCCGTGGGCGGCGAGCGCGTCCGGCAGCGCGACGCCGTCGCGGTCGACCAGGCCCCGCAGCGATTCGGGGTCGAGCGACCCGGCGCAGGCGCTCGACCCCACGAGGCTGCGGCCGAAGCGCGCCCCCTCCTCGTCGGCCCAGTCGACCAGCCGCAGCGTCAGCGCGGGCCGCGGCCCGGCCGCGACCGCCCGCAGCACCTCCAGGGCGGCCGTGACGTTGAGGGCGCCATCCAGCCAGCCGCCGTCGGGCACCGAGTCGAGGTGGCCGCCCACGACGACGCTCCGCTCGCTCTCCCCCGGCAGGGTCGCCCAGATGTTGCCGGCGGGGTCGGTGTGGACCTCGACGCCCGGGATCTCCGCGAGCTGGCCCCGCAGCCAGTCGCGCGCCGCGATCCAGCGGTCGGTCCAGGCGACCCGCTGGGCCCCGTCCTCGTCGCCGGTCAGCTCCGCCAGCTCGCGCAGGCGCCGGGGGACGACCGGCGCGTTGACCGCCGTCACGCGGCGACCGAGCCCAGGGCCGCCGTCCGCGACCGGGCGACGAAGCGCCCCGAGCCCGGCGGCGCCACCACCTCGCCGTCCTGGAACGCCAGCTCGCCGCGCACGTAGACCCGGGCCGGCCCCCCGACCAGGCGCTGGCCCTCGTAGGGCGTGTAGTCGTTGCCGTTGTGGCGGTTCGCGTGCGTGATCGTGAGCTCGAGCTCCGGGTCCCAGAGCACGATGTCGGCGTCCGCCGCGGGCGCGATCAGGCCCTTGCGCGGCGCGAGGCCGTGGACCTGGGCCTGGTTGGTCGAGAGCGAGGCGACGAACGTCTCGGGCGAGATGCGCCCCGTGCGCACCCCGTGGGTCCAGAGCAGGCCCGGGCGCTCCTCGACGCCCGGCATCCCGTTGGGGATCTTCGTGAAGTCGCCGCGCCCCATCTCCTTCTGGCCGGCGAAGTCGAAGGCGCAGTGGTCCGAGCCCACCAGCACCAGGTCGGAGTGGCTCACGCGGTGCCAGAGCGGCGCGTGGTTGGCGGCGTCGCGCAGGGGCGGCGAGCAGACGAACTTGGCGCCGTCGAAGTCCTCGCGGGCGAGGTCGTCGACCGTCAGCACCAGGTACTGGGGGCATGTCTCGCCGTACACGGGCCGGCCGCGCTCGTGGGCGCGGCGGATCTCCTCGGCCGCGGACGCGCAGGTCACGTGCACCACGGCCAGCGGCGCGTCGGCGATCTCGGCGAGCCGGATCGCGCGCGCGGTGGCCTCGGCCTCCACCGCCTCCGGCCGCGTGCGCGCGTGCCAGATCGGGTCGACGTCGCCGCGCGCCAGCGCCTGCTCTTGAAGCTTGGCGACCGCGTCGCCGTTCTCGGCGTGCACCATCACCAGCACGCCGGCGTCGCGGGCGATCTGCAGGATCTCGAGCAGGTCCTCGTCGAGCATGTAGAGCGACGTGCCCTTGTAGGCCATGAAGACCTTGACCGTGCAGACGCCGCGCCCGGGCAGCTCGCGGATCTCCTCCTTGATGGCCGGGGTGAGGTCGCAGATGGCCACGTGCAGCCCGTAGTCGATGCGCGTTCGCCCGGCCGCCTTGCCCTGCCAGGTCTCGACCGCGTCGCCCAGCGTCTGCCCCTCGCCCTGGAGGGCGAAGTTGACGATCGTGGTCGTGCCCCCGGCGACCGCCGCCGCGGTCCCGGTGTCCCAGTCGTCGGCCGTGACCGTGCCGCCGAAGGGCATGTCCATGTGGGTGTGGGCGTCGATGAAGCCCGGCATCACCAGGAGGCCGCTCGCGTCGACGGTCTCCGCGCCGTCGTCCGGCACGCTCGTGCCGACGCTCTCGACGCGGCCGCCGCGCACGGCCACGTCGCCCGCGAACGTCCCCTCCGCCGTCACGATCGTCCCGCCACGCAGGTTCAGGTCGCCCACCGCACCCTCCTCGCGTCACCCTCCGAGAGGCGACAACCTAGCGCGGCGGCGCGCCGGGCCGCGACGCACCGCCCCATGCGGTTCGCTGCCACGGCACGGGGGCGCCCCGCCTACGCGCGGACCTCGCTCAGCCGGAAGGTCCGATCGACGGCGGCGCGGAGCCGCGCGTCCACCTCGATCCATTCCTGTTCGACCTCTGCGCGGGCGTCCGCGCCGACGGCGTTGGAGAGGCGTATCGCGAGATCGGCCTTCTGCCGGAGCAGAGCGTGGAACTCCTCGCCGAGGACCACCCGCTTCGCCGAGAGGTCCTCATAGACGGCCGTCAGCGAGCGGAGCTCGCCCCCGCGCCTCCCTGCTCCGCCGGTGCCAAGCCGCGCCCTGTTGATGTCCGAGCCGATCTGCTCCAGACGGCCGGTGAACCCCACGACGGTGGCGAAGCGCTGGCTCAGCAGGCGGTCCTCGAACCCCGAGCGCCGGGCGAGGCGCAGCTCGAGCTCCTTCCGGTTGGCCTCGAACGACGCCTTGACGCTCTGCTCGACGACGATCTTGATCACGAAGAGGGCGGCGGCGGCGATGAGGAGGAGGACCACCACGGGCTTCGAGTAGGTCGTGAGCCAAGAGAGGGCGTCGCCCATGTCGCTTTCGCCTCCGCGCCGTCGGTCGCCTGCCGGATCCCCATGAGCGTCTTCTCCGCCGCTTACGCCACGGGCACGATTGCCACCGGTCCTGGAGGGCATGGTGTGCGCCGGCGACACCTAGGGTCGGTCGTCGCCATCCAACGGCGGCCGGAGGATGGACCCTCACCCGGTGACCAGGGCGGAGGGGGTTACGGCGATGGACGGGCAATGGGGGCGATACCGCTGAGCGGGCCATCGGAGCTCACGCTCCTCGGGGGCTTCCAGCTCACGGTGGGGGGTGCCCAGGTCGTGCTGGCCCGGAGCGTCGAGCGGCTGCTCGCGCTGCTGGCGCTCGAGCGCCGGCCCTTCCTACGCCTGCACTTCGCAGCGCGCCTCTGGCCCGACTGGACCGAGGAGCGCGCCAACGCGAACCTGCGGTCGGCGCTCTGGAGGCTCCGGCGCGCCGGGCAGCGGCTGGTGAGCACCGACAACGGGCGGCTCCGGCTCCACGACGACGTCACGGTTGACCTCGTGCGCATGCTCGGGCAGGCCGCCCGCCTCACCGGCGACGGGGACTGCGCGCCCGAGGACCTCAACGCGCGGCCGCTGCTCCCCGACCTCCTGCCCGACTGGTACGACGAGTGGGTGCTGCTTGAGCAGGAGCGCGTCCGCCAGACGCGCCTGCACGCCCTCGAGGCGCTCTCGGCGCGCCTCGCCGCGGCCGGGCGTTTCGCCGAGGCCGTCGAGGCGGCGCTCGCCGCCGTGCGCATCGAGCCGCTGCGGGAGAGCGCCCACCGCTCGGTGATGGCCGTTCACCTGGCGGAGGGCAACCGCGGCGAGGCGCTGCGGCAGTACGAGCGGATGCGCTGCGTCCTCCGGGCGGAGATCGGCGTCGAGCCGACCTTCGCCGTCGACGAGGTGGCGGGGCCGCACGTTCTCCGGTGATGCCCGGGTGACGCCCGGGTGACGGGCGGCCCTGTTCCATCGCCCCACGCGGCCGCCGCGTCCTCGCGCCCCCCGCGGTTGACCGATCGGACAACGGAGGTCCCAGTGCTCGACTCGCTGATGGAGAGCAACGTCCCAAAGGAGTTCGCGTCCCTCGCCAAGGAGCAGGCGGCGGCGGAGGCGGAGTACCTCGGGCGCGAGAACGTCGTGGGCGTCGCCCTCGGCCACCGTCTGAAGAACGACGAGGACACGGGCGAGCAGGCCATCACCGTGCTCGTCGAGTCCAAGCTGCCGCCGGAGATGCTCAGGCCGGAGGACCTGATCAAGCGCGGCACCAAGACCTCGAAGGGCACCCCCGTCGACGTCCAGGAGGTCGGGTTCATCCAGGCCGGCGTCGGGGCCGTCGAGGCGCCGTCCGCCGGGCTGATGGAGCCCGCCTACGAGAACGGGGCCACCCATCAGATGGCCGCCCCGCTGACGCTCGCCGCGCGCGCGCGGCCCGTGATGGGCGGCTACAGCGTCGGCCACTACAAGATCACGGCGGGCACGATCGCCACCTGCTGCTACGACCGCGTGCCCTTCCCGTCGATCCCCGAGCGGTACTACATCCTCAGCAACAACCACGTGCTCGCGAACTCCAACAACGCGCTGGTGGGCGACCCGGTCCTCCAGCCCGGGCCGTTCGACGGCGGCGCCCTGCCGGGCGACGCGGTCGCGCGCCTCTCGCGGTGGGTCCCGATCCGCTTCACGACGCCGCACGAGCAGCCGTGCAACTTCGTGGACGCCGCCATCGCCGAGGGCCCGTTCCACGACCTGAGCCGCGAGGTCTACTGGAGCGGCTACGTCCAGCGCGTGTACGCCGCGCCGAAGGTCGGCGACATCGTGCAGAAGACGGGCCGCACGACCAACTTCACCACCGGCGAGATCACGCACGTCAACGCGACGGTGCTGGTGAACTACGGCGCGGGCCGGGTCGCCAAGTTCTGCCGTCAGATCATCACGAAGCGCATGGGCGCGGGCGGCGACTCGGGCAGCCTCGTCCTGAACCGCGAGGAGGGCGCCGTCGGCCTCCTCTTCGCCGGCTCGAACGTCGTGACGATCATCAACCACATCAACCTGGTGCAGGCGCTCCTGAGCGTCCGCATCACCGAGCTCTAGGGCGCGATGGGCGACGACTTCGAGAGGGCCCTCGCCACGGCGCAGGGCTGGGTCGGGAGCGTCCCGGGCGTGATCGGCGTCGCCGAGGGACGGGAGGACGATCTCCGGACCATCGAGGTGTGGACGATCGCCGGCGGCCCGCGGCCCGCGCTGCCCGCGCAGGTCGGGGGCCACCCGGTGATCGAGCGCGAGGGCGAGGAGTTCCGCGCCCTGGACCCGCCGGTCTGAGGGTCGCGCCGAGGGACCGGGCGCTGGTGCGCCCGGTCCCTCCGGCGGACGGCTCAGCCGGTCGTGGTGCCCACCGGCTCGGCCGGCGGCGCCGCCACGGCGGGCTCAGCGGCCGGCTCCGTCCGCGAGCGGCCGCGGACGAGGGCCAGGACCGCGATGGCCCCCGCGATGGCGAAGCCCGCCGCCGCGTAGATCGCGATCTGGAAGCCCTCGGTGAGGGCCGCCGGGGCCGCCGTGCCCCCCGCGATGAGGTCCTCGCTGCGCGAGAGGGCCAGCGTGGAGAGCACCGCGACTCCCAGCGCACCCCCGACCTGCTGGGTGGTGTTGACGAGACCCGACGCCAGGCCGGCGTCGCGCTCGGCGACTCCCTCCAGCGCCCCGATCGAGAGCGCCACGAAGCCCGTCCCCAGGCCGAGGCCGGTCACCAGCAGGCCCGGCAGCAGGTCGCCGACGTAGGCGCCGTCGGCCGGGATCTGCGCCAGCAGGACGAGGCCCACCCCGGCGACCGCGAGGCCGACGGTCAGCGGCATCCGCGTGCCGATCCGCGTCACCAGCATCGACGCGACGATCGACGACACGAGGGCCGTGAGCGACATCGCCAGCCACGCCAGCCCGGTCTCGAGCGGGGAGTAGGCCAGCACCTGCTGCATGTAGAGGGTGAGGATGAAGATCATCCCGAAGACGGCCCCGCCCAGGGCGAGGCTCGCCACGTTCGAGCCGGTCACGGCCCGGATGCGGAAGATCGACATCGGGAGGATCGGCCCGCGCGACCGCAGCTCGACGGCCGCGAAGATGGCCAGCAGCGCCGCCGAGGCGCCGATCAGACCGAGCGTCTGCAGCGACGCCCAGCCGGCCGACTCGGCCTCGACCAGCGCGTAGACCAGCAGGGCGATGCCGGCGGTCACCGACAGCGCGCCCGCGACGTCGAAGCGCCGGTGCTCCATGTCGGCGCGGCTCTCCCGCAGCAGCGCCGGGGCGACCGCGATCACCGCCAGGCCGACCGGCACGTTGAGGAAGAAGATCCACTCCCAGCCGATCGTGTCGGTGAGGATGCCGCCCAGCAGCACGCCCACGGTCCCGCCCGAGGCGCCCACGGCGCCCCAGATCCCGAGGGCGGCGTTGCGCTCCTTGCCCTCGCGGAAGGTCGTCATCAGGATCGACAGCGCGGCGGGCGTCATGACGGCAGCGCCGATGCCCTGGAGGGCGCGGGCCGCGATCAGCACCGTGTCCGATGTCGCGAGGCCGGCCAGAAGCGAGGCCGCCGAGAAGATGGCCAGGCCGGCGATGAACATGCGCCGGCGCCCGAGCAGGTCGGCGGCGCGGCCGCCCAGCAGCAGGAGGCCGCCGAAGGTGAGGGCGTAGGCGCTCACCACCCACTGGAGGTTCTTCTGCGAGAAGCCGAGGTTGACCTGGATCGTGGGCAGGGCCACGTTCACGATCGCCACGTCGAGGATCACCATGAAGAACGCCGAGCAGAGGGCGGCGAGACCCAACCACTTCCGCCGCTCGCTCTGCCCGGCCGCTGCACTCGAAGATGTCGTCATCGTTCACTCCTTCCGTTTTCGCTGTGAATAGTTGACCGGTCGCTTACTCAGGATCGTCAGGGCGCGTGCCTCGACCTGTCGACGCGGGCCAGGGCCCGGAATCGACAGGCGGTCGGTCGCTAGGCGGTGGTCACCCTCCCGGGCAGGCGCGCCGGGTCCGCCCCCACCAGCCGCAGCGCGAGGGGCATCAGGTCGGCGGCGGCCATCGGGTCGTCCTTGGCCTTGATCAGGACCCCGAGGCCCTCGATGAAGGCGAGCAGGCCACGCGCCGCCTGCCAGGTGTCGATCTCGGGAAGGTCCCCGGCCGCGACGGCGTCGTCCAGGGCGACCTGGAGGAGGCCGGCCCAGTCGTCGAAGAGCCGGGCAAGCCGCTCGCGCAGGACCTCGTCCACGGTCGCCAGCTCGACCACCATGTTCCCGAACGAGCACCCCACGGTGGCGCCGGTGGACTCCTTCAGCTCGAGCTGCTCCTCGAGCCCGCGCTCCATGAACAGCTCCAGGCGCCGCAGCGGCGGGAGCGAGCCGGTGAGGATCGGCGCCATCAGGCCCACGCCGTCGGTCTGCCAGCGGTCGTCGATCACGGCGAGGGCGAGGTCCCGCTTGGACGGGAAGAAGTGGTAGAAGCTCCCCTTCTGTACACCGGCGTGGTCGCAGATCTCGCTCACGCCGACATCGGCGTAGCTCCGGGTGTGCCAGAGGTCGCCGGCCGCCTCGATCAGCCGCTCCCGCGCGTCGCTGTGCCGCCCCACTCCCGCCTCCTTACTAGCCGACCGGTCAACTAAAGCGTACGGCGGGATGCGTTGTCAAGCCCGGGTTGACGCGTAAGCGCCGCGTCAGCGCCCCGCGAGACACTCCCCGCGTCATGGGCGAGCGAGGACTGATCGGTGCGCTGCGGGCGTTGTGGGCTCGGTGGTCGGGCCGCATCGCCCTGGGGTGCCTCGTGGCGGCCGGCGTGATCGCCGGCGTGTGGCTCTGGACCCGGGGCGGAGGGGCGGAGCAGGTTCGACCGGTTCGCGTTCCGCTCGACGGCGGCGCCCGCGGAGTACGCCTACCTCGACCGTGAGCGGGTCAACGCCTACTTCGCCCAGATCCGCGGCGGCGAATCGACCTCTGAGGAGCAGTCCCTGCTGACGACCCGGGCGGGGAAGCTGGTCGTGAGCACCGGGACGGCGCTCGAGGGGAACGTCGAGGCGAGGACGGAGAGGACCGTCAACCGGGTCGTCTCGGCCAACGACGCGGCGAACTTCCTCGCCCTGCGGGACGCCCTCGACGACCCGGAGCTCCAGAAGCCCGTCCGACTGCGCGTCCTCGATGCGGACCAGGCGCCGGAGCGGTTCGCGGCCTCGGTGCAGGCCCTGCGCGAGGGGGACTTCGTCGTGCTGCGGAACGCGAAGATCCTGATCCCCGCCTACGCGCAGCCCTACGACGCGATCAAGCGCTTCGGCTCCGTGGCGGTGGAGGCCAAGAGCCTCGCGGACCCCGACTCGCCGGAGGCCGACAAGGAGGCCGACCTGGCGGCGGGCCGCGCCGCGGTCGCCTACGCGCGCCGCCGCGTCGGTGACTCGCCCCGGGTCGTGCTGAACCTCGGCGCCCGCTCCACGCTCGACGGCCCACCGTTCGGACGCGACGTGGGCGACGCGTTCGTCGAGGGGTGTCCCGGGGACGTCGCGGTCTGGCAGAGGCTCGGCCGACGGTGGCCCCAGGAGCCGCGCCCGAACGCGCGGATCATCGTGCCCATCCAGTACGCGCTTCTGTCCCCGGAGCCGAGCCTCGTCTCCGGCGGCCGCTCGACGATCGTCGGGAAGGCCGCCCGAGTCCTGGCGCCCCCGGAGGACGCGACCGTGCGCCCGCGGCCGACCGACGTCTGCTACCGGGACGTCGGCACGTTCAACCTCTTCGCCCTCCAGCAGCGGTTCCTCCCCGACAGCGTGCTGGAGCGGCTGGAGGGCCTGGACCGCGCGCGCATCCGGAGGTCGTTGGAGGGGGACACCGCGGCCATCGCGCCCGCCGCCGTGATCCTGCCGATCGCCATCTACAAGTGAGACCGGCCCGGCCCCGCCGCGCCGGCTAGACCGGCCCCGCGGGGTCGATGTTGACCAGCTCGCGGTAGGGGTTGACCGCCCGGCCGCCCCCGGGGTGCATCTCGAAGTGCAGGTGGTGGACGCCGCCGCGGGCGTTGCCGGTGCGGCCGACCGCCCCGACGCGCTGGCCCGCCGCGACCCGCGAGCCCGGGATCAGGCCCGGGGCGATCGAGGAGAGGTGGGCGTAGTAGTAGGTCGTGCCGCCGTCGTCGCGCAGCCACAGGCGGATGCCGCCGAGGCCGGTGTCGGCGCGGCTGAGGCTGTCGATGACCCCGGCCGTCGCCGCGACCAGCGGCGTGCCGGCCGGGGCGACGATGTCGATGGCGTTGTGCCGGCCCGTCGCGCGCGGCGCCCGGAAGTCGTCGGTGAAGCCGTGCGGGCCCTGCACCGGGAACACCTCGAGGTGGCGGGCGCGGGTGGCGCCGAGGCTGCGCAGGAGGGGCAGGTCGGCGGCCCCGGTGATGCGCAGCCCGCTGCGGCGCTGGTAGTGCGCGACGGCGAGGCGGGTGCGCCGGCCGTACGCGCCGTTGACGGCGATGCCGAAGCCCTTCCGGCGCAGGGCGGCCTGCAGCCGGCGCACCGGGCGGCCGCTGGCGCCGAGGGAGAGCGCCCCGGGGGCGACCCGCACGGGCATGCGCCGGCGGCCGTCGCGCAGCCGGGCGCGCAGGCGCCGGCCGGCGACGCCCGTCACCCGCAGCCCGAGGCGCCGCTGGGCCCGGCGCACGGCCGCGCGGGTGAGGGGGCCGAAGCCGCCGTCGACGGCGATCGGCTCGCCCGCGCGCACGAGCGACCGCTGGAGCGAGCACACCTGGGGCCCATAGGCGCCGAGGCGCAGCACGCCGCGGCGCCCGCCCCGGGCGGTGGTCGGCCCGGGCAGCTCGCACACCGACAGGCCGAGCCACCAGAGCAGCGGGCGGTTGACCGTCCCGTTCACCCGCAGCCCGAGGCGTCGCTGGAAGCGGACGACGGCCCGGCGGGTCCCGGGCCCGAAGCGCCCGTTGACGGCCACCCTGAAGCCCCGCGAGCGCAGCTCGCGCTGCAGGGCGCGCACGGGCGGGCCCCTCGTGCCGACGGTGAGCACGCCGGCCTCGGCCGACGGCGGCGGCCGCGGGGCGGCGGGCGCGCGCTCGGAGACGCCGCCGGCCAGGGCGGCGGTCAGCGCGAGGGTCGCGACCAGCCCCGCACGGCGGCGGGCACGTTGCGGCATGACGGCGCCTTCGCCGGGGCTCCGCCGCCCCCTCCCACCGCCGCAACGCGCTAGCGTCGGCCGCAATGGCGAAGGACGCCGAGCACCTCGAGCTGGACGCGGGCGGGCGGGCGGTCGCGATCAGCAACCCGGACAAGGTGATGTTCCCCGAGCGCGGGGAGACCAAGGCCGATCTCGCCCGCTACTACCTGGCGGTCGCCGAGCCCCTGATGCGCACCGTGCGGGACCGGCCGACGCTGCTGCAGCGCTTCCCCAACGGGGCGACCGGGAAGTCGTTCTTCCAGAAGCGCATCCCCGAGTCGGCGCCCGACTGGCTGCAGACCACGATCGTCTCGACGCCCAACGGCACCACCTCGCGCGCGATCGTGATGGCCGACATCGCCCACGTGCTGTGGGCGGCGAACCTGGGGTGTCTGGGGTTCCACCCCTGGCCCTACCGGGCCCCGGCCCCGGACGAGACCGACGAGCTGCGCCTCGACCTCGACCCGTCCCCCGGGGTGACCTTCCCGATGGTGCAGGAGGCGGCGACCGAGGTGCGGGCCTTCCTCGAAGGGCTGGGGGTCGCCGCCTTCCCCAAGACGACCGGCAACCGCGGCCTGCACCTCTACGTGCGGGTCGAGCCGGGGTGGGACTCGTTCGCGGTCCGGCAGGCGGCGGTGTCGGTGGCGCGCGAGATGGAGCGGCGCCGGCCCGACCTGATCACCGGCGCGTGGTGGAAGGAGGAGCGCGGCGCGCGGGTCTTCGTCGACTTCAACCAGAACGCCCCGCACAAGACGGTGTTCGGCGCCTGGTGCGTCCGCGCCCGGGTTGGGGCGCAGGTGTCGGCGCCCTTCGCGTGGGACGAGCTGGCCGGCATCGCCCCCGACGAGCTCACGGTCCGCACCGTGCCGGACCGGGTCGAGCGCCTCGGCGACCCGTGGGCCGCCATCGACGACGCGCCCCAGTCGATCGCGCCCCTCGTGGAGCGCTACCGGGCCGACCTGGCCGCCGGGATCCCCGACAACCCCTGGCCGCCGGTCTACCCCAAGATGCCCGACGAGCCCCCGCGGGTCGCCCCGAGCCGGGCGCGCCGTCAGTAGCGGAGGAAGGCCCGCCCCTTCAGATCAGCCGCCGTGGGCGAGCCGGCCCCCGACGACCGTCGCGCGGCACGCCAGGCCGGCGAGCTCGTCGGGCGCGACGGCGAACGGGTCGCGGTCGAGCACGGTCACGTCGGCGGCCATGCCGGGGGCGAGGGTGCCCCTCCGCCCCTCCTCGAAGGTCGCCGCGGCGGCACCGTGGGTGTAGAGCCCGAGCGCCTGGGACACGCTCAGCCGCTCGCCGGGACGGGCGAGCTCGGGCGGGGCGCCGGCGCGCGTGACCGCGCTCGCGATGGCCCGCCAGGGGTCGAGCGGGTCGATGGGGGCGTCCGAGCCGCCGCAGGCCGGGATGCCGAGGCCCAGGATGGACCCCCAGGCGTAGGACGTCGCCGCGCGCTCGCGCCCGATGCGGGCGGTCACCCAGGGGGCGTCGCTGGCCAGGAACCCGGGCTGGATGTCGGCGGTCAGGCCGGCGGCGCGCACCGCGCCCAGCGTGTCCTCCCCGGTGATCTGGCAGTGGATGAGGCGGTGGCGGGGGTCGGGGCGCGGGTGCGCGGCCATCGCGGCCGCGAACCCGTCGATCACGAGATGGGCGGCGCGGTCGCCGATCGCGTGGACCCCCAGCTGCGAGCCCGCGGCGTGCACCAGGCGGCAGATCTCGCGCATCTCGCCGGGCTGCTGCACCAGGACGCCGGAGTTCGCGGGGTCGTCGGCGTACGGCGCCCGCAGCGCGGCGGTGCGGCCCCCGAGCGAGCCGTCGGCGAAGACCTTGACGTGCCCCACCCGCAGCCACTCGTCGCCCCAGCCCGTGCCGACCCCCTCGCGGGAGGCGGCGGCGAACTGGTCGATCGGGAGCATCAGCGTGACCCTCAGCGGCACCCGCTCCGGGCCGGCGACCGACCGGAACACCGCGAGGGCCGCCTCGAGCCCTCCCGCGATGCCGGCGTCGTCGGTCTGGACCTGCGTGATCCCGAGGCTCAGGCACTCCCGCAGCGCCCGGGCCAGCAGTCGCGCGCGCTCGTCCGGCCCGGGCGGCGGGACCAGGCGCCCCACCAGCGTGAGGGCGGTCTCGCGGAGGACGCCGGTGGGCTCGCCGCCGTCGTCGCGGTCGATGACCCCGCCGGGCGGGTCGGGCGTCGCGGGGCCGATCCCCGCCCGGGCGAGGGCCACCGAGCTGACGACGGCGATGTGGCCGCAGGTGCGGCCGAGGTAGACCGGACGGCCGCCGCCGGCGGCGTCGAGGTCGCGCCGGCCGGGCATCCGGGCGTCGGGCCAGCGCTCCTGGTCCCAGCCGTGGCCGACGATCCATCCGTCGCCCGGCGCGTCGACGGCGGCCGCGGCGACCATTGCGCCCAGCTCGGGCAGCGAGCCGGCGTCCCCCGCCGACAGGCGCGCGAGGGTGAGGGCGTAGCCGAGGATGTGCACGTGGGCGTCCGTGAGGCCCGGCAGCGCGCATCCCCCGGCCAGGTCCAGCTCCTCCGCGCCGGCGCCGGCCAGCGCCCCCACCTCGTCGCGCGAACCGATCGCGGCCACGCGACCCCCGTCCAGGGCCAGCGCCTCGTGCGCCCGCCAGCCGTCGTGGCCCGACCGCACGACGCCGCCGTGGAGGATGAGGCCGGCGGGCACGCCCCCATCATCGCGGGTGGCGGCGCACGACACCTAGGAGGGGTCGCGGCGGCCGGCGGCGCCGTGGGAGCCTCGCGGCGCACGGATGCCGACCGCCGCGTCCCCCCGGCGGCTCTCAGGGAGGAGCACGGGATGGGAACGCACGGATCTCGGATCGCCGGGCTCGCGCTGGCGGCGTCGATCGCTCTGGCCCCGGCCGTCGCAGCGGGGGCCCCCGCCGACCGGGGCACGATCGCCTACACGGACTTCGACACGATCACCCTCACCAACGAGGCGGGGGTGGGACCCGTCCCGTTCGTGGCGGGGGCGGAGCCCGCCTGGTCGCCCGACGGACGCCTGATCGCCTGGTTCACGGGCGCGCCGACGGGGCCGCACACCGGCATCGTGGTGGCCAACCCCGACGGATCGGGGCGGCGGGCCGTGCTCGTGGCCGTGGGCGACACCGTCGTCACCCTCTCGGGCAGAAAGCCGATCGACCTCGTCACGAGATTCGACCTGAACGGCGTGACCGACCGGGAGCGCCTGTCGGGCCTCGCCTGGTCGCCCGACGGTGGCGAGGTGCGGCTGGCGGTGCGCGAGCGCGCCTCGATCCGGCTGATCGGCGTCGATGTGACGACCGGCGAGCTCACGCCGCAGGGCGGGTTCCGCATCCCGCGAGGCGGCATCCCCCGCGACGTCGCCTGGTCCCCCGCCGGGCGGCTGGTCGCGTTCTCCGCGCCCGTCCCGACGCCACGCCGGTGCGGGGCGCGCGAGCGCCGCATCTTCACCTATCGCCTGCGCAGCGCGGTGGTGCGGCGCGTGCCCCTGCGCGGCCACCGCTGCGCCCGCGGGCAGCTCGCCCTGCGCCATCCGGCCTTCTCGCCCGACGGCACGCGCCTGGCCATGACGCGCATCCGCAGCGGCACGGGCGGCGGGGTGGCGCGGACGGACCTGCAGACGGTCGACATCGGCCCGCGTGGCCGCACGGTGGGCCCCATCCGCCCGGCCGCACCCGGGCTCGACGGCGCCTCCTGGCCGACCTTCTCGCCCGACGGCCAGAGCATCGCGTACCTGTTCCTGCGCGGCCCGGTCAACGACCAGGTCGGCGGCGTGGGCGTCATGCGCGCCGACGGGACGGGTCGGCGCGAGCTCGTGAGAGCGTCGTCCCTGCTGCTGCAGCACCTCGACTGGGGGTACGCGCCGCGGCCGTGAAGGCCCGGGCGCACGACCATGGAGACCATCCCGCCGGTGCTGATCGGCGTCGCCGCCGCTACGGCGATCGCCGTCGTGGGCCGGCGGATCGTGCGCGCGCGCCTGGCCCGGTCGCCCGACCCGGGCGCCGCCTCCGCCGCGCGCCGAGCGGCCACCGAGGTCACGCTGGTGGTCCTCGGCGCCCTGCTGATGGCGCTCAGCATCGTGGTCGGGCTGTGGCTGCTCCGCGTCGAGGACCCTCCGCGGGGCGAGCTGTTCCCGGCCGGCGCCGGCATCGTCGCCGACGTGCCGGCGCGGCCGGGGCGCGGGTTCGTCGCCGGCCTGGCCGTCAGGTTCACTGACTGCGACGAGCCGGTCGACGCCACCCTCGTCTACGCCGGCACCGCGGAGTTCTTCGAGGACAACCACGGCGCGCTGACGGGCGCGACCGGCGTCACGGTCGCGGTCCCGGGCACCGGCGACGTGAGCGACGTGACGCTCAGCGCGGGGACCGGGTACTACGACGCCATCGCGCCGAACGAGCTCGCGGCCGACGGCGACGGCGGCGACGCGACGGTGTGGGCCGAGACGCCGCGCGAGCGGCTCGCGGTGACCGGCGTCCACGGCGGCGTGCGCGGGTGGGGCGACCACCTCGCGTCCCTGGTCGTCCGATTCCGGGCGGACTGGCTCGAGCGCCGGGGGCTGGGCAGCTGCTACCTCCGCCTCCCGCCGCTCGTCGGCACCGCCACGGTGATCGGGGCCCAGGACGCCATGGGCCGGGGGGTGCGGTCCCCGGAGGAGATCCCGACGGCCGTGTACACCAACAGCACCGACCGGACCCTGTTCGTGCCCTATCGCCGCTCTCTGGCCATCGGCTCGGCGATCTCCGTCGTGGATGTGGGCGGACACGAGATCATCGAGGCCGACCAGGAGCCCAACGCCCTCGCCGGGACGACGCCGGCGCTCGCGTGCCGCGCCGTGACGCCCTCCACCGGGGCGTTCGGGGCCCGGGACGCGGACCTGGTGGCGCCGCCCGGCAGCGAGGCCTACGCGGTCCGGGGCGCCAGCTTCGGCCGCCTGACTCGGCCCGACTGCGGCGGCGTCGTGACGATCGCCGAGGCCGGGAGCGGCGGACGGCGCGACCTCGTCCTGCTGCTCGTCGGAGCCGCCTTCTCGCTGGGCGCGGCGCTGGTGCTGGAGGTGCTCCTCGAGATCCAGCGGCGCCGGCTCGCGCGGCCGAGGACCTGACCTACTGGTCCGGCAGGCCCGGGGCGGTGCGCACCGTCGTCACGGTCCCGCCCTCGTCGAGGAAGTCGGCGGTTCGCGGGCCGGCGCTCGAGGACAGGGACTGGCCGTACGCCGGGCCGTCCTGCCCGGGCGATCGCTCGCGGCCGGGGCTGCGGCGATAGCGGCGCATCAGGCGGTAGATGCCCCGGCGCGAGTCGTGCGGCGGCGCGGCCGGATGCGGGTTGACCCAGCGCCCGGCGGCGCGGGCGTCCTCGGCGGCGCGGTCGTCGTCGGGACGCGCTCCGGAGAAATGGCCGTCGCGGAACTCCAGCCCGGCCCGGGCGGCCCGGTCGACGAGCCAGAGCATGGGGATCTCGGCCAGCGAGCAGTCCTCGTAGCCGCCGCCGACGTCGGAGTGCACGCCGGGGAACCACACCTGCTCGAGCACCTGGTGGCCGGCCCCCTCCTGACGGTTCCACAGCGTCGGCACGAACGGGCCGCGCTCCTCGTCCATGGCCAACGCCTGGTAGGCCAGCCGCACCGTCGTGCTGAGGTCGGTGTCGTGGAACTGCCAGCGGCGGTTCACCAGGGTGGCCCAGCGTTGGCCCAGCCCCGGGATGCCGAGCGCCCCGACCGTGTCCCAGACGCCGATGAAGTGGATGGGCGTCTCCTGCGAGAAGGAGCGCCGGAACAGGGTCGCCCGGGTGCCGCGCGGGTGGGCCTGGCCCCCCCGGGCGCGGTAGATCTGGTACGCGTCGTCGATGCGGTTGCGGTGCTCGGGCCGCAGGATGCCGCTGTTGCGCACCAGGCCCGCCGTGCTGCGAGCGGTGAACGCGCCCCGGCTGAAGCCGAAGAAGTAGAGCTCGTCGCCCCGCTCGTAGTTCTCGACCAGGAAGCGGTAGCACTCGCGCACGTTGGCCGAGAGCTTGTAGCCGATGGCCCCGCCCAGGAGCCGCTCGCCGCTGCGCGTGCCGACGCCGGCGTTGTAGAAGGCGCGCTGCACGACGCCGGTCGAGTCGCGGTCGGCCAGTGCGAGGGCGACCTTCACGACGTTGGTCGGCGACACCTGGTCGGGGTAGTTCCAGGTGCCGTCGCAGCAGATGACGATGCGCTTCACCGGTCCCTCAGAGGATGCAGGTCGAGGCGGCCGGTGAGCCGCTCGAGCAGCCAGAGGTCGTCGAGCATGGGGGCAGCCTATGACGAGCGCCGTAGCCTGCGGGCGCCCGCCTCCGCCCGCGTGGACGCTACCCGGCCCCCCCGGCCCCCGACAGGTAACCTGCCCCGGTGATCGTCTGCGGGGTCGACCTCTCCGACACGGCGGCCGCGGCGATCGGCGTGGCCAGGCGCCTGGCCGACGGCCTCCGCGAGCCGCTCCTCATCGCCCACGTCGCCGACGGCCCCGACGACCCGGCCGAGCGCGTCGACGCGCTGCGCGCCGAGGCCGGCGCCAGCGACGCCGAGGTGCGCCTGCTGCCGCCCAAGCCGGCCGCCGACGCGCTGATGACGCTGGCGTCCGAGGAGGGCGCCCGACTGCTGGTGGTGGGCTCGCGCGGCCACTCGGCGCTGCGGTCGGGCCTGACGGGCAGCGTCACGCGGGAGCTCGCCTCCCGCAGCGCGATCCCCGTCGTGGTGGTCCCGCCCGGCTACGAGGAGCGGGCGGCCGGCGACGCCGTCATCTGCGGGGTCAACGGCTCCGACCACGCCCTGGCGGCGGTGCGGATCGCCGCCGGCCTCGCGGAGGCGCTGGGCGGGCGGCTGGTCGTCGTCCACGCCCTCAAGGACCTCAGGGCGACGATCTCCTACCTCGGCGCCCGCTCAACCCAGCCGGCCCTGACCGGGCAGCCGGACGCCCGCGAGCGCGAGGCGGTCGAGATCGTGGAGGCCGGGCTCGCGGCGGCCGGGGGCGGCGCCGCGGGCGTCGTCGAGCCGGGGGCGCCCTGGGACGCCCTCGAGGCCGTGGCCGAGCGCGAGGGCGGCCGCGCGATCGTCGTCGCCGCCCGCGGCCTCAGCGCGACCCGCGCCGCGCTCTTCGGCTCGGCCGCGACGCGCCTGGCCGAGGAGGCCACCCGCCCGATCCTGGTCGTCTCCGAGCCGGCCGAGGCCGCCGCGGGTTAGCCTGGCCCGGGCGGCAGGAGCCCCTCGCCTCGCGCCCAGCCCCGCAGGTCCTCGGCCGCCTCGGCCCGTGATGAGGCCGCGGCCGGCCTTCAACATCGCGCGACGCTCGAACTCGGCTGAGGGCGGCGCCGAGCTCGGCGGTCGAGCGCTCAGAGTGGCGGGCGTGCTGCGAAACGCATCTCCTCCGTGCCGGCGTGCGGCGGATGGGGCTTTCCGCCGTCCGGGGTGCTGGTGCATGATGCGCGGGTCCCGACGGCGAGTCCCGGACGCCCCTTTGCCCGAGGAGGCTTCGTCCGTGCACCACCCCCATTCCGTCATCTCGCTGCACGAGCGCCTGCCGCGCCGCTTGGTCGCCGTCCCGCGCGCCCGCCAGCTCGCCGCCGATGCCCTGCCGGAGAACGGCGGGTCGGCGGACGGCCATGACCTGGCCCTGGTGATCACCGAGCTGGTCGCGAACGCCGTGCGGCACGGGCGGGGCCGGAAGATCAGCCTGCGCCTGCTGGCGGACGGGAGGTCGGTGCGCGTCGAGGTCGAGAACCGGCGCTGGACGACCCGGCCCCGGCGGCGGCTGGCCTCGGACAGCCGGCCCAGCGGCCGGGGGCTCGCCCTGGTGGCGGCCTGCTCCCGCGATTGGGGCTTCGTCGCCGAGGGCCGGGGCCTCACCCGCGTCTGGGCCGAGGTGGACCGCGATCGCCGGGAGGCCGAGCGGCCCGAGCGGGACTAGGGTCGCCCGCCCGGCACGGCTCCGGCGGACGGGAGCCGCCGGGGCTCCCCCCGCGACCTGACCACGGCGTCGGTCGAGAGCCTGACCCGGCCGGCCCGCAGGGCGACCGCAGGGTCGGCCCCGACCGTCGCGACCCGGGTCCACGTCTCCCACGACTCGTCGGGCCGGAGGCGCGCCGGCAGGGGGCGCTCGTCGTTCAGCACGTTGAACGGGAGGATCGAGCTCGAACCAGACGTGGGTGATCTCCACCTCACGGCTCTGCGAGAGGTTCGTCACGTTCAGGAAGTAGCAGAGGATGCCGTCGCCGAAGTGGGCAACGTGCGTCGTGAGCCGAACCCGCCTGCGGCGCTGATGCCACGCCAGCAGGAGGTCGGCCGCCCACCTCAGCATGAGCGGAGCATCCCAGAAACCCCGCTCTACGGAGCGTCGGGACCGCCCAGGCGGCCGTCCGGCCCGATGCTGCCGAACCTGGCCTGGCCGCCGCGCAGGTGGATCTCGCGGACCACCCCGCGGACGAGCTCCTCGCGCTCGCCGGGCTCCATCTCCTCGAGCTGGCGCACCTGGTCGGCCGAGACCGCGACGTCGCCGGCCTCCGCCAGCGCGCGCAGCGGATCGTCGATCAGGGCCTCGCGGAACGCCGGGTCGGCGACGGCGCGGACCCAGAGGGGGACGCCATCGGGCTGCTCCATGACCCCGATGATGGCACGGGCTTCAAGCCTGAATCCGTCGTAGATCGTGGATGCGGGGCGCGAGAGCGCCGCGTCAGGGGGGATTCGGGGCCGCACCCGCAGGGTGACCCCTCGGGGTGACCCGAATCCCGCCTGACGTGAGCGATCTCGCGCATCCGCGCCGCGAGATCGACGGATTCAGGCTCAGGGCGCGGCCTCGAGCGCGACGTCCCGGTCGTCCGCGTCCGGCGCCAGCATCCGCAGCAGCCGCCGGCCCTCGGCCGCGACGGAGGCGGCGGCGCGGCGCGAGATGCGGGTGTGGACCACGACCAGGCGCGCCCGGCCGCCCTCGCGCTCCAGCCGCCAGCTGGCCTTCGCCGCGCCGTTCACCAGCGCCGTGCCACGGCCGGCGCCGCCGACCGCCGAGAGGCGGGCCCGGTCGGCGGCGGAGATGACGCGCGAGCGGTCGGCGTGCGAGAGCAGCACGTTGTCGTACTCCGGCAGGAAGCGCGGCGGGGCGGGCGTGTCCGGGTCGGGCCGCGGGGCGTCGGGCAGGTCCAGCAGCTCCCGGCCGGCGTCGTCGCGGAAGGTCCGCAGCCGCGGGCGCAGGCGGTCGAGCACCGCGCGCATCCCCGTGAGCCGGCACCAGGCGGAGACGTCGGCGGGCGTCGCCGGCCCGAAGGCCCCGAGGTAGCGCAGCACCGCCTCGTCGAGCGACGGGGCGGTGGCGAGCGGCCTGCCCAGCCACGCCTCGGCGGTGGTGACCCTGACCTGCCCGGTGCCCCCCCAGACCCCCCGCGGCGGCACCTGCACGAGCGGCAGGCGGCACCGGCAGGCGTAAGCCAGGGCACCCGCGTGGAGCGCCGGGAACCGCTCCCCCAGCGCCGCGCGCAGCTCGGCCATCGTCAGCGGGCGCTCCGCGACCAGGGCGCGGCAGGCCGCGAGGACCGGCGCCAGGTCCACGTCGCGCAGGTGCGGCGAGAACTCCGGGTGGCGCGCGATCTCGGCGTCGAGCACCGGCTGCATCAGCGGGCGCAGCCGCAGGCAGTCGTCGGCGCTCACCAGGTGGATCGTCGCCCTCATGAGCACGGTGCGGACGGCGCGCCGCCCCTCGAGCGGCTCGGCCAGCGCGGCGGGGCGGAAGCCCCGAAGGCGCGACCAGAGCGCCGTGTAGGGATCGAGAGGCTCCTGCGCCTGGAGGCCGACCAGGTGCTCCACCGCCTCGATGGCCGGCACGTCGGCCCGCTCCAGCAGGAGCTGGCGCGCGAGCGTGGCCCGGTTGAGGGCCCGGAGGCTGAGCCGCTCGACCGGCACCCGCGGAGGGTACCCGCCGGTGCGGCGCGCCCGCGGAGGCGGGCGGCCGCGCCGGCGCGGCGTCAGCTGGGGGTCGTGGAGGACCCCTCGCTTCCGCCGCCCTGCGACCCCTCGCCGGGGCAGTCGCCCCGGTCGGGGGCCTGCTGCTCGGGGGCCTGCTGCTCGGGCGTCGTCGTCCCGTCCTGCACGAGGGTCGTCGACGCGCCGCTCCCCGAGGGGGCGGCCGAACCGCCTCCGTCGGCGAAGGCGCCCGCCGCGGCGGCGCCGAGCGCGCCGAGTCCGAGCGCGAGCGCGGCCGCGGCCACGGCGAGGCCGGTCCGCCGGCGCGGGGGGTCGGGCCTGTCGGTCTGATCCGTCACATCCGTCCTCCTGGGTGGTTGCCGGTTCGGCCCACTGAGACAGGCCGGCCTCAGAGAAGGGTGGCCGCCGCCTAAGGATCGGATCAGGACGGCCCTCAGACGGTCCGCGGGAACCTCGGCTCGTTGATCCGCTTGACCGGCGGGCCCGCGGGGGGAGAGCACCGGCGGGAGCGGGGCGTCGTCGCCACGGGGCCGCCGGCGGGGCCGGCTCAGGGCCGGCTCAGGGCCGGCTCGGCGACGCGCGAGCGCGCAAGCGCCGCGTGAGCGGCCGGAGCGCGTCCTAAGCTGGGCCGGGTGACCCAGCTGAGCATGTTCCCGGGCGGCGCGACCCTCACCTGGGCGCCGGCCTTCTCGTCGGCGCTGCCGCTCGCGCGCGAGCGCTGGCGCGAGCGCGGCGGGCTGCTGGTGGTGCCGCGGCGGGACGCGGCCACCGACGCCCTCCGCGCGGAGACCGAGGGCGGAGGCGTGGTGGTCGGCCGCGAGGCCGTCACCTTCGCCGGCCTGCGGGCGCGCGTCGCCGAGGCCGCGGGGATCGCCGAGCCCGAGCCGCCGTCGCCCGTCGAGGTGCGCCTGGCCCTGCGCGAGGCGCTCGACGGCGTCGACCTGACGGCCTTCGGCGAGTCGGCGCGCGGCCCGGGCTTCCTGTCGGCAATGGAGCGCGCGGTCGGCGAGCTGCGCGCGGCGGCGGTCACCCCGGACCGGGTGGCCGCCGCCGCGGCCACGCCGGTCGCCGCCGCCGTCGCGGCGGTCCACGCCGCGACCTGGGACGCGGTGCCCTTCCCCAGCGACGCCCTCTGGGAGGCGGCCCGCGCGGCGGCGGCCGTGCGGCGGTTCCCCCCCGTCACCGTGTCGGGATTCGACGACCTCGTGCCCGGGCAGTGGGCGCTCCTGCACGCGCTCGCCGCCGCGGCCCCGGTCGAGGTCGTCATGCCCTTCGACCCGTCCCGGCCCGCCTTCGAGGCCCGCCGGGCCCGCGGGGCCCGGTGGGAGCGCGAGGCGGGCGCGGTCGCGCGCGGGGGCGCGGCGGCCGCGGCGGGCCCCCCGGCGCTCGCGGCGCGGCTGTTCGACGAGGCGGCGCCGGCGCCGGGCGCGGCGGCCCCCCTGCGGCTGGTGGGGGCGGCCGGCACCCGCGGCATGCTGCGGGCGGCCCTCGACGAGGCCCTGGCGGCCGTCGACGGCGGGGTCCCCGCCGCCGAGGTGGCGCTTGTGGTGCCGCGTCTGGCCGAGGTGCGCGACGACCTCCAGCGGCTGCTCGACGACTGGGGCGTCCCGGCCCGCATGACGGGCAGCGTCCGGGTGCTCGAGGCGCCCCTCGCGCTCGCGCTGACCCACCTCCTGCACCTCGGCGAGCCCGCCGCGGACGCCCCCGGGCTGCTCGACCACCTGCTGGGGTGGCTGCGCACGCCCTACAGCGGCGCCGACGCCTCGGAGGTCGATCTCTTCGAGGCCACCGCGCGCCGCGGCGGCATCGCCCGGCGCGGGGAGCTGATGGGCCGCTGGGACGGCGAGGCGGTCGCGCCCGCGCGGCGCATGGTCGCGGCGGCCCGCCAGGGGGCGCGGGCCCAGCTCGCGGCGATGGTCGACGCCGGATGGCGGGCGCTGCGCCGCGCCGGGCGGGCCGACGACGAGCCCTCGCGCGCGGACCTGCGCGACCGCGCGGCGCTCGCGGCCCTCGCCGGGCTCGCGGCGGCGGTCGCCGACGAGGGGGCCGACGCCGACGGCGAGGCGGGCCGCCGGCCGCGGGGGCCTCTGCCGCCGGGCCTCGTGGGGGAGCTGATCGCCGACCTCACCGTCCCGGCGCACGAGGGACCGGCGGAGGGCCTGTCCGTCCACGACCTCGCCTCGCTGCGGGGACGCCGCTACGAGGTCGTGGTGATCGCCGGGCTCGACGGCGACGGCTACCCGCGCGGCCCGGCCGCCGACCCGCTGCTCGGCGACCTGCGCGGGCCCCTCGCCGACGTCCTGCCGGCCCGAGCGCCCGGCACGAGCGAGAGCCGCCTGCGCTTCGCCCACGCGGTCGACGCGGCGCGATCGCGGGCCGTGCTGGTGCGCCGCACGGTTGACGACGACGGGCGCGAGCTCGCGCCCTCGCCCTACTGGCTCGAGGCCTGCCGTGTCGCCGGGCGGGGGTTCCGCGAGCTCGACCGCGCGACCGGCGCCCGCGGCGAGGTCGCCGACTCGCCGGCCGTGGCGCGGACCGAGCGCGAGGCTCTGCGCGCCATGGCCCTCGACGGTCAGGTCGCCGCCGGGCCGCTCGCCGACGCGGCCGCCCGGCGGGTCCGCCCGGTGGGGGTGGCGCCGGACGCCTTCCGGGACCGGACCCACCTGCGCGTGACCGAGCTCGAGGCGTTCCTGCGCTGCCCCTACGGCTGGTTCCGCGACCGCTTCCTGTCGCCGGCCGAGCTGGAGGAGCTCGTCGATCCCCGGTTCGAGGGGACGCTCGGGCACGCGGCGCTCCAGGCCGTCTACGAGCGGATGCGCGACGAGGGCGCCGGCCCGTGCGTCCCGGCCACGCTCGCCCGCTACCGGGCCGCCCTCGAGGAGGCGCTGCCGGGCGTCTGCTCGGCGGCGCGGCCCGCCGGGGCGGGCGCGGCCTACGACGCGCTGCAGGAGCGCCTGCGCCGCCACCTGGGCGCGCTGCTCGGGCGCGACGCGGCCCTCGGCTCGGCCCTGGTGCCGAGCCACTTCGAGCGCACGGTGCACGATGACGCGCTGGTCGCCGCGGCGGCGCCGGGCGTCACCGTGACGGGGACGGTCGACCGGGTCAACGTCGGGGTCGGCGGGGCCGCCCTGGTGGTCGACTACAAGCGCAGCGGGAGCGACTTCAGCGCGTCGACCGCCAGCGTGGTGCGCCGGCTGCAGCTGCCGCTCTACGGCCTGATGGCGCGCCGAACGCTCGGGCTCGCGGGCGAGCCCGCGGGCGGGCTCTACATGGGGCTCCTGTCGCCCCGGATCACGGGCGCGGTCTGCGACGACGTGGACGGGGCTCCCGCCGTCGCCCGGGTGAGCCGGGGCCTCTGGGACGCGATCACGGCCGACGCGGTCGCCGCCGCGGGCGACGCCGCCGGGCGGATCCACGGCGGCGTGCTGGACGCCCCCGACCCGAGCAGCTGCTCCCACTGGTGCCGCTGCGAGGACCTGTGGCGGTGAGCCCGCCCACGGCCGAGCAGGAGGCGGCCCTCGCGGCGGCCGCCTCGGCGCGCGACACCGCGATCGCGGCGGGCGCCGGAGCGGGCAAGACGACGCTGCTCGCGGAGGCCGTCTGGCGGGACCTCGAGCGCGACGGGGTCCCGCTGAACCGGATCCTGGTCGCCTCGTACAACCGTGCGGCCGCCGCCCACCTGACGGCGCGGCTGCAGGCCCGCTTCGCCGACCCCGACGGCGGCCGCGGGGCCGGGCGCCCCGGCCTCGACCTCTCGGCCGCCTGGGTGGGCACCTTCCACGCCCTGGCGGCCCGGATCGTGCGCGAGAACCCCTTCGCGGCCGGGGTCGACCCGGAGTTCGGCGAGCTCGACGAGACCGAGGCGGCCTCGCTCGTGGAGCAGGCGCTCGACGAGGCCATGGAGCGCTCGCTCACCCACCAGGGGTTCCTCGACCTGGTGAGCGACGCCACCGGGGTCGGCGCCGTCCGCGACGCGACCCGCCACGTCCACGAGCGGCTGCGCGCGGCCGGCCACGAGCGGCCCCGCGTCACCGTGCCCGACGTGCCCGCGCCCGGCGCCCCTCTGCGCGAGGAGCTGGAGGAGGCGATCCGCGAGGCCTCCGGCCACCGCGACGCGCGCGACCACCACCACGAGCAGCTCGCGCGGGCCGCGGAGATGCTCCTGTCGGGCGAGACGGAGGCCGAGCCGCCGCGGCTGAAGCTCAACTGCACCCAGGCGTTCCGCCCCCTCGCCGACCGCGTCAACGCGGCGGCCGAGGCGCTCTGGGGAGCCCTGGTCGACCGCGAGGCGCGCGACCGGCTGGCCGGCTTCGCCGCCCACCTCGACGCGTTCGCGGAGCGGTACGCCGAGCTCAAGCGCGAGCGCGGCAACCTCGACTTCGAGGACCTCCTGCTCGCGGCGCGACGGGTGCTGCGGGCGGGCCACGGGTACCGCTTCGCCCGCGTCTACATCGACGAGTTCCAGGACGCCAACGCCCTCCAGGCCGAGATCGTGGACCTGCTGGGCGCCGAGCGGACCGTGGTGGTCGGCGACGGCTGCCAGGCGATCTACGGCTTCCGCCACGCCGACGTGGAGGGCTTCGCGCGCCGGGCCGGCGACCCGCCCGCCGTGACGCTGCGCGACAACCACCGCAGCCAGGAGCCGCTGCTGCACGCGCTCAACGGGCTCCTCGGGGCCGCGCTGCGCGACGAGCCCGCGTTCGCGCCCCTGCGGCCGGCCGCCGGCCGCCGGCCCGGGCCCGCCCTGGCCGATGCCCCGCTGGAGGTCGTCGACGTCGTCTCGGAGGACGGCGAGCGCACGACGCGCCCCCAGGAGGCGGCGGTCGTCGCCGACCTCGTCGCCGATCTGGGGGCGCGGGGCTACCGGTGGCCCGAGATCGCGGTGCTCTTCCGCTCGCTGACCGAGGTCGAGGCCTATCGCGCGGCCCTCGCCGCCCGCGCCATCCCGGCCCACCTGGTGGCGGGGCGGGGCTTCTTCACCAGCGAGCAGGTCGCCGACACGCGGGCGTTGCTGGCGCTGGTGGAGAACCCGCTCGACGAGGTGGCCTTGGTGCGGGTGCTCGCCTCGCCCTACGCGGCCGTCGGCGACGGCGACCTGGTCGAGCTGCGGCGCGCGGCCGGGCCACCCCCGACCCCGGGCCGCTGGCCGGGCGAGGGCGCGCTGCTGCCCGCCGCCCGGCGCCTCGCGGCGACCCGGCCCGCCGTGGAGGCGGCCGACGCCCTGCGGCCGCTGCTGCGGGAGCGGGGCCTCGCCGGGCTGGTGGAGGCGGCCGCCGCCGCGCGCGGCTACGACCTCGCGGTGCTCGGCCTGCCCGACGGGGCGCGCCGCCACGCCAACCTGCGCAAGCTCGTGCGCATGGCCGGCGACTTCGCGGCCGTTCGGGGCCCCGACCTGCGGGGCTTCCTCGGCCTGCTGGAGCGGATGGCCGACGCCGCCGCCCAGGACCCCGGCGAGGCGGCCGTCGTCGACCCCGACCTCGACGCGGTCCGCCTGGCGACCGTCCACGCGGTGAAGGGCCAGGAGTTCCCCGCCGTCGTGCTGGCCGATGCCTCGCACGCCCTGCCGGGGGTCGCGCCGATGGTGATCGTCGACCGCGAGGGCGGCGCGGGCATCCGCATCGCGCGGGTGGGAGGGAAGCCGGCGTACGCCCTGGGGTACGTGGAGCTGCGCGACGCCGCCCGCGCCGCCGACGCGGCCGAGGAGCGCCGGATCGCCTACGTCGCGGCGACCCGGGCCGAGCGGCACCTGGCGGTGGTGGGCCGCTCGAGCGCGCGCGGGAGCGTGGCCGACACGGCGTTCCGGGTCATGCGCGACGCGCTCGGCATGGACGCGCCCGGCGTGTCCGAGTACCCGCGCGGCGGCCGGGTGGGCCTGGTCGAACGGCGGGTGGCGCCGGCGGCGGGCGACGGGCGTCGCGCGCGCGCGATCCCGGCCGATCCGGTCACGGCGGCCGTGCCGGCCGCCCCGCCTCCGCCCCCGGCCGACCCGGTCGCCGGCCGGCGGCTGTCGTTCACCGGGCTCGAGACCCTGGCGACCTGCGCCCGCCGCTTCCACCTCGAGAACGAGCGGGGGCTGCGCGGGCGGCCCGACGGGCCCGTCCCGTGGCCCGCGACCGGCTCGGAGGCCGCGGGCGCCTGGTCCGGGACCGCCACGGGCGATCTCGTCCACCGGCTCCTGGCCGGCGTCAACTGGGCGGGCCGCGAGCCGGCGCCGGGCTGGGCGGCGGCCGCCGCGCGCGCGGCCGGCCTGCCCGAGTCGGAGGCCGACGCGGGGCGCGCCGAGCGCCTGGTGATCGGCCTGCTGGGCTCCGACCTGGCCCGCCGCATCCGGGCCGGGCGCGCGCGGCGCGCCGAGGAGCCCTTCGCGATCGACGTCGGCGGGGCCGTGCTCTCGGGAGCGATCGACCTGGTCGTGGACGAGGGCGACGGCCGCGTCCTCGTTCTCGACTGGAAGACCCACGCGCTGCCGCCGGGGACGTCCGCCGCCGACGTCGCCGCCGGATACCGCCTGCAGCAGGCGCTCTACGGCCTGGCCGCCCTGCGGGACGGGGCGCGCGAGGCCGCCCTCTGCTGGGTCGTGCTCGAGGACGTCGCCGGCAGCCCGTGGCGGATCGTCGAGGCGTCCGCCGCCGCCGCCCTCGAGTCGGAGGTGGCCGCCGCGCTGGAGCCCCTGCGCCGCGCAGGGCGCCCGGCGGCCGCGCGCGGGCCCCAGCCCTTCTGCCGCGGCTGCCCCGGGCTCGAGGCCATGTGCCCGGTGGCGCTCGCCGAGGGTGTGAGATGATCGTGCAGGCTCTCCGACCGGCCCGGTGCCCATGCCCGAGACCTTCCACAACGTCGAGGTGGAGCTGCTCTCGGCTCCCCACACCGTCACCCTGTCCGGCGACCTCGACATGGCCGACGCCGAGGCGGTCCGGCGGCTCGTCGCCGGCCTCGCCAGGGAGGCCGCCCCCGACGCGGTGATCGTTGACCTCCGGGGCCTGGAGTTCATCGACTCCCACGGCGTCCGGGCCCTGTTCCGATCGCGCGACGACGCCGAGAAGGCCGGGAGCCGCATCGCACTCTGCGCCGGCGCGGGGCCGGTCCGGCGCACGCTCGAGCTCGTCGACGCCGGGGGCGCCTTCGAGCTCGTCGCCGAGCCGCAGGGGTGAGGTCGGCCCGACCGGGGCGCCGGCTGCTCGCCGTCGTGGCGGTCACCGCGCTCGTGCTGGCCGGGGCGGGCGCCGCGCTCGCGTGGGAGGGCTACCAAGACGCCCGCGCGGCCGAGCTCGAGGAGGTCGCCGACGGGGCCCGCGCGAGCGTCGCCGACGTCGGGCAGTTCCTGCGGGGCCGCGAGGACCTGCTCCTGGCGCTCGCCGAGAACGAGGGCATCGTCCGCGGCGACCCCGAGGCCGCCGACGACCGGCTCGAGAGCCTCGAGCTCGGCGACCTCGGTTTCACCGCCGGGATCGCGCTCCTGGACGTGCGCGACCGGGTGGTCGCCGCGGCCGGGCCCGCCATGCCCTCGGCCGCGCCCGAGCCGCGGCTCGCCCGGGCCCTGGCGCGGGCCCGCGCGACCGACGCGCCGTTCCTCTCGGAGGCCCTGCCCCCCTCCATCTTCGCCGAGACGGCGGTCGTGATCGCTTTGCCCGTGAGCGATGCCCGCGGGAGGACCAGCGGGACGCTCGCCGCCGCGATGGGGCTCTCCTGGCTCAACGGGGTCGCCGCCCGCCTGTCGGCGGCGCGCGGCGGCACCACGGACATCGTCGACCGCGCCGGGCAGCTCATCGTGGCGCCGGGGTTCGCCGGGGTCACCCGCGTGGGCGACGACCCCCTGCTCGCCCGTGCCCGGTCCCTGCCGCCGCCGGGCGACGGCCTCGTCCGCACGGACGCGATCGCCGACGCGCGGGCGGTCGACGGCCGCCTGGACCAGCTGGTGGGCTTCGCGTACGAGCCCGACCGCACCGGCTGGTCGTTCTTCATCACCCGCGACGCGGACGCAGCGCTCAGCGGCGCGCGTCGCACGCTGTGGCTCCAGCTCGGCGGCCTCGCCCTGCTGGTGCTCGCCGGCGTCGCCGGCGCCGCGCTGGTCGCCCGCCGCCTCGACCGCTTGTCCGGCGAGCGCGACGCGCTGCTCGATTCCGCCCGCCGCGCCGAAGGGCGGTCGGCGTTCCTCGCCCGCGCCGCGACGGCGCTCGACCAGGAGCCGCGCCTCGCCGGACGGCTGCAGCGGCTGGCCGACCTCTGCGTGCCCGATCTCGGCGACCGGTGCGTGGTCGAGCTCGCGGCGCAGGACGGCGAGCCGGCGCGCACGGCGGTCGCGCCGCCGGGAGGACCGCCGGACGGCCGGGCGGTGCGGCCGGTCGCGGCGCCGCTCCTGGTGGGCGGGCGCCGGATCGGCTCGATCGCGATCTCGCGCGGCGGCGGCGGGCCGGCCGCCGAGGACGATCAGGCGGCGCTGGCCGAGCGCCTCGCCGGCCAGGCCGCCCTGCAGCTGGAGAGCGCCCGCCTCTACGAGCGCGAGCACGAGATCGCGGGGATCCTGCAGCGCAGCCTCCTGCCCGACGCCCTGCCGGCGGTGCCGGGCATCGCGCTGGCGGCCCGCTACCTCCCGGCCGGCGCTGCCGTGGAGGCCGGCGGCGACTGGTACGAGGCGGTCAACCTGGGCGGCGGCCGGCTGGCGCTGGCCGTGGGCGACGTCGTCGGGAAGGGCGCGCGTGCCGCGGCCGCCATGGGCCGCCTGCGCAGCGCCCTCCGCGCGTTCGCGATGGAGGGCCTGGGGCCCGCCGAGCTGCTGGCGCGCCTGAGCCGCTTCGCCGAGACGGTCCCCGAGGCGGCCTGCGCCACCGTCGCGGTCGCCCTGGTCGGGGCGGATGATGCCGAGGCGCGCTACGCCTGCGCCGGGCACCCGTATCCGCTGCTGCTGCCCTCCGGAGCGCCGGCCCGGCTGCTCGAGGACGGGCGCGGCGGGCCGTTGGCGGGGTGGGCGGGCGTGCGCTTCACCGAGGGCCAGGTGAGGCTGGAGGAGGGCGATGCGCTCGCCCTCTACACCGACGGGCTCGTCGAGCGCCGCGAGGCGGGCATCGACGCCGGGCTCGCGCGCCTGACCGCCGCCGCCGAGCCACTTCGCGGCGCCCCGGTGGAGGCCATCTGCGCCGGCCTGCTGTCGGCGCTGGGGGCGGAGTCGGCGCCCGACGACGTCGCCCTGCTGGTGGCCCGGAGAGAGAGCGCGCGCTAGGCCCCGCCCCCGCCCGGAGCGTTGCGGACGCCGTTGCAGCCCCGCCCCGGCGGTCGAAAAAGGGGCCGGAAAGGGTGGAGTATCGGGGGATGGCGATCGACACGCGCCCTCCGCGGGGCGCCCGCCTGGCGGCGCTGGCCGCCTTCGCCCTCGCCGCCCTGGCCGTGGCGGGGCGCCCGCGGCGCACGCCCCTGCCCCCGGCCGGGGCGCCGCCCCGCGGGGCCGAGCCGGCGCCCGCGGGGACGCTCACGGCCACGGCCGCCGCCGCAGCGGAGGTGGCGCCCGGGCCGCGCGCCGCGAGCTGCGCGGCCCTCTCCGCCCTGCTGCCGGGCGCCGGTCAGGTGCACGGCGGCGCCCGCGCCCGAGGGGCGGCCATGATCGGCGTCGTGATCGCCCTCGGCGCGGCCGCGCTGGTGCTCGCCCGCCAGGACGTGGCCTTCCTGCTCGGCCAGGCGCTGCGCACCGAGGTGCTTCTCGGGGCGCTCGCCCTGAACGGCGCCGTGCTGCTGTTCCGGGGCGGGGCGGTCGCCGACGCGTGGCGGCTCGGCCGCCGGCCCGCGCACGGGGCCGCCCGCGTCGCCGTGCTCGGCGCCCTGCTCGCGTTCGTCGCCGTGCCCCATGCCGTCGCGGCCTGGTACCAGTGGTCGGCCTACGACGCCGTGACGGCGATCTTCGCGGACGTCGACCCCGCCGACGTCCCGCCCGGCCTGCCGTTTCGCGCGGGCGCCGACGACCTCCGCGCCGACCGGCTCCAGGCGCTGGACGCCCGGGAGCGCGCGGAGGCGCTGGCGGAGTGGCCGCGTGGAGGGCGCCTCACGGTCCTGCTCCTCGGCGGGGACGCCGGGCCGGGGCGCTCCGGCCTGCGCACCGACACGATGGTGGTGGCGACGATCGACGTCCGCACCCGGCGCGCCGCCCTGCTGTCGCTGCCGCGCAACATGGGCGCCGTGCCCGTGCCGCCCGCCGCCGCGGGACTCGTGCCCGGCGGCAACTTCACGGACATCCTCAACGCCCTCTACGGCTGGGCCGGCCGCTACCCCGACCTCTTCCCCGGCAGGGACCCCGGCGCAACGGCCCTGAAGCAGGTGGCCGCCAACCTCACCGGGCTGCGCGTCGACTACTACGCCCTGGTTGACTTCCGCGGCTTCGTGGAGATGGTGGACGCCCTCGGCGGCGTCACCATCAACGTGCCCCGTCCCGTGCTCGACCGGGTCTCGCCGCCCGAGGAGGGCCAGGACTGGATCCGCATCGACCTCCAGCCGGGGCGCCAGGAGCTGACGGCGCTGGAGACGTTCGCCTACGTCCGCGCCCGCAGCTACAGCTCGGACTACGAGCGCATCCGGCGCCAGCGCTGCGTGATGGTGGCTCTGGCCCAGCAGGCCGACCCGGCGCGCGTGCTGCGGTCGTTCCCCCGCCTCGCCCGCGCCGCCCGGCAGAACGTCAGCACCGACATCCCGCGCCGCGTGCTGCCGCGGCTCGTGGAGATCGTCGCCGGGATCGACCGGCGCAAGGTGGTGTCGCTGGGCTTCGTGCCCCCGACCTACTCGGCTGGCTCGGTCGGCGCGGGCTACCCCGTGCCCGACATCCCGGCGATCCGCGCCGCCACCCGGAAGGCCATCAGCCCGGGCGGGATCCGCGGCGCGTCGACGCTCGGCGGCGAGGTGTGCGTCTAGGGGACGTGCCCGGGCCGTCAGGCGCCGTCGGCGAGGGCGTCCCAGACGCGCCGCACCGGGGCGGCGCGGTTGAGCGTGTAGAGGTGCAGCCCGGGCGCGCCGGCCGCCAGCAGGTCGCGGCCGAGGCCCGCCGCCACCTCCACGCCCAGCGCCTCGACGGCCGCGGGGTCGCCGGCGGCCGCGTCGAGGCGGTCCCCGACCTCCGGGGGGATCGTGGTGCGGTTCATCGCCGCCATGCGCCGCAGGCCCTCGGCGCTGACGAAGGGCATCACCCCCGGGATGACGGGGCGGTCGCAGCGCAGCGCGGCCAGCTCGTCGAGCATCCGGGCGTAGTCGTCCACCCGGAAGAAGAACTGGGTGATGGCGAAGTCGGCGAGGCGCAGCTTGGCGGCGAGGTGACGCCGGTCGCCGGCCCGGTCGGGCGAGCGCGGGTGCAGCTCGGGGTGCGCGGCGACGCCCACGCAGAAGCCGGCCGGGTGCGCGCGGACCACCTCCACCAGCTCGATCGCGTAGGCGAACTCGCCACCCGGATCGGACCCGTCGGCCGGCGGATCGCCGCCCAGCGCCAGGACGTTGCGCACGCCGGCGGCCGCGTACCGGTCGAGCAGCGCGTCGACGTCCGCGCGGGTGTGGCCCACGCAGGTGAGGTGAGGCATCGTGGGGAAGCCCTGCTCCTCGTTCATGTGCACGACCAGGTCACGGGTGCGGTCGCGGGTCGAGCCGAGCGCCCCGTAGGTCACCGAGGCGAACGAGGGCCCCAGGCCGGAGAGGTCGTCCAGCGCGGTGCGCAGGCGCCGCTCGCCCTCGTCGGTGCGGGGCGGGAAGAACTCCAGGGACCGGGTCGGGCCGGCGCGCAGCAGCGTCGAGATGGTCGCCATCGGCCCGCGAGTGTACCGGCGGCCCCCCGCGGCCCGTCCCCGGCGAGGATCGCCGGGCGCCCCGCGAGCGGAACCCCGAGCACGCCTTCGGGACCTAGCCGGCGGCCATCTCCGCCAGGCGGGTGACGGTCCTCCAGTTGCGCGCGGTGCCCTCGGGCAACGCCGCGTAGACCGCCGCCAGCACCGGGCTGCGGCCGAGGCCGCCGGGGCACCAGGCGTGGACCTCGCGGCCCTCGGCCTCCCACCGCTCCTCGCCGAAGTCCCGCCCCCGCAGCTCATCCAGCGCCGAGCCGGGCGGCGGCTCGGAGAGGAACACCACCACCCGCCGCGCAGGGTCGTCCGCCACGTCGCCGAGGCGGTCGGCGGCGACGATCGCCGCCAGCTCCTCGCCGGTCCGCACCACCACCCGCACCGAGAGCCCCGCACGCTCGGCGAGCGCGGCCCGCGCGGCGGCGGCCACCGCCTCCGGGGCGTCGCCGGTGGTCACCACCGCGTTGCCGCTCTGCAGGTGGGTACGGGCGTCGGCGTAGCCGAGGTCCTCCAGCAGCGCCCGCAGGTCGGCCATCGCGATCGGGTTCGCCCCGCCCACGTTCACCCCCCGCAGCAGCAGCACCCGGCGGGGCATGGCCTCAGGAGAAGGTGTCACAGGAGGAGACGTCTCCCCCGTTGAAGCCGTTGAGGAACCACTCCTTGCGCTGATCGGAGGTGCCGTGGGTGAAGCTCTCCGGGTTGACGATCCCCGACGAGCGGGACTGGATGCGGTCGTCGCCGACGGCCGCCGCCGCCTCGAGGCCCTCCTCGAGGTCGCCCTCCTCCAGCAGGTTGTCCTGATAGGCCGAGTGGCCCCAGACGCCGGACAGGCAGTCGGCCTGCAGCTCGAGGCGCACCGACAGCTCGTTGGCGTCCGGCGGGTTCCGCAGCTGGGCGGCGTTGACCTCGGGCAGGATGCCCAGCAGGTTCTGGACGTGGTGGCCGAACTCGTGGGCGATCACGTAGGCCTGGGCGAAGTCGCCGGGCGCGCCGAAGCGGTCCTGGAGCTCCCGGAAGAAGGCGAGGTCGAGGTAGACCTTGCGGTCGGCCGGGCAGTAGAAGGGCCCGGCGGCCGAGGTCGCGCTGCCGCAGGCCGTGTTGACGCCGCCGCGGAAGAGCACCAGCGTCGTGGGCTCGTAGGCCCGCCCGGCCCGCTGGAAGGCCTGGTCCCACGAGTTCTGGACGTCGTTCACGACGAAGGCGACGAAGTCGCGCAGCTCGGACTCCGGATCGGGCCCGTCCTCGATGGTGTTCTCGGTGGCCGGCGCGGCGGGCTCGAAGGTGTCGAGGCTGGGGCCGACGTCGAAGGCGCGGCTGCCGCCGCCCCCGAGGAACACGACGAGCAGCGCGACGATGACGCCGATGATGCCCGCGCCGCCGATGCCGCCGCCGATGCGGCCGCCGGGCATGCGGCCGAAGCCGCCGCCGCCGGAGGCGCGCCTGTCCTCGATGCCGGAGCCGCTGCCCGGTGTTCTGCGCCAGCGCATGGGGAGGCCCGGCATCGGGCCGGGACGCCGGATTCTACGCGGAGGCCGCCGCGGCGGGGCGTCCGCCGACGGCCATACACTCGCCCGCGTGTCGCCGACCGAGCCGGAATCCGACCCGGCCGCGCTCGCCTCCGAGCCGGCCCTGCTCGGCGCCGCCCTGGCCCTGGGAGCGCGCGATGTCGCCGGGTGGTCGCCGCAGGAGGCGGCGCTGGCGCGCGCTCTGGACCCTCCCGCCCCGCCGCCCGGGCTCGCGCGGTCGCTGCGGGACGCCATCGCCGCGGGCCGGGACCCCCTCGGCGAGGCGTTCTGCCGCCTGCGGCCGCCGGAGCGGCGGCGCGGCGACGGGGCCACCTACACGCCTCCGGCGATCGTCGACGCGATGGTGGCCTGGGCGGCGGGCGAGGGGCCGCCCGCGCGGGTGGTCAACCCCGGGGCGGGCTCCGGGCGGTTCGCCGTCGCCGCGGGGCGGCGCTTCCCGGACGCCCGGCTGCTCGCCGTCGAGCTCGACCCGCTGGCCGCCGCGCTCTGCCGCGGCCACCTCGCCGCCGCCGGGCTGGCCGGCCGCGCCGAGGTCTGGGTCGCCGACTACCGCGCGACGGCCGTCCCGGCCCTCGACGGGCCGACCCTCTACATCGGCAACCCGCCCTACGTGCGCCACCACCAGATCGACGCCGGCTGGAAGGAGTGGCTAGCGCTGTCGGCCCGCGCCCACGGCCTCGAGGCGAGCCGGCTCGCCGGGCTCCACGTCCACTTCGTCCTGGCCACCGCCGCGCAGGCCCGGCCGGGCGACCGCGGAGCCCTGCTCACCTCGTCCGAGTGGCTCGACACGAACTACGGACGCCTGGTGCGGGAGCTGCTCCTGGACGGGCTCGGCGGGCAGGCCGTCCACGTCATCGAGCCGACCGCGCTCCCCTTCGACGACGCGGCCGTCACCGCCGCGATCACCTGCTTCCGCGCCGGCCGTCGCCCGGCCGCCGTGCGGCTGCGCCGGGTGGCCGACTCCCGCCGCCTGGGCGCGCTCGAGGGGGGCCGGCCGGTGCCGGCGGAGCGCCTGCGGGAGGCCCGCCGCTGGTCGCCGCTCACGCGCGCGGCGCGGGCCGTGCCGGACGGCCACGTGCAGCTCGGCGACCTGGTGCGCGTGCACCGCGGCGCCGTGACCGGCCGCAACTCCACCTGGGTGGTGCGCCCGGGCGAGAGCGGCCTGCCGCCCACGGTGCTCTTCCCCGCGGTCACCCGGGCCCGGGAGATCTTCGAGGCTGGGCCGGCCCTGGCGTCCGGCGGGCACCTGCGCCTGGTGGTCGACCTGCCCGCCGACCTGGGGGCGTTCTCCGGCGCCGAGCTGCGCAGCATCGAGGCCTTCCTCGCCCGCGCCCGCCGCGAGGGGGCGCACGAGGGCTACATCGCCCGGGCCCGCCGCAGCTGGTGGGCCGTGGGCCTGCGCCCGCCCGCGCCGATCCTCGCCACCTACATGGCCCGCCGCCCGCCGGCCTTCACGCGCAACCTGGCGGGCGCGCGCCACATCAACATCGCCCACGGGCTCTACCCGCGCGTCGAGCTGCCCGAGGACGCGATCGAGCGGCTGGTGGCCGCGCTGCGGCACGGCGTGAGCGTGCACGACGGCCGCACCTACGCCGGCGGGCTCACGAAGTTCGAGCCCCGCGAGATGGAGCGGCTCCCGGTCCCCGACCCGCGCGCCCCCGCCGCGTGAGCGTGGGCTCCGCCTTCGCGGCGCCGCCGCGCTGGAGCGCCGAAGCGCTCGACCGCGACATCGCCGCGGCCGTCGAGGCGTTCCGACGGGAGCGGTTCGCGGAGCCGCTCGAGCAGTACCCCGCGCACCTCGACGAGTGCCTCGGCACGGTGGAGGAGCTCATCGAGCTGACGGTTGACCTCTCCGAGCTGCGCGAGCGGGCCGGCGAGGTCGTCTCCGAGGCCCGCTACACCGAGGCGCTCCGCTTCCTGGCGGGGCCGTTCATCTCGGTTGACGACCTGCGCGTGATCGCCCAGACGAGCGTCGCCCCGACGGCGCTGCGCACCGACCCCGGCGCGGCGGCGCGGGTGGTCGACACGGTCCTGGCCGGCCTCGACAGCCGCCGCTTCCCCTGGGTCGCCGAGCGCCGCGAGCCGCACGAGGACGAGAAGGCCGCCGCCGCCCTCGCGACGGCGGCGCTGATGGCGACCGAGCGGGTGCGCACGCTGCGCCGCAACGAGGCCCGCGTCGCCCAGGAGACGGCGGTGGCCGACGCGCTGCGCGGCGCGGGCTTCCGCGAGGTGCACCCTCCCCGGGTCATCCGGACCCTCGAGGAGGCGCCCGGCCCGGGCGAGTTCTGCACCGAGCGCACCTTCGGCGACCGCAAGGCCGACCTGGTGGTGGGGCTCTGGGACCGGCGGCGGATGCCCCTGGAGTGCAAGGCGTCGAACTCGGCCACCAACTCCTACAAGCGCGTCAACCACGAGGCGGCGAGCAAGGCCGAGACCTGGCTCCAGGACTTCGGCCGCAGCCAGGTCGTGCCCGCCGCCGTCCTGGCGGGGGTCTTCAAGCGGCGCAACCTGGAGGACGCCCAGGCGCGGGGCCTCACCCTGGTCTGGGCCCACCGCCTCGACGATCTGCTGGGCTGGATCGCGCGGACCCGGCCCTAGGATCGCCCGCGACGTGATCGGGCCCTCCGCCGACCGGGGGGCGGGGCGAATTCACCGGCTTGTATCCTCGCCGCCGTGCTCCCGATTCCCCAACGGGCGATGGCGCTCGCCCTCGCCGGAGGCTGCGCCCTGTGGGCCGGCCTGGCGCTGCTGCGCACGGGCCCCATGGCCGAGATGATCGGCGCGAGCGAGGCCGAGGTGCGCGCGCTCGGCGTGCGCGACATCGGCAACGGCCTCGCCCTGGCGCTGTCGTCCGACCCCCGCCCGGCGATCGGCGCGCGCATCCTGTTCGACCTGGTTGACACCGCGAACTACGCGCGCGGCCGCCCCAAGGTCGCGGCGATGACCCTCGGCTTCGTCGCTCTGGGCGCGGCGGCCCTCGCGAGCCGGTAGCCGCCGCCCTGCGCCACGAGGCGGTGGAGCTGGCGAGCGGCGCGCAGATGCGCCGCACCGGGCCCGCGGGCGCGCCCGCCGTGCTGTGCCTGAACGGCGGGGTGAAGCGCGCGCTGAAGGGCGACTGGAGCACGTCGATCGACTGGCTGGTGGGCCGCCTGGCGCCGGCGCGCCCCGAGGTCGCCTTCTACGAGGTGCGCTACCGCGTCCGCTCGTGGACGCGACTGGACCTGTGCATCGAGGACGCCCACGCGGCCCTCGAGACGGTGGCCGGCGACGGCGCGGCGAGGGTCGCCCTGCTCGGCTACTCGATGGGCGGCGCCGTCTCGGTGGCGGTGGCCGCCCACCCGGCGGTGATCACGTTCGTCGGGCTGGCCCCCTGGCTGCCCCGCGAGATCGGCCTCGACACGCTGGTGGGCCGCCGCGCGGCGGTCATCCACGGCTCCATCGACGGCCGTCCCTTCGGCGTCTCGCCACGCCAGTCCCGCCGCGGCGTGGAGCGCATGCGCGCGCTCGGCATCGACGCCGGCTACCACCTCATCCGCGGAGCCCTCCACGCGCTGGCGCTGCCGGGTCCCGGCGACTCCTTCATCGCCCTCCCGCGGGCCGCCGAGTGGGAGCGGCTGACGGGGGCGGAGGTCGACCGCTTTCAGGCCGCCGGCTGAGCCCGCCCGGTGCGCCGCCGGTACGTCGCAGGGATCGCCCGCGCCGCGCAAAGGACCGGGCCCGCTCCTAGCCGAAGGCGCTCCGCACGGCGCCCTGCACCGGCTCGCCCAGGGTCGGGTGGATGTGGACGGCGTCGAGCAGGGGGTCGGCGGCGCCGGCCTGCATGGCCACGGCGACGGGGTGGATCAGGTCGGCGGCGTGGTATGCGAGGACGTGGGCGCCCAGGATGCGCCGCGCCGCCCGGTCGACCACGGCCTTGACCACGCCGCGCTCCTGGCCCCAGGCCCGCGCCTTGCCGCCCGAGAACCCGGAGGTCGCGACGCCGACGTCGTGGCCGGCCGCGCGCGCCTGCTCCTCGGTGAAGCCGATGGTCACGAGCTCCGGGTCGGTGAAGATCGCCGTCGGGCCGTCCTCGCGGCTGACGTCGTGGGGGTCGAGGCCGAGGGCGTTGTCGACCGCCTCCCGCCCCAGCCGCCGCGCGGTCGGCGTGAACGCGCCGAACGGCGGGCCCAGGATGTCGCCGGCGGCGAAGTGGCCGTCCTGCGACGTGCGCAGGCGCGCGTCGACCGGGATGCCCTTCGCGCTCCCCTCCACACCGGCCGCCTCCAGGCGCAGCCGCTCCACCGACGGGCCCCGCCCGGCGCCGAGCAGGATCGCGTCACCGTCGAGCTGCCGCGTGCGGCCGTCGTGCTCCACGACCAGGCGCGGGCCGCCGTCCGGGCGCCGCTCGGCCCGCGCGATGCCCGCGCCGAGCAGCAGCTCGATGCCCTCCTCGGCCAGCAGCCCGGCGAGCGTCTCGCCGACCTCCGGCTCCCCCGGGGGCAGGAGGCGCTCGGTCACCTCCACCATCGTGACGCGCGAGCCCAGGCGGCCGAGCGCCTGGCCCAGCTCGAGCCCGATCGGCCCGGCCCCGACCACCAGCAGCCGCCCGGGCAGCTCGCGCAGCGTGAGGACGTCGTCGCTGGTGAGGTAGCCCGTCTCCTCGAGGCCCGGCACCGGCAGCGGCCGCGGCGCCGCCCCGGCCGCGATGACCACGCGCGGCGCCCGCAGCCGCTCGCCGGCCACGGTCACGACCCCCGGCTCCTCGAAGCGGGCCTCGCCCATCACCAGGCGGACGCCGGGCAGCGACTCGAGGTACGAGCGCGCGCCGTCGGCGCCCCGGTCCACGATCGCCTGGACGCGGCCGATGACCGCGCCGACGTCCACGGAGAAGCCCTCCACCCGCACGCCGTACTCGGCCGCGGTGCGCACCTCGTGGGCCACCTCGGCGCTGCGGATGAGCGCCTTGCTCGGGATGCACCCGCGGATCGGGCAGGTCCCCCCGACGCGGTCGCGCTCGATCACGGCCACGCTCGCCTGCGCCTCGGACGCGCGGGCGGCCGCGTTCATCCCGGCCATGCCGGCGCCGATGACGATCAGGTCAACGTCCGGCACGGGGCAACCCTACCGGCGGGTCGTTACGGATCCCGACGCCGGTCACCTGGACCGGCGGCCGCCGCCGCCGCTATCTTCTTCTCACCACGGAAAGGAGGTGGTCCTATTGCATAGCACCAGTGGAGGTGGCAGTAGCTAGGGGCGCGCCCCTACGCGTAAGCGGCAGCGACGGGGAGCCCAACAGCGCCCCTCAGCAATCCACTGCTGCCACCGGGGGCCTGGGACGGCGCATCAGCGGTCCCGGGCCCCTCTGCTTTCCGGGCCCCCATCGTCTAGCGGCCCAGGACACCGCCCTTTCAAGGCGGCGGCACGGGTTCGAATCCCGTTGGGGGCATCTTCGCCACCATAGACTGAGAAGCGGCATGGCGAAGCCGATCTCGCCCGACCCCCGATTGTGACCCCCCGCCGCCCCATCACGTGCTTCGGGCCATCCTCACCGACGAGGTACACGCCGGGCTCACCCGCAGACGTGACGCTGGGAGTCGGGCGGCCGCAACGCCGGATGCGGTGGGCCGCGGCGAGGCCGGAGCTCGCGCTTGGACCGCATGCCGACCATGTGGGACGATCGGCGTGCTCCCACCGCCGGGACCGAGGCGGCGCCGTCCGGAAGGAAGCCTCACGCCGTCATCTCGCCCCGAGCTCTCGAGCATGGCGGACGACTACGCGCGGCACGCGCTCTCGCAGCGCGCAGCGTTTGAGGCCACCCATCCGGCCGTGATGGCCGCCGCGCGGCGGCTCGCGGACGAGCCGGTGCTCCGCGTGGCCGATCTCGGCGCCGCCGACGGGCTCAACTCGCACGGCCTCATCCGCGATCTCGCGAAGGAGCGCGCCGGCCGGCCGCTGATCTACGCGCTCGTCGATCTCCCGACGAACGCGTGGGGGGTCGCCGCCGGCCACCTGCGGGACGCCTTCGGTGACGCGGCGGACGACCGAGGGGTCGTCGTCATCCCCGCATCGGGTGACGCCGGCCTGGGGGCCGTCGATACAGGCACGGGCGCCCATTACGCCTCGCCGGAGGCCCACGGCGAGGGCTGCCGCCGAGCGGTCGGGCGCGACCCGCCCCCCGCCGTCGTGATCAGCCTGGCGGGCATCCCCCTCCAACAGGCGCCCTGCCTGCCGTCGGGCACCGTGCACGTCGCGGTCACCGGGACGGCGATGCACTGGGTCGCCGACGCGGCAGGCCTGGCCTCGAGCGGCTCGGTCTTCCCCGGCTACCCGGACCACGTAGACGAGGCCGAGCGGCGCGCCTGGCGCGTGGCCGCGGCGCGGCAGTGGGGGCGATTGCTCGAGATGCGCGCCGTGGAGCTCGCGCCGGGCGGCCGGTTCATCGCCGCGGTCCCGGCCTCCCCCGCCTCGTGCCCGGACAGGACGGGGGTCTACGTCGAGCTCGTCGGGGACATGAACCGGCTGCTCGCCGACTGGCGCCGCGCGGGGCGTATCGGCGCCGCCACAGTGGCCGCGGTCGTTGTTCCGGTGTGGAGTCGCACGCTCGACGAGATCCGGGCTCCCTTCGAGACGGGCGGCGGGCGCGTCGGCGGCCTCCAGCTCGAGAGCGCCGAGCTCTTCCGCCTCGACAACCCCTACCGGCATGACGACCCCGCCGTGTTCGCGCGGGGCTACGTGCAGAGCGTGACCGCGTGGGGCGGGCCGCTCCTGCTCCGCGCCTTCGCGCGCGAGGGCGAGGCGCGCGCGCCCGGCTCTCCTCGCCGACTTCCTAAGAGAGCTCGAGGAGCGCGTCGCCGACGTCCCCGACCGCTACCGCTGGGATTACGTCGAGGCCCTCGTCACCTGCCGGAAGGATGACGACGCTCGCGGGCCGGGGTAGGGTCGAGCCCGCCCGCCGTGGCCGGCGGAGGACTGCCATCCCGAGCGCCTTCCGCGGGCGGCACGGGTTCGAATCCCGTTGGGGGCACTGGCCGACAACATCGAAATGGCCGCAACAGCCTCATTTCTTGCGGAGTCCGATCTCGCCATCGCCCGCCGCCAACTGCCGCCCCTCAGACGAAATTGGCACCCGTTGGCATTGACTGCGGCGCGCCCTGAGTAGGGCCCCTCATCCTGACGGTGGACGCGGCGGCCATGAACGCGGCCGGCCACGCTCTACCAGGCCGCCAACGGGCGTCTGGCTGACCGACCACGTGCAGCCCAGCTACCTGTCGGGCTGGCCCGGCGAGGGCAGGATCTCGACGTACCCGTCCGTTCCATGCACGCGGATCCGCTGCCCATCCCGGATCAGCCGGGTCGCATGCTCGACCCCCACGACGGCCGGCAAGCCATACTCCCGTGCGATCACCGCGCCATGGGTCATCAGGCCCCCCACCTCCGTCACCAGTCCCTTGATCGCGACGAACAGGGGCGTCCAGCTGGGGTCGGTGTAGGCGGTGACCAGGATGTCGCCCGCTTCGAGATGGGCCTCCGCCATGTCCAGGATGACGCGGGCCCGCCCCTCGATGGTCCCGGCGGAAACCGGTAGGCCGACCAGCGCGCCGGCCGGCAAATCGTCGCGTCGGTACGCCCCGGCGACGACCTCGCCATCCGACGTGAGCACCCGGGGCGGCGTGAGCGCGTCATACGACCTGAACGCGTCCTTGCGCCGGCGGATGAGCTGGTCATCCACTTGGTTCGTGCGCACGACGTCGACGAGCTCCTGGAACGTGAGGTGGAAGATGTCTTCCACCTCACGAAGCACGTGGGCCTGCACGAGCCGCTCGGCTTCCTCCAACAGGGCCTGCTTGTAAACGAAGTAGCGGCTGACCATGCCGTACTTCGGATACTCCCGGTACCCGATGAAGGTCCGGATCCGGTCGATCATCCGCTTGGCCTCTTCGGCCTTTCGCTCCCCGTCCGGCAAGGCCCGCAAGCGCTCCAGCAGCTCCTGTTCCTTCTTCCAGGCCTCCTGCCGCCCCTGCTCGAAGCGCCGCTCGCCGGCGCACGGCTCGAAGTTCTTGATGTTGCCGAGGATCACGGGCACGAGCGTGGTGGGGCGTTCGCTCCAACGCGGCTTCGTGATGTCGATCTCGCCGACGCAGCGCATGCCGTACTTGTCGAGGAAGGCCCGGATGGCGTCTCGCGCTTCCCGCCCGCCCGCAAGCGTGGCCAGCTCGTCCATGAAGCCCTCGTCCTCCACGTGTTGCAGAAAGGCCACCACCTCCGGATGCGGGCGGATCGCGTCCGCGACGTCCAGGAGCGCCAGACCCATCTCCGACGTGACGTTGTGGGGGACGGACTGCGTGAGCGTGTCGGCCGCGTTCTTCTCGCCCAGCCACGCCTCCAGATGCTCGTTGAGCCACCACGTGGCCTCCATCGCCCCCATGAACACCTGATGGCTCTGCGGATCGAACAAGATCCGTTTCAGCTCCTGGATGTCCGCCAGGATGAAGTCGAGCAGCGCCGATCCGGACTTCGTCCGGATGTCGCGCTTCAAGCCGGCGATCGAGGCCTGGTTGCGCCCGATCAGCTCGGCGACGATTGCCGGATCGGTCTCGATCGGGTCGGGCGGGCCGCCGGCCGGCGCTCCGCCGGGACCCTCGTCCGGGAGCGACCGGATGAAGTCGCCGCGGTCGAGGATGGTCTGCAGCGCGTCCCTGATCAGCGGATCGGATTTCCCGAGGACCTCCAGGAGGCCTGCGCGGCTCGCCGGCGAGGCCAGGCGCCGGGTGACGTTGACGAACAGCCTCCCGCCGGCCTCGTACATCGGCGGTAAGGCCGTCAGCTGGAACAGGGAGAGCCCCAGGGGCTTCATGGGGTCGGTCATCATCTGCTGATGACCGACGGAGACGTACACGCGGTTCTCTCGGTCGCCGGCCGCGGGGATGGGAAACAGCGTGGTGATCGGCCGGCTCTGGACGATCTGGAAGCCATCGTCGACCAGGCACCATTCGATGTCCTGAGGGCGGCCGAAGTGCGCTTCGATCCGCCGACCCAGCTGCGCGAGCCGCACCACCTGCGCATCCGTCAGTGCCGGCTGCTCCTGCCGCTCCGGCTCGATCGCCTGTTCCTGCGTCCCGCCTGCCGGCGAGGCGTAGATGGCACGCTGCTTGGTGGCGACCGCCTTGGCGACGACCTCGCCGTCTCGCACCTTGTAGACGTCCGCGTTCACCAGGCCGGAGACCAGGGCCTCGCCGAGGCCGAAGCCGGCCTCCACGGAGGCGACCTTCCGGTTGGAGGTGACGGGGTCGGCCGTGAACAGGATGCCGGCCGCCTGCGGGAAGACCATCTGCTGAACGACCACGGCCATGTGGACCTTCCGGTGATCGAAGCCGTTCTGCAGGCGGTAGGTCACGGCCCGCTCGGTGAAGAGCGAGGCCCAACACCGGCTGACCTGCTGAAGGACCCCCGCCGCGCCCACGACGTTCAGGTGGGTGTCGTGCTGGCCCGCGAAGGATGCCGTCGGCAAGTCCTCCGCCGTCGCGCTGGATCGGACGGCGTAGGCGGCGTGCTCGCCGAGCCAGGCGAGCGGGCGGGTGATCGCCGCCGCCAGATCGTCAGGGATGGCGATCCCTTCGAGGGCCCGGCGGATCTCCGCGCTGAGCGCGCGGATCGCCTCTCGGTCGTCCGGCCTCAGGCGCGACAGCCGATCGAGCCGATCGTCGATCGACGGCGCTTCCGCCATGATCCGCTGGAAGGCGTCCGTCGTCACGCAAAAGCCGGCCGGCACACGGATGCCGTCGATCCGCGAAAGCTCCCCCAGGTGCGCGCCCTTGCCGCCAACGAGCGCGAACCGCGTCTGGTCAATCTCCTGGAAACCCAACACGTAGCAGCCCATCCGCTCACCTCCTCCCTCTCGCGAAAGGGCGCCACCTCACGCCTTCCCTGACCGCCCTGTCACGGCGGCGGCACGGGTCCGGATCGCGTTGGGGGCATCCCGCCCGACTGTGACGTGCGGCCGCGTGGGGTGGCCGCGGCGTCGACGAGTGCGGTGACGAGCGTGGCGGCGTCTGCTCGTGTGATGCCGGCGGCCGCGAGGGAGTGCCACGTGGAGAAGGCGAGGGCGTGGCGCAACGCCCCGAGGAGCAGATGCCGTCTGCGGCCGCGGACCGGACGGCCGACGGCGAGGATCTCGGCGGCCTCGTCGAGGTACGCCTGCAGCGGGACCATGGCGTCGCGGGCGAAGTCGACGAGCTCGGCGTCGCGGAGGACGTTGCTGAACATCGGCTCGGTGCGCTCGTAGTAGGCGTACAGCTCGTCGAGCGCCTGCTCGAGTCGCCGGTGCGGGTCGCGAATCGCGCGCCATGAGGCGAGATCCGGCCAGGGGTTGGCGTCGAAGTAGTGGGTCGAGCACGCCACGAACAGGTCGGCCTCGGTGGGGAAGTGGCGGTAGAGGGTCCGGCGCTCCACACCTGCGCGCCTGGCGACCGCGCTCAGCGTCGTGCGGGACGGCCCGACCGTGCCGTGCAGGTCGATGGCCGCCTCGGTGATCCGCAGGTGCGTCTCGGCCATCTGCTCGGCGCGCTTCTTGAGCTCGTACTTGCGCGTGGGCGTGATTTCGTGACTCATCTCAGTGTCCTCAATGTTGACACATCCTTCGCGGCGGCGTAGGGTGCATTCCGCGACTCAGTACTGTGTCGTGAAACTACTCGAAAGGAGCACGCATGTCCACGGCCACGCCTGAGCAGGTGCTGGAGACGATCGTCGATGGAATCAACACCGGGAACCTCGAGGCGCTCATGCCGCTCTACGAGAGCGAGGCGGCGTTCGCGACCCAGCCCGGGAGCCTCGCCCACGGCGCACCCGGCGTCCGCGAGGCGCTGGCCGGCTTCATCTCGATGAAGGGCGAGCTCGACCTCGAGGTGACACGGGTCCTCGAGGTGGACGACCTGGCCCTCGTGACGGGCAACTGGTCGTTCAACGGCACGGGGCCGGACGGGGAGCCGGTGCGGCTGACGGCGAACAACGCGGATGTCCTGCGTCGCCAGGCGGACGGCACCTGGCGGTTCGTGATCGACAACCCCTGGGGAACGGACTGAAGGCCGAGTTCCGAGCCTGAGGCCCGCCACGGCCGGCGGGTCTCAGGCCGCCGAAGGTGGCGGGACTGCTTCGCGGGTTCGGACGGTCAGATCAGGTCGTGCACCTCCTGAATGCGCTCCTCGTAGAGGTAGTAGACCCAGGCCTCGCCCTCGAGCGCGTCCTCGCCGTCGCCGAGCGTCGTCTCTTCGAACGACTTGTAGCCCAGGCGCTCGCCCAGCCCGCCGTCGATCAGGCGCCGCGCGTTGTACACCTGCGCGTCTGACCAGCCCCTCGCCCGAGCGGCCGCGGCCAACGGCACGGCCGCGAGATCCTCGTGCCCCGTCCCCATGCGCGCCTCCCCGTCGGCGATGGGTCCGATCCTAGTGATGTGACACCGTGCGCATGGGCTCCGCGCCGGCCGGCGCGTAGGCCGCCGCGAAACCCTGGCGCCAGCTCGGGTGGCGCGGCTCCCGGCCCAGCTGGCGACGGGCCGAGGGCGAGCGCGGTCGCCGCGGCGGCGTCGTCGAGATGGATGAATGACGAGATGCCGCCGCCGTTTCCGACGATGGGGAACCGCCGCCCGCGCACCGGCTCGACCAGCCCGTCGTCGGCGTCGCCGTAGAAGACGCCGTAGCGGAGCGCGATCCCCCCGGCGTCCGTGACCGCCCGGTCGAGGTGGCTCATCGCGGCCGCGGTCTGGCGCATCCCCGCGATGGGGGCGGCGTCGAGAGGGTCGTCCTCGGCCTTGACCGGCCCGCCCTCGCGCGCGTACCGCATGCTGGCGAAGCTCTGGGCGACGAACCGGCCCGTCCCCGCCTCGCGCGCGGCGGCCAGCAGCGCGTCGGTGCCCTCGGTCCGCAGCCGGTTCGTCTGCGCGAAGCTGCGGTCGAGGCGCCGGGAGAAGCGCACGCCCGCCAGAGCGGTCGCCTGGTGGACGATCGCCTGTGGCCGGGTCTCGCGCACGGCCGCGCGCACGGCGCGCGCGTCGAGCAGGTCGAGGGCGACCGGCTCCGCCCCCAGCGCCCGCACGCGATCGTCGTTCCCCGGCGTCCTGAAGGTGCCGATGACCTCGTGCCCCCGGTCGATCAGCAACGGGACCAGCCGGCGGCCGATCGCGCCGCTCGCCCCCGCGACCAGAAATTCTCATCGTGCCCTCCTCCTCTCGCCGGTCACATCGACCGGCCTTCGCGGGTCTCATGTGCACGACCCCGCGCGACGGAGGGATGTGACCGATGGATGGGCGCGGCCGGCAGGCCGAGCTGTTCGAGGAGCACCGCGACCGCCTGCGGGCCGTGGCCTACCGGGTCCTCGGCTCGCTGACCGAGGCGGACGACGCGGTCCAGGAGGCCTGGATCCGGCTCAGCCGCGCCGACCCGGGCGGGATCGAGAACCTCGGCGCATGGCTGACGACCGTCGTCGCTCGCATCTCGCTGAACATGCTCCGCTCGCGCGACCGCCGGCGCGAGGAGCCGATCGGCGTTCACATGCCCGAGCCGATCGTCGACCGCGCCGACGGCACGGACCCGGAGCACGAGGCCCTGCTGGCCGACTCGGTGGGCCTCGCCCTGCTGGTCGTCCTCGAGACCCTCTCCCCCGCCGAGCGGCTCGCGTTCGTGCTCCACGACATGTTCGCCGTGCCCTTCGAGGAGATCGCGCCGATCGTCGACCGCTCCCCCGAGGCGGCGCGCCAGCTCGCCAGCCGCGCGCGCCGCCGCGTGCAGGGCGAGAGGGCGGTCCCCGACGCCGGCCTCGACGTCCAGCGCGAGGTGGTCGACGCCTTTCTCGCGGCCGCGCGCGACGGCGACTTCGCGGCGCTGCTCGAGGTGCTCGACCCGGATGTCGTGCTGCGCGTGGACTTCGGCCCCCTGGCGGGCGGTTCGAGGGAGGTGCGCGGGGCGACGGCCGTCGCCGGCCAGGCCCTCGCCTACTCGGGGCTGGGCCTGATCGTGCGGCCCGCGCTCGTCAACGGCGCGGCCGGGGTCGTCTCGACGCGCGACGGCGCGCCCTTCTCGGTGGGGGGCGTGACGGTCAGGGGCCGGCGGATCGTGGCGATCGACATCCTCGCCGACCCGGAGCGCCTCCGCCGGCTCGACCTCGCCGTCCTCGACGGCTGACCCGGCCTACCCGGGCGGGGGCGGCGCGGGGATGGCGATCGGGCCGCTCTGGGTTGCCTCGACGTTCCCCGCCTCGCTGGAGAAGAGTGCGACGAAGCCGGGCGACAGCGTCACGGTCGCCTGCACCGTGGAGCCGCCGGCAGGCAGGTCGATGGGCACGACGGCGGCAGCTGAGCCGCCGGCCGGGAGGCCGAGCGTCAGCGCGGTGGCCGAGAAGGCGTAGGTGTACGCGGGGGTGGTGCCCTGGCCGAACAGGAGCGTGTCCTGGATCTGGGCGTCCTCCTGGAACCGGGAGTTGGTCAGGGCGAGCGAGAACACCGCGGGACCGATCGGGGGGCCCACCACGCTGACGGTGACGACGTAGCCGATCGACGACGGGCCGTCGTCGATGAAGAGCGACGCCCTCCCGAAGCTGCGGGCCACGCGGGGGTCGGCCCGACGGGCGATGGCGCGCAGCTGCGTCCGGCGGGTGCTCGTCAGCAGCCTGGCGCGGAAGGTGAGCGTCCCGGCGGCCGCGTGGAACCGGGGCCGCCGCAGCTCGAGCAGCACGACGTCGCGGCCGACCGGCGCGCGGTCGAGTTGGAGCGCGGCGTTGGGAGGGTCGCCGGCGAAGGCCCTCGCCCAGCCCGCGACGAAGCGGCGCAGCCGCTGGGCCGACCCGACGCGCGCCGGCCGGTCGGTGAAGCTCGTGACCGTCGCGTCGGGGTCGCGGAGCGTCAGGCGCCAGCCGCCAGGCACCCGCTCGAGGGTGCCTCCCTCGGCCTGGAGGAGGTAGAGCTGCCCCGGCGGGGACGGCGCGGCGACCGTCAGCGCGCCGGCGCTCTCAGTGGCCCCGGTGGCGATCAGGCCGACGACGAGGATGGCGGCCCAGCGGCAGGCGCGGCGCATGCGTCGCGAGCATATGCGCTCACCGCGGCAGCGGCAGCCCCCCAGCCCGGGCGCCCGGCGCGGCCTCGGGAGCCCGGCCGGCGCGCCGCCGGGCGCGCCGGGCGGGGCGCGTCAGGCGGCCCGCCGCTCGCGCCCGCTCGCCCTCGCGGCGGCGGTCGGCGGCGATGCTGGCGGCCAGGTCCTGCATGAGCGTCGGGTTCATGGCGGTTCTCCGTCCCCTCGATTGCGCCAACGACGCTACGAGGACGGCGGCGCCGCCTCATCGGTCATCCACCCCCATCTTGGGCCGCGGGGCCCCCCACATCGGGGACCGCACCCCTACCCCAGGCGGCGGGCCTCCCGGGCCGCCTCGCCGCGCGAGGCCGCGCCGAGCTTGCGGCGGGCCGAGGCCACGTGGTGCTCGACGGTGCGGGCGGACAGCACCAGGCGCGCGGCGATCTGAGGGTTGGTGAGGCCCTCGCCGACGAGGTCGAGCACCTCCAGCTCGCGCGCCGACAGCCCCGCCGGGTTCGCCCGGGTGGACGCGCGCGGCCCGCGGGGGATGCGCGGCGCGCCCAGCTCGCGCAGCCGCCCCCTCACCCGGGCCGCGACGGGCGCGGCGCCCAGGCCGTCGAGGAGCGCCAGCGCCTCCAGCAGCGCGTCCGGCTCGTCGGCGCCGATCAGCGCCAGGGCCTGATCGTAGGGCGCCCCGACCGTCGCCCACTCGGCGGCCGCGGCGCGATGGTCGCCCGCGATCTCGAGCGCGTACGGCGCCAGGCACGGCGCCGGGGCCTCGCCGAGGAGGCCCGCGCGGGCGCGCCAGACCGCCAGCTCGCCGAGGTCGCGGGGGTGGTTCCCGACGCTGAGGGCCAGGCCGTAGGCCTCGGCCGTGGCGGCGTCCACCCCCGCGCGGTCTCCCGCCAGCCAGGCCGCCTCGGCGCGGGCGGCGGCGGCCGGGCGCAGGCGCTGGAGCTCGCGGGTCGAGCGGGCCACCTCCCACGCGCGGGCGAGCCGCTCGTCCGCGTCGTCGCCCCCCCGGCGCAGGTCGACCAGGGCCGACACCTGCAGGCTCGGCACGCGGTGGGTCGTGAGCCCCCCCTGCGCGAGCGACTCGGCGGCGCGCGCGGCGGCGGAGTCCCAGTCGCCCGTCCACAGGTTGACGAGCGCCCGCGTGGCGTTCAGGTACGTGACGAACCCCCACTGGTCGCGCTCGATCGCGAACGCCAGGCCGCGGTCGGCCATCTCGCCGGCGACGTCGAGCCACAGCAGGTCGTTCGCGCTCCAGGCGAGGTTGGTGAAGGCGCGGCAGGCGTGCTCGTCCAGCCCGGCGGCGACCGCCCGCTCGATGCTCCGCTCCAGCAGCTGCCGGCCGGTCTCGACCCCGTCGCTCATCATCAGCGCGGTCCCGAGGTTCGTCTCGGCGTGGACGAGGGTCTCCTCGTCCCCGAGCTCCGCCGCGAGCGCGATCGCCCTCTCCGCCGCCGCGACGCTCTCCCTGGTGCGCTGCCCGAGCATCGCGAGCTGCGAGCGGTTGCTCAGTGCCATCGCCAGCTCGCGGCTCGGCGGCAGCGGCTCCAGGATGGCGACAGCCTCCGCCCCGGCCTCCTCGGCCGCGACGGGGTTCTGCGTCCACCAGCGGAACCGCGACAGCCAGCGCAGCGCCGCCCCCGTGGCGAGGGGGTCGCCCAGCTCCCGGCGCAGCGCCACGGCGCGCACCTGCGCGTCGATCGAGAGGTCGGCGTCGTCGACGTGGTACGCCTCGATCGCCGCCTCCTCCAGCGCGACGGCGCGCTCTGGCGGCGGCAGCAGCTCGGCGTGCTGCAGCGCCCGCGCGTAGAGCGCCGCGGCCTCGCGGTGCGAGCGCGCGGCCACGGCCAGGCGGGCGGCGGCGAGCCCGTGCTCGAGCAGCATCTCCGGCTCGCCGGCCGCGCCCGCGTGGTGGGCCAGGCGCGCGGGCTCGGCGCCGGCCTCGAGCAGCGCGGCCAGGACGACCCGGTTCAACTCGCGCCGCCGGGCGCCCGGCAGCCCCTCCTCCACCGCGCGGCGCGCCAGCTCGTGGCGGAAGCGCGCGTGGTCGCCCTCGACGACCACGAGGCCCCTCTCCTCGGCCTCGGCCACCGCGGCGGCGCCCTCCGCGCCGAGGCAGCGCTCCAGGACGGCGATCTCGACCCGCGCCGGGACGACGCTCATGGTCTCCAGCGCCGATCGCGCCGGCGGCGAGAGGCGCGCCGCGCGGGCGAGCACGGCGTCGCGCACCGTCGGGGGCGTGCGGTCGAGGCCCGCCCCGATCGCCTCGGTCACGAAGAAGGGGTTGCCGCCCGTGGCGGCGTGCAGCGCACCCGCGTCGCCTCCGCCCGCCAGCTGCGCGACGGCCTCGCGGCTGAGCGGCTCCAGCTCGACGCGTCGTGCCCGCCCCGGCGCCACGCCCGCCGCCGCCCGGCGCAGCGGATGGTCGGGGCCCAACTCGTCGTCGCGGAACGTGAGAAGCAGCAGCACGGGGGCGGCCTCGATGCGCCGGCCGAGGTACGTCAGCAGGTCGAGCGTGGCCTCGTCGGCCCAGTGGGCGTCCTCGACGACGCAGAGGGTCGGCGGCTCGCGGCTCAGCTCCGCCAGGACGGCGGCGAACGCGTTGACACGCCCCGGCGCCTGCAGCGCCTCGCCCAGCCGCGGCGCGGCGGTCGCGGCGATGTCGAGGAACGGGCCCAGCGGCCGAGCGACGGAGAGGTCGTCGCACGCCCCGAGCAGCACCCGCGCACCGTCGGAGCGCTCGCGGGCGAAGGTGGCGATGAGGCTGCTCTTGCCGATCCCCGCCTCACCGCTGACGAGCGCCACCGCCCCGCGGCCCTCGGCCGCCTCGGCCAGGGCGGACTCCAGCCGGGCGAGCGCCGCGTCGCGCTCGAGGAGCCGCATGGGGGCATCCTAGAAGGCCCCGGCCGCGCGGCGTCAGCCCCGGCGCCCCCGGCGGATCGCGTCGCGGGCCCGCTTGGCCAGGGGGCGGGCGCGGTCGCGGGCCGCGTTGACCAGCCGCGCGGCGTCGCCGCGCCGCGTGCGCGGGTGCACCGTGACCTCGGCGATGGGGCGGCGCGCATCGGTCCAGAGCGCCGTGTGGTGGCCGGCGGGGCCGGCGAAGTCATAGGAGGTGCAGCCCGAGCGGAAGGCGTCCTCGACCCGCGCCGCGATCACGAGCCGGCCCGGCGAGACGCGCGCGAGCGACTCGTCGTAGGCCGTCTTCAGCCCGTAGCGCACCCCGTGCGCCTCGAGCTCCAGCGCGAAGGCGGCGGCGCGCCCGTCGAGGCGCAGGGTGGTGAGCCGCAGCCAGCCCTGCGCGGCGGCCCACGCGGCCAGGCCGCGGAAGAAGCGGCCGTCGGCCTCCGCCACCGCGAGGGCGGTGCCGCCGCGCCCCTTCCACCCGGCCGCCTCGAGCGCGAGCGCCTCGTCGAGGACGTCGAGCGCGTCCCGGTCGGCGCGCGCGTCGAGCGCGACCTCCCCGCGCTCGGCCAGGCGCCGCCAGGAGCGGCGCAGCTCGCTGCGGGCCTTGCTCGTGAAGCCGGCGAGGTAGTCGTCCCAGGAGCCCGAGATCTCGAGCACCGGGTGGTGCTCCACGATCCGCTCGCTCACGCGCGCCCCGGTCGCCGCCGCGCCGGCGCGGATGGCCTCGTGGGCCGCGTCGCCGGGCACGACCGGGCGCAGCACCGCGCGCGCGACCGGCAGGCGCAGCAGCGCCGCGACGGCCTCCCGGGCCGCGTCCGGGTCGTCGCCGAGGATGCTCACGCCCTCGGCCTGGGGCATGCCCGACAACCCGCGGCCGCGCCGCACCAGCGCCGCGACGGCCGCGAGCCGCCCGTCGCGGCGCGCCGTCCCGGCGACCAGCCGATCGGGGCTCGCGTAGGCCTCGAGCCAGCACCGGACGTATCCCGGGTGCGCGTACGGCGGTGCGTCCAGCCCGCCGGCGAGCGCGGCCCACTCGGGCTCGATGCCGGAGAGGCCCTCGACGACGGCCGCCGCGGTGGTGGCGCGGGCGTCCACTGTGGGCAGTGTCTCAGCTCACGGTGCCCTCCGAGGGCCCCGGGCGTTGCGCCGGGGTATGTTGGCCGCGTGGGCCTGCGCGAGTCCTATGCGCCCGGGACATTCTCCTGGACCGACCTGGGCACGACCGATCCGGCCGCCGCGGCGGCCTTCTACGGCGTCCTGCTGGGCTGGGAGGGCGAGGAGACGCCCGCCGGCCCGGCCGGCAGCTACTGGATGATGCGGCGCGACGGCCACGACGTCGCCGGGATGATGGCCATGCCCGAGGCGCAGCAGGCCGCGGGCGCCCCGCCGGCGTGGACCTCCTACGTCTCCGTCGCCGACGCCGACGCCGCCGCCGCGCGCGCCGCCGAGTTGGGCGGCGCGGTGGTGATGCCGCCCTTCGACGTCCTCGAGGCCGGGCGGATGGCGCTGCTCCAGGATCCCCAAGGCGCCGTCTTCGCCGTGTGGCAGGCGCGGCGCCACATCGGCGCGGCCCTGGTCAACGACCCGGGCGCGATGACCATGAACCAGCTCACCACGAGCGACCCGCAGGCGGCGGCGGAGTTCTACTCCGGGCTCTTCGGATGGAGCACGAGCCAGGTCGCCCCGGAGCCGCAGGCCTATTGGAGCTTCCACAATGCCGGGGTGCTCAACGGCGGGATGATGGGGCTGCCGCCCGGCGGGCCCGCCCCGCCGCACTGGCTCGTCTACTTCACGGTCGCCGACCTGGACGCCGCCGCGGCGGTGATCGCGGCGGAGGGCGGCGAGGTCATCGTGCCGGCGACGGCGGTCCCTGCGGGACGGTTCCTGGTGGCGCGCGACCCCCAGGGGGCCCACTTCGCCCTCTTCGAGGGCGCCGTCGATCCCTGAGGACCCGCTCGACCGGCTGTTCCGGCACGGCGCGCGGTGGTACGACCTCCAGCTCCCGCTGGAGCGGCGGGCGCTGCGGGCCGGCGCGCGGCTGGCGGGCCCGGTCGCGGGGCTGCGCGTGCTCGACGTCGCGGCGGGCACCGGCGCCATGGCCGCGGAGCTGGTGCGCCGCGGGGGGACGCCGCGCGAGCTGGTGCTGGTCGACCGCTCTCCGGAGATGCTGCGCCGGGCGCCCGCACGGCTGCGGCGCGCCGGCGCGGCCTTGCCGGCCCGGCTCGCCGTCGCCGACGCCCGTGAGCTCCCCTTCGAGGACGGCGCCTTCGACCTGGTGGCGACGGCCTTCCTCGTCCACCTGCTGCCGCGCGCCGACGCGGTCGCCGCGCTCGCGGGGACGCGCCGGGTGCTGGCGCCGGGCGGACGGGTGCTGGTCGTGAGCCACTCCTGTCCTCGCGGGCGCGCGGGCCGCGCCTACCGCGGGGCCTGGGGGCTCTGCAGCCGCCTGGCCCCCGGGCTCCAGGCCGGGGGCGGGCCTCTCGAGGACGCCGTCCCGCTGCTGAGGGCGGCCGGGCTCAGGCCGCTGCGCCAGATCCGCGCGCCGGGCGTCTACTGCAGCCAGTCGCTCCTCGCCGACGCGGCGGGGCCCTGAGTCGGGTGCACCGGGAGGCCGGCGGCCGCCCAGGCCCTCCCGCGCCGCGGCGGGGCTGAGGGGCGAGCCGGGCCCGGGCATCGCGGAGCAGGTCGTTGACCCGTGGGGTGCGGGTCAGACGAGCGCGTCGTACTCCGCCCGCCAGTCGGACGGCGCCCCCGGCGGCCGGTAGGCCAGCGACACCTCGCGCGCGCGCTCGAGCGCGCGCCGCCCGTCGTTCATGTCGAGCACCTGGAACGTCTCCTGCCGCGCGAGCCGACCGGACGCGGCGACGGCCGCCGAGTAGCCCGCGGCCGCGATCTCGTCCGGCATCGAATACACCACGAACCCGTCGGCCCGCCCGAGCATCCAGTAGAAGCTCTCGATCTCGCCTCCCGCCCCCTCGATCGCCGCGCGCGCGGCCTCGGCACGGTCCGCGGGATGCTCCATCATCCGCGACCACGCCTCGCCGGTATAGCTGAAGAAGCTGACGTATTTCGGCATCTGACCGCCTCCCGGGTCGTCTCCCGCCGCGAGCGTAATCCCATGGCCCCGCCGCCGTACAGCGGCCCATGGGGGGACGCTCATCAACGTCTCACCGACGGCTCATGCGCGTCGGCGGTCTGCGGGCCGCATCACGGGCGACCTGCAGTCGTTCGAGAACGCAGGCGCCCGAGCTCGTGCGGCTGTTCCGCGACGGGAAGCCGGTGTAACGTCGCGGAACGGCGGGCGACTCGGAGTCGGCGCCCAACCCGGACCGCCGTTCATCGACACATGGGGGGTTCCCAATGCCGCACGAGTACAGCTGTGAAAACTGCCCCGAGGCATTCCGCGAGGACACGGCCGAGGGGCTGATCAAGCGCGCGGCCGCCCACAACCACGATCACCACGGCGCCCCGGCTGAGATCACGCCCGAGATCGAGGCCGCGATCCGCGGCCGGATGGTGGAGGTCTAGGGGCCTGTTCAACCTGCGGCGCGGCGGGCCGTGCCCCGCCGGCCGCAGGTCGCCGCCTGCCTCACTCCGGGGGCGTCATCATCACCGCGGGGTCGATGTACTCGGTCTCCTCGGCGATGAGGCCCCCCGCGCACCGGTAGACCGAGACCGCGGGCACGTCCACGCGCTCGCCCCGGGCGGTCCAGGCGCCCCAGTCGGCGCGGTGGGTCCCCGTCAGGCGCCACTCGAGCCACGCCGTGCCCGGCGGGCCCTCGCCGACGCGGAGCACCTCCACGCGCAGGTCGGGCACCGCGGCCATGAACCCGGCGATGCGCTCGCGGATCGCGTCGCGGCCCACGAAGCGCGGGAAGCGCGCCCCGCCGGCCGTGGCGCGGGCGAGGATGCGGCCCTCGCGGACCCCGTCCTCGGCGAAGCACGCCGCGCACCCCTCGGCGTCCATCGCGTTCCAGGCGGCCATGTAGGCCAGTGCCGTGTCCCTCGGCGTGCGGTCCGGCATCGGTGGGTCAGTGTACGACGACCACCGACCCCGCGGCATCGACGGTGACCAGCGGCGCGTTACGCGGGTGTCAATTCCGTCCAAGAGCCGAGCCCGCGGCTGCGTCTAGTTTCTCGACCAACGGCGAGAGAGGGGATCGATCATGACCGGAGAGATCAGCTTCATCTCCATCGGTGTGGGCGACGTGGCGCGGGGGCGGGAGTTCTACGGCGCGCTGCTCGGCTGGACCTTCGAGGACATCGCGGGCGGGGCCGTGGTCTCCGGCGCCGGGGTGGGCGCCGGCGTGCACGGGGGCGACCCGGGCGCGAGCCCCTACGTCTTCTTCCGGGTCGACGACCTCGACGCCGCGCTCGCCCGGGTCGCGGAGCTCGGCGGCCGGCGCGAGCCGGTCGGCGACGAGCACGGCGGAGACGAGGACGAGGCCGCCCGCTTCGGCCGCTTCGCGCTCTGTCGCGACGACCAGGGGTCGGCCTTCGGGCTCCACGAGCCGCCGCGCTGAGGCGGCCTCGCCTAGGGCCGGCGGTAGCGCAGGAAGAGGTAGTCCTCGTCGGCGCAGACGGAGGCGAGCGCCAGGCCCGGGGGCGGGCTCAGCGCGGGGCCCGCGACGATGCGGCGGGAGTCGCCGCCGACCAGCAGGGGGGCGAGGGTCAGGCAGAGCTCGTCGACGAGACCGGCCGCCGCGAGGCCGCCGTTGAGCGACGGGCCCCCCTCGCAGAGCACCGAGCCCGCGCCGCGCTCGCCCAGCAGCCGCAGCGCCCGCGGCAGGTCGACGCCCTCGGCGCCCGCGATGATCACGTCGGCCACCTCGCCGGCGCGGGCCAGGCGGTCGGGCGGGGCGCCGGCGACGGTCACGACCAGCGGCCGGGTGGTCGGCTCGGCGAAGAGGGGCGCGCTCCAGTCGAGGTGGCAGGAGCGCGTGACGACGGCGATGCGGGGCCGGTGGCCGCCGCCCCGCGGGGGCCCGTATCCCTCGGCGCGGACGGTCCCGGCGCCCACCAGCACGACGTCGGCGAGGGAGCGCAGCGTGCGGAAGAGGGCCCGGTCGCCGGCCCCGCCGAGACCCCCCGAGCGCCCGTCGACGGTCACGGCGCCGTCGGCGCTGGCGATCATGTTCAGGCGCACCCCGGGGCGGCCCTCGGCCTGCGGCGGGTCGCCGTAGACGTCGGCCGGGTTGACGGGGCCGACGGGGTCGGGGTGGAGCCGGCGCATCAGCCCGCCAGGGCGTCGCGGCGGCCGCGGAGGAACGCCAGGGCCGCGGCTCCCTGGTCGGCGGCGTCGACGAACTCGCCGAGGCGCAGGATCGCCCCGGTGAACGCGGTCGCGTTCCAGAGCTCGCCGTCGGCGGCGACGTCCCCGCCGGGCAGCACGTAGAGGTAGGGCTCGGCGACGGCGGCGTCGCCGGGCGAGGCGCCGAAGACAACCCGCGCCGGCCCGTCTCCGCAGTTGACCGCGGCGTCGAAGTGCTCCGGCCACAGCTGCGTGCGCCCCGACGGCCCCGACGCGGGCTCGGCCCGCAGCGTCTCCAGGGCGGTCCAGGCGAAGCCGTACCAGTCGCCCAGCAGCCCCGCGGCGGCCGGGTCGATCGCCAGCGGCGCCTCGGGATCGCCGGCCGGAGGGACGTCGAACCCCTCGGCCCATGCGAGGTCGGGGGGCCCGTCCAGCGTCATCGCGGCGGCGGCGGCCAGGGTGGTCAGCGCCTCGTCGCGCGCCTCGCCTGCCGTCTGGCGCACGATCCGGGCGCCCTCGATCCTGACCTGCTCGTCGTCACCGAAGAACGGCGTGCCGAAGCCGCCCATCGTGAAGCGCAGGCCCACCTTGCCGTTGGCGTCGCGGCGCGCGGGCGCCATGGCGTAGACCGCGACCCGGTGGAGTGCCAGGCGGGTGGCGGCGAAGCCCCGAGGCGGCGCGGCAAGGCGGCGCCGCGCGCCGAGCCAGCGGTCGGCCGCCCAGGAGGCGCGATCCGGGTGGCCGGCCAGCCAGTCGTCCCATGTGCGCCCGGCCGGGAGCGGAACCGGGGCGACCCAGCGGTCGTCGGGCGGTCCGCCGTCGCAGACCGGGTCGTCGGCCAGCCATTCCGGGTCGGTCGCGGCGGGGGGCGAGGGCTCGAGCACGCGAGCGACGAGGCCGTCGCCCAGCAGCGCCTGCGCCTCGGCGCGCGGGTTCCGGGCGGTCATGGCGGAGGAGGGGTCCCCCGCCCGGCGGCCGCGTTACGAGACGCCGGCGGCGAGGGCCTCGGGCGCAACGGCGTCAACTGGATCGTGGAGCAGGTCGCGGCGACCTCGCAGATGGGCACCCACATGGACGGACTCAACCACCTCCGCTGGGCATCGAGAGCCTGCCACAGGTCGTGACCCGGGGACTGCTGCTCGACGTCGCGCAGGCCTGGCAGCGGAGCCGGGCGACGCGGTGCTGCTCCACACCGGCTGGGGCGCTGGTGGGGCGACGATCATCGCGAACGCGCTGCGGGTCGCCGACCGCATCGCCGAGCGGCTCGGCGTGCGGAGCGGCGAGCCCGTGCGCCGGCGCGCTGATCGCTACGCGAGCGTCCTCATGACCCCGACGGTGTGGCCCTCGGGGTCGATGAGGATGCCGATCTCGACGCCCGCCCCGGGCACCTCGTCCGGGCCCATCATCCGCGTCCCCCCGAGGCGCTCGGCGGCCGCCAGGGCGGCCTCGACGTCGGGGACCTCCACGTAGAAGGTCAGGTGGCCGTCGTACCCGGGGGGGGCGGCGCCGATGCCGCCGCCGATTCCCGGCGCGTCGACCTCGCCGTTCGCGTTGCCCTCCCGCGCGACGATCCCGTAGTTCATCGGGTTGTCGGCGTCGATCTCCCAGCCGAAGAGCTCGGAGTAGTAGCTGCGCATGCGGTCCGCGTCCCGCGCGATGACCTCGAAGTGCACGACCGGGTGTCCCATGGCTCCCCCTCTCGACGTTTGTCTGCACGGTAGGACCGGCGTGCGGCGCCGAAGTCATCGCGGCAGGGGTGGAACGACCCGTGGACGATCCGGCACAGCTATCCCGCTGCCCCGGTCCCCAACCACACGTTTGACCAGGGAATCGCCAGCCTTCCGGGGGAAGGCGCCGCTCGGAGCCGAGCCTAGGCTCGTGCCCCCCGGCGCCCAGGAGGAGGCCCCAATCGTGCACGTCCTAGGAATCGACCTCGGCTTTGGCTTCACCAAGGCCACAGACGGCGAGCGCTCGCTCGTCGTGAAGTCCGTCATCGGCGAGGCGACCGACGGTCGCCTGGGAGGGCCGATGCCGGAGGCGCGTCCCGGCAGCGACCACCTCCACATCGAGATCGAGGACCGCGGCCTCTTCGTCGGCGACCTCGCCGAGCGCCAGAGCAGCCTGCGCTCGTTCACCCTCGACCACGACCGCTTCATCGCCGACGCGGCCAAGATCCTCGCGATCGCGACGGCCGCCGAGCTGACCGACTCCGACGAGCCGGTCGGGCTGGTCACCGGCCTGCCCATCTCGACGTTCCGCAGCACGAGCGACGAGCTCACCCGGCTGCTGCGCGACCGCCACTCGTTCGTCGCGATCGCCCCCGACGGCTCGCGCAGCCGGCGGGTGCTCGAGATCCGCGAGGTGAAGGTGATCCCCCAGCCCTTCGGGTCGATGTACGACATGGTGCTCGACGACGCGGGCTCGGTCGGCGACCGCCAGACCCTTCAGCAGAAGGTCGGCATCGTCGACGTCGGCTTCCAGACGTCCGACCTCACGGTGTCGGACCGCGGCACGTTCCTCGAGCGCGCCAGCATCAGCACCGAGACCGGCGTGGGCCGGGCGTTCGCGACCATCGCGGGCAAGATCCGCGAGAAGAGCGGCGTCAACGTGGAGCTCTACCGCCTCTACGAGGCGATGGACGAGGGCCGCATCAAGATCCGCGGCGAGAGCTTCGACCTCAGCAAGCTGATCGAGCACGTCCTGACCCAGCTGGCCACGGACATCGCGGCCGACGCGAACCGCCTCTGGGCGGACGAGTGGGACATGGACGCCGTCGTCATCACCGGCGGCGGTGGCGCGGTGCTCGCGCCCTACCTCACCCCCCTGCTCAACGGCAGGGTGCTCCCGGTCGACGGCTCGCGCGACGCGCGGCTGAACAACGTCCGCGGCTTCTGGAAGCTCGGCGTGAAGACCTGGGGCGTCCCGGCGCCCGTCCCGGCCGAGCCCGCGCCCGAGCCGGCGATGGTCGGCGGCGGCAACGGGGAGGCCCCCCGGGCCCTGCCCTACTGAGGTGCGCTCCCGCCCCGTCCCGCGCCGCGGGGCGGGGCCGGGGCCGCTCAGCCGGCGGGGAACCCGTAGCGCGCGGCGCGGGCCATGACCTCGTCCGCGTAGTCGGCGTCGGCGTCCGAGCAGGCGCCGTAGTACCCGCAGGCCGCCCGCCGGTACCCCTCGGCGGAGCCACCGCGGGACGGCGCGCCCTTCCCCTCCCGCAGCCCCCGCGCCGCGGTGGCGATCGCGTCGGCGGGGTCGCGGGGGTCGATGCGCCCGTCGCCGTCGCCGTCGACGCCCCACGCGCCGACGAAGTCGCCGCAGCGCCCGCCCACGCCGAGCTGCATCGGGCCGACGCAGCCCTGCGCGTTCACCTGGTCGGCCCAGGGGTTGCGCCCGTGGTCCGACTCCTGGCCGCCGATCGCGGCCAGGAAGCGCCAGTCGATGTCCATCCTGAGGCCGAACTGCTGGTACATGGCGAGGTAGTCGCGCGGGATCTCGGCGGCGGCCGCGGCCGTGAGGGGCGGGACCGGCGACGGCGCGGCCGTGCGCTCGACCGGTTCGCCGGCGCCTCCCAGGCCCGCCGCCGCCAGCGCCGCGAGGCCGGCCACGGCCGCCGTGGTCCCCGCGATCCGCCCCCAGCGCGGGCGGGCGCCGCGCGGGCGGGGCCGGGGCGGCGCGGCGGCCCGTGGCGGCGCCGGAAGGGCGGCGGCCGGCGAGAGGGCGGGTGCGGGCGGGTGAGGGCGGGAGAGGAAGGCCGGCACCTCGAGCACGGCGGCCGGGGCTGCCGCCGGCCGCGCGGGAGGCGGGGCCGGCGGCCGAGCCGCAGCCGGGGCGGCGAGGCTCGGCGCGGGCGCGGGGCGACGCCACGCCGGCTGCGGCCAGACGGTGCGGCGGGGCCCGTGCGCCGGCCGGGCCGGCGGGGTGCGCCGATGCCCGCGGCGCGCGAGGGCGCCGGGCCCGCCGATGCGCTCGATCTCCGGCGGCGGGGGCGCCCGCCACGGGGGCGGGGGCGGCGGCGCGGCGCGCCGCGACCCCTCCGCCGGGAGGAGCTCGATGTCCGGGAGCCTGCTCGCGAGGGAGACCACGGGGGGCTGAACCTAGGAGCTGGGCGCCCCGGCGTCTGCCCCCCGGAGGTCGAGTCGCGCCGCCCCCCTCAGCTCTCCAGCCGCGCCTCGACCGACAGCTCGACGTTGCCCGTGAGGGCCCCCGAGACCGGGCAGCCGTCCTTGGCCGCCTCGGCGGCCGCGACGAAGCCGGCCTCGTCGAGGCCGGGCACGACCCCGACCACCGTCAGCGCCGACCTCGTGATCCCCGTGCCCGGCACGAAGGTCACCGTGGCCGACGCCCGGAGCTCGTCCGGCGGGGTGCCGGCGCCCGCGAGCCCGTGCGAGAGCGCCATGCAGTAGCAGGCCGCGTGAGCGGCCGCGATCAGCTCCTCGGGGCTCGTGCGTCCCGCCGGCTCCTCCGTGCGCGACGGCCAGCTCACGTCGAGCGGCCCGAAGGCCCCGCTGCCCACGCTCGTGATCGTTCCCGACCCCGACATGAGGTCGCCGTTCCAGGTCACCTCCGCCCGCCGGTCCGTCGCCATCGCCCGCTCCTTTGGTCGCCGCTTGACGGCCGGATCGTACGGGCCGCGGCGACTGTCGATGATGATGCGCCCCGTTCGTCGTCTGATGGAGGACACGATCCCGAAGGAGGACCGCATGGCGAAGCTCGTGGAGTCCACGTTCGTCACCCTGGACGGGGTGATCGGTGATCCCCAGGTCTGGGGCCCGCCGTACTGGGACGACGAGCACGCGGCATACGCCTGGGCGCTGATGGAGCCCGCGGAGGCCCTGGTGCTGGGGCGGGAGACGTACGAGGGCTTCGCGGCCGCCTGGCCGCAGCGCTCCGGCGACCCGCTGACGGACAAGATCAACGCCATGCCGAAGCACGTCGCGTCGCGGACGCTGACCGAGACCACCTGGAACGCGACGGTCATCGAGGGCGACGCCGCCGAGGCGGTCGCGGCCCTGAAGGAGCAGCCGGGCGGCGACCTCCTCAAGTACGGCACCGGCGAGCTCGACCGCGCCCTCCTGGAGCACGGCCTCGTCGACGAGCTCCACCTCTGGGTCTTCCCGGTCATCGCGGGCGGCGGGACGCGCCTGATGGAGGGGGTCGGCATGACCCATCTGCGGCTGCTCGACTCCTCGACCTTCGCGTCGGGCATCGTCGTCCACGTGCTGGGCCCGAAGCCATGAGGAAGATCGTGCTCTATACGCTGATGTCGCTGGACGGGGTCGCCGAGGGCCTGAGCTGGTTCCCCGACGCCGGCCCGGAGATGTTCGCCAACCTCGGGCGCGTGATCGGGACCCAGGACGACGTGCTGCTGGGGCGCCGGACCTACGACGACTGGGCCGGGCACTGGCCCGCGTCCGACATGGAGCCCTTCGCGAGCTTCATCAACGGGACGCCCAAGCACGTGGTCACCTCGAGCCCCCTGACCCGGGAGTGGGCCGGCTCGACCGTGGTCACGACCCCGGTGGAGGACTACGTGGCCGACCTGAAGGGGCGGCCCGGGGGCGACATCGGGATCCACGGCAGCATCGCGCTGGCGCAGTCGCTGCTGCGCGCCCGGCTGGTCAACGAGCTGCGGCTGGTCGTCGCCCCGGTGGTCGCGGGCCCGGGCCGGCGCCTCTTCGACGACCGGGACGAGGTCCAGAGGCTGGAGCTTCTCGACCTCGCCCCATCCGCGAGCGGAACGCTGTTCCTGACCTACCGGGCGTGATGCTGCGGCTCGCCCGGGCCCACGTCCCGAGCCACGCGGTGGCCCGGCTCAGGGATGATGGGCCCATGACCGCGCGGGACGACGCACCGCCGCCGTCGGGCGAGCAGGTCGAGCTGCGCCAGGGCCCCTGGCGGGCCGTCGTCGTGGAGGTCGGCGGGGGGCTCCGCGCCCTCGAGCACGACGGCGCGCCCCTCCTCGACGGCTACGGCGCGGACCAGATGGCGGGCGGCGGGCGGGGGCAGGCGCTGCTGCCGTGGCCCAACCGGCTGGCCGACGGCCGCTACCGCGCCGGGGGGAGGGAGATCGAGGCCCCGGTGAACGAGCGGTCAACCGGCTCGGCGATCCACGGCCTCACGCGCTGGAGCGCGTGGCGGGTCGCCGAGCGCGGGCCGGCGAGCTGTGCGATGGAGCTCCACCTCCACCCGCAGCCCGCCTACCCCTTCGCGCTCGATCTCCGCCTCGGCTACGCCCTCGGCGACGGCGGGCTCGCGGTCGCGCTGCGCATCGCGAACGCGGGCGACGGCGACGCGCCCGCCGGGGCCGGCTTCCACCCGTACCTGACGCTCGGCACCGAGACGATCGACGTCCTCTCGGTCAGCGTCCCCGCCGGCAGCTGGCTCCCCGCCGACGCGCGCGGCATCCCCATCGGCGAGCGCCGGGCGGTGGCGGGAGACCTCGACCTGCGCGACGGGCCGGCCCTCGGCGCCCGGGTCCTCGACCACTGCCTCAGCGACCTGCGCCGCGACGGCGACGGGCTCGCGCGGGTGCGGATCGCCGCCACGGACGGCCGCGCCGCGACGCTCTGGATGGACGAGGCCTTCGGCTTCGTCATGGTGTTCACCGGCGACACCCTCCCCGCCGGCGAGCGGCGCCGCGGCCTGGCGGTGGAGCCGATGACCTGCGCCCCCGACGCCTTCAACTCGGGCGACGGCCTGCGCGTCCTGCGGCCCGGCGAGTCGATGACCGGGCGCTGGGGCATCGCCTACGAGGCGGGGCCCGGGTCGTAGCCGCCGCGGGTCCCGGGCGGCCAGAACGGCCACTCCTCGAAGGCGGCGCAGCGGCCGTCGGCGGCGAGGCGCACGATCCAGAGGTCGAGGAACTCCTGGTCGTGGGGCGGCCCGTAGCGGACGCGCACGCGGACGACGCCGGTGTCGCCCTCGACCGCGACGATCTCGCTCGACATCGTGAACTCCTCACCCGGCGAGCGGCCGCGCTCCCACATCTCGCGGATCGCCGGGAGCCCGGTGAACGGCGGCTCGAACGGCGCCGTCGCGTAGGTGGCGTCCTCGGTGAACAGCTCGTCCACGCCCGCGAGCCCCGGCGCGCGCCAGGAGCGCTCGTAGGAATCGACCCAGCGGGTGAGCGCATCGCGGTCCACGGGCGCAGGCTAACGGCCGCCGCGCGGCTGGTATCTTCACGGAGCCGACGCGGTTCGGGCGGTTAGCTCAGCGGTAGAGCGCCTGCCTTACACGCAGGTGGCCGGCGGTTCGATCCCGTCACCGCCCACCTCGCCCCCGCCCCGCTCGCGTCGTGGGGGTGTAGCTCAGATTGGTTAGAGCACCGGACTGTCAATCCGGAGGCCGCGGGTTCGAGTCCCGTCACTCCCGTCCCCGAAAGCCCCGCTCCGGCGGGGTTTTTCGTTTGCCAGGGCGGCGCCCTCCCCGGAGGCGTCAACGAAAGTGTCGGCCGTCGGCGCGCCGTGTCCTCTGGCTGGTCGCCTGCGTGGGGCTCGGCAATGCGATGGCGGTCGCCCTCCTCGGCTCAGAGAGGATGGCACGCCGTCCGGACGCGGCGCGAGGATGCACCCAGACGCGGGTTCTGCAGCTCGCGCGAGTGATCGCACGCCGCGCCGCATGTCGAGCACTGGAGACGGATGAACTCAATGGTCGTCACTTGCGTTCATGTGGTCGTCGCGACCGAACACATCGGGGACTTCATCAAGGCCACCAGAATCAACCACGAGGCCTCGGTACGAGAGCCACAAAACGTGCGATTCGATGTCTTGCAGGACCCGAATGATCCGAGCCGATTCGTGCTGTACGAAGCCTATGAAAGCGAGGCCGGAGCGGCAGCTCACCGGGAGACGCAGCACTACTTGATCTGGCGAGACACGGTCGCACCCTGGATGGCCGAGCCTCGCACGGGCATCTCCTACACCGTGATCGCGCCGTAGCCCCGCCATCAACGAGGCCGTCCTACTCGACGCGGCGACGATCCCATCGGGGACCCGGCACGCCCGGTCCACGACGGGATCGGGCACACCGCCCATCGGGCGATCGCGCCGCGCGCCGCAGCCGTCAGGTGGTGGGCGCGATCACGAACTTCTGCTTGGCGTTGACGGTCAAGATGCTCACCGGCACGTTCGTCCGGTAGCCGGTGTCGCCGTCGATCGTGATCGGCCCCGTCGCGCCCCGGTGGTTGCGGGCGGCGCGCAGCGCCTTCAACACCGCGCCGAACCGGGTGCTCCCGGCCCGCTCGATCGCCGCGAAGAGAATCCTCGCAGAGTCGTATGTGAACGACCCCCACACGCCCGGCCGCTTGTCGAATGCCCGCCGGTACTGCTGCACGTATCCCCGCGCCGAGGGCATCTGCCCCGCGGCCGGGACGCCGCTGAAGACGCACCGCTGGGCCTCGGGCAGCGTCGTCTTCACCACGAAGCCGTTGTCCACGTTCGCGAGGCCCATCAGGCAGGGCGGATCGGTCCCCGCTGCCGCGAGCGCCTTGGCGATCTGTACGCCCTCTGGGAAGTAGGTGCTCACGTAGACGAGATCCGGCCTCGTCGCGAGCGCCTCGTTGGTCTTGCCTGCGTAGTACGCGCTTGTGGCGCCCTCGATAACCGAGATCCAGCTCACCGTGGTGCCGACCCTCTCCAGCGCCGTCCGAAGCCGCCGCGCCATTCCCTCCGTGAAGGCCCCGTTCGGCGTGTCGTCCACGAGCATGGTCACGCGCCGGGCGGGCAGGGAGCTCAGGTAGCGCTGCTCGATCGGGGCGATCTGGCTGTTCATCGGCTGCACCGTCGCGCCCGCACCCTTCGTCTCGTCGCTTGACGTCATCCAGACAGGGAGCACCCGGTTCTGCCGGTAGAGCGACAGGTTCTGGAGCCCCACCGAGGAGTTGTACGGGCCGATCACGAACCCGATGCCCTGCGCGATCACCGCGCGCGCCACGGGCCTCGCCCGGGCGGCCGACCCTTGGTCGTCGGCCTTCACGATCCGCACCGGCCGGTCCAGCACCCCACCGTGGGCGTTGACCTGGCGCACCGCGAGCTGCACGCCCCGGAGCTGGTCCAGCCCGTTGGACGCCTGCCCGCCGCTCTGGGGGCCCTCCACGGCGATCACGAGGGGCTCCGGCGACGATGGTGCAGCCGCGGTTCCGACTGCCGCTGCGATGACCAGGGCTGCGCCGCTCAGGGCGGCGACCATCACGGGGCGGAGGCGTCGGGGCACCGGTCTCGTCTCTCTTGCGGGCGGCCAGCGGGAAAGCTGCGCGATTCTCCAATCGGCCTGGGGCGCCGTCAAGCTTTGTTCGTGAGACGGCTGCCTCACTCCCGCTCCTGAGGAGGCCCCCTGCTCCCGCGGGGCTCTCGGCGTGGTTCGCGCCGACGGCAGCGGCGGTCCTGACAGGATGCCGCGGTGTTGTTCTTCTCCCTGAGCAGCTGGACCATCGCCCTCATCCTGTTCGCCGTGATCGTCGGCACCACCGCCGTCGGACTGGTCGCCGGCGCCTTCCTGCGCAGGAGGGGCAACGCGCCCCACGAGCCGTTCGGCGTCCTCCAGGGGGCGACCCTCGGCATCGTCGCCCTGCTCCTCGCCTTCGGACTGTCGCTCGCCATCGGACGGTACGAGGCGCGCAAGGCCGCCGTCGTCAACGACGCCAACACGATCGGCACGACCTACCTCCGGGCCCAGACGCTGGCCGAGCCCGTGCGAACGCGGTCGCTCGACCTGCTGCGGCGGTACACGGACGCGGCGATCGAGCTCACGGGCGACGTGCCGGGCAGCGCGGAGATGGACCGGACGGCCGCAGCGCAGGGAGCCCTCCAGCGCCGGCTGTGGAGCCTCGCCGGGCAGGCGCTCGACGACGCCCCGGTCGCGAGCGCACCGCGCCTCTACGCCGACAGCCTCAACGCCATGATCGACCAGCAGACCGTCCGCATCGCGGGGCTCAACAGCCGGGTTCCGAGCACCGTCCTGCTGCTGGAGGTGGTGGCCTCGGCCCTCGCGCTCGGGCTGCTCGCGCTGTACCTCGCGCTCCTGGGCCGCCCGCCGGTGGCGGTGCTGGTCGCCGCGGTGCTCGTGACCATGCTGCTGTTCGTGACGTTCGACCTCGACCGGCCGACCCGCGGCCTGGTCACGATCCCCGACACCCCCCTCGCCTCGCTGAGGGCGTCGATGGCACTCCCGCCCGCCGCCGGCTGACCGGGTTGACGCGTGCCGCCGCGGGGCCGTAGCGTGCCGCGGCGATGCGTCCCACGGACGGGCGGCGGGGTGGGTGGCTCCGGAGCATCTGCGCGGCCTGGGCGGCCGCGGCGCTCGCCGGACTCGTCGCCGCCTCCGGCGCGTCGGCGGGCGAGCCGCTCCGCATCGCGGACGTGCCGCCCGGTTGGGTGCGGATCGAGGGTGCGCCGGAGCCGCTCTTCGCCGGGCTCTGCGGGCTGCGGCCGCGCCCCAAGGCGGGCCGGGTGCTGCACGCCCGCTACCGCGACCCGGCGACCGCCCTGGTCGCCGACAGCACCTGGTACGAGTTCACGACCGCCGCGCGCGCGAGGGCGCGGCTGGCCGCGATCCGGCGGACGATCCGGGCGTGCCGCGTCTACGACTTCACCTTCGCCGACGGGGAGGAGGCCCTGGTCACCCTCGAGCCGAGCGGCGCGCCGGCGCTCGGCGACGAGGCGGTGGCCTACCAGCGGGAGATCTACGCCGCGGCGGGGACCCCCGGGATCCGGAGCGTCGTGGTGCGCCGCGGCCGGCGGCTGGCGAGCGTCCACGTGCTCGACCTCACCCTGCCGCCCACCGAGCTGGCCGCCGCCCTCGCCGCCCGCGCGGCCGCGCGGGCGTGAGCGGATAGGGTCGGGCGGTGACGTCCGCTCATCTGTCCGACGACGAGCTGCTCGCGCTCCTCGGCCGCTACCTGGAGATCCTGCAGGGCCACCCGCCGGCCGAGGAGATGATGGCCGAGATCCTCACGCCGGACTTCGCGACCGGCTTCGTCGGACGGCTACCTCTGGACCGGCATCGACGGGCTGCGCGAGTTCCTGTCCCAGCGGAGCCCGTTCTTCGACGAGAGCCACGAGATCCAGGAGCTGGTGGGGCGCGTCGGGCGGCGAGGGCGGCGAGGACGTCGAGGCCCGCACGCGGCTCCACTTCTTCCTGCGCAGCTGGGAGCCGCCCTCGCCGGTGAGCGTGGAGTACACGGGCGATTGCTTCCACACGTGGCGGCGTGCGCGAGGTGGACGGGCCGCTGGCGGGTCGCGGCCCAGCTGGTCGAGCGCTTCGCCGACCTGAACGACAACTCGACGCGCCTGTTCGGGACCCCGCAGGAGGGGCTCAACACCTGACGACCGGCGGCGGGCCGCCCCTCAGGCGGCCCCGGTGCAGGAAGCGCCTTGACGGCGCGCCGCTCGTCCATCGCCGCGTAGCCGGCCGGGGACCTCCTCGAGCGGGATGACGAGGTCCATCACCGGCGAGGGGTCGAGGCGGCCGGCCAGCACGTCCTCCATCAGCTCGGGGATGTAGCCGCGGACCGGGGCGACGCCGCCGATCAGGCGGACGTTGCGCATGTGGACGTCGAGGAGGTTCACCGGATCGGCCGGCACGCCCACGTGGCCGACGACGCCGCCGGGGCGGGCGCTGCCGATGGCCGTGGCGAACGAGCCGGCCGTCCCGACGCACTCGACGACGTGGGGGGCGCCGCCGCCGGTGAGCTCGCGCACCCGCTCGACGGCCTCGTCGCCGCGCTCCTCGACCACGTCGGTCGCGCCGAAGCCGCGCGCGATCTCCAGCCGGTCGGCGTGATGGCCGAGGACGATCACGCGCTCGGCCCCCAGCCGCCGGGCGGCCAGCACGGCGCAGAGGCCCGACGGCGCCGTCGCCGACCACGACGACGGTCCCGCCCGTCCCCATGCCCGACGCGAGCGCGCCGTGGTGCCCGGTCCCCATGACGTCGGTGAGGGTCGCGAGGGCCCGCGCGAGCCGGTCGTCGGAGAGGTCGGCGTCCTCGGGCATCGGGACCAGGGTCCCGTCGGCGAGCGGCGCGCGCACGGCCTCGCCCTGGCCGCCGTCGTCCCGGCCGCCCCAGTAGCCCCCGGCGCGGCACGAGGTCTGCAGCCCGGCGCGGCAGTAGTCGCAGGTGCCGTCCGAGAAGGCGAAGGGCGCGATCACCCGCTGGCCGGGGCGCAGCGTGCGCACCTCGGAGCCCACCTCCTCCACGACGCCCATGAACTCGTGCCCGGTGCGGGCCGGCCCGGCGCCGTAGATCTCGAGCTCGCCGCGGTAGGGCCACAGGTCGCTGCCGCAGATGCACGCGTGGGTCACCCGCACGAGGGCGTCGGTGGGCTCGCGGATCGTCGCGTCGGGGACGTCCTCCACCCGGATGTCGCGCGGCCCGTGGTACACGCTCGCCCTCATCCCCGCCTCCTCCGCTCGAGGCCGGCCTCCGCGCCGGCCCCGGGAGACTAGTCTCCGGGAATGGAGGAGCCCCCGCGCCGCCGGCCGCGCGCCGGGCCGCCCGCGCCGGCCGATCCCCCGGCCGCCGCCCCGGGCGAGGACGAGGAGGGGGCGCCGGCACGGGGGCGCACCCCGTTCGGGCTCGTGGGCTCGGCGGCGCTCGTGATCGTGGCCGTCGTGATCGTCGTGGCGTTCGCCACGGGGACGGCCGACGACCTGCCCTGGGGCGCGATCATCGGCGTGCTGGTGGTGCTCGCGTTCGCCTTCGGGGTCGCGCGCCGGCGCGCGGCGCTCCGCGGGGACGAGGACGACGCGCCGTGACCGGGCCCGAGCGCCCCCCCGAGCGCCACGACGACCTCCGCTACCCGGACCCGAAGCCGTTCCGGCGGATCCAGGTCGCCACCGTCGCGCTGATCGTCCTCGTGGCGGTGCTGACGCTCACCAGCGGCTCGCGCCCGGCCGAGGTCCGGTGGGGGACCCTGATCGGGCTCGCCGCCCTGACGGTCCTCGTGCTGGCCACGTGGCGACGCCGCGCGCGCCGCCGTTCGCCCGCCGACGAAAACACCCGAAATGCACGAGGAAATCGGGGGGAAGGACGGCCGCGAGGAGTGAGCGCGGGCTCTCGTGCATTTCGCCACAAGCCGGGGTAGGGTCTCGCATCCCCATCCCCCGACCGACGCGACGCCCCTGACCCGACAGCCTCCCCCAACGTGAGCACGACGGCCGCCGAGACCGCGGGCGCCGCGGGCGCTCCGGCGCCCGAGCCCGAGGGGCAGGTGATCGTCGGCAAGTCGCCGTGGCAGCTGGTCTGGACGCGCTTCAAGCAGGACCGGTTCGCGGTCGCGAGGGCTCATCTTCATCGGCCTGATCGTCCTGATCGCGATCCTCGCCCCGGCGTTCGCGGCGCTCACCGGGCACGGGCCGAACGAGCTCTTCCAGCGCGAGACGACCGACATCTTCGGCATCCCGGAGGGGCCGAACGCCGAGTTCTGGTTCGGCGCCGACAACAGCGGCCGCGACGTCTTCGTGCGCACCGTCTACGGGGCGCGCGTGTCCCTGATCGTCGGGGTCGTCGCGACGGGCATCGCGGTGCTCATCGGGATCGTGCTCGGGCTGTTGGCCGGCTTCCGCGGCGGCTGGGTCGACACGCTGATCTCCCGGACCACCGACATCATCCTCGCGGTGCCGCTGCTGCTGTTCGCGATCGGCATCGTCGCCGCCTGCTCGACCTCGAAGGAGGGCTGCCTCAACGGGACGCTCAAGCCGGGGCTGACTCTGGTGATCGTGATCATCGCGCTCTTCACCTGGCCCTACATCGCCCGCCTCGTGCGCGGCAACGTCCTGTCGCTCCGCGAGCGCGAGTTCATCGAGGCCAGCCGCTCGCTCGGCGCCGGCAACATCCGGATCATGTTCCGCGAGGTCCTGCCCAACCTGCTCTCGCCGATCATCGTCTACACCTCGCTGCTGATCCCCGCGAGCATCCTGTTCGAGGCGTACCTCTCGTTCCTCGGGCTGGGCGTCCCGGACGACACGCCCTCCTGGGGGAACATGGTCAGCGAGTCGCTCGAGAACTTCGACGTCGTCTGGTGGCTGTGGCTCTTCCCCGGCCTCTTCCTGCTCTTCACCGTGCTGGCCTTCAACCTCCTGGGCGACGGCCTGCGCGACGCGCTCGACCCGCGGGCCGACCGATGACCCGGCCCCTCCCGACACCCCCGACAAGGAGAGATCAGATGAGACGACGGTGGCTCACGCGCGCGGGCATCGCGGCCCTCGCCGCCGCCGCCGCCCTCGGCGCCGCCGCCTGCGGCGGCGACGACGACGACTCGGCGGACACCTCGGGCGGCGACGGCGCGGAGGACATCGCCGCCGTCATCGACGAGCTCGGCGGCCCGGTGACGTTCGGCGATGTGGCCAAGGGCGGCACCTTCCGCATCGCCAACACCGACTTCGCCAACAGCGACGGCTTCGATCCCTCGGGCGAGTACTTCGGCTCCGCCTGGATGATCTACAGCACGACGATGCTCCGCACGCTCGTGATGACGCCGTTCACGGCCGGCGAGGAGGGCAACCAGCTCGTGCCCGACCTCGCCACCGAGATCCCCGAGCCCTCGGCCGACGGCCTCACGTACACCTTCACGATCAAGGACGGCGTGACCTTCGGCCCGCCGGTCAACCGCGAGATCACCTCGCAGGACATCCTCTACTCCTTCGAGCGCATCGGCACGCCCAGCGTCGCCGCCCAGTACGCCTTCTACTACAACGTGATCGAGGGCATGGAGGACTTCGCCGCGGGCAAGGCCGACACGATCTCCGGCATCACGACCCCCGACGACAAGACGCATCACCATCAAGCTGACCACGCCGACGGGTGACTTCCTCAACCGCGTGGCGATGCCCGCCACGGCGCCGATCCCCGAAGAGGTCGCCAAGTGCCACCCGCAGGCCGGCGAGTACGGGCGCTACATCGTCACCTCGGGGCCCTACATGATCGAGGGCGCCGACAAGCTCGACATCTCGAGCTGCGGCTCGCAGAAGCCGATCTCGGGCTTCAACCCCAGCACCGGGCTCACGCTGGTGCGCAACCCGAGCTACGACCCCGCGACGGACAACACCGAGTTCCGCCAGAGCAACCCGGACCGCTTCGAGATCACGGTCAACACCAACCTCGACAACATCTTCGACCAGATCGAGCGCGGGGAGCTCGAGACCTCCTTCGAGACGCCCCCCAACGCGGTCGTGAGGCGCTACGTCCAGGACCCGGAGATCCGGGAGCGGCTGCGGGTCAACGGAGGCGACCGCATCTGGTTCGCCTACATGAACCTCACGACGCCACCGTTCGACGACGTCCACGTGCGCAAGGCGATGAACCTCGTGATGGACCTCGAGGGCATCCAGCGTGCCTGGGGCGGGCCGGTGTTCGGCAGCCCCCCGACCCACATGCTCCCGAACTCGCTGCTGGACATCCCCGACTACTTCCCGTACCAGCAGGCCCCCGATGGCGGGCGACGTCGAGGCCGCCAAGGCCGAGATGGCCCAGTCGAAGTACGACACCGACCAGGACGGCACCTGCGACGCCGCGCCTTGCAAGGGCGTGATCAACCTCAACCGCAACTTCGCGCCCTGGTTGACGATCTCGCCCATCATCGAGCAGTCGGCCGCCAAGATCGGCATCGACGATCGAGACCCGCGAGGCGTCGCGCACGGCGGTCAACAACACCTCGAACACCACGTCGCGCAAGATCCCGTTCAGCTCCGGCAACGGGTGGGGCAAGGACTACGCCGACCCGTCGACCTTCTTCGTGATCTACGACGGGCGCAACATCATCCCGGTCGGCAACACCGCCTTCGCGCTCGTGGGCGTGACGAAGGCCCAGGAGAAGGAGCTCGGGATCACGGTGCCGCCGGCGGCGTGCCGAGCATCAACGCCGGCATCGACAAGTGCTCCCCGCTCACAGGGCAGGAGCGCACCGACTGCTGGACGGCCCTCGACAAGCAGCTCACGGAGGAGATCGCGCCGCAGGTGGGGCTGATGGACGCGACGTCGGTCGAGCTCGCCGGGCCCGCGGTCACGCAGTACGACTTCGACCAGTTCGGCATCGAGCCGTCCATGGCCCGCGTCGCCGTTGACCCGTCCCAGCAGAACTGAGAGGAGGAGACACCGACTGACGGAATGGCGGCCGGGGCGGCGACGCCCCGGCCCGCTCCTCGGACACCGCCAACATGACCCGCTACATCATCCGGCGATTGATCTACGTCGTGCTCGTGGTCCTCGCGGTCACGCTGCTGGCGTACGCGATCTTCTTCCTGCTGCCCTCGACCGACCCGGCGGTGGCGTTCGCCGGGCGCAACCCGAGCCCCGAGCTGATCGCCGAGGTGGAGCAGCAACTCGGGCTCGACAAGCCCGTCCCGGTGCAGTACGCGCTCTACGTCAAGCGCCTGTTCCTCGGCGACGAGTACGGCTGGCCCGGCCTCGGGCTCTCCTACAACACCCGCTCGCCGGTGCGGGACGAGATCTTCGACCGGGCGTGGGTGACGATCCAGCTCGCGATCGGCGCGGCGATACTCTGGCTGATACTGGGGGTCTCGATCGGCGTGCTCTCGGCCCTCAAGCGCCGGACCGCCGTCGACCGCGCCGCGATGGGCTTCGCGCTGATCGGGGTGTCGGCGCCGGTGTTCTGGCTCGGCCTGGTGTCGCTCTACATCTTCTGGGAGAAGCTCGGCTGGCTCCCGGGGACCGGCTACGTGCCGTTCACCGAGAGCCCGTCCGACTGGTTCCTGCACATGATCCTGCCGTGGTCCGTCCTCGCCCTGCTGTTCGCGGCGGTCTACGCCCGGGTGGTGCGGGGCAACATGCTCGACACCATGGGCGAGGACTACATCCGCACCGCGCGAGCGAAGGGGCTCCCGGAGCGAAGCGTGGTCGGGCGCCACGGGCTGCGACCCGGGCTCACGCCGGTCGTCACGCTGCTGGCCATCGACCTCGCGCTGCTCATCGGCAACACCGTGGTCACGGAGACGGTCTTCAACATGCCCGGCCTCGGCAACTACATCCTGATCTCGACCGACTCGGGCGACCTGCCCGGGGTGCTCGCCGTGGTCGTGCTGGCCTCGTTCGCCGTCGCGTTCCTCGCGCTGGTCGCCGACATCGTCTACGCCTACCTCGACCCCCGCGTGCGCTACCGGTGAGCGCGACACATCCTCCTCGCGCTCGCCGCCTCTCGGCGGGCGGCGGCGCTCGTCGGATGACCCCGCCGCTGCTCGAGGTGCGCGACCTGCGCGTGCACTTCCCCACCCACGACGGGCTCGTGAAGGCGGTGGACGGGGTGACCTTCACGCTCCAGGAGGGCGAGACCCTCGGCGTGGTGGGCGAGTCGGGCTCGGGCAAGAGCGTGACCTTCATGACGGTGATGGGCCTCATCAACCGCAAGTCGGCGCGCGTGAGCGGCGAGGTGCTGTTCCGCGGGACCGACCTGCTGGCGGAGCCGGAGGCCCAGCTGCGCCGGATCCGCGGCGACGGCATCGGGATGGTCTTCCAGGACCCGATGACCTCGCTGCACCCGATGTTCCGGGTCGGCGAGCAGATCGCCGAGGGCGTGAGGGCCCACCGCAACGTCAGCGGCGCCGTGGCCGACCAGATGGCCGTGGACGCCCTGCGCAAGGTCGGCATCCCCTCGCCCGAGCGGCGCGCGCGCCAGTACCCGCACGAGTTCTCCGGCGGCATGCGCCAGCGGGCGATGATCGCGATGGCGCTGGTGCTCGACCCCGAGCTCCTGATCGCCGACGAGCCGACGACGGCCCTCGACGTGACCGTGCAGGCGCAGATCCTCGAGCTCATCGCCGAGATGAAGGAGCGCCTGGGGATCGGGGTGGTGCTCATCAGCCACAACATGAGCGTCATCGCCGACGTCGCCCAGAAGGTGATGATCATGTACGCCGGCCGGCCCGTGGAGATGGGCACCCGCGACGAGATCTTCCGGGCGCCGCACCACCCCTACGCCTGGGGGCTGCTCGAGTCGATCCCGCGCCCGGACGTCCGCGTGGAGCGGCTGGTGCCGATCGAGGGCTCCCCGCCCTCGCTCATCCACCTGCCGCCCGGCTGCGCGTTCCACCCGCGCTGCCCCCACCGCTTCGAGCCGTGCGACCGTCAGGATCCGCCGCTGGTCGACCCGGACGGCTCCGGGCACCGCGACGCGTGCCTGCTGGCGCTCGAGGACAAGCGCCGGCTGTGGGCCGAGCGCCAGCGGCGGTTCCAGGACGCGGCCGCGTGACCACCTCGGCGCAGCCCGCGCCGCAGGGGCCCGCCCCCGTGCCCGGCCCGCCCCCGCTCGTCGAGGTCGAGGGGCTCACCAAGAGCTTCCCGATCACCCAGGGGATCATCTTCCAGACGCCAGATCGGCGCCGTTCAGGCCGTCGTCGACGTGACGCTGCACATCGGGCGCGGCGAGACGCTCGGGCTGGTGGGCGAGTCGGGGTGCGGCAAGTCGACGACGGCGCGCCTCATCACCCGGCTGCTGGAGCCCACCGCGGGCACGGTGCGGCTCGAGGGCCGCGACATCACCCACCTCGGCCGCTCCGAGCTGCGCCCGCTGCGGCGCGAGATGCAGATGGTCTTCCAGGACCCGTACGGGGCGCTCAACCCGCGCCACACCGTCGGCCAGATCATCGCGGCGCCCTTCCAGCATCCACAACGTGCCCGGCGACCGGCGGGCGATGGTCCAGGAGCTGATGGCCCGCGTCGGCCTCAACCCCGAGCACTACAACCGCTACCCGCACGAGTTCTCGGGGGGGCAGCGCCAGCGCATCGGCGTGGCCCGCGCGCTCGCGCTCAACCCGCGCCTGATCGTGGCCGACGAGCCGGTGTCGGCGCTCGACGTCTCCATCCAGGCGCAGATCCTCAACCTGCTCAAGGACCTCCAGGACGAGGGCGACCTGACGTACCTGTTCATCTCGCACGACCTCGGGGTGGTGCGGCACGTCTCGGACCGGATCGCCGTGATGTACCTCGGCCACCTGGTCGAGGTCGCCGGCGCCGACCGGCTCTACGACGACCCGCGGCACCCCTACACCGCGGCGCTGCTCTCGGCCGTGCCCAAGGGCCACGAGGGCGCCGCCCGCAACCGCATCGTCCTGACCGGCGACGTCCCGTCGCCGGCCGACCCGCCTCCCGGGTGCCCCTTCCACCCCCGGTGCCCGAAGGCGCGGATGGTCGCCGGGTCGGGCGACGAGGTGCCCGAGAACTGCCGCTCCGAGATGCCGCCGCTCGAGGAGGTCGCGCCGGGGCACACGGTGGCCTGCTGGTACCCCCTCTCGCCGGGCGAGCGCCTCCAGGAGGCCGCGCACGCCTGATTCTGGCTGAGCGCGAGGGGCGGCCCGGGGCGGTGGCTATGCTCGCCGCATGAGGTCGGGGCTGATGAACGCGCCGCTCTGGTTCACGTCGGTCCGGATCGTCGCGATCCCCCCGCTGATGGTGCTGCTGCTGGTCGACGGCATCCCCGGGGCGCGCTGGTGGGCCTTCGCGGTCTTCGCCGTGGCGTGCGCGACCGACTCGATCGACGGGTGGCTGGCGCGCTCGCGCGGCGAGGTCACGGTGGCCGGAGCGTTCCTCGACCCGCTGGCCGACAAGCTCCTGATCAGCGCCGTGCTCGTGTCGCTCGTGGAGACGGGCGAGGTCGCCGCCTGGGTGGCGATGGTCATCATCGCCCGCGAGTTCGCCGTCACCGGGCTGCGGCTGGTCGCCGCGGCCCAGGACGTCATCATCTCGGCGGGGCGCTTCGGCAAGGCGAAGGCGCTGAGCCAGAACGTCGCCCTCGGGCGCGATCATCCTGCCCGGCTTCCCCGGCCGGGGTCGGCGGACATACTGCTCGGCATCGCGCTGGTCCTGACCGTGCTGAGCGGCGTCCACTACTTCCTGATCGCCCGCTGGCGGCTCTTCTCCGGCAAGGCGACGGTCAGCGCCGACGCGCTGGAGGAGCCGTGACCCAGGCGCTGGTCGTGGCGCTGGCCTACCTGCTCGGCTCGATCCCGTTCGCGTTCCTCGCCGGGCGGGCCCGCGGGGTGGACCTCCGCACCGTCGGCAGCGGGAACCTCGGCGCGGCGAACGTGTTCCGCACGCTCGGGCCGCGAGATGGGCATCGCGGTGATGGCGGCCGACATCCTCAAGGGCGTCGTCGCGGTCGTGATCGCCCGGCTCCTCACGGACGACCCCTGGCCGGCCGTCGCCGCCGCGGCCGCCATGGCGGGCCACGTCTTCCCGGTGTGGCTGCGCTTCAAGGGCGGCAAGGGCGTCGCGGTGGCCGGCGGCGCGGTCATCGCGCCTGATGCCGCTCGCGGCGATCATCCTGCTTCGCCGATCTGGGTCGTCGTCGTCGCGACTCACCCGCTACACGTCGCTGGCCGCGATCGTCGGCGCCGCCGGCCTCCGACGCCGCTCGCCTGGGCGCTCGGGTACCCGGACTCCACCATCGTCTTCGCCGCCCTCGCCGCCGCCGCGGTGCTGTTCCTGCACCGCGGCAACACGCGCCGCCTGCTGCGCGGCGAGGAGAACCGCATCGCGCTCGGGCGCGCGCGCGCCCGCCGGCGCGGGCACATCCTCCCCCGGACGCGGCTGAGGGCTCCCCCGCCCGCGCCGTCGCGGCGGCGTTTCGGGGCGGTTTTAGGAGGCTTTTGACAGCCCCCCCGCGGCGGGTGGATATTCGTGTCGATCGACACGATCTCCGCGGGGCCGGTGCCCACCTTCGCGCCCCGCCTTCCCGGACCATCGCGAGAGGAGGTCGCGTGGCAACCGAGTCACCAGCCAGACCCGCGGGTGGGTTCGCGCGGATTCCATCGGGCCGAACGCCGCCTGGCGGCGGAGCGCCCTCGGCGACTACCTGTCGGAGTTCTTCGGGGTCTTCGTCCTCATCGCTTCGGCACCGGCGTGGTCGCGATGGACGTCGCCGGCCTGCCGCAGTCGGGCCGCGGCGACGGCACCATCTCCAACGCCGACTGGCTCCTCATCACCCTTGGATGGGGGATGGCGGTCACGTTCGCCATCTATGTCGCCGGCGGGATCACCGGCGCCCACATCAACCCGGCGGTCACGATCGCCTTCGCGACCTTCCGCGGCTTCCCGTGGTCGAAGGTGCCGGGCTACATCGTCGCCCAGATCCTCGGCGGCATCGCCGGGGCGGCCCTCGTCTACTGGGCCTACCACGACGCCATCAACGCGTTCGAGGCCGATGGCGGCGATCACCCGCGACGGGGGCGCGGGCAGCGTCGGGATATTCGTGACCGGCCCCGCGGCGTACATCGCCAACTACGGAGACGCGATACTCAGCGAGGCCATCGGCACGGCCTTCCTGCTCATCTTCGTCTTCGCCGTGGTCGACCTGATGAACCTGCCGCCGCGGGCCAACCTGGCGCCGCTGATCATCGGCCTCGCCGTCTTCGCCATCGGCATGTCGTTCGGCTCCAGCACGGGCTACGCGATCAACCCCGCCCGCGACCTGGGCCCGCGGATCCTCGCGTGCGCTCGAGGGCTGGGGCGCGGCGGCCTTCCCCGGAGAGCAGGGCAACCTCGACGCCTACTGGTTCGTGCCGATCGTCGGGCCCATCATCGGCGCGATCGTCGGGCGCATCCTCTACGAGTTCTTCATCTCCTACGTCCTCAGGTCGCGCCACAAGCCCGAGGCGAAGGGCCTCGAGGCCCGCGGCGAGACCGTGGAGGAGGACTAGTGATGAAGAAGCTGATCAACGCCACGGACGCCGTCGTCGCGGAGGCGTTGCGCGGCTTCGAGGCGGCCCACGCCGACATCGTGCGGGTCAACCACGACCCCGCCTACATCGTGCGCGCCGACGCCCCCGTGAAGGGGAAGGTCGGCGTGCTCTCCGGCGGCGGCTCGGGTCACGAGCCCATGCACGGCGGCTTCGTCGGCATGGGGATGCTGGACGCGGCGTGCCCGGGGGAGGTCTTCACCTCCCCCACGCCCGACCAGATGTACGAGGCGACCAAGGCGGTGGACGGCGGCGCCGGCGTCCTCCACATCGTCAAGAACTACACCGGCGACGTGCTGAACTTCGAGATGGCCGCCGAGCTCGCCCGCGCCGACGGGATCGAGGTCGAGGCCGTGGTCACCGACGACGACGTGGCGGTGCAGGACAGCCTCTACACCGCCGGCCGTCGCGGCGTCGGCATCACCGTCCTGGCCGAGAAGATCGTCGGGGGCGGCGGCCGAGGAGGGGCGCGGCCTCTCCGAGGTCGCCGAGGTCTGCCGGCGGGTCAACGCGCAGGGGCGCAGCATGGGCATGGCGCTGACCTCCTGCACGGTGCCCGCCGCGGGCAGCCCCACCTTCGAGCTCGGCGACGACGAGATGGAGATCGGGATCGGCATCCACGGCGAGCCGGGGCGGGAGCGCGTCGCGCTCGCGTCGGCCCGCGAGATCACCGCGATGCTGGCGACCCCGATCCTCGACGACCTGCCCTTCGCGTCCGGCGACGAGGTCCTGGCCTTCGTCAACGGCATGGGCGGCACGCCGGTGCTGGAGCTGTACATCGTCTACAACGAGCTGATGGCGATCCTCGGCGAGCGCGGCATCAGCGCGACCCGCAACCTGGTGGGGCCGTACATCACCTCGCTCGAGATGGCCGGCTGCTCGATCACGCTCCTCAAGCTGGACGAGGAGATGACGCGCCTCTGGGACGCCCCGGTGAAGACCGCCGGGCTGCGCTGGGGCGCATGAGCGAGGCTCCGGGCGCCTCGGGGGCCGGTGCGGCGACGGCCCCCGAGGTCGGGGCCTGGGTGCGGGCCTTCGCGGCCGTCATCGCCGAGAACAAGGACCGGCTGACCAAGCTCGACCAGGCCATCGGCGACGCCGACCACGGCATCAACATGGACCGCGGCATGCGGGCCGTCCTGGAGAAGCTCGACGGCGACGAGCCGGCCGACGTCGGCGCGCTGATGAAGAGCGTCGCGATGACCCTGATCTCCAAGGTCGGCGGCGCCAGCGGCCCGTTGTACGGCACCTTCTTCCTGCAGTTCGGGACCGCGGCCGGCCCGGCCGCCGCGCTGTCGCCCGCGGAGTGGGCCGACTGCTTCGACGCGGCCGTCGCGGGCGTGCAGTCGCGCGGCAAGGCCGAGCCCGGCGACAAGACCATGCTCGACGCCCTCCTCCCGGCCGGCGCGGCCCTGCGGGCCGCGGTCGGCGAGGGCGCGGGCCTCGGGGCGGCGCTCGCCCGTGCGGCGGGCGCGGCCGACGAGGGGGTGGCCGCCACGATCCCGCTCGTGGCGCGGAAGGGCCGGGCCAGCTACCTCGGAGAGCGCAGCGCCGGGCACCAGGACCCCGGCGCCACCTCGAGCGCCCTCCTCGTCGGGTGCGCAGCGCGCACGTGGGCCGACGCCACCTGATTCGACCGGATAGGGGGAAGACGTGGCGGAGTACGCAGGCGCGATCGACCAGGGAACCACCAGCAGCCGCTTCATGATCTTCGACAAGGGCGGCAACGTCGTCTCCATCTCGCAGAAGGAGCACGAGCAGATCTATCCCAAGCCGGGCTGGGTCGAGCACGACCCCGCCGAGGTCTGGGCGCGCACCTCCGGAGGTGGTCGCCGAGTCCCTCAAGTCGGCCGGGCTCGACAAGGGCGACCTCTCGGGCATCGGCATCACCAACCAGCGCGAGACCGCGGTGGTCTGGGACCGCAACACCGGCGAGGCCGTCCACAACGCCATCGTCTGGCAGGACACGCGCACCGACCAGCTCTGCAACGAAGCTGGAGGCCGAGGGCGGCCAGGACCGCTTCCGCGCGAAGACGGGCCTGCCGATCGCGACCTACTTCTCGGGCCCGAAGGTCCGCTGGATCCTCGACAACGTGGACGGCGCGGAGAAGCGGGCCGACGCCGGCGACCTGCTGTTCGGCAACATGGACACCTGGGTCATCTGGAACCTCACCGGCGGCCCGGACGGCGGGCTCCACATCACCGACGTCAGCAACGCCAGCCGGACCATGCTGATGGACCTCGCGACGCAGGACTGGGACCAGGAGCTGCTCGACGCGATCGGCGTGCCGCGCGCGATGCTCCCCGAGATCAAGGGCTCGAGCCAGGTGTACGGCGAGGCGACCCTCGACGCCGTCGCCGGCATCCCCGTCGCGGGCGACCTCGGCGACCAGCAGGCGGCGCTCTTCGGCCAGACCTGCTTCGCGGTGGGCGAGGCCAAGAACACCTACGGCACCGGCTGCTTCCTCCTGCTCAACACCGGCACCGAGGCCGTGCAGTCGGAGAACGGGCTCATCACGACGGCCGGCTACAAGATCGGCGACGAGCCGACGGTCTTCGCGCTCGAGGGGGCGATCGCGATCACCGGGGCGCTCGTGCAGTGGCTGCGCGACAACCTCAAGCTCATCAAGTCCGCCCCGGACATCGAGCCGCTGGCGGCGAGCGTCGACGACAACGGCGGCGCCTACTTCGTGCCGGCCTTCTCCGGCCTCTTCGCGCCGTACTGGCGCGGCGACGCCCGCGGCGTGATCGCCGGCCTGACCCGCTACGTCAACGCGGGGCCACATCGCGCGCGCCACGCTCGAGGCGACGCGCGTACCAGACCTGCGAGGTGGCCGACGCCATGGACGCCGACTCGGGCGTGAAGCTCGAGTCGCTGAAGGTGGACGGCGGCATGGTCGCCAACGAGCTGCTGATGCAGTTCCAGTCGGACATGCTCGGCGTCGACGTCATCCGGCCCGCGGTGGCCGAGACCACGGCGCTCGGCGCCGCCTACGCGGCCGGGCTCGCGACCGGCCTGTGGCCGAAGCAGGAGGACCTGCGCGAGAACTGGGTCGAGGACAAGCGCTGGTCGCCGAAGATGGACGCCGCCCAGCGCGACAAGTACTACGGTGAGTGGAAGAAGGCGGTCACCAAGTCGTTCGACTGGGTGGACGAGGAGGGATGACGGATCACGACGCTCGAGTGTGACGTCCTCGTCATCGGCGGCGGCGCGACCGGCCTCGGGGTCGTTCGCGACGCCGCCATGCGGGGCTTCCGCGCGATCCTGGTCGAGCGCGTCGACCTGGGCCAGGGCACCACCGGCCGCTTCCACGGGCTGCTGCACTCGGGCGGGCGCTACGTGATCTCGGACCCGCAGTCGGCGACCGAGTGCGCCGAGGAGAACGCGACCGTCAAGCGCATCGCCGCCGGGGCCGTCGAGGACACCGGCGGGCTGTTCGTCACCACCCCCGCCGACGACCCCGACTACGCCGACCGCTTCCTCGTCGCGCTGCGGCGCGACCGGCGTGCCGGTGCAGGAGATCGCGCCGGCCGCCGCCCTCGACCGCGAGCCGCGGATCAACCCGGGCATCTCCCGCGCCTTCGAGGTGCAGGACGCCGCCGTGGACGCCTGGAAGCTCCTCTGGGGCAACGCGGCCTCGGCCCGCGAGTACGGCGCGAGGATCCTCACCTACCACTGGGTGACCGGCATCCTGCGCGACGGCGACCGCGTGGCCGGCGCCGTGGCGCGCGACGACCGCGGCGGCGAGGAGGTGCGGATCGAGGCCGGCTTCACCGTGAACGCGAGCGGCATCTGGGCCGGCGAGATCGCCGACATGGCCGCCTGCCCCGGGGTCACCGTGGTGCCGGGCAAGGGGATCATGATCGCGATGAACCACCGGCTGGTCTCGACGGTGGTCAACCGCTGCGAGCACCCCGGGGACGGCGACATCCTGGTGCCGATCCGGACCGTCTGCGTCATCGGCACGACCGACTCGGCGGCCGACACCCCGGACGACCTGCACATCCCCCGCGACGAGGTGCAGGAGATGCTCGACGCCGGCGAGATCCTCGTGCCGGGCTTCCGCGCAGGCGCGGGCGCTGCACGCCTGGTCGGGCTCGCGGCCGCTGTTCAAGGACGAGCGGGCCGGGTCGCAGGAGGGCGGCGGCGACACCCGCACATGAGCCGGGGGCTGGCGGTGGTCGATCACCTGGGCCGCGACGGGGTCTCCGGCTTCCTCACGATCACCGGCGGCAAGCTCACCACCTACCGCCTGATGGCGGAGATCGTGGTCGACGCGATGTGCGCGCAGCTCGGCGAGCAGCGGCCCTGCCGCACGGCCGGCGAGGCGCTGCCCGGACACGAGGAGGGCCGCACCTACTGGCTCGGCGCGCGCCTCGCGGCCCGCGAGCGCGACATGGCGGAGGACCAGCTCATCTGCGAGTGCGAGCTGATCCCCCGGCGCACGGTCGCCGCGGCCGCCGAGGAGCGGCCGGGGATGAACCTCGACGACGTGCGGCGCACGCTGCGGCTCGGCATGGGCCCGTGCCAGGGCGGCTTCTGCACCTACCGCGCGGCCGGCATCATGCACGGCCTCGGGGTCGCCGACGCCCAGCGCGCCGACGAGCTGGTGCTGATGTTCCTGCAGCACCGCTGGCAGGGGCTGGAGCCCATCCTCTACGGGGACCAGGTGCGCCAGGCCGTCCTCGACGACTGGATCTTCCAGGGCATCCTCGACGTCGAGCACCTGCCCGCCGCGGTACCCGCGCGGCCCGTATGACGCGCGCGGTGGTGGTGGGGGCGGGCCTCGCCGGCCTGGCCGCCGGCATCCGGCTCGCCCAGGGCGGGGCGTCGGTCACGGTGGTGGCAAAGGGCTCGGGCGGGCTGCACCTCTCCCCCGGCACCATCGACGTCCTCGGCTACGCGCCGGACCGGGTCGACGAGCCGGCCGAGGCGATGCCCGCCTTCGTGGCCGACCGGCCCGGGCACCCCTACGCGCGGCTCGCGCCCGAGCCCCTCGGGCAGGCCCTGGAGTGGTTCCGCGGGCTGGTTCCCGAGCTGCGCTACGCCGGCGACGGGTCGGCCAACGCGCTCCTGCCCACCGCGGTGGGCGCGGCGCGGCCGACGGCCCTCGCGCCGGCGAGCGTGGCGGCCGGCGACCTGCGGGCGGGCGGCGCGCGCCTGGCCGCCGTCGGCCTTCGTCGCTGAAGGACTTCTACCCCGCCCTCCTCGCCGAGAACCTCCCGCGGGCCGACCTGCCGGACGGCGGGGTCGAGGCGCGCGCCCTCGAGGTCGGCTGGTCGGCCCGGCCCGGCCGGGCCGACGTGGCCGGCCCCGTGCACGCGCGCGCGCTCGACGACCCGGCCGAGCGCCGGCGCCTGGCCGACGAGCTGCGGCCGCGCCTCGAGCCGGGCGAGACGGTGGCGATGCCGGCCGTGCTGGGCCTGGCCCGGGCGGGCGAGGCGTGGGACCACCTCCAGGAGCTCCTCGGCGCGACGGTCGTGGAGATCCCCACCGTGCCCCCGTGCGTGCCGGGGATGCGGCTGCAGCGGGAGCTCACCGGCGCGCTCCGCGCCGCCGGGGGGCGGCTGGTGCTGGGCGTGGAGGCCGTCGGCCTCGACGGCTCGGGGGGCCGGGCGAGCGCCGTGCGCGTGGCCCAGGCCGCCCGCGTCCGGGCCCTGCCGGCCGACGCGGTGGTGCTGGCGACCGGCGGCTTCGCCTCGGGCGGGATCGCGCTCGACTCGTTCGGGGCCCTGCGCGAGACCGTCGCCGGCCTGCCGGTGCGCGGCCCCGGCGCCGACGAGCCGCCGCTCAGCCCGCGCCACCTCGACCCCCAGCCGCTGATGCGCGCCGGCCTGGCCGTGGACGAGCGCATGCGCCCGGTCGCCGAGGACGGCGCCCGGGTCTGGGCCAACGTGCACGCCGCCGGCGCCCTGGTGGGCGGTGCCGAGCCATGGCGCGAGAAGTCGGGGGAGGGCATCTGCCTGGCCGGCGCCGTCGCCGCGGCATCTGCGATCCTTGAGGAGTCGACATGACCCAGCAACCGACCGTCCAGGCGATGATCCGCGACTCGCTCGACCACTGCGTCAAGTGCACGATCTGCGAGACGTTCTGCCCGGTCGCCGCCGCGACGCCCCTGTTCCCGGGGCCGAAGTACGTCGGCCCGCAGGCCGAGCGCTACCGCAACCCCGGCGGGCCGTCCCCCGACGTCTCGCTGGACTACTGCTCGAGCTGCGGCATCTGCACCCAGGTCTGCCCCCAGGGCGTGAAGATCGCCGAGATCAACTCCCAGGCGCGCGCCGTGATGAAGGCAGAGCAGGGCGTCCCCCTGCGCGACCGCCTGATCGCGCGCCCCACGGTGACCGGCCGCCTGGGCACGCCGACGGCGCCGGTCGCCAACTGGACGATGCGCAACCCGCTCGTGCGCCGCCTGGTGGAGAGGACGCTCGGGATCCACCGCAAGGCCCCGATGCCGCGCTGGGCGGGGCGCACGCCTGCAGGCCTGGGCGCGCCGCACCGGCCGCCGCCGGCCCCCCGAACCCGGGGCGCTGCGCAGCGTGGTCTACTTCCACGGCTGCGGCGCCAACTACTACGAGCCCGACACGGGGCAGCGCGCCGTGCAGGTGCTCGAGCACAACGGGCTCGACGTGATCATCCCGGCCCAGGGCTGCTGCGGCCTGCCGCTGCAGAGCAACGGGCTCTTCGACGACGCCCGCGGGTACGTGCGGCGGCTGGCCGCCGCGCTCGCCCCCTACGCGCGCGCGGGCCACGACATCGTGGCGACCTCGACGAGCTGCGGCCTGATGCTCAAGCGCGAGGCCGAGGAGATCCTGGGCGTCGAGGACGAGAACCTGGAGGCCGTGCGCGAGCGGCTCTACGACATCTGCGAGTACCTCGCCCTCATGCACGAGCGCGGGGAGCTGCGCACCGACTTCGGGCCGGTGGAGATGGCCGTGCCCTACCACGCCCCGTGCCAGCAGCGCGGCCACGGGATCGGCACGCCCGCCCTCGACCTGATGGCCCTCGTGCCGGGCCTGAGCGCGACCCAGGTCGACGCGGTGTGCTGCGGCATCGCCGGCACGTATGGGCTCAAGCGCGAGAAGTACGACATCGCGATGGCCGTGGGCCGCCCGCTGTTCGAGCAGGTGAGCGCGTCGGGCGCGGAGCTCGCGGTGTGCGACTCCGAGACCTGCCGCTGGCAGATCAGCCACGCCACGGGGGTCGCCTCGGTGCACCCGGTCGAGATCCTGCACCGGGCCTACGGGCTCGGCTGACCGGGCCGGGGCGGGCGCGCCGTGGTCGGGATCGTCGTCGTCTCCCACAGCGCCCGGCTCGCGGCGGGCGTGGTCGAGCTCGCCCGCGAGATGGCCGGCGAGGGGGTGCCGATCGCGGCGGCGGGCGGGCTCGACGAGCCGGGCGAGCCGCTCGGCACCGACGCCGTCCGGGTCCTGGCCGCGCTCCAGGAGGTCGCCGAGGCCGCGGACGGCGGCACCCTGGTGCTGATGGACCTCGGCTCGGCGATCCTCAGCGCCGAGACCGCGCTGGACTTCCTCGACGACGAGGCCCGCGCCCGCGTGCGGCTGCTGGAGGCGCCCCTGGTGGAGGGCGCCGTCGCGGCCGCGGCGGCGGCGCGGGCGGGCGCGTCGCTCGACGAGGCGGCGGCCGAGGCCCGCCGGGGGCTGGCCGGCAAGGAGGCCCACCTGGGCGCCCCCGGGGCGGAGGCCGGAGCCGCGCCGGCCGGCGAGGACGACGGTGGTGGATGGCTCACCGCCGAGGCGGTGGTGGGCGGCGAGCACGGGCTCCACGCGCGGCCCGCCGCCGCCGTGGTGCGCGCGGCGGCGGAGCTCGACGCCGAGATCCGGCTCGAGAACGTCACCGCCGGGCGCGGCCCGGCCGGCGCCCGGAGCCTCACGGCCCTCTCGGCGCTCGGGGCGCTGCGCGGGCACACCGTGAGGATCCTGGCGCGCGGGCCGGGCGCGGAGGAGGCCCTCGCGACCGTCGCGGCCCTCGTCGCCGAGGACGACGGCCTCGCGCCGGCCCCGCCGCCGCCCGCGCCGGCCGCCCCTCCCACGGCCGCGCCGGCGGCCGGCGAGGAGGTGCGCGGCGTGTCCGCCTCGCCCGGGCTCGCGGCCGGCCCGGCCCGCGCGACGGGCGCCGGGGCGGCGGCGCCGCCCCCGGACGTGCCCGCGGGCGCGCCCGAGCAGGAGCGGGCCTCCCTCGACGTGGCCCGCGCGGCCGTCGCCGCCGACCTCGGCGCCCTGCGGGAGACCGCGGCGGCCCGCGCCGGCCCCGAGGCGGCCGACATCCTCGACGCCCAGCGCCTGATGCTGGCCGACGAGGCCCTGGTGGAGGCGGCCGGGGCGAGCATCGCCTCCGGCGCCTCGGCGGACCGGGCCTGGTACGACGCCGTCCGCTCGGCCGCCGCGGGCTACGAGGCGCTCGACGACGAGTACCTGCGCGCGCGGGCGACCGACCTGCGCGACGTGGGCCGGCGCGTCCTGGAGCGGCTGGCCGGCCGCGGCCCCGGCGGCGACGACGAGGGCGGCGAGCCCGTGGTCCTGGTGGCCGACGACGTCGGCGCGGCCGACGCCGCGGCCCTCGATCCCGAGCGCGTGGCGGGCATGGCCACGGCGGCCGGCGGGCCCACGTCGCACGCGGCGATCATCGCCCGGGCGCTGGGCATCCCGGCGGTGGCCGGCCTGGGCCCCGCGATCCTCGCCGTGCCCGACGGGACCCCCCTCCTGCTCGACGGGGACGCCGGCGCCGTGGTGGTCGATCCGGACGAGGCCGCCCGCGCCGCCCACACCGAGCGCCGCGACGAGGGCGAGCGGCGGCTCGCCGCCGCCCGCGCGCGCTCCGGCGAGCCGGCCGTCACGCGCGACGGGCGCCGCGTGGAGGTCGCCGCCAACGCGGGCGCGCCCGGCGACATCGCGCGCGCCGTCGCCGAGGGCGCCGACGGGGTGGGTCTGTTCCGCACCGAGTTCCTCTTCCTCGGGCGCACCGCGGCGCCGGACGAGGGCGAGCAGCGCGCGGCCTACGCCGAGGCCGCCGCCGCGCTCGGGGGCCGGCGCCTGGTGCTGCGCACGCTGGACGCCGGCGCCGACAAGCCCCTGCCCTATCTCGGCCAGCCCCCGGAGGAGAACCCGTTCCTCGGCGTCCGCGGCCTTCGCCTGTCGCTGGGGCGGCCCGAGCTGCTGATGGTCCAGTTGCGCGCGGCGCTGCAGGCCGCGGCCCAGGCCCCGCTGTCGATCATGTTCCCCATGGTCAGCGAGGCCGGCGAGCTGCGGGCGGCCCTGGCCCTGCTGGCGGAGGCGCGGGCCTCCCTCTCGGCCGACGGGCTCGGGGCCGGCGAGGTCGAGGTCGGCGCGATGGTCGAGGTCCCCGCCGCCGCCCTCGCGGCGTCCGCCCTGGCCGCACAGGTGCAGTTCCTGTCGATCGGCACCAACGACCTGGTCCAGTACACGATGGCCGCCGAGCGCGGCAACGCCGGGGTCGCCCGCTTCTCCGACCCCGTCCACCCGGCCGTGCTGCGGCTCGTCGCCGCCGTGACCGAGGCGGCCTCGCGCCACGCCTGCCGGGTCGCCGTCTGCGGGGAGGCCGCCTCCGACCCGGCGGCGATCCCCCTGCTGGTGGGCCTGGGCGTCGACGAGCTCAGCGTGGCCCCGGGCCGGATCCCGCTCGTGAAGGAGGCGGTGCGGGCGATCGACCGGGACGAGGCCCGCGCCCTCGCGGCCCGCGCGCTGGAGCTGGAGGACGCCGCGGCCGTGAGGGCCCTGGTCGCCGGAGGCTAGGCGAGCACGGAGATCGCCGCTCGTGGCGTGCCCCTGGGCGCCCAGGGGATACGGTTCCGTGACGTGAGCGCGCCGGTCCTCGTCACGGGTGGCAACGGCTTCGTGGGGCGGGCGGTGCTCGACCGGCTCGTCGCGTCGGGCCGGCCTGTGCGCGCGCTCGCGCGCTCGGACGCGTCGGCCGCCGCGCTCGCCGCGGCCGGGGCGGAGCCGGTGCGCGGGGACATCCTCGACCCCCCCTCCCTCGCGCCCGCGATGGACGGCGCCGAGGTCGTCTATCACGTCGCCGGCGTCAACGGCTTCTGCTTCCCCGACCCCACGGTGCTCTACCGCGGCAACATCGAGGGCACCCGGAACGTGGTGCGCGCGGCCGGCGCGGCCGGCGCGCGGCGCCTGGTCTACACCTCCTCGGCGGCGACGATCGGCGAGGAGCCGGGCACGGTGGGTCACGAGCGCTCCCCCCACCGCGGCCGTTTCCTCTCGCACTACGAGCGCTCCAAGCACGACGCCGAGCGCTGCGCGCTGTCGGAGGCGCACCGCCTAGGCGTGGATCTGGTGTCGGTGAACCCGGCCTCGGTGCAGGGACCGGGCCGCACGCGCGGGACGGCGAAGATCCTCATCGACGCGCTCAACGGGCGCCTGCGGCTGGTCGTCGACTCGCGGCTGTCGGTGGTCGACGTCGCCGACTGCGCCGAGGGCCACCTGCTGGCCGAGGCGCGCGGCGGGGCGGGCGAGCGCTACCTGCTGTCGGGCGCGACCCTCACCGTCCGCGAGGCCGTGGCGCTGCTCGGCCGCATCGGCGGCGGCGAGGAGCGGCCCCGCCGCCTGCCGGGGCCGGTGGCCATGACCATGGCGGCCGCCGTCGAGGGCGCGGCGCGGGTCCGCGGGCGCCGTCCCCCCGTGTGCCGCGAGATGGTGCGCACGATCCTCCACGGCCACCGCTACGACGGCGGGCGCGCCGCGCGGGAGCTGGGGCTGGCCTACACGCCCATCGAGCAGTCGCTGCGGCGCGCGGCCGAGTGGTACGTCGCGCAGGGGCTGGTCACGCGGCCGCTCCCCGGCCTGTCCGCCCCGTGACCCGCTCGGGCCGCCCGAGCTGCTCCAGCACGCGGTCCGCCGCCTCGGCGACGGCGCCGTCCACGACGGCGAGCGCCTCCCATGGGAAGGGCAGCAGGACGAAGTCGTTCGCGTCCTGACCGGGCGCGGGCCGCCCGACGCCGACGCGGACGCGCCGGATCTCGTCGGTGCGGAACGCCTGGAGCACCGAGCGCGCGCCGCGGTGGCCGCCGTCGCCCGACCGCGTCCGCACGCGCACGGAGCCGATCGGCAGGTCGAGGTCGTCGTGCACCAGGATGAGGTCGGCCGCGCCGAAGCCCATGCGCCGCGCGACCCCCAGCAGCGCCGGCCCGGAGGCGTTCATGCGCGCGGCCGGCGCGACGAGGCAGACGGTCGCGCCGTCACCGCCGGCGACGCGGGCCACCCTGGCGTCCCGCTCGCGCGTCCAGCCGGCGCCCAGGGCGCCGGCGACCAGGTCGAGCACCCGGTGGCCCACGTTGTGCGGCGTGTCGCGGTAGCGCGCGCCGGGGTTGCCGAGGCCTGCCACGACCCGCAGGCGGCCGCCGGAGTCGGGGGCGCCGACGCCCCGCGCGGCGGGCGTGCTGCCGGGGCGCAGGAGCTCCGCCACCATCACGTCGAACCGGTCGATCTCGGAGCCCTTGAGCAGCACCAGGTCGCCCGGGCGCAGCGCCTGCCGCAGGAACCCGGTCGCGGCCTCGACGGAGTAGAAGGCCTGGACCGCCTCGTCGCCGTCGTGCCGTCGCGCCTTGAGGCCCTTGGCCGAGTTGTTGCCCACGAACACCACCAGGCCGGCGGCCTCGAGGGCCGCGCGCGCGACGCGGGCGTAGGTCCGCTCCGAGTTGCCCGGGTAGTCGGAGATCGTCCCCAGCACGACGACCTTCCGCTCCGCGCGGGCGTCGCGCACGACGTCCAGCGCCGCCGGGATCGACCAGAGCGGCGCCTTGATGTCGTCGCGGAGGATCGTGTACCCGTCCGGGTGCTCGACCGGGCTGAGCCGCTGCGCGAAGGGCGGGACCGTCGCCGCGGCCGTCGCGGCCTCGGCGAGCGGGACGCCCGCCGCGACGCCGACGGCCAGGGCCGCGAGGACGTTGGAGAGCAGGTGGGCGCCGCAGAGCTGCGTGCGGACCTCGGCCTCCTCGTCACCGTGGCGGGCGGTGAACGACAGCCGCTCCGGCCAGCGGGCGCTCACCTCGGTCGCCCGCAGCGCCGCGTCCCCGGCGAGGCCGTAGGTGATGACACGGGCGCGTGTGCGGGCCGCCATGGCGCGCACCAGCGGGTCGTCGGCGTTCAGCACCGCCGTCCCCTCGGGCGGGAGCTCCTCGACCAGCCGGCCCTTCATCTCGGCGATCGCCTCGGCGGAGCGGAACTGCGACAGGTGGTCGGTGCCGATCACCGTGACGACGCCGATCTGTGGCCGCGTCATGCGCAGGATGGCGTCGAACCGCTCACCGCCGGAGCCGCCGCCGATGGGCGTCTCGACGACGCAGAAGCCGTCCCAGGGGCGGGTCCGGACCACGGTCCGCTCGAGGTAGGGGGACCCGGTGAGGTTCCCGGGGGTGCGGCGGCCGCTCATGCGGGTCGCCAGCACCGCCGCGATGAGCTCCTTGGTGGTGGTCTTGCCGCAGCTGCCGGTCACGCCGATGAAGGTGACGCGGCGGAGCGCCTGCCGGCGGTAGAGGGGCGCCACGCCGACGCGGGTCCAGACCTTCGCCTCGAGGGTGGGCCACCTCCAGCCGAGGGTCTCCCGGAGGCGCGCGAGGAGGGCCGGCTCGGTCACGCGGCCCCGTCCCCGTCCGAGCGGGCCGCGGCCGGCTCGGCATGCCCCAGCAGCCGGAGCACGTGGCCGGCGGCCTCCGCAACGGCCGCGTTGACGGCGGGCATGAGCTGGGGCGAGAACGGGGTCAGGACGAACTCCCGCACCGCCTGCCCGGGCGCCGGGCGGCCCACCCCGACCCGCACCCGGCGGATCTCGTCGGTGCGGAACGCCTGGAAGACCGAGCGCACGCCGCGGTGGCCGCCGTCACTCGACCGCGTCCTCACCCGCACCCCTCCGACCGGCAGATCGAGGTCGTCGTGCACCAGGATGAGGTCGGAGGCGCCGAACCCCATGCGCCGGGCGATCGCCTCGAGCGCCGGGCCGACGACGCTCATGGTCGCGGCCGGCTTGACCAGGCGGACCCCCGGGCCGGGACCGCCGGCGCGCGCCACCATCGCGTCCCGCTCGTCGGCCCACCGCGCGCCGAGGCGCCCGGCCACCGCGTTGACGACGCGGTGGCCGACGTTGTGGGGGGTGTCCTCCCGTCCGGCGCCCGGGTTGCCGAGCCCGGCCACGACCGGGACGCCGCCGCCGGGCGGGGGGCTCCAGCCCCGCCGCCGGCCCGGGCGCATGAGCGCGTTGACGATGACGCCGAGCCGGTCGCGGATGGAGCCCTTGAGGAGCACCAGGTCGCCCGCCCGGAGCTCGCCGCGCAGGAACTCGGCGGCGACCTCCACGGAGTAGAAGGCCTGGAGGGCCTCGTCGTCCTCCCCGCGCCGCGCCCTCAGCGCCCGGGCCGAGTTGCTCCCGGTGAAGACCACCAGGTCGGCGACCTCGAGGGCCTGCCGCGCCACGCTGCCGTAGGCCCGGTCGGGGTTGCCGGCGTAGTCGGAGACGCTGCCGACGACGACGATCTTGCGCGGGGCGCGCGCCTCCTCGAGGAACGCGAGCGCGGCGGGGATCGACCAGAGCGACGCCTTGAACTCGTCGCGCACGAGGGCGTAGCCGTCGGGGTGGTAGACCGGGCTGAGGCGCCCGGGAAAGGGCGGGACCCGCGCGACGGCCGCGGCGGCCTCGTCGAGGGGGACGCCGATCGCGACGCCCGTGGCCAGGGCGGCGAGCACGTTGGTCGCCAGGTGGGCTCCGCAGAGCCGCGTGCGCACTCCCAGCTCATGGCCCTCGTGGTGGACGGTGAACGACAGCCGCTCCGGCCAGCGGGCGCTCACCTCGGTCGCCCGCAGCGCCGCGTCCCCGGCGAGGCCGTAGGTGATGACGCGGGCGCGTGTGCGGGCCGCCATGGCGCGCACCAGCGGGTCGTCGGCGTTCAGCACCGCCGTCCCCTCGGGCGGGAGCTCCTCGACCAGCCGGCCCTTCTGGGCGGCGACGCCCTCGGCCGAGCCGAAGATGCTCAGGTGGTCGGTGCCCACGGCGGTCACGACGCCGATCCGCGGGCGGATGAGGGCGAGGGTGTCGTCGAACACCAGCGCGCCGCCGCTGGAGACGGCCATCTCGACCAGGCAGTAGTCGTCCCAGGGGCGGGTGCGGAGGATGGCGCGCTCGAGGTACGGGGAGACCTTGCGGTTGGCCATCGTCCGGCGGCCCCGCAGCCGGGTGTCCAGCACCGCGGCGATCAGCTCCTTCGTGGTCGTCTTGCCGCAGCTCCCCGTCACCCCGATGACCGCGACCCGGCGCGGCAGGAGGCCCCGGTAGGCGGGCGCCAGGCGGGTGCGTCGCCAGGCCTCGGACTCGATCACCTCCCAGCGCCAGCGCGCCGACTCGGCGATGCGCCCCTCCCGGTACGCCCGCAGGACCCGGGCGGGGATCTCTCTGTGGTGGAGACGCCTCATAGCGCCCCGCGATAGTACGACCACGCGGCCATGACGCGGCGGAAGCGCTCGAGGATGTCGTCGAGGAAGTCCTCGCGGTTGCGCCGCTCGCCGAGGGCGACGGCCGAGAAGTAGAGCGCGGCGAACCCGCCCAGCACGATGGCGACCCGCAGCAGGGCCTCGGTCACGACCACCTCGCGGCCGGCGATGCTGACCGACAGCAGGACGTCGGTCGGCGCGTTGACCCAGTCCTCGGTCGTCGCCTCGTCCACGGCGAGGAGCCCGAAGATGAAGAAGGCGACCCCGACCACGGCGCCGACCACCAGCACGCGCGTTCGACAGGGTGACCAGCAGCGCGACGGCCAGGTTGACGCGCTCGATGCGGTCGAGGGGCGGCGATGACGGCTCCACGCCGCGCTCGACGAGGGGCGCGGCCGGGGTCGCGCGCGCCCGGCGGGCGAGGTCGGGGCCCGGATCCGGCGACGCCAGCTCGGCGCGCTCGGCGCGCAGGCCCAGCAGCAGGATCGAGGAGGCGAGCAGGCCGAAGCCGATGAGCACGGCGCCGTAGCGCCACCCCTCCAGGTCGCCGAACGTCTGCCAGGTCTCGGCGGTCAGCGACAGGAACAGGAGGATGGCCAGCAGGGGCGGCAGGGCCCGCACGGCGACGGCGAGCGTGTCGCGCAGGCCCTCCAGCGCCGGCCGGCCCTGGCTGAGCAGCGGCGCGAGGACGCCCATGCTGGTGAGCGCGTAGAGGACGACGGCCACGGCGATCGAGGCCAGGGCGATCCAGCCCGCCCGCGCGGGGTCGTCGCCGAGCACGAGGCTCGCCAGGGCCGGCGTGAAGACCACGACGAGGGCCTCGGTGAAGCCCACCCGCACCGGCCGCGCGAGGGGGCGCCGCCGGTGCAGCAGGTTCGCCGCGACGAGGCCCGCGAGCGCCAGCGCGGCGCCGGCGAGCACGGCCAGCACCCGCTTCCACCACTCCCAGTCGGGCCGCAGGACCAGCGCGAGCACGAGCAGGAAAAGCACGACGAGCACCGGCTGAAGCCGCGCGAGCGTGTCCGCGCGCGGGTCGTGGTCGGCCGCCAGCTGCGGCAGGCCGTTGCGCAGGAACCAGTCCTCGATCTCGCGCCGCTCTGGCGGCGAAATCGCGGCGCTCACGGGGCCTCCCGGATCGGGCGGCGCAGGGGGACCACCCGCGCGCTCACGCCCGAGGGGCCCGCCTCGATCAGGCCGACGCCCGGCGCGCGGGCGGCGGGGGGCAGCCGGTCGCGGAAGCGGCGGTAGCCCCGCGCCCGCAGGCTCGACCAGGAGTAGCCCGGGTCGAGCTCGGGCACGTAGACGGCGCCGGGCGAGAAGAGCAGGGCCCCGCCGACCATCCGGTGGATCGGCATGTGCAGGTGGCCGACCACGATGCAGTTGACGTCGTCGAAGCGCCGCCGCATCGCCCGGTCGAAGCCCAGCAGCACGGCCCGGGCCGCCAGCAGCGACGCGGCGGCGGCCGGCAGCTCGACGGCCTTGGCGCGGGTGCCGTGGGTGAGGCCGATCCTGCGGCCGCCGACCTCCACGACCGCGTCCCGCGGCAGCCCGGTGATGCCCGCCTCGTCGTCGTGGTTGCCGCGCACGGCGACGACCGGCGCGATCCGGCCGAGCTCCTCGAGCACGACGGTGTCGGTGAGGTCCCCCGCGTGGAGCACGACGTTGACGCCGTCCAGGATCTCCGTGACCTCTCGCGGGAGGGCCGGCAGATGCTCGCCGACGTGCGTGTCGGCGACCACGCCGATGCGGACCGCGGCGGTCAGAACCCCATGGCGTGGAAGCCGGCGTTGACGAACAGCGTCTCCCCGGTGACGCTCGTCGAGAGGGGCGACGCCAGGAAGACGGCCGCGTCGGCGACCTCGGCCGCCGTGATGTCGCGCCGCAGCGGCGCCCGCTCGGCCGCCTGGTCGGCCATCGAGCCGAAGCCGGGGATGCCCCGCGCGGCCAGCGTGCGCACCGGGCCGGCGGAGATGGCGTTCACCCGCACCCCGGCCTCGCCGAGGTCCCAGGCCAGGTAGCGGACGATCGCCTCCAGCGCCGCCTTGGCCACCCCCATCACGTTGTAGCCGGGCACCGCGCGTTGGGCGGCGATGTAGCTGAGGGTCATGATCGACCCGCCGCCGCGGGCGCGCATGTGCGGCTCGGCCTCGCGGGCGAGCGCCGCCAGCGAGTACGCGGAGACGTCGAGCGCGAGGTGGAAGCCCTCGCGCCCGGTGTCGACGAACCGGCCGCCGAGGTCGTCGGCGCGCGCGAAGGCGACCGCGTGCACCAGCGTGTCCAGGCCGCCGAGGGCGTCGGCCGCCCCGGCCACCGCCGCGGCCACCTGGGCGTCGTCCTGGACGTCGAGGGGCAGGACGGCGGCGCAGTCCGACAGCGTCTCGGCCAGCTTCCGCACGTCGCCCTCGGTGCGCTCGTTCTGGTAGGTCAGGGCCAGCCGGGCGCCCGCGGCGTCCATCCGCTGCGCGATCGCCCAGGCGATGCTCCGCTTGTTCGCCACCCCCACCACCAGGCCGGCCGTCCCCTCGAGCAGCTCGGGCACCGCGGTCCTCCTCGCAGACTCGGCGGGCGGTGACGGACGTCCCCGCCGCCCGGATCGGCGGCACGCTACCACCCCGCCCGCTTGCGCCCGCGGCGCGCGCGGGCCACGCTCCGTCCGTGCGCCGGATGGCCCTCGCCCTCGTCGTCATCGCCGCCGTGCTGGCCCCGGCGGGCCAGGCGCTGGGCCACGCCGCGCTCGTGTCGTCGTCGCCGTCGGCGGACGCGCGCCTGGCGACCGCGCCGGACCGCGTGACGCTGACCTTCAACGAGCCCGTCGAGATCGTCCAGGGCGACGACATCGACGTGGTCGACGCGGATGGCGACCCCGTCACGGCGGGGCCGCCGACCAACGCCGCCGAGGCCCGGATCGTGGAGATCCCGCTCACCCCGGGGCTGGGCGAGGGCACCTACACGGTGCGCTTCTCGGTGGTGTCCTCCGACGCCCACGTCATCCCCGGGGTGTACGTGTTCGGCATCGGCCCCGGCGAGCTGGGGCCGCCCTACCTGGAGGGCACGGGGCAGGGGCCGTCCGAGACGGGGCCCTGGGGGGTCAGCTCGCGCTTCCTCGAGATGGTCGGCCTGGGAGGGCTGATCGGCCTGCTGGCGTTCCGCTGGCTGGTGTGGTCGCCGGCCCTGCGCGGCGCGAGCGTGGCCGAGGGCGAGCGTCAGGCGGTCCTCGCGTGGGGACGGGACACCTTCTGGGTGGCGTTCGGCGCCCTCGCGGTGGGCGCCATGCTGGCCGAGGGCTACCTCCTGGTGGTGCAGAGCGCGAGCGTGCTGGGCACCGGCGTGCTCGACGCCCTCGGGGACGCGACCGGCATCAGCCAGGTGCTCGGCGACACCCGCTTCGGGTCGCTGGTGCAGCTGCGGGGGGCGCTGCTGTTCGGGCTCTTCGCCATCGGCGCGATCATGTTCATCCGCGAGTACGGCAACGCCGGCTCTCCGCGGCCCCCCTCGGCGACCGGCTCGCGGGTCGGCGCCCTGCTGATGGCGGGGCTGCTGCTGGCCGTGCTCGGTGGCATCGCCGCCCAGGGGCACGCGAGCGTGGCGGCCTGGTCGCGGGTGCAGATCGGCGCCCAGCTCGTCCACATCGTGGCGGTGGCCGTGTGGGTCGCCGGGCTCGCGCTGCTCGCGCTGTCGTGGCGGCGCCTGCCGGCCGTCGCGCCGGAGGCAGGGCCGGCCCTGTCCACCCGCCTGCTGGCGCGCTTCTCGCGCGTCGCCCTGATCGCGGTCGGGCTGGTGGTGCTGACCGGGGTCATCCGGTCGCTGGGCGAGCTCGACGACCCGGCCGAGCTGTGGGAGACGGCCTACGGCCGCAGCATCCTCCTCAAGGTGGGCCTGCTGATCCCCATCGGGGCGCTGGCCCTCTACAACCGGCGGGTGCTCGAGGCGCTGCGCCGGGTGCCGCGCCCGAACGCGGCGACGATGCGGCTCGTGAGGCGGGTCGCGGCGTCCGAGCTCGCCCTCGCCCTGGCCGTCGTGGTGGTGGCCTCCCTGCTCGTGGCGCAGGTGCCCGGCGGTACGTAGGCTGTCGGACCGGACCGCGAGCGAGGAAAGGTGTTGCGCCGCCCATGAGCACGATCAGCCCCCCGGAGGGAGTCGAGATCACCGCCGAGGTTCCGCCCGAGGGGGCGGAGATCCTCACCAACGAGGCCATCGCGCTCGTCGCGAGGCTGCACCGGCACTTCGAGCCCCGCCGCCGCGAGCTGCTGGCCGCGCGCATCGCCCGGGCGGGCGCCCTCGACGAGGGCGTGGAGCCGGACTTCCTCCCCGAGACCGCCCACATCCGCGACGACACGAGCTGGAAGGTGGCGCCCGCGCCGGCCGACCTCCAGGACCGCCGCGTCGAGATCACCGGACCGGTCGACCGGAAGATGATCATCAACGCCCTCAACTCGGGCGCCAAGGTGTTCATGGCGGACTTCGAGGACTCGAACACGCCCACCTGGGACAACACGATCCAGGGGCAGGTCAACCTGCGCGACGCGGTCGACGGGTCGATCACCTTCTCGGGCGGCGGCAAGGACTACGCGCTCGGGGAGAACCTGGCCACGCTGCTGGTGCGCCCCCGCGGCTGGCACCTGATCGAGAAGCACGTGCTCATCGACGGCGAGCCGGTGTCGGCGGGCATCTTCGACCTCGCGCTCTACACCTTCCACAACGCGACGACGCTGCTCGCCAAGGGCTCCGGGCCCTACTTCTACCTGCCCAAGTTGGAGAGCCACCTCGAGGCCCGGCTCTGGAACGACATCTTCCTGATGGTCGAGGAGGAGATCGGCATCCCGCGCGGCAGCATGCGCGCCACCGTCCTGATCGAGACGATCCTCGCCGCCTTCGAGATGGACGAGATCCTCTACGAGCTGCGCGAGCATTCGGCCGGCCTCAACTGCGGCCGCTGGGACTACATCTTCAGCGTCATCAAGAAGTTCCGCAGCCGGCCCGACTTCGTCCTGGCCGACCGGGCGCTGGTGACGATGACCACCCACTTCATGCGCTCGTACTCCCTGCTGGCGATCAAGACCTGCCACGCCCGCGACGCCCACGCGATCGGCGGCATGGCGGCCCAGATCCCGATCAAGAACGACCCCGCCGCCAACGAGGAGGCCCTCGCCAAGGTGCGGGCCGACAAGGAGCGCGAGGCCGGCGACGGCCACGACGGCACCTGGGTCGCCCACCCCGGGCTGGTGCCCATCGCCATGGAGGCGTTCGACGCCGTCATGACGGGGCCCAACCAGATCGACCGCAAGCGCGAGGACGTCGCGATCACGGCCAGGGACCTCCTCACGTTCGTGCCGGAGGGGCCGATCACCGAGCAGGGCCTGCGGACCAACATCAGCGTGGGGGTCCAGTACCTCGGCGCCTGGCTCAACGGCATCGGCTGCGTGCCCATCAACAACCTGATGGAGGACGCCGCCACGGCCGAGATCTCGCGCAGCCAGGTGTGGCAGTGGATCCACAGCGCCAACGGCGTCCTGGAGGACGGACGGAAGGTCAACGCCGACCTCTTCCGGTCGATGCTCGCCGAGGAGCTGGAGAAGATCCACGGCAAGTACCCGGCCGACCTGGTCCTCTTCTTCGACCGCGCCGCCGCCCTGTTCGACGACATCTCCACCTCGGACGACTTCGTCGACTTCCTCACCCTGCCGGCGTACCGGATGATCGACTGACGGGCGCCTGAGGTGCGGCTGCTGCTCCTCCGGCACGGGATCGCGGAGGACGCGGGCCCGAGGACCGGCCACCGCGACGCGCCCCGGGAGCTCACCCCCGGGGGCGCAGAGCGGATGCGGGCCGCCGCCGAGGGGATGGCCGCGCTCGGCATCGGCGCCGACGCCGTGCTGACGAGCCCGCTGATCCGCTGCCGCCAGACGGCCGACATCGTCTGCGAGGCCCTCGGCGGCGAGCCGCGCGAGGATCGCCGGCTGGCGCCCGGGATGGGCCTCGACGCCCTGGGCGACGCGCTGCTGGGGCACCCGGACGCCGCGTCGGTGCTGGTCTGCGGCCACCAGCCCGACCTGTCGATCGTGATCGCCGGCCTGACCGGGGGCGGGCACGTCGAGTTCCGCAAGGGCTCTCTGGCCGTGCTGGACGTCGAGTCGGCGCGGCCCGCGGGCGGCCGCCTGCGCGCGCTGTACCCGCCCGCGGCGCTCCGGCTGCTCGGCGCGGCCTGAGGCCGTGACCTGCACTCGGTGCCGGCCGGGCCTCATTCGCCGTAGGGCGTCGCCTCGGCCAGCGGCGGGGCCTCCACGATCATCGGCTCGTCCTCCTCGACGAGCTCGCCGTTCGGGTCGAGGCTCGGCGTCTCTTCGACCAGGATCACGTGATCGCCGACGATCTCGTCGCCGTCCGCCAGCGCCGTGCCGCCAGAGGCGATCAGGCCGCCGGCCGCGGCCGCCGTCGCGAGGGTCGCGACCACGGTCCTGAAGGATCTCTCGAGCATGGGGTGCTCCTCGGAGGTGGTGCGCATGTCCCCCCGAGTCCGCGCCCTCCGGGCCGGATGGTTCACCGGCCGGCGGGCGTCGCGCTAGGGCGCGGCGACCAGGACGACGCGCCCTCGGCGGACCTCGACGTCGACCCCGCGCCGCGACCCGTCTGGGGCGCTCCAGCCCAGCACGGCGTGCGCGCCGTGTTGGCGGGGCGCCTCCCAGCGCAGCGCCGGCCCCGGCGCGCCAGCAGGCGCTCCGCCGCGGCGTCCCGGCCCCGGGTGCCGCCGCTCGCATCGAGCCAGGCGACCTCGTCGTCGAGACAGGCCGCGACGCCGTCGGCGTCGGCGGCACCCGCCGCCGTCACCAGCTCCTCGAGCACAGGGCGGGCGGCCTGGGCGCGCTCGGCGTCGCTGGGGTGCCGGCCCGCCACCGCGCCCATCACATCCCGGGCGGCGAGGGCTCGATCGAGCGCGCGAACAGGGGCTGCAGGTCGTCGGGGAGCATGACCGGCGCCGCGTCGACGAGCCCCGCGACCAGCTCCATCCGCTGGTCCTGAGCCGTGGCCCGCACGGCCTCCCAGCCGTCGCGCTCGCCCTCGCGCTCGTGGCCGACGGCCAGGTCGGCCATCGTCATCGCCACCTTCTCGGAGATGCGCGGGGACGAGAGCTGGTGGTGGGCGTTAACCAGCAGGATCAGCCGGATCCAGGCCTGGCCGCCGTGCTCGCGGGCGTTGCGCACCCAGTCGGGCGAGACATGCGGCGCCAGCCCCTCGACGAGGCCGTCCCACCCGTCCGGAGCGCTCACAGACGAGCCAGGAGCTCGGCCTTCTTGGCCTGGTACTCCTCCTCGGAGATCAGCCCCTCGTCGCGCAGCCGGGCGATCTCGCGGATGAGCTCGGTCGGGGCGTCCGGCGCCCGCTTGGGCCGCCGGATCGGCGTGTCGCCGACCAGCTTGGAGACATCGTCGGCCGCCTGGCGGGCCAGGCGCTGGGCCTGGTCCATGGCCTTTCCGAGCTCCTGGCCGAGGTCGCGCAGCGCCTGGCGCACCTGCTCCTGGGAGTCCGTCACGCCGGCACTCTCGCACATGCGCGCCTTGACGCGCCGCCCCGAGGGGGTGGTACCGTCCGACATGATGAACCCGGAAACGACCCCGGCCGCCGCGCGCGCCGAGCTCGCCCGCCGGGCCGGCGAGGCCCTCGACCGCGTGGCCTCCGTCGCCGGGCGCAGCCTCGACCGCCACGCCGGCGGGTACGGGCTCTCGGACGCAAAGCTCGAGGTGCTCGAGGTTCTGTGCTGCTGCGCCGAGCGCCGCGCGTGCCTGCACGCGCTCGGCGACGAGCTGGGCGTCACGCGCCCCAACGTCACCAAGCTGGTCGATGGCCTCGAGCGCGGCGGCCTGGTGGAGCGCATGCCGCACCCCAGCGACCGCCGCATGGTGCAGGCGCACATCACCCGGCAGGGCCTGGAGGTCGCCGAGGAGGCGCTGCCGGGCCGGAGCGAGGTGATCGAGCGGCTCTGGGACGGCCTGGACGACGGCGAGCTGGCCCAGCTCGCCGCCCTCCTCCAGGCCGTCGCCGAGCGCTACCGGGAGCCGATCTCCACGTAGTCGCGCTCGTCCGCGCCGACGTAGATCTGGCGCGGGCGCGAGATCTTCTGCTCCCGGTCGCCGATCATCTCGCGCCACTGGGCGACCCAGCCCGGCGTCCGCCCGATGGCGAACAGCACGGTGAACATGTCGGCGGGCATGCCCAGCGCCTCGTAGATGAGGCCGCTGTAGAAGTCAACGTTCGGGTAGAGCTTGCGCTTGACGAAGTACTCGTCCTGCAGCGCGATCTTCTCCAGCTCGACCGCGATCGCCAGGAGCGGGTTGACGCCGGTCACCTCGAAGACGTCGTCGCAGGCCTTCTTGATGATCGTCGCGCGCGGGTCGAAGTTCTTGTAGACCCGGTGCCCGAAGCCCATCAGGCGCTCCTTGCCGTCCTTCACGCCCTCGATGAACGCCGGGATGTTGTCGGTCGTCTCGATGCGGCGGAGCATCTTCAGGACGGCCTCGTTGGCGCCGCCGTGGAGCGGGCCGTAGAGCGCGCTGACCCCGGCCGCGACCGCCGAGTAGGGGTCCACCTGCGAGGACCCGACGCTGCGTACCGCGCTCGTGGAGCAGTTCTGCTCGTGATCAGCGTGCAGGATGAAGAGCACGTCGAGGGCGCGCACCAGGCGCGGGTCGGGCGAGTACTGGGGGATGCCCGTCGTGAAGAGCATCGACAGGAAGTTCTCCGAGTAGGAGAGCTCGTTGTTCGGGTAGACGAACGGCTTGCCGGTGATGTGCCGATAGGCGAACGCGCCGAGGGTGGGCATCTTGGCGATCAGCCGGATGAGCTGCAGGTCGTTCTGCGCCGGATCGGTCAGGTCCTTCGCCTCGGGGTAGAGCGTGCTCAGCATCCCGACGCTGGACTCCAGCATCCCCATGGGGTGGGCGTCGTAGCGGAAGCCCTGCATGAAGGCGCGCACGTTCTCGTGCACGAAGGTGTGGTGGGTGATCTCGTGGACCCAGGAGTCGAGCTGCCCCTGGTTCGGCAGGTCCCCGTACACGAGCAGGTAGGCCACCTCGAGGAAGCTGCTCTTCTCGGCGAGCTGCTCGATGGGATAGCCCCGGTAGCGCAGGATGCCGGCGTCGCCGTCGAGGAACGTGACCGCGCTGCGGCAGGAGGCGGTGTTCATGAAGGCCGGGTCGTAGGTCATGAGGCCGAAGTCGGACTCGTCGACCTTGATCTGGCGGAGATCGGTCGCCCGGATCGTGCCGTCGGCGATGGGCAGCTCGTAGCTGACGCCGGTCCGGTTGTCCGTGATCGTGAGCGTCTCGGCGCCGGATTCGCCAGCAGCAGTGGTCGCCATCGGCTGTTGAGTCGTCATGCAAGCAGTCCCTTGACGCGGGTGTCGCACCTGCCGGTGCCCGGGGTCATGTGATTCTAGTGACGTGGCCCGGCCCGGTGGGCCGGTCCATCGCCCGGGGCGTCGGCCCTGGTACGATCGCCGGGTCCTGCGTACGCGCGGGGCAACGGCTGATGCCGCTTGATCCGCCGCCGCTCGGCGGCCACACAGATTATTGGAGGTACCCTTTGGCCGAGCACGAGAGCTCTCTCGCCGTGCTGGTCGACTTCGAGAACATGGCCCGACCCGGGGCCAAGGGACGAGGCGACTTCGACATCCACCTGGTCCTCGACCGGCTCGCCGAGAAGGGCCGCGTCCTGGTGAAGCGGGCCTACGCGGACTGGAGCCGCTACCGAGACGCGCGCCACGAGCTGCAGAACGCCGGCCTGGGCCTCATCGAGATGCCTTCGGCCCGCGAGGGCGCGAAGAACCGCGCCGACATCCAGATGGCGGTGGACGCGATGGAGCTCGCCTACAGCCGCGAGCACGTCAACAACTTCGTCATCGTCTCGGGCGACAGCGACTTCACCCCCCTGGTCGGCAAGCTGCGCGAGCTGAACAAGCGCGTCATCGGGGTGGGCAACCGCGAGTCGGCCAGCGACCTGCTCGTCGCCAACTGCGACGAGTTCATCTACTACGACACCCTCGTGGCGCGCGCCGGCGGGGGCGGGTCGCGGCGACGCGGCGCCGGCGAGGGCCTCAACCCGGTCCAGCTCCTGCAGGAGACCCTCACCGCCCTCCAGCGGGAGGGCACCGAGTGGCCCCTGGCGAGCGTCGTCAAGGACTCCATGCGCCGCAAGTACCCGGCCTTCGACGAGACCGACCACGGCTTCTCGACGTTCTCGAAGTTCCTCGAGGACGCCGCCGGCACCGGCATGGTCAAGGTCGAGACCGACCCGCGCAGCGGCACCTACCGCGTGGAGCTGGCGGCGACGGCCGCGGCCCCCCCGCGCGCCGGCGGCGGCGGCGGCCGCGGAGCGCGCCGGCGATGACGGCGAGGGCCGGCGGCGGCGGCGGCGCGGCCGCCGTGGCGAGGCCGCCCCCGAGGCCGCGGCCGAACCGCCCGCGCCCGACGGCGCCGAGGTGTTCGAGGTGCGCGTCGAGCCGACGCCCGATCCCGATCTCGGGGCCCTACCGCCTCTCGACGAGCCGATCTCGTACGAGGACATGATCATGCTCGGCCCGGCCCCCGAGCTGGGCGAGGACCTGCCCGACCTGGAGGAGGTGTCGGACGTCGGCCCCGACGAGCCCCCCAGCCGCAGCTCCCGCCGGCGCCGGCGCCGCGCCGCGGTTGCCGATCCCGAGCCGACCGTGGCCGACCTGGAGCCGGTCGAGGCGCCCGACGAGCCCGAGGCCGACGCGCCGGCCGCCGAGGAGGCCGCGGAGGCCCCCGACGCGGAGGCCGAGACGGCCACCCGCCGGCGCCGCCGGCGGCCGACCGCCGAGCCCGGCGCGGAGGTGGACGAGGCGCCCGACGCCGCGGCCGAGCCTGCGACGGAGCCCGCGGCGGAGGAGGGGGCCCCCGCGCCGGCCAGGCGCCGCGTCCGCGCCGCGCCGCCGCGGCGACGCCGGCCGGCGAGGAGGCCCCGGCCGAGGAGGCGCCCAAGCCGCGGCGGCGGACGACCCGCAAGAAGGCCGAGCCGGCCGCGGCCGAGGCGGCGCCCGAGGCGCCCGCCGAGGATGAGGCGCCCAAGCCGCGACGGCGGACGACCCGCAAGAAGGCCGAGCCGGCCGCGGCCGAGGCGGCGCCCGAGACGCCCGCCGAGGATGAGGCGCCCAAGCCGCGACGGCGGACGACCCGCAAGAAGGCCGAGCCGGCCGCGGCCGAGGCGTGATCCCTCAGGAGTAGCGCGCGATGAGCTCAGCGGGAGCCGCAGTCGTGGCGATGGTGCCCATGGTCGCCTCCGCTCCGATTTCCCTTCCCACGCCGGGGACGCCGCGGGCGGGCGGCCATTCCCGCGAGCTACCCGGCCGCGCCCCCGCGGGCCGCGGCCTCCTGCGCCGCCCGCACCACCTCCTCCTCGGGGAGGGCCGCGCCGGAGCGCGAGACGGCCTGGATGCCGACGACGTCCCGGCCGCTCGGGAACGTGACGAAGGCGACCGAGCCCGCGACCCCGCCCTGCGACACCTCCACCCGCAGGCCTCGCGCGCCCGGGACGTCGGGGACCTCGAGCTCGGCGGCGTCCCCGAGGGGCGTACGCCGCACCTCGGCGACGGCGGCGGCCACCTCCTCGGCGGCGGCGTCCTCGTCGCGCATGCGGATCGCGTAGCTCCGCGCGAGGGCCGGGCCGGTCTCGGGGTCGCGCCCGAGCTGGTCGCGCAGGACGCCCTCGGCGTAGCCGCCCTCGTCCAGGCGGCGCCGGGCGGGGCCGCGGCCCGGCTCGCCGATCTGGTAGAGCGCCTCGACGAACGAGACCGGGGTCGGCAGCGCCCGGATCGCGCCCGGGCGCAGGCCCCCGATCGCGTCCTCGGGCGGCAGGAGCGCGGCCAGGCCGGCCTCCGACGGGGGCGCGGGCGCCGTCGCGGCGGTCGATGCGTCGCCGGAGGACCCGCCGCACGCCGCGGCGAGCGCGACGCAGCTCGCGACCAGCGCGGCGGCGAGCGCCGCCCGGAGGGGCCTCACCCGATCTCCACCGGCTCCTCGGAGATCTGGTCGCCGTCGCCCGCGCCGCGGCGGATGCGGAACGCCCGGATCTCCGGCGCGTCCCGGTCGGCCAGCGACACGATCAGGTAGAGCGTGTCCGGGAAGAAGGCGAGCTCGACGTCGGTGCGCGAGGGGTAGGCCGCCGAGCGCGTGTGCGAGTGGTAGATCGCGAGCAGGTCCTCGCCCGACCGACTCGATGTCGTCCATGAACCGCAGCTGCTCACGGGGGTCCATGACGTACATGAAGGGGCTGCCCTCCGTGTTGGAGGCGCGCAGCACCCGGGTCGCCTCGCCGTGGAGGCCGGCGATCATCCCGCAGCACTCGTTGGGGAGGTCGGCGACGGCGTGATCGACGAGCTCCTGGGCGAGGGCGCGGCCGATCCTCACGCCGGGGACGCTAGCGACAAGTGCCACTGGCCGCCTCTCGCGGGCGGCCAGGCGCATTGGGTCGCCACGGCGGCTTCAGCGCCGCTCCCCCGGGCGAGGCCGGGCCGCCGTGGCTGGTCGCGCTGACGCGCGATCCGGGCGATCACACGCCAGCCGCCGGCACGGGCCACTAACCTTTCGTCCAGTCGATCCTGAACTTTCGTTCAGTCCTCGCCTACCAGAAGATGCCGCGGTCCAGAGTGTCCTCGACGTCGTTGACGTCGTCGGTCCAGATGCCGGCCGACAGGTACTTCCACCCGCCGTCGCAGACGATCCCGACGATCGTGCCCCGCGTCATGCGGGAGGCGATCCGGGCGCAGGTGTGGATGACGGCGCCCGACGACACGCCCGCGAAGATGCCCTCCTCGGCGGCCAGCCGCCGGGTCATCACGATCGAGTCGCGGTTCGAGACCAGCAGCTTCCGGTCGAGGCGGGCGAGGTCGAGGATGGGCGGTACGAAGCCGTCCTCCAGGCTGCGCAGCCCGCTGACCGGGTCGCCCTGCAGCGGCTCGCAGGCGACGATCCGGATCTCGGGGCGGTGCTCCTTCAGCCGCGCCGACGCCCCCATGAGGGTGCCGCCGGTGCCGAGCCCGGCCACGAAGACGTTGACCTCCGGGCAGTCGCGCACGATCTCCTCGGCCGTGCCCTCGTAGTGCGCCCGCGGGTTGGCCGGGTTGCCGTACTGGAAGGGCATGTAGAGCCCGTTCTCGGCCGAGAGCCGGCGCGCGACCTCGACGGCCCCGTTCGAGCCGAACTCGCCGTCGGTCGGGACGATCTCGGCGCCGTACAGCTCCAGCAGCTGACGGCGCTCCGGCGTGACGTTCTCGGGCATCACTGCCACGAGCTTGTAGCCCCGGACCCGGCAGATCATCGCCAGCGAGATGCCGGTGTTGCCGGAGGTCGGCTCCATGATCGTGTCGCCGGGGCGGACGGCCCCGCGCCGCTCGGCGTCCTCGATCAGCGACAGCGCGGTGCGGTCCTTGATGGAGCCGGTGGGGTTGTGGCTCTCGAGCTTGGCGAGGATCCGGACGCCGGGGTTGGGCGAGAGGCGCTGCAGCTCGACGAGCGGCGTGTCGCCGATCGTCGCGACGAGGTCGGGCGAGACGGCCGCGGGCGGCGGCGCCAGGCCGACGTCGGTCACCGCGCGCCCCCGGCCATCGCCGGGAGGATCAGGAGCGTGTCGCCGTCGGAGACCTCGGTGTCGAGCCAGGCGAGCAGCCGCACGTCCTCGTCGTTGAGGTAGACGTTGACGAAGCGGTGCAGCTCGCCCTCGGGCGTCTGCAGCTGGGCCCGCACCCCCGGGTGCTTGGCGTAGAGGGCGTCGAGGACCTCGCTGACGGTCGCGCCCGAGACCTCGATCTCGCGCTCGCCCCCGGTGGCCTGGCGCAGCACCGGGGGGATCCGGACCCTGCTCACGCCGCGGCGGTCGCGGCGGTCGGGGCGTGCGCGACGCCGGCGCACCAGGCGTCGTAGTCGCGGAACTCGAGCACGGCGTTCGGGCCGCAGGCCGGGCAGTCGGGGTCGCGCCGCACCTTGAGCTCGGTGAAGGTCATCGCCAGGGCGTCGTAGATCAGCAGCCGGCCCGCGAGGGTCTCGCCGATGCCCAGGAGCACCTTGATCGCCTCGTTGGCCTGGATGTTCCCCATCACCCCGCAGAGCACGCCGAGGACGCCGGCCTCGCCGCACGACGGCGCCATGTCCGGCGGCGGCGGCTCGGGGAAGAGGCAGCGGTAGCACGGGCCCTCGTAGGGCAGGAACACCGAGGCGTGGCCCTCGAAGCGCAGGATGCTCGCGTGCACCAGCGGGGTGCGCGTCATGAGCGCCGCGTCGTTGAGCAGGTAGCGGGTCGGGAAGTTGTCGGCGCCGTTGACGATCACGTCGTAGCCGGCGATCAGGTCGAGCGCGTTGTCCTTGTCGACCCGGAACGGGTGGACGTTCACCTGCACGTCCGGGTTGAGCGCCTCGATGGCGATCCTGGCCGACTCGCCCTTGGGCATCCCCACGCGGTCGGTGGTGTGGATGATCTGGCGCTGGAGGTTGCTGGCGTCGACCACGTCGTCGTCGACCAGGCCAAGGGTGCCCACCCCGGCGGCGGCCAGGTAGTACGCCGCGGGCGAGCCCAGCCCCCCGGCGCCGATCAGGAGCGCCTTCGAGCCGAGCAGCTTGAGCTGGCCCGCCTCGCCCACCTCGGGGATGAGGACGTGGCGGCTGTAGCGCGAGCGCTGGTCGGGGGTGAGAGTCTTCGGGACGTCGTAGGGCCGGCCGCTCTGCTTCCAGCGCGCGAAGCCGCCCGCCAGGTTGGTCACGTCCGAATAGCCCATCTCGCGCAGCGTGGTGCCCGCCAGCAGCGAGCGGTTGCCCGAGGCGCAGGAGAGGACGATCTCCTGGTCCGGGCGGGCGACGCCGGCGATGCGGCTCTCGAGGAAGCCGCGCGGGATGTGGATCGAGCCCGGGATGTGGCCCTCGTCCCACTCGGCCTGCTCGCGCACGTCGATCACGAGCGGCGGGTCGCCGGCGTCGCGCCGCGCGGCGAGGTCCGCCACCTGAATCTCGGGCACTTGCTCGCGGGCGTTCGCGAGAAGATCCTGGTAGCTGCGCGCCATGTCCGTCTCCCGTGCTGCGGCTGAACCGGCGATTCTACGCCGGGATTCTACCCTTTTCCGGCGGCGGGGCGACCTCGGCGCCCGCGGGAACCGCCCGATACTTCGAAAAGTGTAGCGCCGCCTGTCAGCCATGATGCCGTCGATGGCCCGCCCGACACTCCGAAAGAGCGCCTTCTCCAACATCGACGGCCGCACGCGCTGCCCGACCCCCGACTGCTGGGGCGACCTCCTCCTCATCCCGACCGGCGCCGCGGACGAGGACGGTATCCCGTCGTTCCAGCCGTTCACCGCCTGCCCCCTCTGCGGCCAGGCCTTCGACCTGGAGCCCGACGTCTCCGACCGGGACCTCTTCCTGCGCATCTCCTGGCTGCGCGCCAACCCCCACGAGGCGGAGGGAGGGTGAGGCGGGCGATCCACACCCTGGCGGCGATCCTGGTGAGCGCCGTGGCGGCGGCGGTCGTGTTCCTGATCATGATCCAGGGCGCGTTCAGACAGGGCTTCACCGAGCTCGACTACAACGACGTCCTCAGATCGCTCGTCGAAAGCTCGACAGAGGAGGACGCCGGGGAGCTGACGGGCTTCTACGCCACCGTCGTCGCCGCCCTCGTCCTGGTCGTCTTCCACGGGCTCGTGGTGACCCGTCTCGTGCGGCGCGGCTGGCTGGTGCAGGGCCTGGCGCTCGGGGCCGTCGCCGCGCTGGTGGTGGGCTTGGTGTTCTGCGGCTATGCCGACTCCCGGCTCGAGGCGCCCATCGGGCTCTTCGGCGTCAACGCGGGCGGCATCGCGCCCGTGGCGATCGTGCTCAGCTCGCTCGGCTTCGGCCTGGTCGCGTCGCGCTGCTACCGCCTCATGACGAGCGCGGGCTGGTGGGAGGTGCACGAGGTCGACGAGGCCGCCGCCATCGAGAGCGTCGCCGAGCTCGAGCCGGCCGAGGGCTCACTCGAACTCGCCGAAGAGGGGCCCGAAGACCGCCGCATGGGCTCCTGAGGTGATGCCCAGGCGCTCGGCCGGAGCGGCGCGCGCCAGCTCCTCGTAGCTGCCGACGGGGGCGTCGTCGGGGATCGCCGCGCGCAGTGCCGCGGCGTCGGCCCCCGGGGGGCCGAACGACCGGAGGGCCGCCTGGAGGTCGCGCCCCAGTATGGGCCGCCCGCCCGGCATGGGAACAACCTATCGTCCCCCCATGAGCGCGACCGCCCGCACGGCGCTGCCGCCCGCCGAGGCCCGCGAGGCGATGGACCGCACCGGGCTCACCCTGCTGGCCTCGGGACACCTCATCATCGACGCGACCAGCGGCGCGGTCCCGGCGATGCTGCCGGTCTTCACGGCCCTCTACGCGCTCTCGGACCTCGCCGCGAGCATGATCCTCGGCGCGTCGCTGCTGGTGTCGTCGGCGATCCAGCCGCTGTTCGGGCTGCTCGCCGACCGCCGGCCCACCCCGGCGTTCCTCTGGGGCGGCGTCGCCATCGCCGCGGCGGGCCTGGCCGTGTCGGGCCTGGCCGGCGGCTACCTCGGGGTGCTCGCGTGCGTCGTCGGCTCCGGGCTCGGCATCGCGGCCTTCCATCCCGAGGCGGCGCGCGTGGCGAACCGGATCTCCGCCGAGCGGCCAGCCACCGGGCTGGCGTGGTTCATGGTCGGGGGCCACGCCGGCTTCGCGCTGGGGCCGCTGCTCGCGGCGCTCTTCATCCCGCTGCTCGACGCGCGCGCCACCCTGGTCTTCCTGGTGCCGGGCATGCTCGTCTCGGTCTGGCTCTACCACCAGCGCGGCCGCCTGACGGTGGCGGTCCCGCGGCCCCGTCTCCACGCGCCGCCCCGGCCCCGCGCGAGCACGTGGAGCATCGGCCTGCTGCTGTTCGTCACGAGCATGCGCACATGGACCGTCTTCTGCCTCCTCGCCCTCGCGCCGCTGCTGCTCACCGAGGACCGCGGCCTCTCCGAGCAGGCCGCCGGCTTCGTCGTCGCGGCCTTCGCCGGCGCGGGGGCGGTCGGCACCGTCGCCGGCGCCGCCCTGGCCGAGCGCGTCGGCGGCCGGCGAATGCTCCTGTGGACGCTGCCGGCGGCTGCGCCCCTGATCGCGGGCTTCCTGCTGACGGACGGGGCCGCGAGCGTGATCCTCCTCACGGCGGCCGGGTTCGTCCTGCTCGCCTCGTTCTCGGTCACCGTCCTGATGGGCCAGCTCTACCTGCCGGACCGCCTGGGGCTGGCCGCCGGGCTGATGATCGGGTTCGGCGCCATCGGCGTCGCGCCACCGGGCCTGGCCTTGTTCGGCGCGATCGCCGACGCGGCCGGGCGCGAGGCGGCCCTGTGGGGCATCGCGGCGCTGCCCCTTCTGGCCGGCGCGGTGGCGCTGCTCCTCCCCCGGCGGCCGGTGCCGGTGGCGGCCTGATGGCCCGGTCCCGTCAGCCGGCGGGTGGCGACGACCTCTTCGGCGAGGCGGTGCGGGCTCGCCTCGAGACCGCGGCGCCGCTGGCGGCGCGGATGCGGCCGCGCACCCTCGACGACGTGGTGGGCCAGCCCGCTCTGCTCGCGCCCGGCGGGGCCCTGCGCGAGGCGATCGCGGGCGACCGCGTCCCCTCGATGGTGCTCTACGGGCCCCCCGGCAGCGGCAAGACGACCATCGCGCGGGTGGTCGCGCACGGCACGGCGGCCGAGTTCGAGGAGCTGTCGGCCGTCTCGGCCACCGTGGCCGACGTGCGCGGCGTCCTGGCCCGGGCGCGCGACCGGCTGGCATCGGGCGGCCGCACCGTGCTCTTCCTCGACGAGATCCACCGCTTCAACCGGGCCCAGCAGGACGCGCTGCTGCCGGCCGTCGAGGACGGGCTGGTGACCCTGATCGGCGCCACGACCCAGAACCCCTGGTACGAGGTGAACGCGGCGCTGGTGTCCCGGGTGCGGGTGTTCGTCCTCGAGCCCCTCGGGCCCGAGGATGTCGGGGCCCTGATCGACAGGGCGCTCGCCGCGCCGGAGGGGCTCGCCGGGCGCGTGCGCCTGGGCGACGGCGCGCGGGCCGCCCTGGTCGCGCGCGCGAACGGCGACGCCCGTGGCGCCCTCAACCTGCTCGAGGCGGCCGCCGCCGGCACGGCCGACGGGGGCGAGGTCACCGTCGAGGCCGTGCAGGCCGCGTCGGGAGGCCGGGCGGTCGTCTACGACCGCGAGGGCGACGCCCACTACGACACGATCTCGGCCTTCATCAAGAGCCTGCGCGCGAGCGATCCCGACGCCGCCATCTACTACCTGGCGGTGATGATCGCGGGCGGCGAGGACCCGAAGTACATCGCGCGGCGCCTCATCGTCGCCGCGAGCGAGGACATCGGCAACGCCGACCCGCGCGCCCTCCAGGTGGCCGTCGCCGCCGCGCGGGCGGTCGAGTTCGTCGGGCTGCCCGAGGCGCGCATCAACCTCGCCCAGGCGACGACCTACATCGCCCTCGCCCCGAAGTCGAACGCGTCCTACCTCGCCATCAACGCCGCCCTGGAGCGCGTCGAGCGCGAGGGCGCCCGCCGGCCGCCGCTCGCGCTGCGCGACGCCAGCCGCGCAAACGCGCGCAACCTGGGCCACGGCGAGGGCTACCGCCACCCCCACGACAGCGCCGAGGGCGTGCTCGACGAGTCGCTGCTGCCCGAGGGGATGGAGGGCGTGTCCTTCTTCCACCCGACCGGCCGGGGGCCCGAGGGCGAGCTGTCGGCGCGCCTGCGCGCGCTGCGCGAGGGGGCGCCCGCCGACGACGAGCAGCCCTTCTGAGCCGTGGACCTCTTCTCCCCCTCCCACCTGGTGGTCCTCGCGGTCACGGCGGCCGCCTGCGTCGCGCTCGGGCTGGCGGCGCGGCGCGACCCGGACGGGGCCTGGATCACCCCCGTCGCGCGGGGCCTGGCGGTGCTGCTGGTGCTGAACGAGATCGCCTTCCACGTCGTCGAGGGACTGAACGGGGACCTGACCGCCCGCGGCGACCTGCCGCTCCACCTCACCGACGCGGCCACGATCGCGGCGGTCATCGCGCTGTGGTCCCGGAGCGCCCTGGCGTTCGAGCTCACCTACTTCTGGGCCATGACGGCGACGGTGCAGGCGCTGCTCACGCCCGACCTGCGCCGCGGCTTCCCCGACGGCCGCTGGTGGTGGTTCTTCATCGCCCACGCGGGCGTGGTGGTCGCGGCCGTCTTCCTGGCCTGGGGGCTGCGCCGCACCCCTCGCCCGGGCGCCGTGCCGCGCGTCTTCCTGTGGAGCCTCGGCGTGACGGCCCTGGCCGCGGCGGGGACGCTGGCGTTCGACGGCAACTACATGTTCCTGCGAGAGCCCCCGAGCGGCGGCAGCCTGCTCGACCTGATGGGCCCCTGGCCCTGGTACATCCTGTCGGCGGCGGCGCTCGCGCTCGCCCTCTTCTGGCTCCTCGACCGCCCCTTCGACGGGCGGCGGGGACGGCGGCGGGGATCGGGCATCCCTAGGATCGGCCTGGGAGGGGAGGACTCCACGCATGCCCGATGACGCCGCCGCGGGCCTGGCCGCGCGGCTCGACGACGACCTGAAGGACGCCATGCGCGCCGGCGACAAGCTGCGCCTGGGCACGATCCGGCGCGCCCGTGCGGCCCTCCAGAACGCCGAGATCGAGGCCCGCGGGCCGCTGCCCGACGAGGCCGCGGTGCGCGTGCTGCGCGGCCTGGCGAAGCAGCACCGGGAGTCGATCGACCAGTTCCGCGCCGGCGGCCGCGACGACCTGGTGGCGCGCGAGACCGAGGAGATGGCCGTCCTGGAGTCGTACCTGCCCGCCCGGATGGACGAGGCCGCCATCTCCGCCGTGGTCTCCGAGACCATCGCCGCCGAGGGCGCGAGCGGCCCCGGCGACCTCGGCCGGGTGATGAAGGCGGCCATGGCCCGCGTGGCGGGCCGGGCCGACGGGAAAGAGGTCCGCGCGATCGCCCAGCGCCAGCTGGAACAAGGAGGAACATGAGCACCACCCCACCGACCCCGCCCCCCGGGACGCCGCCCGCGGGCGAGGAGCCCCCGGAGCCGGCCTCGGCGGTCGGCGGCGGCACCCATTCGCCGTCCGACGCGCTGACCCGCTACGACGCCGACAAGGACGTCTACAACTGCTCGTACGGGCTGCCCAGCCCGGCCCTCGCCGTGCTCGACCCCGAGCGCGAGCTGATCGTGCGGGTCAACCGGCACAACTTCCGCGTGGTCGGCTTCTCGATCCCGAACTTCACCGAGTGGCACAAGAAGCACGCCGACGACGAGGGCAACTTCGACGTCAACCTCCCCGACGTCTGGCCGATGGACCAGACCGACACGAGCGGGTCCACTGCCTCCTGGTAGGCGGCGGCGGGCCGCGCCCGGGCCGGGCCAGGAGTCGGTCTGGGACTACCCGCGCCCGCGCGCGGCAGGAGCTTCTGCGGGTGCGGCCCTCAATCCCGCCTGACGCGGCGCTCTCGCTTCAGAGGCGCGCCACCCGCACCGGGCCGCGCGCCGGCACCGTGACGCGGAACCGCGCGAGCGAGTAGACCGCGCGCGCGCTCGGCGCCGCGCTCACCACGAGCAGGAAGCGCCGGGGCCGGCGGCCATCGAGCTCCACCCGCCCCCCGCGCAGGACGCGCGCCCGGCGGCCCCCGACGAAGACGACCGCGCGCGGCGCGAGGCCGCGGAGCGTGATGATGAGCGTCCCGTCGCGCCGGTCCAGCCGCCCGATCGCGCCCCGGGCGGCCGGCCGCGAGGGCACCTCGGCCCGCCGGGCCGCGGGGGGCGCGGGCACGGCGGGCGCCGGCGCCGTGGGCGGGCCGGCCGGGGGCTCGACGGGGCCGAGGAGGGCGGCGGCCGCCGAGACCTGGGGGCGGGGCCCGATGGGCTCCGCGATCGTGCCCGCCTGCGGCTGGCCGCTCGCGACGAGCGCGGCGCGCGCGGCCTCGGGCGCGAGCGGGCCGCCGGTCGCGGCGATCGCCAGGCCCTGCAGCGCCGCGACCGCGCCCGCCACCGTCGCCGAGGCGCTCGAGGTGCCGTCGAAGCAGGAGGTGTAGACGCGGTCCTTCGGGGCGGCCGGCCCGAGGCCCTGGCCGTAGCCCGCACTGAGCACGCCGGACCCGTAGCCCTGCAGGTCGACCCTGGCGCCGTAGTTGCTGCCCGGGGTGCGCGCGAGGTCGGTCCCGGTCTCGGGCGAGTCGCCCGCGGCCACCATGAGCGCGCCGCTGTGGTCCGGGTCGGCCGGCCCCGCGAGCCACGGGAGGTCGAAGGCGGCCAGGTCGGCGTCGCCGTTGCCGGCCGGCTCGACCACCACGACGCCCGCGTCGACGATCGCCCGGATCAGGTCGCGCACCGGCACGCTCGCCTCCACCGGCGCGAAGACGCCGCCCGCCTCGGTCTGCTGCTCGATCAGCAGCACGTCCCCCGCGCGCAGGCCCAGGGCCGCCTCCGCGATGGCCCGCGGCAGGTCGTAGGCCCCCCGGTTCGGCTCGAAGAAGGGCGACAACGGCCGGACCGTCGCCTGGTGGGCGAGGCCCGTGACCCCGGCGCCGTCGGCGTCGCCGGCCAGGACGCCGAGCACGGCCGTCCCGTGGTCCTCGGCCTGGAAGCCGGGGTCGAGTGGCGGGGACCTCAGAACGGGGGCGTCGAGCCCGGCGTCCGCGAGGTCCTCGTGGGTGCGCCGCCACTCGTACTCGACGTCGCCCACGCGCACCCCGGCGCCCGCGGCGCTGTCGGGGATCTCCAGCCCCTCGCGGTAGTCCTGGAAGCCCGACAGGTCGGGCGTCGGCGCGGCGTCGTCGAAGGCCGGCCACCCGCCGTCGGGCTCCGTCCGGCACACGGCCGGCGGCGGCGCGGGCGCGGGCTCGACCGACGCGGTGACGCCGGGCAGCGCGTCGAGCCTCCGCGCGGAGGCGGCGGCCTGCCGGCGGCCGGCGGACGCGATCCGGTAGAGGCCGCGCAGCTCGGGCAGCGGGCGCCCGGCGCGGCGCTCGAGGCGCGCGACGACCGGGGGCGGCAGGACCGGGCGCGCCGAGGGGCCGAGGGCGTCGGCCGCGGCCGGCCCGGGCGCCTGCACCAGCACCGCGGGCGCCCCCGCGGCGGCGCCCGCGCCGAGGCACCCCGCGGCGGCCGCGGCGGCGGCTGCGGCGATGAGGCGGGCTCCGACCACGCGACTAGGATGGCGGTCGGGTCCGTATACGCCAACCCCACGGGGAACGCCCGCAATTGACCGCCCACGACCTCACCGAGCGCGAGCGCGAGCGCGTCGCGCCCTACGTGACCGACCCCGTGGGGCCGGTCTTCGCGCTGAGGGGCCTGCCCGAGGTGGTCAAGGGCGCGCTCTTCGCCCGCTACTCGCGCAGCCCGAAGTCGCTGCGGCGGCTGCTGCTCGACGAGTTCCTGCCCGACGGGGACGGCCCCCCGAGCGACGCCGCCGCGGTCGGGGAGGCGCGGGCCGAGGCCCTCTACGACCGGGTGCTCGCCGAGTACGGCGACGACTCGGTCGCGCAGCTGGGCGGCGCCCACATCGCGGTCGAGGGCGCGTCGAACCTCCTCACAAAGGTGCTCCAGTGGGGGCGCCTGGCCAGCTACCTCGAGCAGTCGACCCGCTACATCGCCTTCACCGACCGGCCCGGCGGGGCCTACCGCTACCACCGCCCCGCGACGGTCATGGCCCACCCGGAGCTGGGTCCCGCCTACGCCCGCGTCCTCGACGGGGCCTTCGACGCCTACGCGGCGCTCCTGCCCGTCATGGTCGAGCGCGTCGGCGCGTCGCTGCCCGCCGACCCGGCGACCCCCGCCGCGGCGCGCGAGCGGGCGGTCCGGGCGCGGGCATTGGACCTGCTGCGCGGGCTGCTGCCGGCGGCCACGGCCGCGAACGTCGGCATCTTCGCCTCGGGACAGGCCTACGAGGCCATGCTCGTGCGCATGGCCGCGCACCCCCTGCCCGAGGCCCGCGAGTGCGCGGCCCGGATGCTCCACGAGCTGCGGGCGGTGATCCCGGCGTTCCTGACGCGCGTCGACCGGCCCGACCGCGGCGTCGCCCACGGCCGCTACCTGAGGGAGTCGGAGCGGGCCGCGGCCGAGGCGGCCGCCCGCCTCCTGCCGCCCCCCGGGCCGGCGCCGGACGGCCCGCGGGTGCGCCTGGTCAACTTCGACCCCGACGGCGAGGCCCGGGTGCTCGCGCACGCGCTCTGGCCCGCGGGAGGAGGGGGCCTGGCCGAGGCGCGCGCGCGCGCCGCCGAGCTCGACCCGGGGGAGCGGGCGCGCCTGCTGGCCGACTGGGCCGGCGACCGCGCCGACCGGCGCCGGCGGCCCGGGCGGGCGCTCGAGGCGACGACCTACGCCTTCGAGGTGGTCTGCGATTACGGGGCCTACCGCGACCTGCAGCGCCACCGCATGCTGACGCTCCAGGCGCAGCCCCTCACGCCCCGGCTGGGCTACGACGTGCCGCCCGAGGTGGCCGGCGCCGGGGCCGGCGAGGCACTACGTCGCCGTCCAGGCCGCCTGCGCGGAGCTGCACGACGCGCTGGCCCTGGTCGTCCCCGACGAGGCGGCCTACGCCGTGACGCTCGCCCACCGGATCCGCTTCACGATGGTGCTGAACGCGCGCGAGGCCATGCACCTGATCGAGCTGCGGAGCCAGCCCCAGGGCCACGAGTCGTACCGCTGGGTCGCCAACCAGATGCACCGGCAGATCGCCGAGGTCGCCGGCCACAGCGCGATCGCCTCGATGATGACCTTCGTGGACGCCGGCGATGCCGGGGCCGGCCGGCTCGAGGCCGAGCGCCGCCAGGAGGCGCGCCGGGCGTCCGGGTGACCGGGGCGCGGCGGCGGGCGTCCAGCGGGTCGCCCTACGAGGAGCAGATCGGTTTCAGCCGCGCCCTGCGCGTGGGCGACCGCGTCCTCGTCTCGGGCACGGGCCCGGTGTGGCCCGACGGCTCGTGCGATCCCGATCCGGGCGCCCAGGCGCGTCGTTGCCTGGAGATCGTCGGCGAGGCCCTCCGGGCCCTCGGCGGGGATCTCGGCGACGTCGTGCGGACGCGGATGTTCCTCGTCGACGCCGGCGACGCAGCGGCGGTCTCGGCGGTCCACGGCGAGCTGTTCGGCGGGGCGCGGCCGGCGGCGACCATGGTGGTCGTGGCCGGCCTGCTGGACCCACGCTGGAAGGTGGAGGTCGAGGCCGAGGCCGTCACCGGCCCGTGAGCCGGCTCAGGCCTGCTGGGCCACGGGGAACGCGCGGTAGGTCATCTCCCGGAACGTGAGGCTGGACACGCCCTCGCCGACCTCCAGCCCGAGGACGATGATGAAGTCGGTGGGCGGCGTGGTGAAGAGATCGAGCGTGTGCTCGGCATACCCGGTCAGCGCGAAGCTCCGGGCCGTGTACCAGCCGGTGAGGGTGACGGTGCCGGTCGCGCCCGGCGCGACGTACGCCGAGAGGCGCATCGTGGCGATGGACCTCGTCGGGGCGACGTCGTAGAGGTAGAACGTGAGCCCGGCACCGTGGGGCAGGGCGCGGTCGAACTGCTCCCAGACGATCTCGTCCCCCGCGGGGTTGTAGGCGGCCGCGTGGCGCGCGACCAGGCTGGACTGAGGCGACTCGACGAAGTGCGCCTTCGGCGACAGCCGGCGCCTCGGCCCGTTGAGCACGTCCTCCGTCAGGCCCGCCCCGAGCCGGCCCCACCGCCCGATGCGGGACCGGGTCGCGAGGGGGCGGTCGAGCGGGGTGGCGACCGGCTCCGCCTCGCCGTCGAGGTCAACGACGTGGTGCACCCAGCCCTTCGTCTCCTCGAGCTCGAGGGGGTCGGCGCGCGGCACCCGCCGGCTCCGCCGGCCGGATGGGCTCATGGCTCCTCCTTCCGAGGGTGGCGCCATCATCCCTCTCGCCCGCGGGGCGCGCACCTCGAGCCGCTACATTGGGGCGATGGCCGACCCGCCGCCCAGCCACCGCCTCGGGGGCATGGCCCTGGCCAACGGGCTGCTCGTCCACGGCCCCCGTCATTGGGCGGCCGCGGTGCGCGACGAGCAGGGGCGCCTGGTGGTCGCCTCCGGCCGCAAGCGCCTGCTGCGCGCCGGCCGTCTGACCGAGCTGCCGCTCGCGCGCGGGATCGTGAGGCTCGGCGAGGCCTTCGCGGTGCTGCCCGCGGTGCGGCGCGGGCTGCCCCAGGCGCGCTTCGCGCTCGAGGACCGCAGGGCCGCGGTCGCAGCGCTCGGCGCGACCGGCATCGCCGCCCTCGCGCGCCGCCGCCTGAAGTCGGTGCTCGCCCAGGAGGCGGTGGGGGCGGCCGCGGGGCTGGCGCCGGCGCTCGTGAGCCTGCGCGGCTCGCGGGCGGCCGTGTGGCACGCCGTCGAGCACAAGAGCATCGCCGCCTACGAGGCGGGCGGGGTCGACGAGATCGGCAACGCCGCCGCCCACGCCAAGGAGCACGACCGCTGCGGGAGCAATCTGGTGGTGCCGCTGCTGGTCACCACGACCATCGGCAACACCGTGGCGAGGAAGCTGTTCGGCCGGCGCGCGCTCGGGGGTCGCACGGTCGTCGCGGCGCTCAGCATCGGCGCGGCCGTCGAGGTCTTCGCCTTCTCCGCCCGCCGCCCCGAGCATCCGGTCTCGCGGGCCGTCCACGGCATGGGCCACGCGATGCAGGCGGGCTTCGCCACCCGAGAGCCGAGCTCGGGCGACCTCCTCGTGGGCCAGGCGGCCATGGAGGCCCTGCTGCGCGCCGAGGCCGCCGACGAGCCCGCCCGCTAGCCCCGGGCGTGAGCGTCTCGGTGACGGTCGTCGCGCCCGCGGCGCCCGCGGTCATCTGGGAGCGCTGGACCGGCTTCGCCGCCTGGCCGGACTGGAACCCCTCCTGCATCGAGGCCGGGCTCGACGGCCCGCTGGCGCCGGGGACCACCCTCGCGCTGCGGCTGCGCCACCCGCGCGGGCGCGACTTCTACACCCGCCCGCGGCTCACGGTGGTCGAGCCGCCCCGCGAGATCGCCTGGGAGGCCCGGGCGCTAGGGCTCCGCGCGCCCACCCGCACCACCCTCGCGCCGGAGCCGGACGGGACCCGGGTGACCATCCAGGCCGACGCCGACGGTCCGATGGCCTTCGCCTACAGGATGAGCGTGACCGACCGCACCCAGGCTCTAATCTACGTCGCCATGCTCGACGCCCTCGTCGACAGCGTGCGCCGGTGAGGGCGCTCATCGTCCTGGCCGCGGCCGCGGCCTGGCTCGCCTTCGCCGGTGCGGCGCTCGGCCACATCGAGGTGCTCCCCGCCTCGGTCCCGGCCGGCGAGGCGACTGAGTTCACGATCCGCGTGCCCAGCGAGCGCGACGTCGCCACGACCCGGGTGGCGGTCGAGTTCCCGTCGCAGGTCACCGTGTTCAGCTTCGCCGAGCCGCCGCCCGGCTGGCGGCTGACCCCGAGGCGCCTGCCCGACGGCCGCTTCCGGGGCGTCGTCTACACCGGCGGGAGCATCCCCCCCGGCCGCTACGCCGACTTCCGCGTGCTCGGGACGCCCTTCGAGGAGGGCCTGGCCGTCTGGCCGGCTCGCCAGACGTACGCCGACGGCCAGGTGAAGCCCTGGACGGGCACGCCGGAGCTGCCCGGCGAGGCCCGCGAGGCAGAGAGCGGCCCCACCGATCCCGGCCCGGCCCCGGCCGTCGAGATCGGCGCCCCGGGATCGGGCGGTGCGGCGCCGGCCTCGGAGGACGACGACGGGTCGGGCACGGCCATCTGGCTCGGCGTGATCGCCATCGGCATCTCGCTGCTGGCCGCCGTGGCCGTCGGCCTGCTGTGGTCGACGCGCCCGGCCCGCCTGCCCGACGACGACGAGGGGCGGTGAGGACCGGCCGGCGGCGCCGGCTCGACCCGGGCACGTTCCAGCTGCCCGTCGAGCGCATGCGCGACGGCTACTACAGCGACGCGTACTTCACGTTCACGCGCGGGGTGCTGGAGCACGACGACCACCACCCCGAGGTGCTGATGCAGGTCTTCCAGCGCGAGCGCTCGGTCCTGGGCGGCGTCGACGAGGCCATCGCGATCCTCAAGCTCTGCTCCGGCCGGCGACCCGGCGCGGGCCTGTGGGAGCCGGGGTGGGACCGCCTGGAGGTCCGCGCGCTGCACGACGGCGACGACATCGAGCCGTGGGAGACCGTGCTGACGATCCAGGGCGACTACAGCCTGTTCGCCCACCTCGAGACGCTCTACCTCGGGGTGCTGGCGCGCCGCACCCTCATCAGCCGCAACGTCCGCGACGTCGTCGAGGCCGCCGGCGGCAAGCCGATCCTCTACTTCCCGGCGCGCTTCGACCACTGGCAGGTCCAGACCGGCGACGGGTGGGCGGCCCACATCGCCGGGGCCATCGGCGTGTTCGACCGACGCCCAGGCGTCCTGGTGGGGCGGCAAGGGGATGGGGACCGTCCCCCACGGCCTGATCGCCGCCTACGGGGGCGACACGGTGGCCGCGGCGAGGCGGTTCGCCGACCGCTACGCGGACGAGCTCAACGTGACCGTGCTGGTGGACTTCGAGAACGACTCCGTCCGCACGGCGCTCGAGGTCGCCGACGCCCTGGGGCCGCGCCTGTGGGGCGTGCGGCTGGACACCGCCAGCACGATGGTCGACCGCTCCCTCTGGCACGAGATGGGGCGCTTCCGCCCCACCGGCGTCGTGCCGGAGCTCGTCTGGAAGGTGCGCCGGGCGCTGGACGGCGCGGGCCACGGCGCGGTGCGCATCGTCGCCTCGGGGGGCTTCGACGCGCGCCGCATCCGCGAGTTCGAGGAGGAGGGCGTGCCGGTTAACGCCTACGGGGTGGGCACCTCGCTCCTGGGCGGGTCCAACGACTACACGGCCGACGTGGTGCGCGCGGACGGGGTGCCCTGCGCCAAGGTCGGCCGCGACGAGCGCCCCAACCCGCGGCTCGAGATCGTCGGGTGATGCTCGGCCGCATCCACCACGTCGCCTACGTCGTGGCCGACATCGACGCGGCCCTCGAGCGCCTGGGCGCGGGCTTCGGGCTGCGCCCCGAGATCCGCGAGGTGATGGAGGACCAGGGCGTGGAGGCGGCGCTCTGCGGCCCGCCCGGCGGCGCCGTGGAGCTGATCCGCCCGCTCGACCCCGAGGGGGCGGTCGCGCGCTTCCTGGAGAGCCGCGGCGAGGGCCTCCACCACGTCGCCTTCGAGGTTGACGACCTCGCGGCGGCCCTCGACGACCTGCGCGGCCGCGGCGCCGAGCTCATCGACGCGCGGCCGCGGCGCGGCCTCGGCGGCCACCTGGTGGCCTTCGTGCACCCGCGCTCGGCCAGCGGGGTGCTGACCGAGCTGGTGCAGGCCGAGGCCGGGTCGGATCGGTAGGTCAGGGGCGCTCCACGACCCGGAAGCGGTTCCCGTCCGGGTCGCGGAAGGTGAACATCGGGGGCACGCCCTCGCCCAGGTCGATCAGCTCCGGGTCGGCTTCGACGCCGCCTCGAACGCGCCGTTGACGCGGGTCTCGAAGCCGAGGGCGCACCAGAAGGCCAGGGCGGCGCCCTGGCCGGCGACCGGGACGATGACCGTCCCGACGTGGGTGATCGCGCTCATGCCTCCATCACCTCCTTCAGCGCCGCGACGCGGCCGCGCCAGAAGGCCTTCATCCTCTCGGCCTCGCCGGCGTCCGGGAGGCGCTCGTGGGAGACCGACGCGGTGGCCCGGCCGTCCCCCCGGTCGACGAAGGTCACGTTGACCCGCGTCTGCCCGTCGTCCCAGTCGAACCGGGCCGACCGCGGCCGCGTGGCGGCCCGCGGGCGCAGCGGGGCGCCGGGCAGCCAGCGGGCCCGCTGGTCCTCGTTGACGAACGCGTCGAACAACGCGTCCACCGGGACGGCGACGGTCCGGGAGGCCGTCACCGCGAAGCCGTCGGCGCGCCGGCCCACCTCGCGCAACCCGCGGGCGCGCTCGTAGCTGGTCGCGACCGCCTGGGCGTTCCACGCCAGCGGGTGGATCTCCAGGAGGCCCGCGACGTGGACCGCGATCTCGCGGTGCCCCCGCTCGGCCGCGCCCCACGCGTCGAGCAGGTCGAACCACTCCTCCCAGCCGCGGCCGGTGCGCTCGCGGATGCTCGCGTCGGAGGTGACGAGCGGCGGCGGGGAGGTCGTGCCGGCCCCCGCGTCCTGCGCGCTCAGCAGCGAGGCGCGCGCCGCCGTGTAGCTCTCGCCCGTCCTGCCCATGCGGGCGCGGACGAGCCGCTTGAAGGATCTCTGCCTGGTCATGGGTGCTCCTCTCGACGGCGGCGGCCCCGCGACTCACGCCCGCAGCGCCCCCGCCGGAAAGGGCAACACGTTAACCGGCGTCCCGACGGCTCGAAGCCCCCTTTGCCTCCGCGGAGCCGACGGCGTGAGCGCCGGAATCGGAGGTTGGGCGCAGGACGGCGCCCGTCCGGGACGATACCGCCGGGGCCCATCACCGCGCAAACGCCGGGACCCGCGCCGAGGGGCTCCACTAGACTCGGCCCATGGCGACGCGGCGACTGGAGCTGGGGTTCGACAGCGGCACCGTCCTCCGGCTCACGGTGGAGGAGTCCGTCAGCGACGGGCTCACCGGGGCGCTCGGGGCCGGCAACGGCCCCGCATGGCGCGCGATCGAGGCCGAGGAGGGCACCTTCTGGATCGCCGAGAAGGAGCTGCTCTACGTGCGCCTCGCGCCGGGCGAGCCGCCGGGCCGCGTCGGGTTCGGGGGCTCCTGACCGCCTCGTTCCGGAGGGTCTGAGGAGTGGACCTCGGCCTCGTCGGCCGCGCCAACGCGGGCAAGACCGCCCTCTTCGCGCTCGTCACCGGCGCCGACGCGGAGATCGCCCCCTACCCGTTCACGACGCGCGAGCCCGCGCGCGCGATGGCCGACGTGCCCGACCCCCGCCTCGACGCCATCGCCGACGCGCAGGACATCCCCCGGCGGGTCCCGGCGCAGGTGCAGCTCGTGGACATCGCCGGCCTGGCGGCGGGCGCCGGCTCGGGCGAGGGGCTCGGAGGGGCGGCCCTGGGGCAGCTGCGCCAGACCGACGCGCTCGTGCACGTCGTGCGCGCGTTCGCCAACGCCGAGGTCCCCCACCCCGAGGACCGCGTTGACCCCGTCGCCGACGCCGAGGCGGTCGACCTCGAGCTGGCCGTCGCCGACCGGGACCAGGTGGAGCGCCGGCTGGAGCGGGTGCGCAAGGCCGCGCGGGCGGGGGAGCCCGGGGCGGCCGCCGCGCTGGCCGCGCTGGAGACGCTGGCGGCGACCCTCGACGGCGGCCGTCCCGCTCGGCTCGCCGAGGACGGGGAGGCGCGCGCGCTCGGCGCCGAGATGGAGCTCCTGACGGCCAAGCCCGTCCTCTACCTCGCCAACACCGACGAGGGGCTCGCGCCCCCCGCGGGGCTCGCCGCCCACGCCGAGGCTCAGGGCGCGGAGGCGCTCGCGCTGCCGGTCGGCATGGAGCTCGAGCTCGCCGAGATGGAGCCCGCCGACGCGGCCGAGCTCGCCGCCGAGCTCGACCTCGGCGAGGTGCGGGGCGCGGACGCGGTGGTGGCCGCGGGCTACCGGCTGCTCGACCTGCTCACCTTCTTCACGGGCTCGGGGCCGCCGGAGGCCCGCGCCTGGCCGGTGCGGCGCGGCATGACCGCCTCGCAGGCGGCGGGGCGGATCCACTCCGACCTCGAGCGCGGCTTCATCCGCGCCGAGGTCATCCCCTGGGACGCCCTGGTCGGGGCGGGCTCGTTCGCCCGCGCCCGGGAGGAGGCGCTGCTGCGGATGGAGGGCCGTGACTACGTCGTCCAGGAGGGCGACGTCCTCCAGATCCGCTTCAACGTGTAGACGGCGGTCGCGCACGGGACTGTGCTTTCGGGGGGAGCGCGCCACCCCCTGCCCCATACGCTTGCGTTTATCCCTCTCACCCGTTTCACCGGCAGGATCGCGATCCTCGCCGCGGCGCTGGCCTGCGCCGCGGCGCCGGCGGTGGGCGCCGATCCGCTCGCCCCCCAGCAGGACTGGCTGCCGCGGGTGGTGCCCGCGCAGATCGTCACTCCGCCCGCGGCGTCGATCCCGCCGATCGCGATCATCGAGACCGGCTTCGACCCGGGCCACCCCGACATGGCGGGGGGCTGGGTGGACCAGCGCCGGTACGGGCCGGAGCCCGCGGCCGGCGACGCCGACGCCGACGCGGTCGCGGAGTACCTCGACGGCGTCGCCCACGGCACGGCCGTGGCGAGCGTCATCGGGGCGCCCCGCGACGGGCGCGGCATCGAGGGCGTCCTGCCCGGAGCCCGCGTCCGGGTCTACGGCAGCTCGGGCCTCTGCCCCGACGTGGCCACGGCGATCCGCCAGGCCGTGCGGGACGGGGCGCGGGTGATCAACGCCAGCTACGGCTTCGGGCCGTTCGGCGCCTGCCGCGAGCACCGCGACGCCACGAGCTACGCCTTCGGGGCCGGGGCCACGGTGGTCGCCGCGTCGGGCAACTTCCGGCCCACGCAGCCGTGGATCCAGCCCGGCAACGACCTCCACGTGCTCACCGTCAACGCGCTGAACGCGCTCGACCAGCCGGCCGGCTTCTCTCACCAGAACCTCTACTCCGACCTGTCGGCCCCCGGCGAGTCGATCCTCGTCGCGGTTCCCACATGGGCCGACGTCGAGGACGGCGCGGCCGACGGCTACGCCCGCTGGGACGGCACGAGCTTCGCCGCCCCGATGGTGAGCGCCGCGGCCGCCTGGGTGATCGCCCGGAACCCGCGGCTGTCGGCCGACCAGGTCGCGGAGATCCTGCGGCGGTCCGCGCGCGACATCGCGCGGCCGGGCTGGGACATCTCCACCGGCTGGGGCGCGCTCGACCTGGGGGCGGCGGTGAGCTCGTCCGCGCCGCTGAACGACCCCTACGAGCCCAACGACGACATCCGGTGGATCGCCGGCCGCAGCGGCTTCCGAGCCGACCCGCCCCTGCTGCGCTCGGTGCGGTCGGCCACCGTGCGGGCCCGGATCGACGTGCAGAAGGACCCGGTTGACGTCTATCCGGTCTGGATCCCCGGCGGCGCCGAGCTGTCGATCCGCCTCACGCCGCGCTCCATGGCCGCCGACCTCTACGTGTGGCCTCCCGAGGCCCGCACGGCGTTCGGCCGGGGCCTCCTGGCCCGGAGCCGGCAGCGCGGCCTCGCCCGCGAGGCCGTGACGATCGCCAACGACGGCGGGTTGGGCCGCAAGGTGTGGGTCGAGGTGCGCGGCGGCCGCGGCCGGGCGCTGTCGGGCGACTACTCGCTCGAGCTGGCGCGGCGGTAGCCGCCCGGCCCGGCCGGGCCCTCACCGCCCCGCCAGCGCCAGGCCGTGGTCAGGCGATTGCGTTTCCCGGGCCCTCGAGCCGCGCCTTGACGGCCGTCTCGAGCTGGTTGGCCCTCCACAGCGCGAGGGCCTCCGGGCTCGCCGCCCCGGGGGCCTGCCCGGGGGGCGGCCCGTGGTGCCAGCCGATCGCGTGCAGCAGCTCGGCCCGGCGGCCGGCCGGCAGGCCCGCGGACCGGGCCGCGTCGCCGACGATCTCGTGGCCGATCGCGACGTGCCCGAGCAGGCGCCCCTCGTCGGTGGGCTCGAACGTCGCCCCCAGGCGGAAGGCGCGGGCGTGGCCGATGTCGTGCGCCAGCGCGGCGGCCAGCAGCAGGTCGGCGTCGAGGCGCGGGTGCCAGGTCGCCAGCGTCTGCACCAGCGACGCGACCCCGACGGTGTGCTCGACCAGGCCGCCGATGTAGGCGTGGTGGCCCGAGCGGGTGCAGGGCATCGCGCGCCAGTCGCGCGCCAGGACCGGGTCGCCGGTGAGGGCGCCGAGCACCGCCCGCAGCCCCGGGTCGCCCACCTCGTCGGCCAGGTGGAGCACGAAGCCGAACAGCTCGTCGGGGTCGCGGTGCGCCCGCGGCAGCAGGTCCTCCGGCGCCGCCTCCTCGGGCGCCGGGCGCAGGTGGCTCACCACGACCCGCGGGCGGCCCTCGCGCTCGCCCACCCGTCCGGTCACCCGCACGCGGTCGCCCTCCTCGAACTGGGCCGCGAAGAAGTCGGGCTCGTCGAACACCACCGCCGGCACCGCCCCGCTGGCGTCGGCCAGCGTCAGGGCCAGGAACGGCCGGCCCTGGCGCGACAGGCGACGCTCCACCCGTCGCACGGCGTAGACGCCCTCGATGGGCTTCCCCGCCTCGATCGCCGAGAGCGGGGTCACCGGTCCTGCGCCGGGCAGAGAAGGGCGAAGTCGCAGCTGCGGCAGGCCCAGGACGGGCGCGGCGCGAAGTCCCCGGCCGAGATCCCCTCGGCGGCGGCGCGCACCGCCTCGACGGCCGCGGAGTCGGCCTCGGCGTCGGGGTGCACGCCGCGCACGGCCCCGTCGAGCACGTGCTGCACCGTCGCGCCGCGGGGCTCGATGCCCCAGGCCTCCCGCGCGCCGAGCAGGTAGAGCCGCAGGACCAGGTCGTCGTCGTCGCCCCGCGCCCCCGGCGGCGGGGGCTTGCCGGTCTTGTAGTTGACGATCTGGTGGCCGCCCGCCGGGTGGGCGTCGACGCGGTTGACGCGCCCGTGGATCCGGTGGGGGCCGACCGTGAGCGTGAACTCGCGCTCCACGGCCACCGGGCGGGTGCGGCTGCGCACCAGGCGCTCGTGGTAGGGCGGCAGCGCCTCGCGGGCGCGCGCGAGGGCCTGGCGGCCCTCGGCCGTCGCATCGGCGCGCTCCCGGCGAAGCGCGGACGCGAACCGCGCGACCAGCGCGTCGCCGTCGCCCCCCGTGCCCCCCGGCCGGTAGTGCGCCTCCAGCGCCGAGTGCGCGGCGACGCCCACCGCCCGGGCGGGGCTCGGAGCCGTCGGCACGCGGTTGACGGCCGCGAAGCGGTAGCGCAGGGGGCAGGTGCGGTAGGCCTCCACGGCGCTCGGGCTGAGCTCCAGGCCCGGGCGGGCCGGGCGGGCCGGCGCCGGCACCGGCTCCGGCGGCGGCGGAGGGCGCAGGGCCGCGGCGCGCGCCTCCACGAGCTCACGGGCCGCGCGCTCGGCGGCGGCCGTGCGCGCGGCGGCGTCGTCCTCGCCGCCGGCGACCGCCGCCGCGGCCCGCATCGAGGCCTCCTCGAAGGCCGCGTGGCTCTCGGCGACGGCCGCCAGCAGCCCGCGCTCGGGGCCCACCCCCACGTCCTCGACCCCGGCGCCGGCCGCCTCGCGCGCCTCCTCGAAGAACGGCGAGGGCACCTGCGCGACCCCGCCGGCGCTCGCGCCGAGCGTCACCAGCACCAGGTGGCGGCGCGCCCGCGTCATCGCCACGTAGGCCAGGCGGCGGGCCTCGGCCACGTGTGCGTCGCGCCCGCGCGGAAGCGCCTCGGGCAGCAGGGCGTCGGGGATGTCCACGCCCCCGCGGTCGGCCCCGGGGAAGTTGCCGCGGGTGAGGCCGACGACCAACACGGCGTCGAACTCGAGGCCCTTCGCCTGGTGGACGGTCATCACCTGGACTCCCGTGCGCTCGGCCGGCGCCGCGCCCTCCCCCCGGAAGCCGATCTCCGCGAGCCCGGCGAGGCGGGCGGCCAGCCCGCGCGCGTCGAGGGCCGGCTCGGCCTCCGCGATCTCGCGAGCGAGGCGCTCCAGCGCCGCAAGGCCCGCCAGGCGCCCGGCGCCCTCGGCGCCCCCGGCGGCCATCGCCGCCGCCCGCAGCCCGCACCCGTCGATGACGGCGCGCAGGGCGTCGGCCGGCGCCAGCTCGGCCGCCGCGCGCCCCGCCTCGGCGAGCGGGGCCGCCAGGGCGGGCGCCGCCTCGGCGAGCGGCCCGGCGACCGGCCGGCCCGCCGCGGCGGCGGCCGACACGGCGTCGGCGGCGGCCGTCCAGGGGACGTCGAGGCGCCGGTCCGACGCCACCCGCAGGTGGGCCTGGGCGTCGGCCGGGTCGGCGGCGGCCCGCAGCCAGGCGACGGCCGACCGCACCTCGCGCCGCTCGAAGAGACCGAACCCCCCGCGCACCTGGTGCGGCACGCCCGCCCGCTCGAGCGCGTCGGTCACGGGCCGCGCCTCCAGGCGCACGGCGCGCATCAGCACGGCCTGCTCCTCCAGCGGCACGCCGGCCTCGGCCATCCGCGCGATCTCCTGCGCCACGGCGCGCGCCTGGGCGTCGGGGTCGGCCGCCCGCCAGAAGCGGGGCATCGGCCCGGCGGCGCTCGCGCGGGCGACGATCCGCTTCGGCGCCCGGTCGGGGATCGGCGCCACCACGGCGGAGGCCGCGTCCAGGATCGCCTGGCTCGAGCGGTGGTTCACCTCGAGCCGCAGCTCGGCCGCGCCGGGGAACCGGCGGCGGAAGTCGGCGACGTTCTTGGCCGACGCCCCGCGGAAGCGGTAGATGCCCTGGTCGTCGTCGCCCACGACCATGAGGCTCTCGGCCGCCCCCGCCAGCAGGTAGAGCAGCTCGGCCTGGGCGTGGTTGGTGTCCTGGAACTCGTTGACCAGGACGTGGCGGGCGCCCTCCCGCGCCGCCGCGAGCCGGTCCGGGTGGCCGCGCAGGAGCTCCAGGGCGCGGACGATCGAGAGGCCGAAGTCCTCCCGGCCGTCCTCGGCCAGCCAGCGCTCGTGGGCCTCGAACACGCGAGCGATCTCCACCTCCCGGCGGGCCCGGTGGGCCGCGGAGCCCGACGCCGCCCCCGCCAGCCGCTCGTCGGCCCAGGCGCGGTACTGGGCGGCGCCGACGAGCTGGTCGCGGCACTTGTCGATGCGCTCGACCAGGTCGGACACGAGCCTGCCGCGGTCGCCCCGCAGGTCGTGCTCGCGCAGGTCGAGCTCGTCGAGCCGCTCGAGCAGCATCAGCATGCGGTCCTCGGTGCGGGCGACGACCGTCGCCGGCAGCAGCCCGCGCTCCACCCCGTGCACACGCGCCAGCTCGAGGGCGTAGGCGTGGAACGTCATCACCCGCAGGGTCTCGTGCGACCGCCCGATCAGCTCCTCGGCGCGGGCCCGCAGCTCGATCGCGGCCTCGCGCGTGAAGGTGAGCGCGACGATCTCCGCCGGCGCGGTCCCGCCCTCGACCAGCCAGGCCAGACGGTGGCCCAGCACCCGCGTCTTGCCCGCGCCCGCGCCCGCGAGCACCAGCGCCGGCCCCCCGGGATGGGTGACCGCGGCGCGCTGCTCGGGAGTGAGGCCGTCCAACATCGGACCGGTCATGGTAGCCGGGGCCCCGGACGCGTCCTTCGACCGCGCCGACCCGGCGCAAGGAGGGAGGGGGGGACTGCTACGCTCCGTAGCAAATGGCTGATCGCACGATTCCCCAGCGCGAGCTGCGCAACAACATCTCCGCGGTGCTGCGCGCGGCGGAGGCGGGTGAGACGTTCACCGTGACGGTCCGCGGACGTCCGGTGGCGCGCGTCGTCCCGCCCGGTGAGGGGGCACCCCGCACGGACGTGGATCGTGCGACGCTGCGGCGCATCCTCGCGGTGCCGCTCGACGCGGGGCTGGCGGCCGAGCTCGACGACGCCGAGGCCCCGCTCGACGACCCCTGGCCGCCCGGGTGAGCGGCAGCCTGCTCGACACCAGCGTCCTCATCGCCGACGACCCGGACGCGATCCTCGACCTCCCCGCCACGGCGGCGATCTCGGTCATCACGCTCGGCGAGCTGCGGGCCGGCGTGTTGATCGCCCGCGACGCGGCGACCGCCGCCGAGCGCACCCGCCGCCTCGGCGCCGTTCGCGCGGCCTTCGCTCCGCTCCCGGTCAACGAGTCGGTCGCCGAGCGCTATGCGGAGGTGCTGGCGCTCGCGCGCTCGGAGCGCCGGGCCGCGAAGGCGACCGATCTGCTGATCATCGCGACCGCCGCCGCGACGGGCCGCCGGCTCTACACCCGCGACGGATCCCAGAGACGCCTTGCCGAGGCCGCCGGGGTGGCGACCGCCGCCGTGTGACGCCCTGCCCCCGGCGCGTTGGCTACCATCCGCCGCCGTGGCCGACGTCCGTCCCTTCCGCGCGCTGGGGTACTCCGCGGCGGCCGGTCCCCTCGGCGACCTGGTGTCGCCACCCTACGACGTCATCTCGCCCGGCGACCGCCGGCTCTACCTGGCGGCCAGCCCCTACAACGCGGTGCGGCTGATCCTGCCGGAGGTGCCCTACGACGAGGTGGGCGGCCTGATCGCGTCGTGGCGGGAGGACGGGGTGCTGGGGGCGTCGGCCGAGCCGGTCCTGATCGCCTGGACCCAGACCTTCACCCTCGACGACGGCGTCACGCGCGAGCGCCGCACGATCCTGGCCGCCGTGGGGCTCGAGCCCTACGAGCGGCGGGTGGTGCGGCCCCACGAGCGCACCCACGCGGGGCCGGTGGAGGACCGGCTGAAGCTCACGCGCGCGGTGCGGGCCAACCTGTCGCCCGTCTTCGGCCTCTACCCCGACGCCGGAGGGGCCGCGTGGGCGGGGCTGGCCCCCGGGGGCCCGCCGGACGCCGAGCTGACCGACCGCGACGGCACGGTCCACCGGCTCTGGCGGGTCGCCGACCCGGCGGCGCACGCCGCGGTGGCCGAGGCGATGCGCGACCGCTGGATCCTCATCGCCGACGGCCATCACCGCTACGAGACCGCCCTCGCCTACCGCGACGAGCGTCGGGCGGCGGCGGCGGGCGTCGAGGGCCCCCACGACCGCGTGCTGATGGGCCTCACCGCCCTCGAGGACCCGGGCCTCGTGGTGCTGCCCACGCACCGCGTGCTGAGCCGCCGGCCGGCGGGGACCGACGCCGGCTTCGCCGCGCGCCCGGTCGACGGGATCGACGCCCTGCGGGCGGCCCTCGCCGACGCCCCGGCCGACGCCCCGGCGTTCGGGCTGGTGCTGCCGGAGGGGATGCGGCTGCTGACCGGCGCCCGCGCTCCCGCCGGCGCCACCCCCGGCGAGCGCCTCGACGCGGCCGTGCTGGAGCAGGAGATCCTCGTCCCGCGCCTCGGCGCCGACCAGGCCGCGCTGACGGCCGGCGGCGTGCTGGGCTACACCAAGGACGCGGGCGAGGCGGCGCGCCTGGTCGCCTCGGGAGAGGCGGCCGCCGCGTTCGTGCTGAGGCCGATCCCCACGGCGGCGGTCGCGGCGGTGGCCGAGGCGGGCGAGACGATGCCGCAGAAGTCAACCTACTTCTTCCCCAAGCTCCTGACCGGCGTCGCGTTCCGCTCGCTGGCCGATGGCTGACCCGGGCGGCCCGGGAGCCGACGCCGAGCCCTGGCTGGCGGCCTTCCGCCGGGCCTGCGACCGCATCGCCGCCGAGGTCCTCCCGCTGCCGCCGGAGCTCCGCGCCGAGCCCTTCGGGCGGGGCGCCGGCGGAGACGTGACGCTGCGGGTCAACCGGCTCGCCGAGGACGCCGTCCTGGCCGAGCTCGAGGCGCTCAGCCGGCCGCTCACGCTGGTGAGCGAGGAGCTGGGGGAGCGCGAGCTCGCGGGCGGCGGGCCGCCCTTGGTGGTGCTCGACCCGATCGACGGCAGCCTCAACGCCAAGCGGGGGATGCCGGCCTTCGCCACCGCGGTCGCGGTCGCGGACGGGCGCTCGATGGCCGACGTCTGGCTCGGGCTGGTGCGCGACCACGGCACCGGCGAGGAATTCGTCGCCCGGCGGGGGCGCGGCGCCTGGGTCAACGGCGCGCCGCTGGCCGCCGGCCCGGCCCCCGGCGGCGGGCTGGAGCTGGTGCTGATCGAGGGGGCCTCACCCGCGCGAGTGGCCCGCGCCGCGGCCCACCTCGAGGGGAGCGTGGGACGGCTGCGGGCCCTCGGCTCGCTGGCGCTCTCGCTGTGCCACACGGCCGCCGGCCGCGCCGACGCCATGGCCGGGCTCGGGCCGGGGCGGGCCGTGGACATCGCGGCCGCGCAGCTCGTCGCGCGCGAGGCCGGCCTCGCCGTGGGACTGCCGACGCCCGGGGCGCTGCCGGCGACGCCCCTCGACCTGACCACCCGCTTCCCGCTGCTGGCCGCCCGGGACGCCGCGACCCTCGAGCTGCTCAGCCCCGCGCTGGCGCCCTCAGCGTCAGCAGCGTCCGGCTGACGGTCAGCCCCGGGCTCGGCCCGCCGAGCGCCTGGTAGACCGTCCGGCCGATGCCGACGACGCCCACCCCGTGGCGCGGGGCGGGGCTCCCCGCCAGGCGGCGCCAGGCGCGGCGCGCGGGGTCGTAGGCGTCGACCGCGGCGATCGTGCGCCCCGGCGCCTCCCCGCCCACGGCCACCACCAGCCCGCCGGCCGCCGTCGCGGCGTTGCCCCCGCGCCGGGTGGGGGCGTCGGGCAGCCGCGACCAGCGCCGGGCGCGCGGGTCGTAGACGTCGGCGGCGGCCGTGTTGGTGTCGAGGCCGGCGGTGCGCCCGGCCACGACGTAGACGCGGCCGCCGAGGGCGGCGACGCCCAGGTGCTCGCGCGGCCGCGAGGGCCCCGCGAACCCCCGCCAGCGGCCGGTGCCGAGGTCGAGCCGCAGCGAGCGGCGCGCGAGGCTGCCGGGCGCCGCCGAGGTCGTGCCGCCGACCACGTAGATCGCGCGGCCCACGAGGGCCGCACCCCCCGCCGCGCGGGGCTCGGGCAGGCGCGGCAGCTCGCGCCAGCGCCCGCCGGACAGGGCGAGGGTCCAGCCGCGGTCGACGGCCTCCCAGGCGCCGCCCCGGATGCGGTAGCCGCCGATCACCCAGATGCGGCCGCGGCGGGCGGCGGCCATCGCGTGGTGCACGCCCTCGGGCAGGTCCGGCAGCCGCAGCCAGCGCCGCAGCCTCGGGTCGTAGAGGTCGACCCTCGCCGAGGCGCGCCCGTCGCCGGTGAGCCCGCCCGCGACGGCGACCCGCCCGGCCAGCGCGGCCCCCACCACCTCGGTGCGGGCCTCGGGCGCCTGCGGCAGGTCGCGCCAGGGCGCCTGCGCCTCAGCGGCCCCCGCGAGGAGCAGCAGTCCGGCGGCGGCCGCGGCCGGGTAACGGAGCACGCGGCCAGCGTACTATCGGACCTGTCACAGGCCATCCGGGAGGGGTCGTGGCGCTGTTCCGCAACAGGGGGCTCACCGACGACCAGCGCGCCCGGCTGCCGCCGGGCCAGCACCTCGTGCGCGACTTCCCCGTCCTGCACGCCGGCTCGGTGCCCTACCAGGCGCCCCCGCCCGACTGGAGCTTCCGCGTGTCCGGGGCCGTCGAGCGCCCGCGCTCCTGGGGCTTCGACGAGTTCCGGGCGCTGCCGACCCGCACCGTCACGACCGACATCCACTGCGTGACGACCTGGAGCAAGCTCGACACCGTCTGGGAGGGCGTGCCGCTGTGGCCCCTCCTGGAGGAGCTCGGGGTGCGGCCCGAGGCGACGCACGCCATCGCCCATTCCGAGGAGGACTACACCGCCAACGTGCCGCTCGAGCGGCTGCGCGCCGACGACGTCCTGCTGGCCTACCGCTTCGGCGGCGCCGAGCTCGAGCCGGTGCACGGCGGCCCCCTGCGACTGCTGGTGCCGAGCCTCTACTTCTGGAAGAGCGCGAAGTGGCTGCGCGAGCTCGAGCTCGTCGATGCCGACCGGCCCGGCTTCTGGGAGCGGCTGGGCTACTCCAACAGCGCCGATCCCTGGAAGGAGGAGCGCTACGGCTTCTGAGCCGGAGGGTCCGGCGGTCAACGATCCGGGCGACGACTTCGACCAGATCGAGCGGCTCACCCGCCGTGTGCTGCGGGCCGCGGCGATCGGGGTGCCGGTCTGGATCGTCCTGCTGGCCCTGCTCCCGGCGACGGGCCTCGGGGTGGGCGCCTGCCTCGCCCTGGCGACGGCGCTCGGGATCGCGGCCGTGATCGTGGCCGAGCGCCTGCGCGCGGGCGGCCGCCGGGCGGGCGGGCCGGCACGGCCGGAGTGGCGGCGACCGATGAGCCCGCTGGCCGCCGTGGCCCTCACGCTCGGGGTCGTCGCGGTGATCGTCTACGTGATCTTCGTCATCCGCGCCGCGTGACGCCGTCGTACGACCAGGCCCGCCAGTTCGGCAAGGCGTACGTGGGCGCGCTCAACACCTCGGCCGAGGCGTTCGCGGGCCTGTTCGCCCCGGGCGCCGAGGTGCGCGTGGCCGGGGCGGCGGCCACGCCCGAGGGGGTGCGCGCCGCGACCCCGCCGGGCCGCTCGGCCTTCCGCAGGGCGCGCCTGGACCCGCCCGACGTGCTGCTGACCGTGCGCGTGCTCGACCGCGCCGCCGCGAGCGTCAACGACCGCGTCCACCGGCTGCGGCTCGACAGGGCGGGGCGCATCGCCGCGCTGGAAGCGTAGGCTCGCCCCATGAGCCCTCTCATCCCCATGGTCGTCGAGCAGACCTCGCGCGGCGAGCGCGCCTTCGACATCTACTCGCGCCTGCTCAACGAGCGCATCGTCTTCCTCGGCACGCCCGTGGACGACCAGATCGCCAACCTGATCGTGGCCCAGCTGCTGCACCTCGAGAGCGAGGACCCCGACAAGGACATCTCGATCTACATCAACTCGCCCGGGGGCTCGGTCTACGCGGGCCTGGCGATCTACGACACGATGCAGTTCATCAAGCCGGACGTCGCGACGATCTGCGTCGGCATCGCCATGAGCATGGGGGCGCTCCTCCTCGCCGGCGGCGCCCACGGCAAGCGCATGGCGCTGCCCAACGCCAAGATCCTGATCCACCAGCTCTCGGGCGGCTTCAGCGGCCAGGCGACCGACATCGAGATCCACGCCCGCGAGGCCCTGGCGCTGCGCAAGCGCCTCGACGAGATCCTGGCCAAGCACACCGGCCAGCCGCTCGAGAAGGTGGAGCACGACAGCGAGCGCGACTTCTTCATGAGCAGCCAGGAAGCCGCCGACTACGGCCTCGTCGACCGGGTGATCGAGTCGCACTGACGACCCTGTCGGGGGGGCCGGCGCGACCGCCTTGACCCGGCCCGGGGCGAGTGCAAGAGTCGGTCCACGGGATGAGCAGCCAGCGGGTCCGGTGCCTCGGACCCCGAGGCCTATGTCCCGCCGGAACATCGGACCGGATTCGTGGACCGCATGCACCGCCGTCACACGCAGGTGAGCGTCCCAGTCCCATCGGGCTCCAGCCTCGGCCGCGCGCGGCCGACAACGGGAGCCTCCGCGCTCGTGCGCGGTGGACGGGCGCCCCTCGCGACGTGGGGCGGGAGGCGGCGCGGCCCGGACCGCACTGCCCCCGGCACCGTCGAGCAGCGCGTGGGCTCTCGCGACGCCAGGGGGCGACCGCAGCGACCGAGCGACCCGACGGCGTCCGCCGGAACGGGCGGACGGGTCGCGGGGAGGTGACGCCTCTGGATGCGGCGAATGAGGGCGGTCCCGCCGGCTGACGGCCGCGGGGGGCCGCCCGGCACCCCGACAGACGAATGACGGCGACCGCGCCGGCGCGGATGCGGCGGCGCGGGAGCCCGGGCTTCAGGGCGCAGGGGCCGTCGCCGCGGTGGCAGAGGGTGGCGACGGCCCCGACCGCGTCCGGCCCGGTAGCCTCATAGTTGAGGGCGCACATTCCTTGACGAGAGGAGCCGAGGTCATGGACTTCGATGAGATGAACCGCCAGGTGATGGAGGAGTTCCACGCCAACGCCGGCGTGGTCGACGAGGCGGCCGGCGGGTACTTCAAGGGCAAGCCGATCCTGATCCTGCACTCGACCGGGGCGAAGACCGGCGCCGCCCGCACGACGCCGCTGATGTACCACGACGAGGGGGACCGCCGGTTCGTCTTCGCGTCCAAGGGCGGCGCCCCGGACAACCCGGACTGGTTCCACAACCTGCGCGCCCACCCGGAGGCCACCGTGGAGGTCGGGACCGACAGCTACGGCGCCCGGGCGGCCGAGGTCACCGGCGACGAGCGCGACCGGATCTACGCCGCCATGGCGAGCCGCTTCCCCCAGTTCGGGGAGTACCAGGAGGGCCTGGCGAGGAAGATCCCCGTGGTCGAGATCACGCCCGCGTGAGCGGGGCGGGGAGCTCCTTGACCTCGACCACCACGCTCATCCCCTCGGTGGCAGGGCCGACGTAGCTCCCGCGCAGGGGCGGGACGTCGGCGTAGTCGCGGCCGACGGCCAGGCGCACGTAGTCCTCGTGGGCCGGATCGGGGTGGGTGGGGTCGAGCTCGACCCACCCGAGCCCCGGGACGGCCGCCTCGACCCACGCGTGGCTCTCGCCCGGCCGCTCGATGCCGGGCAGGTGGAGCCATCCGCTGACGTAGCGCGCGGCCATCCCGCGTCGGCGGCAGAGGGCGATCATGAGGTGGGCCATGTCCTGGCAGACGCCGGCGCCGGCGCGCACCACGTCCTCGATGGGCGTGTCGACCCGCGTCACGCCCGTGGTGTAGACGATCGCCCGGTTCACCTCGGCCTCCAGCCGGCGCACCCACGCCAGGGCGCCCTCGCCCTCGTCGAGCGCCAGCGCGCCGGCGAGCTCGGCCACCGGGGCGCCCCAGCGCACGTGGGCCGACGCCGTCAGGAACTCCGCGTGGCGCTCGGCGTAGTCCGGGTCGTCCAGCTCGACCAGCTCGCCGCCGGCGCTCGCCGGCAGCCGGGTCGCCGGGCGCGTGACGACGATCGCCTCCGACTCCACCACCAGCCTCTCGTGGGGGCCCACGAGCTGGAACCACCGGACGTCGTTGCCGTAGGCGTCGGCGTGGCCGAAGAGCTCGGCGGCGGGCTCGACGCGCACGTGCGACCACTCGACCCGCTGGCGCCCGTTGTCGGACGGGCTCAGGCGGATCTCGTTGACGCTCTCGCCGGCCGTGCCGGCGTAGCGCATCTCAGTTCTGTGCTTGGCGTGAAGCCTGGGCATGCTGTCCCATGGGGGCGCGTTCGTAGGAGGCGATGAAGCAGGAGTCGGCCAGAGCCGCGTCGATCGAGCCGCAACGGGCCAGGAGACGCTCGAGCAGGTCGCCGACCTCGGGGCCGCCCCAGGGCTTGCGCGCCGCGGCCTCGACCATGTCGCGCGCGGTGCGGGCCAGGACCAGCGGCGCCGGGCTCGGGGCCATCGCGTCGGTCGCCACCAGCTCCTCGATCGCCGACTCCACCTCGCCCAGCGAGAAGGCGACCGAGCGGGGGAAGCTCGGGTCGAGCATCAGGAACCGGCTCACCGACTCGGGCGACAGCTCGGCCGCGTCGGCCTTCATGTACGCCTCGTGGGAGGTGGCGTCGCCGAGGATGGTCACCCAGGCGTCGTCCCGGAGATCGGTCTCGAGCTCGGCGTAGCGCGCGAGCACGAGCTTGGACGAGCGCTCGGCCCGCTCGAGGAAGCGGCCCAGGCGCATGAACTGCCAGCCCTCGTCGCGCCGCATCGACTGCTCGATGAGCCCGACGATGAGGTACGCCGAGCGCCGGATGCCGCGGCAGAACGGGTAGACGCCGTCGCGGGTGATGCGCTCGGGTGGCCAGTCGACCAGCTCGAGCCAGGCGTCGTTGATGCCCTCCCAGACCTCGGTGGGCAGGCGGTCGCGCACGCCGCGGGCGTTCTCGCGGGCCCGGTTGACGCACGCCGCGATGCTGTCGGGGTTGTCGCGGCCGAAGGTGACGAACCACGGCACGCTGCGCTCGTCTGCGCGCCGGTGCGTGAGGAGGAAGCTCTCCATGTCGCCGGCGACCCGCACCAGCGGCTCCCACACGATGCGCCCGCCGGCGCCGTTCGAGGCGTCGCCCTCCAGCGCCGCCGACTGGCCGGCCTCGAGCAGGCGCGCCAGGTTCTCGGCCCGCTCGAGGTCGCGCGCGGTCCAGTAGAGCGTCTCGGCGACGCGGGCGAGCATCAGGCCCGCGCCCGCGCCATCAGGAGGACAGGACCCAGGTGTCCTTGCTCCCCCCGCCCTGGGAGGAGTTGACGACCAGCGAGCCGTCGCGCAGCGCGACCCGTGTGAGGCCGCCGGGCACCACGACCGGCCGCTCGCCGTAGACCACGAAGGGCCGCAGGTTGACGTGCCGGGCACGGAAGCGCTCGCCCACCAGCACGGGCGCCCGCGACAGCCGCACCGTCTCCTGGGCGATGTAGCCGCGCGGGTTGTCACGGACCCGCCGGGCGAAGGCGTCGCGCTCCCCGGGGCTCGCGTGGGGCCCGATCAGCAGCCCGTAGCCGCCCGCGCCGTCGACCGCCTTCACGACCAGGCGGTCCATGTTGGCCAGGGCGTAGTCGCGGTCCACCTCGCGTTCCAGCAGGTAGGTCGGCACCTGCTCGAGGATCGGCTCCTCGTGCAGGAAGTACCGCACCAGGTCGGGCACGAAGGCGTAGACGGCCTTGTCGTCGGCGACGCCGGTGCCGATGGCGTTGCACACGGCCACGTTGCCCTCGCGGCAGGCCTGCATCAGCCCGGCGACCCCCAGCAGGGAGTCGGTCTTGAGGCTGGCGGGGTCGAGGAACCCGTCGTCGATGCGGCGGTAGATCACGTCCACGCGCTCGCGGCCGGCCGTGGTGCGCAGGTGGACGCGGCGGTCGCGCACGGTCAGGTCGCGGCCCTCGACCAGCGGCACCCCCATCTGCTGGGCGAGGAACGAGTGCTCGTAGTAGGCGGCGTTCGCCGGGCCGGGCGTCAGCACCACCACCCGCGGCGAGGAGCGGCCCTCGGGGGCCGCCGACATCAGGGCCGACAGCAGCAGGAAGGGCGCGTGGCCGACCGGCTCGACGTGGTGGTCGCCGAAGGCCTCGGGGAAGGCCCGGCGCATGAAGGCGCGGTTCTGCACCACGTACGAGAGGCCCGAGGGGCAGCGCAGGTTGTCCTCGAGCACCCTCCAGACGCCGGCGTCGTCGCGCACCAGGTCGATGCCCGCGATGTGCACGAAGCGGCCGAGCGGCGGCTCGACGCCGACCATCGCCCGCACGTAGCCCTCGCAGGTGCTGACGAGGCGGTTGGGGACGACGCCGTCGGCGATCGCCCGCCGCGGGCCGTAGACGTCGGCCACGAAGAGGTCGAGCGCCCGCACCCGCTGCGACAGCCCGGCGTCGAGCTGGGCCCACTCGTCGGGCGGGATCAGGCGCGGCAGCAGGTCGAAGGGGAAGGGGCGCTCCCGCCCGCCGTGGTCGAAGGTGATGCCCTGGGTGAGGTAGGCGCGGTCGACCAGAGCGCTCCGCGCGACGAAGGTTGACGGGCGCAGGGTGCTGAGGCCCGAGTAGAGCCGCCGGTAGGTCTCCCGCGGCCGGTCCGGCGCCTCGAACATCTCGTCGAAGTAGCCGTTGACCTGATAGTCGCTGAACAGCGGCAACGGAGCCCCCTCCTCGCTCGGCCGCGGCCGACGCTACCAGCGGGGCGGCGCCTCCCCCCTTGGCCCGGGGGCCAAAGCCGCGGGCGCGCGGTTCGTCCTGGGGAGCGCGCGCGCGAGCCAGACCGTGATCACCACGGTGGCCGCCGAGGCGATCAGCGTCGTCGCCAGGTAGGGCAGCCCCACGCTCGCGGCGGCGCCCACGAGCGGCCCCACGACGTAGCCCACGGCGAAGACCACCGTCAGGGCGGCTGCGCTCAGGCCGTAGCGGCCCGCCATCCCCGCCTCATCGACCGCCTCCACCATCAACGGGCCGGTGGGCGCGATCATCGCCGCCATCCCCGCGCCCGCGATGCAGAAGCCGATCGTGACGACGACGACCGGGCCGACCGCCGTGAGCGGCAGCCCGATCGCCATGAGGGTGCCGCCCACGACGATGGGGGTCCGCCGCCCGCGCCGGTCCGACCAGCGCCCCGCGATCGGGACCAGCAGCAGGTACGCCGCCAGGCCGATGCCGAAGACGATCCCCACGCCCAGCGAGGAGAGGTCCAGACGCTCGGAGAGGTCGAGCGGGAGCAGGGGCTCCACGAGCGCCAGCACGGCCGCGCCGGTGGCCAGCGCGACCGAGGCCACGACGAAGGTGTGCACCCCGGCGAGCCTGCGCAGGTCGGGCAGGAGCCGGGCGCCGGCGGCCGGGGCGCGGCGCGTCTCCGGCACGAGCAACGTGGGGATCAGGGCGAGGGCGGGCAGCGCCGTCGCGATGTAGAAGGTCGCGTCGAGGCCGACCGTCGCGATCAGCACCCCGGCGAAGGGCGGCCCCGCCAGGCCCACGACCCCGCCGGCCGTCTCGGCCAGGCCCATGCGCAGGCCGAGCTCCTCCTGGGGGTACACGTCCGAGATCGCCGCCAGGGCCGCGGTCCAGACGAGCCCGGCCGCCAGCCCCTGCACCAGCCGGGCCAGGGCGATCAGCGGGACGCCGTTGGCGAGGGCGAAGGCCAGCGTGGCGGCCGCCAGCGTGAGGGCCGCGAGGATCATCACGGGCCGCCGCCCGAAGCGATCGACCAGCCCGGCCGCCCACAGCGCGGTGGCGAGCATCCCCACCGGGAAGGCCGCGAAGATCAGGGCGCCGACGGCGTCGGAGAACCCGTAGCGGTCCTGGTACTCCGGCAGCGCCGGCACGACCATCGTGAAGAGGATCGTGTCGACCGCGATCAGGGCCGTCGCGGTCCAGAAGACGAGCGCCCGCCGGGGGACGCGAGGCTGGTCGCTCACCCCGGCGATGCTAGAGGGCGTTGGCCGGGACCGAGGGGGTCGTAGACTCGACGCCGGACAGCGCCGCATGGAGGTGGACCATGGAGACCCTCGAGGTGGCCATGCGCTACTTCGACGCGTGGAACCGCCGCGACCCGGGGCGATCGCCGCCGCCTTCGCGCCGGACGGCACCTACACCGACCCCAACGTCCCGGACGGCCTTGGGCCGGCGGCCACCGCCGATTACGCCCGCGGCCTCTTCGCGGCCTTCTCCGACCTGGCCTTCGAGGTCGAGTGGGCCGCGGAGTGCGGCGGGGGGACGGTCGCCGCGCGCTGGGTGATGAGCGGCACCAACGACGGCCCGTTCCAGGGGCTGCCTCCCAGCGGAGCGGCGGTCCGCCTGCCGGGGGCGGATGTCATCGCGATCGAGGGCGAACGCGTGCGCTCGGTGATCGGCTACTTCGACACGGCCGTGGTCCCGCGCCAGCTCGGCCTCCAGGTGATCGTGCAGCCGACGACGATCGGGCCCTTCTCCTTCGGCACCAGCACCTACGTGTCCAGGAGCGCCGCCGAGCCGGGCGCGGTGAGCCTGACGGTGCTCGAGGCGCGGTCCGACGAGGAGATCGCCGAGGTCCGCTCCCGCACGCGCGACATCGCGACGGCGCTGGTCGGGTCCCCGGGGTTCATCTCGTGGATCGGCGTCGTCAACGCCAACCGCATGTACAAGATCACGGCCTGGGAGCGGCCCGAGGACGTGGCCCTACTCGGCGACAACTCCGCTCACGCCGAGGCGATGAAGCGCTTCTTCGGGTCGCCGGGCCTGGCGAGCGGCGCCCAGACGGGCCTCTGGACGGCGCATCGCCTCAACGGCATGTGGGTGCGATGCGGGGCCTGCGACCAGATGCGCCAACACGAGCACGGCCGGTGCGCCTGCGGCGCGGAGGTGACGGCACCGAACTACTGGTAGCGGGGACCCGAACGACGACGGGGGCCCACGATGGGCCCCCGTCGGCGCTGTCTGTGATTCGACGCCGGCCGAACTACATGTCCATCCCCATGCCGCCCATGCCGCCCATCGGGCCGGCGCCGCCGCCCTCCTCGGGCTTGTCGGCCACCACCGCCTCGGTGGTGATGATGTTCTTGGCGATCGAGGCGGCGTTCTGGAGGGCCGAGCGGGTGACCATGGCCGGGTCGATGATGCCGGCCTTGACCAGGTTGACGTACTGGCCGGTGTCCACGTCCAGGCCGATCCCCGGCTTCTTGGACTTGACCTCGCCCACCACGACGCTGCCCTCCAGGCCGGCGTTCTCTGCCAGCTGGCGAAGCGGCTCCTCCAGGGCCCGGCGCACGATGCCGGCCCCGGTGGCCTCGTCGCCTTCCAGCTTGAGCTTGTCCAGGGCGCCGATGCTGTTGATCAGCACCACCCCGCCGCCGGGGACGATCCCCTCCTCCAGGGCCGCCCGGGTGGCCTGCAGGGCGTCCTCGACCCGGTGCTTTCGCTCCTTCATCTCGGTCTCGGTGGCCGCCCCGACCTTGACCACCGCCACCCCGCCGGCCAGCTTGGCCAGCCGCTCCTGGAGCTTCTCGCGGTCGAAGTCCGAGTCGGTGGTCTCGATCTCGGAGCGGATCTGCTTGATGCGGCCCTGGATCTCCGATCCCGTCGCCGGCCCCGTCGATGACGGTGGTGGCGTCCTTTGAGACCACCACCCGCCGGGCCCGGCCCAGCTGGGAGACCTGGGCGTTTGCCAGCTTGAGGCCCATCTCCTCGCTGATCACCTCGCCGCCGGAGAGGATGGCGATGTCCTCCAGCATCCGCTTGCGCCGGTCGCCGAAGCCCGGGGCCTTGACGGCGATGCCGGTGAAGGTGCCGCGCAGCTTGTTGACGATCAGGGTCGCCAGGGCCTCGCCCTCGACGTCCTCGGCGATCACCAGCAGCGGCCGGCCCTGGCCGATCACCTGCTCCAGCAGGGGCAGGATGTCCTGCACGCTGGAGATCTTGCCCCCGTGGATGAGCAGGAAGGGGTCGTCCAGCACCGCCTCCATGCGCTCCTGGTCGGTGACCATGTAGGGGCTCATGTAGCCGCGGTCGAACTGCATGCCCTCGGTGAACTCGAGCTCGATGCCGAAGGTCTGGCCCTCCTCGACGTTGACCACGCCGTCCTTGCCGACCTTCTCGATGGCGTCGGCGATCACGTCGCCGATGGCCCGGTCGCGGCGAGGAGATGGTGGCCACGCGGGCGATGTCCTCCTTGCCGGCGACCTCCTTGGACTGGGCGGCGATCTGGTCGACCACCAGGTCCACGGCGGCCTCGATGCCGCGCTTGAGGCCCATCGGGTTGGCGCCGGCGGCCACGTTCTTGAGGCCCTCGCGCACGATCGCCTGGGCCAGCAGGGTGGCGGTGGTGGTGCCGTCGCCGGCCACGTCGTTGGTGGCCGTGGCCACCTCGCGCACCAGCTGGGCGCCCTGGTTCTCGAAGACGTCCTCGACCTCGATCTCGCGGGCGATGGTGACGCCGTCGTTGGTGATGGTGGGCGCGCCGAACTTCTTGTCGAGCACCACGTAGCGGCCCTTGGGGCCCAGGGTGACCTTGACCGCGTCGGCCAGGGTGTTGACCCCGCGCTCCAGCGAGCGGCGGGCGTCCTCGTTGAACTTGATGAGCTTCGGCACCGTCAGACCGCCTTCGCCAGGATGTCGGACTCGCGGAGGATCAGCAGATCCTCGCCGTCCACCTTCACCTCTGTCCCGCCGTACTTCGAGTAGATGACCTCGTCGCCCTCCGCGACCAGCGGCTCGACGCGCTTGCCGTCCTCGTAGCGGCCGGGGCCGACGGCGAGGACCTGGCCCCGCTGTGGCTTCTCGGCCGCGGTGTCCGGGAGGACGATGCCGCTGGAGGTCACCTGCTCGGCCTCGATGGACCGGACGACGACCCGGTCGGCCAGGGGCTGCAGATTCACGAACTTCCCCCTCTTTGGCACTCGTGTGGTGTGAGTGCCAAAGAGCCTGCCAGCATGGGCGGGCGGTTTCAAGCGCTGAGCGCCCTCCCGCCCGTCACCATCGCGTCACTTGAGCGAGGGGTACTCGATGATCTCGCTGAAGTGGATCACCGAGACCGTGTCGTCCAGCGCGACCTCGCGCGAGTAGATGTGCGAGAGGAAGTGGAGCGTGTCCTCCACCAGGCGGAACTCGGGGTTGTCGCGCTCGATCTCGCGCTGGGTCAGCTCGCGCACCGGCTTGACGTCGACCTGGTCGATGATCGCGGTGAAGATGCGCTGCCTGGGCCCGTGGCGGTGGCCCACCGTGACCCACACGAGCAGGCCCTGCTTGTACTTGTGGGACTTGTCGCCCAGGCGGATCGTCGCCGTCTTGCGCCCCTTGCGGAGCTGGTCGATGAACAGGGGCGAGTAGAAGTTCAGCGCGTACACGGGCGTCCTCGGTGGGCGGGGGCCGGGCGCGGGGCTCCCCGGCGGTCAGGGCCCTTCCTGGTTCGCGCCGGACCAACCGTAACCTCCCGCCCGCAGCGAGGCGAGGGCACGCTCCATCACGCGCCGCTCGCCCGCGTAGCTCAGCGCCGCCGCGGCGTCGGCGACCGGCACCAGCCGCACGCCCTCGACCTCGCCGTCGTGGTGCGCGGGCGATCCGGCCCGGTAGGCCAGCAGGTAGAAGGCGACCCGCTTCGCCACCCGCGCGCGGCTGGCGCGCGACCAGTACATGTAGGAGATCTCCTCCAGCGGGGCGACCACCGCGCCCCTGATGCCGGTCTCCTCGCGGGTCTCGCGGACGGCGGTCTGCTCGGGCCGCTCGCCCGGCTCGATGTGCCCCTTGGGCAGCGCTAGGACGTCGCCGCCGCGCAGCGAGATGAGCGCCACCAGCAGAGCGGAGCCGACCGGCACCAGCAGCACGCCGCCGGCCGACCGCTCGTTGATGACGCGCGCCACGCCGACGCGCGGGTCCGCCTACGGCGCTGTCGTCGTCACTTGCCGCCGAAGAGGCGCTTCAGGAAGCCCATGAAGCCGCCGCCCGACTCGGGCGCGGCCGCCGCCGGGACGGCCTCGTCGGCCGCCGCCGCGCCGTTGGTGGCGCTGGCCTCGGCCGACGGCGCATCGCCGCCGCCGCCGCCGACCCACTTGTCCAGGGCCTCCCAGCCGGTCTTCTTCTCGCCGGGCGGAGCCGCGGCATCGGCCGGAGCAGACTCGCCGCCGCCGCCGACCCACTTGTCCAGGGCCTCCCAGCCGGTCTTCCTCTCGCCGGACGGAGCCGCGGCCGCAGGTGCCTCGCCGCTCGCGCCGCCGCCGCCGACCCACTTGTCCAGGGCCTCCCAGCCGGTCTTGCCGGAGGGGCCGGCCGCCTCGGCCGCCGGGGCCGCAGCGGCCTCGCCGCTGGCGCCGCCGCCGACCCACTTGTCCAGGGCCTCCCAGCCGGTCTTCTTCTCGCCGGACGGAGCCGGAGCATCGGCCGGAGCAGACTCGCCGCCCCCGCCGACCCACTTCTCCAGGTCCTCCCAGCCGGTCTTCTTCTCGCCGCCGGCGATCGGGGGCAGGAAACGGCGCGGACGGGTCATGTACTCCTCCAACACGGGTCGGTCTCGCGGGGGGTTGTGCGGTGCCGCACGAACCTACGGGTTCGCCTCCGCAAAGGTCAAGGTCGCCGACGCCCTCCCGGGACCGTGGATTCTCGCATGTCGTGGAGGATCCGGCGGTAGCTGTCGAGCCGCTCGGCCCTCACCCGGCCGGGCACCGCGCACCCCGCGTCGCCGTCGTGCGCGCACCCCCGGAATCGGCAGCCCGCCGCCGCGGCCGCGATCTCCGGGAAGCCCGCTTCGATCTGCTCGCGGGAGAGGAGGGGCAGGTGGAAGGTGCGCACCCCGGCGGTGTCCACCACCGCCCCGCCGCCGGGCAGGGGGATCAGGCGGGGGTCGGTGGTCGTGTGGCGGCCCGTGCCCGCCTTGCCGCTCACCGTGCCCACCGCCCGCTCGACGCCGGTGAGCTCCCGCGTGAGCGTCGACTTCCCCACCCCCGACGGCCCGGCGAGGACGGCGGTGCGGCCGCCGATGAGGTCGCGCACGCGGCCGATGACCTCCGGGTCGCGGGTGACGCCCGCGACGACCGGGTAGCCGACCTCCTCGTACCCGGCGGCCAGCGCCGCGACCTCGCCGGCGTCGTGGGGGAGGTCGGTCTTGGTGAGGAGCACGGCGGGCGCGAGCCCGCCCGCCTCGCCGGCCACGAGGTAGCGGTCGATGAGCGGGGCCTGCAGCGGCGGGCGCGCCACCGACGAGGCGACGATCAGCAGGTCGGCGTTCGCTGCGACCGGGCGGGGCCGGCGTTCCCGTCCCTGGGCGCGGGAGAGCAGGGTGCGGCGGGGCGCGAGCGCCACGATGCCGCCCTCGCGCAGCTCGACGCGGTCGCCCGCCACCGGCGGCCCGCCGGGCAGGCGCAGCGCGATCCTGGCCTCGACCTCAGAGCCCTCGGCCCACACGCTCGCCGTGGGCCCCGAGACGCGCAGGACGACGGGCCGGTCGTCCGCCGTCGCGGTCCCCGCCGTCACCGCGAGGGGCGTTCGAGGAGCTCCGGCGCCGTGAAGAGCGCGTGCAGCGGGGCGTCGCCCAGCGCCGCCGCCACCGCGTCCCGCCCGCCCTCGTCGCGGTCGATGACCACCAGCGCGCCCACGACCACCCCGCCGGCCTGGCGCGACCTCTCGACCGCCGTCACCAGCGACCCGCCGCTGGTGAGCACGTCATCGACGACGGCCACGGGAGTCCCCTCCTCGATGAAGGGCCCCTCGAGCCACTGCTGGAGGCCGTGCTTCTTGGCCTCCTTGCGCACGAAGTAGCCCGTCACCCGCTCCCCGGCCGACCACGCGGCGGCGCTCACGGCGCACACGAGGGGGTCGGCGCCCAGCGTGAGGCCGCCCACCGCCGCCGGCGCGGCGTCGCGCAGCGCCGCCCAGGCGAGCGCTCCCGCGTGGGCGGCGCCCTCCGGGTCGAGCAGCACCTGGCGAGCGTCGAAGTAGTAGGAGGAGCGCCGGCCCGAGGAGAGCACCACCGACTCGCGCACCAGCGCGCGCTCGCACAGCAGCGCGGCGAGGCGGTCGCGGGCGGCGTCGGCGGGCACGCGGGCATCCTATGGACCGCTACGGTTGCGGGAGTCCCGATCCCGTTGGAGCGGAGGAGCGCGCATGGCCGAGGTGGTCCCGGAGCCGACCCCGAACCCGAACGCCGTCAAGTTCACGCTCGACCGGCCGACGACCGAGGGGCGCTCGCAGACGTTCCGCGCCGGCTCCGACCCGGCCGAGTCGCCCCTGGGCGCCCGCATCTTCGCCCTCGACGGGGTCACCAACGTGTTCATGACGGCGAACTTCGTCAGCGTCACCAAGGAGGACGCGGTCGACTGGGGCGACCTCGTGCCCCAGGTGATCGACGAGCTCCAAGCCCACTTCTCCGACGGCGGATGAGCCCGACCGGGATCGCCTTCTCCTACGCGATCGGGGCGATCTTCGCCGTCGGCGGGATCCTCTTCCTCGCCCTGCTCGACGAGAACCGCTTCCTGTTCGGCGTCCCCTATCTGCTGATGGGGCTGATCATCCTGGGCGGGGTCGCCGCGAGCCAGCGCCGCACCCGGCGCCGCATCGACGAGGAGCGCGACCGCGACGGAGGCGGGCGCCCGAGCCCCTACTAGCGCCGCTTCGGAGGCTTCACCACGAGGGCGACGGTCTTCGTGGCGACCAGGGCGCCGGCGCGGGCGCGGGCCCTCACGACGTAGCGGCCCGCCTTCGGGCGCTTCTTCAGGTTGAGCACGATCGTCCGCTGCCCGGCCTGGAGGGAGCGGCTGACGGGCTTCGCCGCGGTCGTCAGGACGATCCTCCGGCGCGGCTTCGTCTTGACCGTGCGGCGCAGCAGCGTCACGGTCACCCGCGCGGCCCGGTCGAGGCGCAGGCGCACGGTGAGGGTCTTCCCCTTGAGGGTGGCCTTGAGCCGCTGGATCCGGGGCCGCGCCGCCGGCGGCGGCGGCGTCGTGGTCCCCGGCGCCGCGAAGGCCGCCTGGGCCGCGTTCCCCGCCCCGTTGACCGCGCGCACGGTCGCCGACGCCACGCCCGCGGGGATCGCGAACGCCCCCCCGGCCCCGACCCCGACGGCCGCCCCGTTGACCGTGACCTCGCCGATGCCCGAGGCGTCCGTCGCCGTCCCGCCCGTCCCGGTGAGCGCCAGCGCCGGAGGCGTGACGTCGGTGGGAGCGAACTCCTTCGCCAGCACGTCCGGGAAGTTGTTTGTATCGGCAACGATCAATTCGGGCGTCGCGCCGGCGTCGTCGTTCACGAACGACACGAGCGCCCCGTTGCCCGCAACTGCGCCCTTGATCCGACTCGTTGCGCGTCTCGGTGGCGCCGTCGGCGCGGACGCTGGCCCGCCGGGTCACCCTCGATCCGAGGTCGCGCACGTAGACGTCGGCCACCGCGTTCGCGTCGGCTCCCGAAGAGGTCGGTCGACGCCGAGCCGAAGACCACCCGGCGCGCCGTCGGCGGTGACCGCCGCCCGGTCGCCGTTGCCGTTCCCGCGGGTCAGCGCGCCGTCGACCGCCGAGGCCAGCGCGAACGCCCCGGCGGCGGTCATGTCCCGCCGGTAGACGTCCTTGCCGGCGTCGCGTCGATTGACCGCGGTCGTACTTCTCGTCGGACTCGAAGACCACGTAGCGCCCGTTGCCCGAGATGTCGGGGAAGCCGGATCCGGCCCGTCGCCGTGGGGTCGCTCGCGCCCGCGGTGGTCCCGGCGGCGAGGTTGCGGACCACCACGTCGTTGACGTCGCCCGGAGACGGCATCGCCCGGAAGGAGGTTGTTGGTCCCGGTCGGCGCCTCGAAGGCCACGACGTTGCCGTCGGCGCTGATGGCCGACCGCTCGGTGGTCCCGTTGGCCAGGACGCCGGCCTGGCTCTGAGCCGCCAGCGTCGTGGTGCCGGCGGCGACGTCGCGCACGACGATGTCGGAGGCGTTGTTGCCGTCGGCGGGGAAGAGGTTGGTCGCGGCGCCGCTGCCGAACGAGACCCGCCGGCCGTCGTAGGAGACGTCGGGGTCGCCGAAGACCCCAGGGTTCGCCTTCTGGCCGGCCGAGTTGACCGAGACCAGGGCGACCGCCCCGGTCTGGAGGTCCTTGCGGAAGACGTCCTTGTTCGCGTCGGCGTCGGCCGGCGCCGGCGCCAGGTTGGTGGCCGTCGAGGCGAAGACGACATAGCGCCCGTTGCCCGAGATCGAGAACTGGACGTTCCCGACGTCCTCGGTGTCGACGGCCGCGTTGGCCGCCGCGCCCGCCGCGCTCGTCGAGGCGATCGCGGTCGTCCCGGCGACCCGGTCGCGCACGTAGAGCTGGACGAACCCGCCCGTGGGCGTCGCGGTGAGCGCGAAGGCCGACGTGAACGCGACGAAGCGGCCGTCGGCCGAGACCGCCGACGCCTCGGCGGGGATGGCTACTCCCTGCGTCTCGGCCGAGGAGACCGACACCAGCGAGATGTCGCCCGGCGCGCCCAGCGCGACGCCGGCGGCGACCGCGGCCGCAGTGGCGGCGAGGGTGCCGAGGGCGGCGAGGCGGCGGCGTCTCACCCGGCGATCCTGCCCCGCCCCGGGCCGCCGGCGCAACCGCCGATGGTCGAGGGCGGCGTCACGCCGGCAGCGCCGGGAGGCCCTCCAGCTGCGCCGCGGCCTGGTCGAGCTCGTCCTGGGGCAGCTCGAGATCGGTCATCTCGCCGCTCAGGAACGCGTCGTAGGCGCCCATGTCGAAGTTGCCGTGCCCGCACAGGTTGAAGAGGATCGTCCGCTCGACGCCCTCCTGGCGCGCGCGCTCGACCTCCTCGGCCACGGCCCGCAGGGCGTGGGAGGGCTCGGGCGCCGGGATGATGCCCTCGGCGCGGGCGAAGCGGACCGCCTCGGCGAAGCACTCGCTCTGGTGGTAGGCGCGGGCCTCGATCATCCCGGTGTGCACCATGTGCGAGATCAGCGGGGCCATGCCGTGATACCGCAGGCCGCCCGAATGGATCGCCGGCGGCACGAAGCCGTGTCCCAGCGTGTGCATCGGCAGCAGCGGCGCCATCTTGGCCGTGTCGCCGAAGTCGTAGCCGTAGTGGCCGCGGGTGAGGGTGGGGCACGCGGCCGGCTCGGCGGCGACGATGCGGATCTCCCGGCCGGCGGCGGCGTCGGGGATGAACGGGAACACCAGGCCGGCGAAGTTCGACCCGCCCCCGACGCAGCCCACGATCACGTCGGGCTCGGCGCCGGCCGCGGCCATCTGCTCGCGGGCCTCCTGGCCGACGACGGTCTGGTGCAGCAGCACGTGGTTGAGAACGCTGCCCAGCGCGTAGCGGGTGTCCTCGCGGGTGGCGGCGTCCTCGACCGCCTCGCTGATCGCGATGCCCAGGCTGCCGGTGGTGCCGGCGTCGGCCTCGAGGATCGCGCGTCCCGCGTTCGTGTCGGGCGACGGGCTCGCCACGACCTCGCCGCCCCAGGTGCGGATCATCGAGCGCCGGTAGGGCTTCTGGTCGTAGGAGGCGCGCACCATGTAGACCTTGCACTCGAGCCCGAAGAGGGCGCAGGCGAAGGCCAGGGCCGACCCCCACTGGCCGGCGCCGGTCTCGGTCGACAGCCGGGCGACGCCCTCCTCGCGGTTGTAGTACGCCTGCGGGATCGACGTGTTGGGCTTGTGGCTGCCCGCCGGGCTGACCCCCTCGTACTTGTAGAAGATGCGGCAGGTCGTCCCGAGCGCCTCCTCGAGCCCAAGGGCGCGGTAGAGCGGCGTGGGGCGCCACATCGCGTAGATCTCGCGCACCGGGTCCGGGATCGGGACCCAGCGCTCGCCGCTGACCTCCTGGAGGATGAGCGCCATCGGGAACAGCGGCGCGAGGTCGTCCGGCCCCACCGGCGCCCCGGTGCCCGGATGGAGCGGCGGCGGGGGCAGCGACGGCAGGTCGGCCGCGACGTTGTACCAGCGCGTCGGGATCGCGTCCTCGGGCAGGATGTAGCGCCGCTGGGCCACCGGGAGCCACCTTCCGTCGCGGTTTACGCGGGCTCCGAGCCTACCCTGGCGCGCCGTGGCGGCGCGACGGCGCGGGCCGGCAGCCAGAGGGTGAACGTCGAGCCCTCGCCCACCGCGCTCTCGGCCGTCACCCGGCCCCCGAGCAGGGACGCCAGGCGCTGGACGATCGCCAGGCCCAGGCCGGACCCGCCGACGTCGCGGTCGCGCGAGGAGTCGGCGCGGTAGAGGCGGTCGAAGACGTACGGCAGGTGCTCCGGCGGTATGCCGCGGCCGGTGTCGGCCACGGCGATGCCGGCCTCGCCGGGCGCCGTCCGGGCCAGCAGCCGCACCGACCCGCCCGCGGGCGTCGCCCGCAGGGCGTTGGTCACCAGGTTGCCGAGGATCGTGGCGACGTGCTCCGGATCCGCCACCGCGACCAGCTCGCCCTCCGGCCCGGCCAGCTCCACCCCCCGGACGTGGGCGTCGAGGCTCAGGCGGGCGGCGCAGGCGCGGGCGGCCGCCGCCAGGTTGACCGGCTCGGCCCGCACCTCGGGCTCGAGGTCGAGCCAGGTCAGCTCCTGCAGGTCGCGCACCAGCTCGCGCAGCCGCGCGGCCTCGTCGCGGATGAACTCCGCCGCCTCGGCGCGCTTCTCGGGGGTGGAGGCCGTGCCGTCGCCGAGCGCGGTCGCGAAGCCCTCGATCGCCGTCACCGGCGTGCGCAGCTCGTGGGCGACGTCGGCCAGGAACTCGCGCTGGCGCGCGTCGGCGGCGCCGAGCCGCTCGGTCATGCGGTTGAACGACTGCCCCAGCCGCCCCAGCTCGTCGTCGCTCTCGTGGACGCGCACGTCGAAGCGGCCGCGGGTGACGGCCTCCGCGCTGTCGGCGAGCTCGCTCACCGACCGGCGCAGACGGGAGGCCACACCGCTCGACAGGGCCCAGGCCAGCGCGCCGGCGATGGCGATGCCGCCGACCACGAGGGCGAGGATGACCCCGTCGGAGGCCGGGGCGCTCGGGTCGGGGCGCTGCAGGAGGACGGTGACGTCGCCGCTCGACGCCGAGCCGCTCGCCTCCAGGTCGGAGACCGGGTCGCTCCAGAACACGACCTCCCCCTGGACCGTGACGACCATCCGCGCGTCCCCGATGAAGCGCTCGGCGTTGCGGGCCTCGCCCGCGGCGCTCGACCCGTCCGCGTTCGAGCCCGCGCGGTCGATCTGCCGGGCGATCGCGAGGGCCTGCTCGCCCAGCGCCGCCTCCACCTCGGCCCGCGCCCGGTCCTGGACGATCCAGCTGAACCCGATCACCACGAGCGAGACCGCCGCCAGCGCAGCGAGGATCGCCACGGCCACGCGGGCGCGGATCGTCCGGGGGCGGAGGCGGGCGAACAGGGCCCTCACGACACGGGCTCCAGCTTGTAGCCGACCCCCCGCACCGCGACGATGCCGATCCCGTCGCCGAGCTTGCGGCGAAGGTTTGCGACGTGCACGTTAACCGTCTTGCCGCCGACGGCCGACTGGTAGCCCCACACCTTCTCCAGGAGGCGCTCGCGCGTGTAGACGACACGCGGGTGGGCCGCGAGCTCGGCGAGCAGGTCGAACTCGAGCCGGGTCAGCTCGACCTCTTGCCCGTCGAGCGTCACCCGCCGGCTGGACGGCTCCAGCTCGGCCGGCCCGGCGCGCAGCGTGCGGTGCGGGTCGGGCGGCGCGTGGACCCGGCGCATGACCGCCTTGACCCGGGCCACCACCTCCACCGGCGAGAAGGGCTTGACCACGTAGTCGTCGGCGCCGAGCTCCAGGCCCGTCACCCGGTTGGTCTCGTCGCTGCGGGCGGTGACCATGATGACCGGGATCTGCGCGGTCTCGCGCAGCCGCCGCACGACCGTGAATCCGTCCATCTCGGGCAGCATCAGGTCCAGCAGCACGAGGTCGATGCCGCCCCGGCGCACCTGCTCCACCGCCGCCTCCCCGTCGGCCGCCTCGGCCACCGTGAACCCGGCGTCGGTCAGGTACATGCGGAGCAGTCGCCGGATCGCGCGCTCGTCGTCGACGATCAGGACGTGGCCGCGGCTCGCCATCGCCGCGATGATAGTCCGAGAGGGCCGGAGCCTTGAATCGGCCCGAGGCGCGGCCCACCGTTCTCAGGCCCTCCCCGGGGGGGCGGACGGCGGCGGGATCGCTCAGTTGGTCGAGCACACGACTGAAAGAGTGGTCGGCGATTCCCGTCGCGCGCGCCACCGCCGCCATCCCGCCACGCCCATGCGAGCGCGCCTCGGCGGCGGCCCACAGGCGCCGCCGCCGCTCATCGATCTCTCCCGCCAAGGCCCGGTAGCGCTCGCCGATCACCGCGCTCGGTCGGGAACGGCTGCCGAGCGCTACTCGAACGCGACGAAGAAGTTACCGTCAATCGTCAGGTTCACCTCGTTCAAGGCGTTGGTCAGTTGTACGGCGGCCTGGTCGCCCGGGCATCCCCCGCTCGGCTCCGTCCTCGCACTCGCCGAGTCCGGGTCGATGAAGTCCTCCGATGGGATGGTGTCCTGAACCGTGTCAAGGGTCACGATGGCGATCTTCGGATTGAAGGCCAGGTCCCCGAAGCAGTAGAGGCCGGAGTCCGGGTTCGAGACGTTGGCCTCCACGACGCCCTTCGAGTTGGCCGCGTCCACGTGGACGCCGCCTGGGGCGGTGTCGTCGTCGGTTACGTGGGCGAAGGCCCGCGGCCCCTTGAATGTGGCGAGCGCCTCCGGATCGATGTCCCGGCTGAGGACCGTGCCGTCGGTGATGTCCCGGCTGAGGACCGTGCCGTCGGTGATGTCCCGGCTGAGGACCGTGCCGTCGGTGATGTCCCGGCTGAGGACCGTGCCGTCGGTGATGTCCCGGCTGAGGACCGTGTCATCCTTGATGTCCCGGCTCAGCAGGTCGTCGTTCTTGACGTCCACGCTCTGGACGCTGTTGTTCCTGATCTCCTCCGAGCCGATCGTGGTGGCGGCGTAGCCGACGCCGCCGAGCGCGACGAACAGCGCCAGGACCGCCACCAACATGGCCGGCGAGGGACGAAGGCGAGCACGCCAGCCTCCGGTGCGGATCGGGCTTTCGGTCTTCATGCCACCCTCCCGGGCTCGTTCCGGCCCGGCGCGGCGCGCCGGTTACCAGGAATGACTCCCGGCGGGCCGACCCATTCCCCGCGGCGGTCGACTCGTCGAATCGTCGAGGGTCATCCTCCCGCCGGCCCGTCACGGACGGCTCACGAGCCCCTCACGGCCCCGGAGCCCTCAGCCGCGCAGGGCGCTCGGTCTGTGAATCGCGGGGTGTGGGCGATCACGGATTTCCCCACCGTGTCCACGAAACTGAGGTAGGCCCATGTGGCCCAGGGCCGCCGCGTTCGAGGAAGCGTTCGCGTCTATGGCGGGAACCATGGCGGGAGCCACGGGCCACCCTAAGATCCGCAGCGTGGCGGGATAGCTCAGTTGGTAGAGGACACGACTGAAAAGAGTGTGCTCTGCGTGTTGCCTCGCGAACCTTGGCGAACGCGGCCTCCCAGGATGATCCTCGCGAAGCGCCCTGTAGGCAGCGCGGCCCATAGGGGGTAGGGTCGCCTCAGATCACGGCTGGCTCGGTCGGCCAGGCTTTCCCGGTCAGCCGCGTCACGTTCCAGTTGGGGGGGCGGCCGTGCGCCATGCCAGAGGCGTTACCCGGGCGATCGTGGGGTTGCTCGCCGCGTTCGTCAGCTTCGGCGTGCTCGCATGCGGAGTCGCAGCGGCCGTCGTCACGAACTTTGAGACTTTCACCCTCGGGTCCGTGAACGGACAGGGCGGCCTGCCGCTCGGCTTCGCCTGGAAGAGCGCTCCCCCTGGGGCGATCCCGGCGTGCGTCCCAAACCCAACCAACGGTCAGTATGACCAGCAGGTTGTGTCCAATTCCCCGATCAGTCCGGCCCCGCCGACTGCGTTCGGAGTGCAGTCGTTGCGCATGTCGAACGCATGTGCGTCGAGTGAGTTCTTCAACCAGACGTACTCCAGCCGGGTTTTCTTACCAGCCGGCGAGGACCAGGACAATAAGGTGTTCCTCGCCCAGTTCTCGTTCATCCCCAGGACGCCCGAGTTCCAGCGCGGACTCTTCGTGAGCGTCAGCCCGGACTCGTACGAGGGCTCGCGCATGTCCTGGGTGGGTCTGGAGGACACATCGGCTGGTATCAAGGTCACCGCCTCCGATACCCCTGAGGTCGATGGCGATTTCGTGTCGTACGACCTTGCGCTGCTTGACCGTACGGCTCCACACACGATCAGGTTCTGGATCAAGACCAACCCCGGCCCGGACAACGACCTGGTGCGAATCGCCATCGACAATCGTGACGTCGGTCAGTGCTTCACGACCTGGGAGAACTACTACCGCACCGCTCCGGAGCAGAGCCCGCCACCGAACGCCAATACGCCGGCGGACATCAACAGCCTGCAGTTCCGCTCCAGCGTGCCCGGGTTTTCTGGTCCCGCCGGTGGTGGCTACCTGTTCGACAACGTGAGTGTCATTGCGCAGAGAAGCCCTGGTCCGCCGGGTTGCGACCTGGTGATCGACAAGGAGGCCGACGCGCCCACGGTGAGGGCGGGCGGCCTCGCGGGCTACACGATCGGCGTCCGCAACCGTGGCCGTCTCAGCGCCCGCAACGTCCGGGTCTGTGATCGCGTCCCGCGGGGGATGACGTTCGTGCGTGCCAACCGCAACCTGAGTCGCCTCGGCGGGCGGCGCTGCCTGGTGATCCCGAGCCTTCGGCCCGGCCAACGCGTCAGCCTCCACGTCGACTTCCGCGTCGATGGGTCCGCGCCAACGGGCACGGTGGAGAACATCGCCGACGTCACGCCCGGCGTGGAACCACCGGGCTCGCCTGGGCCGGCGGGAGCGGAGGACGTGCCGGGCTCGCCCGCGGCGGGAGCGCGCGTGGCGGTCAAGAGGGCCAAGGCCCTCGTGAGGGTCCTGGCACAGCGGTTCCAGCCGAGCGTTACCGGATAGCGAGGGTCGCGCGCCGTCGCCTTCTCTGGCGGCGTGCGGCACGACGCCGGGGCGGGGCGCGGCCGACGTTCCCGCGTTCAGCAGGTCGCCAGCGGGCCGCCTCCGCTCCTAGCGATCCTGCTCCGGCCGCTCGGGCAGCAGCTCGGCCAGCTCGGGCAGGTCGTCCGGCTCCAGGTGGATGTCGTAGCTCATCGTCGTGGCCAGGGCGTTCTGGCCGAGCGCCACCTGGATCGCCTCGGCGTTGTGGCCCTCGCGGGCCACCCGGCTCCCGAACGAGTGACCTCAGCGTGTGGCTGGTCGCCTTCACCCGGCAGCTTTGGCCGCCTTGGCCACCCGCTAGGAGAACGTATCGGGGCTCCTGGGGCCGGCCCGAGGAAGGCTCACAGAAGTTTGGATCCACCTTTTCGGTGCATCCCGGACGCTCCGGGTGTCTTCCGGGGTGCGCTGCCCCTCCGAGGGGGCAGCGGGATCGGCCTGAGAGCGGGCTCCGGGACCGGTATCCTGAGGTCCGCGGCGGGATAGCTCAGTTGGTAGAGCACACGACTGAAAATCGTGGTGTCCCCAGTTCGAGTCTGGGTCCCGCCATCGGCCAAAGCCCTGCTAATGCGGGGTTTTTTCGTGCCCCGGGGACCCCCGGTCAAACCTCCCAAAAAGCGCCTCAGGACCATGCGGGACCATGCGGGAACGACGCGGACCATGCGGGGGACCATGCGGGGAATGCTCGCGTGCCACCGCCCGCGCACCCCGGCCGGACGGTTGCTTGGCCGTTCGGGAGGAAGCGTTGACGACGGTCACATTGTTGGCCACGCCAGCCAGCGTTGGGCGAAGTTCGTTCAGGACTTCGCTTCCATGAAGTTGGAGGTCGCCGTCTGGCCAGCGTGGACTCGCGCCGGGGGACTGGCGTCATGACGCGCGCCGGCGTTCCTGACGCTCGCCGGCTTGGCGCCCTTCCGCCTCTTCCGCGCCTTCGGGCCGGCGTGGCCAGGTCGACTGAAAACCGCTGATCACTCCGGCTCTTGCCACCTTGCGGATTGTTGGTACGTTCGGGATCGAGGTAGTCGGCCGAGGTTCCTCGCCAGTTGGCGAGCGCGAGCCCGCCATCCCCCGACGGCCTCGGCCGGGGCCTTGCATGACGTACCCGGCCGAGATCTTGTGAAAGGACTGACGAAAGCGATGCCCGAGAACCCCCCGTCCTCCTCAGCCGACCAGTTCCCCACGGACGCGACGGGCCTTCCCGGGGCCACGTCGTCCCGGGTCGTCGAGGTGTCGAGCGGCGATGCGCTCGAGCTGCGGATCGCCCCGGTCACCAAGCGGCTCGGCGACGCCCATGTTCGGATGCTCGCCTACAACGGTTCTATCCCCGGGCCGACGCTGAAGGTGCGCCAGGGGTCCGAGGTGGTGGTTGACGTCGTCAACGACGGCGACGTGGAGGCCACGGTTCACTGGCACGGGTTGCGCCTCGACAACCGCTCCGACGGAACCCATGAGACCCAGGACCCCATCCCCGTAGGGGGGAGCTTCTCCTGCCGCGTGGCGTTCCCGGACCCTGGCGTGTACTGGTACCACCCTCACATCCGCGAAGACTACGGCCAGGAGATGGGCCTTTACGGCAACGTCTTGGTCATTCCGGAGGACCCCGACTATTGGGCGCCGGTCAATCGCGAGCTGCTCCTGACTCTCGACGACATCCTGCTCGAGGGTGACCAGGTGGCGCCGTTCAGCCGCTCGCAGACCACGCACACGGCCATGGGACGCTTCGGCGAAGTGATGCTGGTAGGCGGCGAGCCGGACTTGAAGCTGACCGCGCAGGGGGGCGAGGTCGTGCGCTTCTACCTCACCAACACCGCCAACACCCGCGTGTTCAACGTCGGCTTCGCCGGGGCGAGGATGAAGCTCGTCGGAGGCGACAGCGGCCGCTGCGAGCAGGAGGAGCTGGTCGAGACGGTGCTGCTCGCGCCGTCGGAGCGGGCCGTGGTTGACGTCCTCTTCGACGAGCCCGGACGCGTGACCCTCGAGCACCGCACCCCCGATCGCTCCTACCGGCTCGCCGGGGTCACCGTGAGCGAGGAGCCCGCCGCGCCGTCGCTGCGCGAGGAGTTCGAGGTCCTGCGCAGCGACGCGGAGCTCACCGCCGAACGCGAGCGGTTGGCGCCCTTCCTGGCCGGCGAACCCGACAAGACGCTCGCCTTCGTCGCTGAGATGGACATGGGCGAGCCCGAGGGCGGAGCCGAAGGGACGCTCGTCTACACCTGTCCCATGCATCCGGAGGTCGTCAGCCAGGAGCCGGGACGTTGCCCCGAGTGCGGCATGAAGCTGTTGGCGACGGCGGCGCCGGCGACCACGTACGCCTGCCCGATGCACCCCGAGGTCGTCTCGGAGGAGCCCGCGCGCTGCCCTGAGTGCGGCATGAAGCTTCTGCCGAGCGCGCTCGTCGCCAAGGCGGCAGGCGACGAGGGTGCCGACGCGCCGTCGGCCCACGACGCCGGGTCCCACCAGCACCACGGCGAGGGAGGCTCGCACGAGGCGGCCGGTGGCATCGAGTGGGAGGACGACATGGTCGAGGTGAACCGGATGACCACCCCGGCCAACATGCGCTGGAAGATCATCGACCGCTCCACGGGCGCGGAGAACGCGGGGATCGACTGGCGGTTCCGGGTCGGCGATCGCGTGAAGATCCGCCTCGTCAACGAGATGGACTCGGACCACCCGATGCACCACCCGTTCCACGTCCACGGGGCGGGCCGCTTCCTCACCCTCAGCCGGGACGGGGTCGTGGAGCCCAACCTCGTCTGGAGCGACACGGTGCTGGTGAGGACCGGCGAGACGGTCGACATCCTGCTGGACATCACGAACCCCGGCCTGTGGATGGCGCACTGCCACATCGCCGAGCACCACGAGAGCGGGATGATGTTCAGCTTCCAGGTCGACCCCCGAGCCGAGGCGGCGCGATGAGGCGCGATCGCTACGAGGTCGCGGTCGTCGGCGCTGGTCAGAGCGGCATGGCGATCGGCCACTTCCTCGCGCGCCAAGGCCGGCACTTCGTGATCCTGGACGCCGCAGACTCGATCGGCGCGACCTGGCGGGCGCGCTGGGACTCGCTCGTCCTGTTTACGCCGCGTCGCTACGACAGCCTTCCCGGGCTCCCCTTTCCCGGCGAGCCCGACGGCTATCCGACCAGTGTCGAGGTGGTCGCGTACCTGGAGCGGTACGCGTCGGAATTCGACCTGCCGATCGAGCTCAACAGCGCCGTGCGCTCGCTCGCGGCCGCGGACGGCAAGTTCGTGGTCGAGCTGGAAGACCGCGTCGTCAACGCGGATCAGGTCGTCGTCGCCACCGGGCCCTTCCAGACGCCGCAGGTGCCGGACGCGGCCCGCGGGCTGGGACCGGAGGTGGTTCAGCTTCACGGTGCGGACTACCGGAGCCCCGAGGGGCTACCCAAGGGCACCGTGCTCGTCGTCGGCGGAGGCAACACCGGCTTCCAGATCGCCGAGGAGCTCGCCGGCAGCCGCGAGGTGCACTTGTCGATCGGATCCCGCCAGGCCGCTCTGCCCCAGCGCCTGCTCGGCCGTGACCTCTTCTGGTACCTCGACAGGACCGGCCTGATGGGCAAGTCGATCGAATCGAGGATCGGCCGGCGGATGAAGCAGCGCGATCCCGTCCTCGTCGGCTCGCGCCCGCGCGCGATCCGACGGCGCGGGGTGACCCTTCACCCTCGAGCGGTCAGCGCCTTTGGGCGGACGGTCCGCTTCGCCGACGGGAGCGACGTGGAGGTTGACGCCGTGATCTGGGCCACCGGATACCGCCCGGATCACGCGTGGATCAGCCTGCCCGTCACCGATCCGGCGGGGCGGATCCGCCACCGGCGCGGGGTGACGGAGGTGCCGGGCCTCTACTTCCTGGGCCTGCCGTGGCAGCACACGCGCGGATCGGCGCTGCTCGGCTGGGTCAAGGACGATGCCGAGTACATCGCCGAACGTGTCGATGCGTACGCGGTGGGGCCCGCGAGCGTCCCTGCTTGAGAGCGCGGAAGGGCGGGCGCTATCGCCCGCCGTGATGCCGCAGGACTTGCGGCGGGACGGGCTGGAATGACCATCGACGAGCACCTCTTCAAGTGCGGCATGGACCTGGCTTGGTGAGAGTGGCGCCTCGGCCGATGCGAGCACCGCGATGGCCGCGTTCAGGATCGTGCCGGGCCTGGCTCGCCGACCGACGCGAATGTACTTCTGCAGCAGCGTCGTGTCGTCGAGCCCCAGGGTTGCCCGTGAGCAGGAGGTAGCCGCCGGTGCCGTTCGCGAGGTCGCGAGGGCCCCGGGGTTCAGCTGGTCGGCCGTGCCCAGCCCGATCGCGAAGACGCGGCTCGTCATGAGCAACGCAACGTCGGCGATGGTCTTGGGCGGAGTCTCGTGGCCGTCGGTGAAAACGACGGTGGCCGAGTAGACGCCGTTATCTCGGAGGCCGCTTATGGCGCGCTAACGACGAGCTTGCCGACGGTCTCTGCTGTCCCCGCGGCTTTACTGAAGAGCGTCGCCGCGGTCCTCAGGATCGTGCGCGGACGATGACCTCGTCGATCAGGAGCTCGTAGTTGACCCACGCCTGGCCGTCGGAGAAGGTCTGCGCCGTGCCGAGCGCCCCGACGATCAGCAGAAATCGTCCCCCTGCGGCCGGCGGATCGCGGATGTAGAGCTTCGGCAGCACCGAGGCCCCGGGGACGTTGGGGAAGGACGGAGGCGGGGGGAGCGGGGGGACGAAACCGCAGTCTTTGAGGGGTCCCGGGGGAAGCCCGAAGAGGTCGCCCTCCTGGTACCGCCGGTAGGAGACGTAGTCCTCGACCGCTGGGTCGTCGAAGACGTGGAAGCTGCCGTCCGCGTTCATCGCGTACAGCGCGATCAACCAGTCGGCATTGGCCTGGCCGACCCCGCCGAGGCACCCCAGCTTGCTGTCCAGGAAGGCGCTGTCGTCGGCCAGGGTCTCCACCTCGACCTCGCGCATGCCGGCGGGCACGTCGATGTCGATGGCCGCGTAGATCTCCATCTCGGCCCGCGAGTAGAAGCCGGCGCGGGCGGTGAACTGGAGGCCGTCGAAGTGCCCGAGGACGTTGAAGTCGGGCGCCCCCGGAACGCACGCAAAGCCAAAGGCACCGCAGGGGGGCGGGCCGTTGATCTCGGCATCCGGCCCCTCGAGCTCCCTGAAGTCGAAGACCGTCCAGCCGGCCTCCGTGCCGTCCGCGTTCTCCCCGTCGATGTGCTGCTCGAAGGTGACGGGGAAGATCCGCGTCGCCGAGGTGTCGAGTATGGCGATCTCGGGGCGGTCGACCAGCCGCTTGAGCTCGGGGTCGAAGTACTTCTCGCCGAGCAGCCGGTACAGCTCGCCGCGCTTGGCGAGCTTCTCCGGGCTCCCCGGAGAGCGCAGGGCCGCGGCCGCGGCCGTGAGCTCCCGGTCGGTGACCATCGCCTCGGCGAGCCGGTCCAGGCGGTCCTTGGCGCCCCGCTCGAGCGGCTCTTCGGGGCCGCTGGGGAGGCCCGCCGCCCGCAGCAGCCGCGCCCGCTCCCGCTCGCCGAGGAGCGGCAGTTCGATCCGCAGCCGGTCGATGGCCGACTCTGCGAGCCCCTTCCCGATCCGCACGCGCGTCGATCCCCGGCGCACGCCGATCTTCATCCCGGCCGCCGGCAGCCCGCAGCTGGGGCCAGAACGGAACGGCTCGGGCGTGCGGCCCCGGACCACCGAGCGGGGCAGGGTGAAGCAGGGCCCGGCCTGGCCGGCGACCAGGCGCGCCGAGAGCGGCGGTCCGCCGGCCGGCGGACCGACATCGGACGCGAGGAAGTCGGGGCGCAGGAACACCTCGATGCCCGGCTGGGGGCGGCGCACCTTGAACTCCTGCGAGCGGGCGAGCCCCTTGAGGCGGCCGTCGTTCAGGCGCACCCACCCCTCGACGATGTTCCGCGGGCGGCCCGCCCCGGCGCGCACGCGCCGGAAGACGCCCGCCCGCCCGCGCGCCGGAACGGCGACGAAGCGCGCCCGGCGCCGCCCCGGGAGGTTGACCCGGCCGCCGGCGTTGCGACCCGACAGGGCCAGCACGAGCCGCCGGCCGCGATCGTCGCGCAGGGTCGCCCCGCGCCCCTTCAAGGCGCCGGTGTACCAGCGGCCCACCCGCCGCCCGTCGCACACGTACGCCGTGACCGCCGCGCCGCGCACGACCACGCCGACGTAGGCCCGCGTCCCGCTCACCTGACCGACCCACCCCTTCCCGGGCGGAGCGGTGGCCGATGCGGCGGGCGATGCGGCGCAGGCCGCCGCCGCGACGACGAGGCCTGCCAGCAGGATGATCGTGAGCGTGTGGCGGCGGCGCCGGGTGCCACGAACGTGGGAAGGGCCGACCAACGTGACCACCTCGGCGCAGGGCGTCGCATTGCGCGACCCCGTCGGCGGCAAGCCTATTCCCGGGCCGGCGCGGGCGGCAACGCGCGCCGTGCGCCGGCCGCGGGTAGGATCGCCGCCGTGAGCGCGACCGCCGACACGACGCCTGACGCCGAGGTCGCGGCCGTCTGGCGCAGCGCGTGGCAGTGGCTCGTCGGGGCGGGCGTGCTCCTCGCGCTGCTGGGGATCGCCGCGATCATCTACCCGGCCGTGGCGACGGCCGCGGTCAACGTCCTGGTGGGCGTGCTGCTCATCGTCGCCGGGGTCCTGCTCTTCGGCTACGCGTTCGGCGCGCGGGACGCGGGCGGGGTGATCCTCTGGATCGTCGTCGCCGTGCTCGCCGTCGTCGTCGGGATCATGTTCGTGTCCGGCTCCGACATCGGCACCGTCACCCTCACGGTCATCCTGGCGGTCTGGTTCATCCTGAGCGGGCTGGCCAAGCTGGTGGCCGCCTTCGAGCAGCGGGGCCGGGGCGAGGCCGGCCTGATCGCGATCAACGGCCTCGTGTCGCTGGTGCTGGGCGCGCTGATCGCGGCCGAGCTGCCGGACTCGGCGGACTGGGCGATCGGCCTCCTGCTGGGGATCATGTTCCTGGTCGACGGCGTGGTGATGATCATCCTCGGGTGGTCGCTGCGGCGCGCCGGCCGCGCGGTCGCCGACCAGGTGGCCTGAGCCGCCCGGGATCGCCGGAGGCGGCGGGGGGTCAGTCCGAGGGTCGCGGCGACCCGGCCGCGGCCCGGCGCGCCGAGATGTACCCGAAGCTCGACACGCACCACGGGATGAGGTAGTTCGCGGCGATCTTCAGGCCGACCGCGAGGTCGACGTCGCCGGCGGCGATGACGTCGCCCTGGTTGATGAGGGTGAGCAGCGTGCCGACGATGAGCGCGATCGTGACGGTGCGACGCATCGCGACCCGGTCGCGGCAGTGGTCGAGGCAGGAGCGCGCGAAGCTCGTCCGCGCGTCGGGCTCGGACCGTGCCGGGGTGGTCACGCCGTGAGGGTAGGGCCGCGGTCGGTCGACGCGGTCGGCCGGGGTCGCCCTCGCGGATCTGGGCGGGCGCGGCGCATCCCGGTCTATCGTCGGCCGCCGTGACCCCTCGCCACGTCGCCATGCTCGCGCTGCTGTCCGCCGTCTGGGGGGCGTCGTACCTGCTGATCGCCGTCGCGATCGAGGAGATCCCCGAGTCGCTGGTGGTGCTGGCGCGCACGGGACTGGCAGCGCTCGCGCTCCTGGCCGTCGTGCGCATCCAGGGCGGCGCGACCGCGGCGCTGCTGGCCGACGCCCGCCGCCGCCCCGGCGCCGCCCTCCGGCTGGGGCTGTTCGCCATCGCCCTGCCGTTCATGCTCATCACGTTCGGCGAGCGCACCGTGCCGTCGGGGCTGTCGGCGGTGCTGATCGCCTCCGCGCCGATCTTCATCGCCATCCTCGCCCCCTTCCTCGACCGCAGCGAGGTGATGGCGCCGGCGCAGTGGGCGGGCCTGGTCGTCGGGATCCTGGGGGTGGGGCTGCTGGTCGGCGTCGAGCAGGTCGGGAGCGCCGGCGAGCTGCTCGGCGCCGTCGCGATGATCGGCGCGGCCGCGAGCTACGCCGTATCGGGCTTCGTCCTGAAGCGCGAGTACCCGGGCTTCCCGCCGCTGGTCACGACACTCTTCTCGGTCGGCGCCGCGGCGGCGCTCACCCTGCCCGCCGCCGCCGTGCAGCCTCCGGACGGGGCGCCGGGCGCGGGGGCGGTGCTCGCCGTGATCGTCCTCGCCCTCGCCGGGACGGCGTGGGCCTTCGTCGTCTACTTCCGCCTCATCGCCGAGATCGGCTTCGGGCGTGCCTCGATGGTCGCCTACACGATCCCGCCCGTGGCGCTCGCGTACGGCTGGGCGTTCCGCGACGAGCCGGTCACCCCGGCGGCGATCGGGGGCATGGTCCTGATCCTCGCCGGGGTCGCCCTGGTCGCCCGCGGCCGGAGGGGTGCGCCGCGCGGCCGCGGCGCCGCTATCGTCAGCCCCGGATGGAGGTCACGCGCGACCGGGCCTGGGCGACGCTGACGCGCTACACGACGAGCGAGGCGCTGCTGCGCCACGCGCTCGCGGTGGAGGCGTCTGTGCGCTTCTACGCGCGCCGGGACGGCGGCGACGAGGAGCTCTGGGGCGCGACCGCCCTGCTGCACGACTTCGACTACGAGATCCACCCCACGCTCGACCGCCACCCGCAGGACGGCGCGCCCATCCTCCGCGACGAGGGCTACCCCGAGGAGCTGGTGGAGGGGGTGCTGTCGCATGCCGAGCACCTCGGCATGCCCCGGGACACGCCCCTGAAGCGCACCCTGTTCGCCTGCGACGAGCTGTCGGGGTTCGTCCACGCCTGCGGGCTGGTGCGGCCGACGGGCCTCGACGGGCTCACGCCGAAGTCGGTGCGCAAGAAGCTCAAGCAGCCCTCGTTCGCCGCCGGCGTCCACCGCGACGAGGTGCACGCGGGGGCGGAGCTCATGGGGCTGGAGCTCGACGAGCACATCGCCAACGTGATCGCGGCGCTCCAGCCGATCGCCCCGCGGCTCGGGCTCCCCACCGCGGGCGGCGGCCCCTGATCGGGCGGCTCGCGGTCGCCCGCTCCGGGCCGCGCGGCGTGCGGCTGTCCCTGACCGGTGCCGGCCGCGCTAGTCTGGACCCCGTGGACCCGGTCCGCGACCCGGATCGCGTCGCGGCCGTCCGGGCGACGCAGCTTCTGGACACGGCCCCCGAGGAGGCGTTCGACCGCCTGGCGGCCGGCGCCGCCGCGCTGCTCGACGCCCCCCTCGCCTTCGTGTCGCTGGTCGACGACCGGCGCGCCTTCTGGAAGAGCGCCGTCGGGCCCGGGACCGGGCCCGCCGCGCCGCGCGGGCTCGCCGTCGGGGACTCGCTCTGCCGGCTCGTCGTGGCGAGCGGCGCGCCGCTGCGGGTGCCCGACGTGCGCTCGGACCCCGCGACGCGGGAGGGTGGGGCCGCGATGGCCCTCGGCGTCGTCGCGTGGGCCGGGCACCCGATACGCGGGGCGGGCGGCCACGTGCTCGGCACGCTCTCGGTCGCCGACACACGCCCGCGCGCCTGGAGCCCCCGCGACGCGGCCGCGCTCGCCGCCCTGGCCGACGCGGCGTCCAGCGAGATCGGCCTGCGCTCGGCCGTGGCCGCGGGCGAGGACGGCGCCCGGCGGATCGCCCGCCTCGCCCGGGTGACGGCCGAGCTCTCGAAGGCCCTGACGCCCGACGACGTCCTGGCGATCGCGCTGCGCGAGACGACCGCGGTGCTCGGCGGCGACGGCGCCCTCATCTGGCTCACGGACGAGCGCGGGCCGGTCCTCGCCGCCCGGGCGGGCGTTCGACGCGGACGCGCCCGAGCGGCTCGGGCGGACCCCCGCCATCGCCCGCTGTCTGGCCGAGGGCGAGGCCGTCTGGCTGGGCGGCGCCGCGGCGCTGCTGCCGCTGGCCGGGCACGGGGGCACGCTGGGCGCGGTGATGGTGATCTTCCGCGAGGAGCGCCACGTGGGCGCCCCGGAGCGGGAGCTCGCCGAGACCCTGGCGGGCCAGTGCGCGCAGGCCCTGGAGCGGGCCCGCCTGTTCGCGGCCGAGCGGTCGGCGCGGGCGCGCACGGAGCGCCTGCAGCGCATGACCGCGGCGCTGGCGGCGACGCTGGACGAGGAGGAGGTGGGGCGCCTGATCGTCTCGGAGGGGATGTCGGCCCTCGGCGCGATCGCGGGGGTGGTGATGCTGCGCGAGCGCGGCGGCGCCCGCGTCCTCGCGGCGACCGGCTACCCGCCCGGCCTGCTCCCCGCCGGCCAGCGCCTGCCGCTGGACGCGCCGCTGCCGCTGGTCGACGTGCTGCGCACGGGCGAGCCCTTCTGGTTCCAGTCGGCGGCCGACTGGCCGGCGAGCTTCCCGGCGCACCGGGGCGGCCTGAGCAGCGTCGCGGTCGGCCTGCCGCTGTCGGCCAACGGCGCTCTGACCGGCGCGGTGGCCTTCCGGTTCCTGGACGACGAGCGCCGCTTCGGGGCCGAGGAGCGCGAGCTCGCCCTCGCGCTGGCCGCCCAGTGCGCCTCGGCGCTCGAGCGGGCACGGCTGCACGACGCCGAGCAGCGGGCCCGCGAGGCGGCCGAGCGCGCCGAGGACCGCGCCCGGCTGCTGGCCGACGTGAGCCTCGCGCTCGACGCCCCCGTGGGACTGGCCCAGCGCTTCGACGCCCTCGCGCGGGCGGTGGTGCCGCGGCTGGCCGACTTCTGCACGGTGCGGGTGATCGACGACCACGGCGGGGCGCCGCTGGTGGCCTACCGGCACGCCGACCCGGACAAGAACGAGCTGGTCCGCGCCGCCTACGGCGGCGACCAGTCGCTCGGCGTGCGCGGCGGTCCGGCCGAGGTGATCCGCTCCGGGCGGCCCGTCCTGATCTCCGAGGTCACCGAGGACCGCTGGGACGAGCTGCCCCGCGACGAGGAGTTCCTCGGCCGGCTGCGGGCGCTGGCCCCGGTCTCGTACGTCGGGGTCCCGATGACGGCGCGCGGGCACGCCGTCGGCGCCCTCGCGCTGCTGACCGCGGACTCGGGGCGCCGCTTCACCGAAGAGGACCGCGACCTCGCCGTCGAGATCGGCCGCCGGGCCGGGCTGGCGCTGGACAACGCGATCCTCTACGAGGGCCAGCGCCAGGTGGCCGAGACCCTGCAGGAGGCGCTGCTGCCGCTCGAGCTGCCGGCGCTCGCCGGCGGCACCCTCGCCCGGCGCTACGTCGCCAGCTCCGAGCCCGGGCGGGTGGGCGGCGACTGGTACGACGCGATCCCGCTGCCCGGCGGGCGCGTGCTGCTGTGCGTCGGCGACGTCGTGGGCCGGGGGCCGCAGGCGGCGGCCGTCATGGGGCAGCTGCGCGGCGCGCTGGGCATCTTCGCCGCCGAGGACCCCGAGCCGGGGGCCCTGCTCGACCGCCTCGCCGGGTTCGCCGCCGGGGTGCCCGAGGCGATGGGGACCACCGCCGCGCTCTGCCTGGTGGACCTCGACACGCGCACGGTGCTCTACGCGTGCGCCGGCCACCCGCCGCCCCTGGTCGTCCCCTGGGACGGGGGGGCGCCCTGGTTCATGTGGGAGGGCCGCTCTCCCCCGCTCGGGCTGGCGGCGACGGCGCCGCGGCCCCAGGCGTCGCGGGCCCTGCGGCCGGGCGACACCGCGCTCCTGTACTCCGACGGGCTCGTGGAGCGGCCGCGGGAGTCGATCGACGAGTCGCTCGAGCGCCTCCGCCGGGCCGCCGGCACGGCGGGCGCGGCGTCGGCCGACGCGCTCTGCGACGCGCTCCTGGGGATCATGGCGGCGGGGGGGTCGGGCGACGACACCGCGCTCCTGGCGCTCCGCCTCGACCCGCCGGTGCCCGCGCCGCTGGAGTTCGCCGTGCCGGCCGAGGCCGGCGAGCTGGCGGGCCTGCGCCGCGAGCTGTCGGGCTGGCTGGACTCGGCGGGCGCGGGGACGGCCGCCCAGGAGGTGGTGCTGGCCGGCAGCGAGGCGGCGGCCAACTGCATCGAGCACGCCTACATCCGCCGGAGCGCCGGCGAGATCCGCCTGCGCGCCCGGGTCCGGGAGGGCGCGGTCGAGCTGGAGGTCGCCGACACCGGCACCTGGAGGGCCTCGCCGGCGCCCGGCGACCGCGGGCGGGGGCTCGGCATGATGCGCGCGCTGATGGACGACGTCGCGGTGCGCACCGACGCGGGCGGCACCGTCGTGCGCATGACGCGGCGCCTCGACCGCGTCCCGGCCGCCGTGCCCCCGCCGCCCGGCGCGCGCAACGGCGGCGCGGAGCCGGAGGTGTCGCGGGAGGACGGCGGGCACCGCGTGGTCGTGCGCCCCGCCGGCGACCTCGACCACGCCTCGGCGCCGGAGCTGCTGGCGCGGCTGCGGGGCGAGGTGCGCCCCGGCGCCGAGCTGACGATCGACCTGCGGGACGTCCCGCTGCTCGACAGCGCCGGCACGCGGCTGCTGGCGGAGCTGGTCGACCGGACGGGTGCCGGCCGCGTGCGGGTCGTGGTGTGGGCCGGGTCGATCGTCCACCGGGCGGTGGAGCTCGCCGCGCTGGGCGCGGCCCCGCGCGTCGAGATCGAGGCCGTGGGCTGAGCGCGCACGCCGACGATCACGGAGAGGGCGCGCGGCGGGCGCGCGACTACCGCGCGCTGTCGGTCGTCCTCGTCCTCACCGCGTCCCTGGCCGTCGCCGAGCTGGTGGGCGGGGTCGTGGGAGGCAGCCTCGCCCTGCTCGCCGACGCGGGCCACATGCTCTCGGACGTCGGCTCGCTGGCGCTCGCGCTCGGCGCGATCTGGCTCGCGGGGCGGCCGCCGACGGCCCGGATGTCGTTCGGGCTGCGGCGGGCCGAGATCCTGGCGGCCCTCGTCAACGGGGTCGCGCTGGTGGCGATCGCCATCTGGATCTTCGTCGAGGCCGCCCAGCGGCTGCGCGACCCGCCCGAGATCCTGGCGGGCCTGACGCTGGCCGTCGCCCTCGCCGGCCTCGCCGTCAACGTGATCTCCGCGGCGATCCTCATCCGCTCGGGCGGCCGCAGCCTCAACCTGCGCGCCGCGCTGCTGCACGTGGTGGCCGACCTGCTCGGCTCGGTGGGCGTGGTGGTCGCGGCAGTCGTGGTCCTGACCACCGGCTGGCTCTACGCCGACGCCGTGGTCGCCATGCTGATCGGCGTCCTGGTGCTGGCCAGCTCCTGGCGGGTCCTGCGGGAGTCGCTGGGCGTGCTGCTCGAGGCCGCCCCCGAGGGGATCGACGCCGACGAGGTCGGCCGCCGGATGGCCGCCGTCGAGGGGGTGTCGGAGGTCCACGACCTGCACATCTGGACCATCACCTCGGGCTTCCCGGCCCTGTCGGCCCACGTCCTGGTGCCCGAGGGCGAGGACTGCCACGCCCGGCGGCGCGAGCTGAGCGAGATGCTGCGGCGCGACTTCGGCATCGCCCACACGACCCTTCAGGTGGAGCACGGCGAGGTGGGTCGGGTCGCCCGTCCGGGTCTGGCTTTCGGAGCGGCCCCCGGCATAGAGTCGCGCGGTGTCCTCCCGGGCCCGGACATGGTGGGCGGCGCTGGGCGGCGCCGCCGCGGCGGCGCTGGCCTGCGGGCTCGCCGCGGCCCAGGCCCCGGCGCCCCCGTTCCAGGTGGTCGCGACCACCCCGGTCGGGCCCCAGCCGGGCGCGGTCACCTACGGCTACGGGGCCGTCTGGACGCTGAACGCCAACGGCACCGTGAGCCGGCTCGACACGGCCACGGGCCAGGTGCGCACCACCAGCGTCGGGCCGAACCCGCGCGACATCCGGGCCGGCTACAACCGCATCTGGGTGCTGCGGTCCACCAAGACCACCGCGACGGTCGTGCGGCTCAACACGGCCAACGCGTCGAAGGTGGGCGACAACATCAACATCCCGCTGGGGACGACCGTGGACGTCTCGCCGACCCTCAACGGGGCCAACACCCTCGGCATCGGGTCCAACTACGTCTGGGTGGCCGGGGTGCGGACCTGGCAGAAGCTCGCCTCGATCGACCCCGGCAACGCCAGGGTCGCGGTGAAGTCGTGGCCCATCCCCCAGGCCTTCACGGCCGCCTCGAGCGCCCTCTGGATGGTGACGCCCAACCAGAGCACGCTCCAGAAGCGCAGCCCCACCAGCCTGGCGATCCAGAAGAGCTTCCCGGTCAGCGGCGCGACCGGCGGCGACGCCGGCCGGCTCTGGCTGACCTACGGCGCCAACTTCCTCTGGCTCTCGCAGGCCACGCCGAACGACATCGGCCAGATCAACAAGATCTCGCCGTCGAGCGGGCTGGTGAAGGGCGTCGTCGCGACGAACCTGAACATCGGCCTCAACTGCACCTCGGCGGGCGCCGGGGCCGTCTGGGCGGCCCAGGGGGCGGACGCGCTCAGCGGGCAGCCCGCGTTCCTGATCGACCTGAGCCAGGCCGACCTCTCGGAGGCCGGGCGCGCCACCCTGCCGCTGGGGGCCAACCCCGGGGCGGTGAGGTGCGTCGTGGCGGGCGGCGGGCTGGTCTACGTCACCGACGGCGTGGGGGCCGTCTACACCGTCCAGCCGTAGCCCGGGCGGCGGGACCGCTCCGGGGAGTAGAAATCACGGCGGTGGCAACGACCGACCGCGCCGCGAAGCCGGTGATCCTCAGCGTCGACGACGAGCCCGGGGTGTCGCGGGCCGTCCAGCGCGACCTGCGGCGCCGCTACGGCGCGGACTACCGCGTGCTGCGGGCCGAGTCGGGGGCCGACGGCCTCGAGCTGCTGGGGCAGGTGGCCCTGCGCGACGAGCAGGTCGCGCTCCTGGTGGCCGACCAGCAGATGCCGGTCATGACCGGGGTCGAGTTCCTCGAGCGCTCGCTCCAGGTCGTCCCCGCGGCCAAGCGCGTGCTGCTGACCGCCTACGCCGACACCCAGGCCGCCATCGACGCCATCAACCGCGCCGCCCTCGACCACTACCTCCTCAAGCCCTGGGACCCTCCCGAGGACCAGCTCTATCCCGTCGTCGACGACCTGCTGTTCGACTGGCGCGCCGACGGACCGCCCGAGGAGGGGATCCGGGTCGTCGGCCACCGCTGGTCGCGGCGGTCCCACGAGCTCAAGGACTTCCTGGCGCGCAGCAACGTGCCCTACCGCTGGCTCGACGCCGAGGTCGACCCCGAGGCGCGGCGGCTGATCGAGGCGTCGGGCGCCGACCCGGAGCGCCTCCCGGTGCTCGTCTTCCCGGACGGCGAGGTGATGGTGACGCCGGCGATCCGCGAGGTGGCCGACCGCGTCGGCATCCCGACGCGGGCCGACGCGCCGTTCTACGACATGCTGATCGTGGGCGGCGGCCCGGCCGGGCTCGCGGCCGCGGTCTACGGGGCGTCGGAGGGGCTGCGCACCGTGATGGTGGAGCGCGAGGCGACGGGCGGCCAGGCCGGCCAGAGCTCGCGCATCGAGAACTACCTGGGCTTCCCCTCGGGCCTGTCCGGGGCGGAGCTCACGCGGCGCGCCAACGCCCAGGCCCTGCGCTTCGGGGCCCGCATGGTGCTCGGTGCAGGACGCCGTGGCGCTCGAGGCGCGCGGGCCGTCCCGGACGATCCGGCTCGGCGACGGCGAGGAGATCGCGGCCCACGCCGTCGTCGTCGCGACCGGCGTCCAGTACCGGCGCCTCGACGCGCCGGGGGTCGAGGAGCTCACCGGGCGCGGCGTCTACTACGGCGGCTCGCGGGCGGAGGCGATCTCGTGCGGCGGCGAGGAGGTCTTCGTCGTCGGCGGCGCCAACTCGGCCGGCCAGGCGGCGCTCTACTTCGCCGGCTTCGCCGCGAAGGTCTCGGTCCTCTACCGCGGCCCCGACCTCGGCAAGAGCATGTCGCAGTACCTCGTCGAGCGGGTGGAGGCGGCCGGCAACATCGAGGTGCGCCTGAACGCCGAGGTGGTCGCGGCCGAGGGCGGGGAGGGCCTGGAGGCCGTCCTGGTGCGCGACCGGGAGGGCGGCACGGAGCGCCGGGTGCCCGCGCGGGCCATGTTCATCTTCATCGGCGCGCGCCCCAACACCGACTGGCTCGACGGGGTGGTGGCCCGCGACCCCCGCGGCTTCATCTACGCGGGCCCGGACCTGCGCGCCGAGGGCCTGCGGCCGGCCTGGCCGCTCGAGCGCGACCCGCTGCCGCTCGAGTCGAGCCTGCCGGGCGTCTTCGTGGCCGGCGACGTGCGCCACCAGTCGATCAAGCGGGTCGCGGCCGCGGTCGGCGACGGCTCGATGGCCTGCCAGCTCGTGCACCAGTACATCGGCACGCTGGCGTGATCGACGTCCTGCGACAGGTCAACCTGTTCGAGGAGCTCGGCGAGGACTGCCTCGGGCGCCTGGCCGAGACCGCGCACGAGGAGCGCCTCGGGCCGGGCGAATGGGTCGTCCGCGAGGGCCAGCGGGTCGAGCGGTTCGGGGTCCTGGTCGACGGGCTGATCGACTGGGTGAGGGTGGTCGACGGACGGGAGCTGGTGATGGCCTCGCGGGCCGCGGTGACCTACTTCGGCGCCATGAACCTCTTGACCGAGGATCCCAGCATGGCCGGGGGGAGGACGGCCTCCGACTGCAGGATCGTGGTGATCCCCGGCGACGAGTTCCGTCGGCTGCTGCGCGACGAGCCCACGGTGCTTCGCCGAGCCCTGGCCGTGATCGCGCCCGTCCACCAGGGCGCCGAGGCCGTGCTGCGGGAGCGCGAGAAGCTCGCCGCGCTCGGCACGCTGTCGGCCGGGCTGGCCCACGAGCTCAACAACCCGGCCGCGGCGGCCCGGCGCAGCGCCGCCGAGCTCGCCGACGCCCTCGACGTGCTCGGGGACACGGTCAACCAGTTCGTCTCGAGCGGGGTGGAGCGCGCCGAGGCGCAGCGGCTGGTGGAGCTGCAGAAGGACGCCGTCGGCCGCGCCGCGACGGCGACCGGGGCCGGGGGGGCGCTGGCGGCCGCCGACCGCGAGGACGCGCTGACCGACCTCCTCGACGACCGGGACCTGGAGGGGTGGCGCCTCGCGCCGCCGCTCGCCGAGGCCGGGGTCGACGAGGCCTGGATCGCGGCGGTGGAGGACGCCGCCGGCCCGGCCCTGCGGGCGGCCGTGGAGTGGGTGGTCGCGTCGCTCACCGCCCGTGGGCTCGTGCGCGACCTCGACGAGAGCACGCGCCGCATCTCGGAGATCGTGACGGCGGTCAAGGACTACACCCACATGGACCGGGCCGAGACCCAGACCGTCAACCTGCGCGACGGCATCGAGAGCACGCTCACGATCCTGGCCCACAAGCTCAAGCAGGGCGACGTCCGGGTGGTGCGCGACTACGACCCCGACCTGCCGCCCATCACCGCCCACGCCTCGCAGCTCAACCAGGTCTGGACCAACCTGATCGACAACGCCATCGACGCCGTCGGCGGCGACGGGACCGTGCGGATCCTCACCCTCCGCGCCGGCGACGAGGCCGTGGTGGAGGTGGTCGACGACGGGCCCGGCGTGCCGCCCGACGTCCAGAGCCGGATCTTCGAGCCCTTCTTCACCACGAAGGAGGTCGGCGCCGGCACGGGCCTGGGCCTCGACATCGTGCGCCGGATCGTCGAGACCCACCACGGCCAGGTGCGCGTGCTGTCGGAGCCCGGGGAGACCCGCTTCGAGGTGCGGCTGCCCATCTCGTGACCGTCGCGCTGGTGACGGCCGCCGCCGCGCGCGGGCTCGACGACGACCTGCCGCCGCTCGCCGCCGCCCTCGCGCGGCGCGGGATCGCCCACGAGATCGTCGACTGGGACGACGACTCGGTGGCCTGGGACGGTTTCTCCCTCGCGGTCGTGCGCTCCGTCTGGGACTACGTGCACCGGCGCGAGGAGTTCCTGGCCTGGGCCGATGCGGCCGCCGCCGCCCTACCGCTGCACAACCCTCCCGCGCTGCTGCGTTGGAGCAGCGACAAGGGCTACCTCGCCGACCTGGAGCGGGCGGGCGTCCCGGTCGTCCCCACGGCGTTCGCGGCGCCGGGCGAGGCGATGGCGTGGCCCGACGCCGCCGAGATCGTCGTGAAGCCCGCGGTATCGGCGGGATCGATCGACACCGAGCGCTATCCGGCCGGGCGGCTCGGGGAGGCGCAGGCGCACGTCGACCGGCTCCACGCCGGCGGTCGCACCGCCATGGCCCAGCCCTACGTCGCGGCGGTTAACGGCGCCGGCGAGACGGCCCTGGTGCACCTGGACGGGGCCTTCAGCCACGCCGTGCGCAAGGGTCCGCTGCTCACCGCGCGGCGCGAGGTCGTGGGCGGCCTGTTCGTGATGGAGGACATCCGCCCCGCCGCCCGCACCCCGGCCCAGGCCGCCGTGGCCGACGCGGCGCTCGCGGCGGTGCCGGGCGGGGCGGAAGGCCTGCTCTACGCCCGCGTCGACCTGGTGCCGGGCCCGGGGGACGCGCCGCTGGTCATCGAGCTCGAGCTCCTCGAGCCGTCGCTGTTCCTCGCCGAGGACGGCGGCGCCGCCGACCGCCTGGCGGCGGCGATCGCGCGGCGGCTCACCAGCGCCCCAGCCTGACCGCGGCGCCGGGCGCGGCGCCCAGGCGCGCGGCCGCGCTGCCTCCGTTGACGGCCAGCGCCACCATGCCGTGGCTGTCGAGGTGCACCAGCATGCCCTTCGGGGCGACGTCCGCGAAGGCGCGGGCGACCGTCGCGGGGTGGCGCCGCTCACCGGCCGCCGCCCAGATGCGGTCGCCGCGGACGAGGCCGGCGGCCGCGAGGTCGCCGGCCCCGGCGAGCAGCTCGACGTTGCCGAAGCGGTTAACCAGCGCGACGGTCGCGGTCAGGCTGCCGGGGGCCACCTCGGGGGCCGGCAGGTCGGGCTCGGCCAGCGTCGCCGGGTCGATGGGCGCGCCGAGATCGGCCAGCGGGGCCCCGGCGGCGAGCCGGGCCGCCGCCGGGGCGAGCAGGTCGCGGCCGTGGAACGTGGCGGCGACCTCCGGCGGCGGGGGCGGCAGGGCGACCGCGGCCGTGGCGCGGCGGTCGCGGGCCGCCGGGCCCAGCAGGCCGTTGTCGGGGCCCACCAGAGCCCCGCCGGCGGCGAGCTCGACCGCGGCCGCACGCCGCTCCGTGCCGACCCCGGGGTTGACGACCGCGACGATCACGGCCCCGGGGACGAGCCGCGCCAGTCGGCGCAGCACCAGGGCGCCGGCGCGCACGTCGCCGGGCGGCAGGTCGTGCGCGAGGTCGATGCGGTCGGCGCGGGGGCAGCCCGCGCGGACGACCGCGTGCAGGGCGCCCACGTGCTCGCTGCCCGGCCCGTAGTCGGTGAGCAGCGCGACGAGCGGGCGGTCAGCGCCGGGCGGCATCCTCGCGCAGGGCCGCGACCAGCCCCGGGACGGTGTGCTCGGCGGCCTCGGCGTTGACCCGCATCCCCTCCTCGCGCGCGGTCGCGCTGGTCACGGGCCCGATCGACACGACCCGCGGGCCCCCGGCGGCCAGGAGGGAGCGGTCGCCGGGGCCCAGCAGGGCCGTGAAGGCGCGGACGGTCGACGACGCGGTGAAGGTGAGGTAGTCGGCCCGCAGGGCCTCGGCCACGACGGCCGGGTCGGCCGGCTCGGGCACGGCCTCGTAGAGCAGCACCTCCTCGACGCGGGCCCCGAGGCGCCCGAGCCCGTCGACCAGCTCCGGGCGCGAGCCGGCGGCGCGCGCGACGAGCGCCCGGACGCCGCCCAGGGGGACGTCGGCGAGGGCCTCGAGTATGCCCTCCGCGACGAAGCGCTCGGGCACGATGTCGGCCCGCACGCCGCGCCCCGCGAGCCGCTCGGCGGTGGCCGGCCCGATCGCCACCACCGTCGCCGCGGCCGACAGGGCGCGGGCGTCGCGGCCGCGGGCCGCCAGGGCGTCGAAGAGGGCGTTGACGCCGTTGACGCTGGTCAGCACCACCAGGCCGTAGTCGGCGAGCACCTCGATCGCCGAGGTGAGCCCGGGGCCCTCGGGGAGGCGCTCGACGCGGATCGACGGCAGCTCCACCACCGACGCCCCGAGGCCCCGGAGCCGCTCCGACAGCTCGCTCGCCTGGGCCCGGGCGCGGGTCACCACCACGCGGCGCCCCGACAGGGGGAGCGCGGCGGCCGGGACCTCCTCCGCCAGGCCGGCCACCGCGCCCACCACCACGACTGCCGGGGCGCCGAGCCCCTCCTCGCCGACGCGCGCCGCCAGGGTGCCGAGGGTCGCGACGACGCTGCGCTGGCGCGGCGTCGTCCCCCACTCGACCGCTGCGGCCGGCTCGCCGGCGGGCCGCCCGGCGCGCATCAGGGCGCCCGTGATGTCGTCGAGCCGGCCCATCCCCATGAGGATCACCAGCGTCCCGGGCACCGCCGCGAGCGCGGCCCAGTCGGTCTGCTCGGAGGGCTTGCCCGGGTCCTCGTGGCCCGTGACGACCGTGAACGAGGTGGCCACCCCGCGGTGGGTCACGGGGACGCCCGCGGCGGCGGGAGCCGCGATCGCGCTGGTGATGCCGGGGACGACCTCGAAGGGGACGCCGGCCGCCGCCAGGGCCTGCGCCTCCTCGCCGCCGCGGCCGAACACGAAGGGGTCGCCGCCCTTCAGGCGCACCACCCGGCGCCCGCGCCGGCCGTGGTCCACCAGCGCGGCGTTGATCTCCTCCTGGGTCATCGCGGCCCGCCCGGGCGCCTTGCCCGCGTTCACCAGCTCGGCGCCGGGGCGGCAGAGCGGCAGCAGCTCCTCGGTGCCGAGGCGGTCGTACACCACGACCTCGGCCCCCTCCAGCGCAGCGCGGCCGGCGACGGTGATGAGGCCGGGCGCGCCCGGCCCGGCCCCCACCAGGTGGACGAACCCGCTCACGCCGAGGCGACCGAGACGGCCGCCGCCGCCTCGCGTCCGAGGCCCTCCGGGTCGGAGGCCTCGCCGGCGCGGACGCTGCGCCGGCCGTCGCGGCCGTCCTCGCTCCCGGCGAACGCGGTGATGCGAAGCCGGCCCGGCCCGTCCGGCTCGCACAGGGCCCCGATCGGGCGCATGCAGCCGCCCCCCAGGGCCGCCAGCAGCGCTCGCTCGGCGCGCAGGCAGGCGGCGGCGACCGGGTCGCCGAGCGCGGCGGCCGCGGCCGCGCCCTCCTCGGCGCCCTCCCGGGCCTCGACGGCCAGCAGGCCCTGGCCCGGCGCCGGCGTCGAGACCTCGGCCGGCAGGGGCGTCGCGCCCTCCGGCCAGAGGCCCAGGCGCCGCAGGCCGGCGGCGGCGAGCACGAGGGCGTCGGCGTCGCCGCGGGCCAGCTTCTCGAGCCGGGTGCCGACGTTCCCACGGATCGGGACCACCTCCACGTCGGGACGGGCGGCCAGGATCTGGGCCGCGCGCCGGGGGCTGCCCGTGGCCACCCGGGCCCCCGGGGCGAGCCCGTCCAGCCCGCCGCCCGGGCCGACGAGCACGTCGCGCGGGTCCTCGCGGGGCGGCACGGCGACGATGGCCAGCCCGCCGGGGAGCTCGCCGGGCAGGTCCTTCGCCGAGTGGACGGCGAGGTGGGCGCGCCCGTCGAGCAGCGCCTCCTCCAGCTCCTTGACGAACAGGCCGCGGTCGGGCGCGGGCGCCCGGTCGTCGGCGCTCCAGCGGTCGCCGGTCGTGGTGAGCGGCAGCGCCTCGGTGTCGTGGCCGGCGGCCCGCAGGCGCGCCGCCACCAGCTCGGTCTGCGCGAGCGCCAGCGGCGAGCGGCGCGTGGCGAGGATCAGGTGGACGGCCGCGAGGAGCCGGATCCGGCCTGGGACTCGAGCGCGAAGAGGTGGCGCAGGCTCTCCAGGTACCGCAGGGCGTCGCCGTCCTCGGCCGCCTCGCGCATCCGGACGGTCGGCTCGTGCAGCAGCTTGCCGACGATCCCCTTGGTGAGCGCCTCCAGGCGCTCCCGGTCGGCGTCGGACAGGCCCTCCCACTGGGCCTCGATCCGCGCCAGCTCGGCGCGCCGGATCTCCTCCGCCCGCGCGTGCAGCGACGCGATGGCCGGCGAGGCCGACAGGCCGCGGCGCCACGCCGAGAACCCCTGGACGGCGCCGATGACGAAGCCCTCGGCGCGCTCGGCCTCGAGCCGGCGGCCGTTGAGGTTGGTCTCGACCACCCGCTCGAGGTCGTCGATGTCGAACAGGGCCACGCCGTTGACCTCGGCGGCCGCGGCGTTGACGTCGCGGGGCACGGAGATGTCCACGATCACCATGGGGCGCGCGGCCCGGCCCGCCATCGTCGGCTCCAGCTCGTCGCGGCGGAGGATGGGGTGGGGGGCGTCCGTCGAGGAGATGACGATGTCGGCCGCGGCGAGCTCCTGCGCCAGCCGGTCGAAGCCCACCCCGCGGCCGCCGACGCGGCCGGCGAGCTCTCGGGCCGTCCCCACGGTGCGGTTGGCCACCACCACCTCGCGCGCCCCGTGGGCGACGAGCGCGCGGGCCGTCGTCTCGGCCATCCGGCCGGCGCCGATCACCAGCACCTGGCGCCCGGGCAGGTCGTCGAGCACCTGCTCGGCCAGGTTCGACCGCCACGGCCGACACCGACGCCGCGCCGGAGCCGATCCGCGTCTGCGCGCGCACCTGCTTGCCGACCTCGAGCGCCTGGCGGAAGAGCTGGTTGAGGATCGCGCCGGTCGCGCCCTCCTCGACGGCCAGCTCCCAGGCCTGCAGCACCTGGCCCTGGATCTCGCTCTCGCCCACCACCATCGAGTCGAGGCTCGAGGCGACCCGGAAGAGCTGGCTCGCCGCCCGGTCGTCGCGCAGCACGTAGCGCGCGCACGCCAGCTCGTCCTCCGACATGTGGCTGTGGGCGACCAGCGCCGCCGCCAGGACCTCCTCCGCAGCGCCCGAGTCGCCCGCGGCGGCGTAGATCTCGGTGCGGTTGCACGTCGACAGCGCGACGGCCTCGGACACGCCGCCGCCCGCGACGAGGTCGCGCAGCAGGGCCCGCGCCTCGGCCTCGGAGAGCGCCGCCTTCTCGCGCTGGGCGACCGGCGCCGTCTTGTGGGAGAGCCCGAGGACGAGGAGGGTCACGCCCGGACCCCGATGTCGAGCACCCGGTGGGCCAGGTCGCGCGCGCCGGCGTCGTCGCCGTCGGCCAGGAGGCGCACCACGTCCGTGCCCATCAGCCGCTCGACCGCGTCGCGTCGGCTCGGCATGTCGGGGTAGCGCACCTTGAGCTCGTCGCGGGCCTCGCGCAGGAGGTTGACCAGCGCCTCCCACTCGGGGCCGTAGGCCTCCTCCAGCTCGCGGCGGATGTGCTTGGCGACCACCGGGCTGGCGCCGCCGGTCGAGATCGCCAGGGCCAGCTCCCCGCGGCGGACGATCGAGGGGACGATGAAGTTGCACAGCGGGGGCACGTTGACCACGTTGCACAGCAGGTTCAGCGCCTCGGCGTCCTGCCACACCATCCGGTTGATCGCGTCGAGGTTGGTCGCGGCGATCACCAGGAAGCAGCCGTCGAGGTCGTCGGGCCGGTAGGCGCGCGCGCGGTGCTCGGCCACCTCGCCGGAGGCGACCAGCGCCGCCAGCTCATCGGCCATCTCCGGCGTCACGAGCCGGACGACGGCGCCGTGCTCCAGGAGCTTGCCGACCTTCTCGGTCGCCACCGGGCCGCCCCCGACCACCAGGCAGCGCCGGCCCTCGAGGTCGACGAACATCGGGTAGAAGACCTTGCCGGGACCGGGGGGGCGGCTCGGCGCGACGCGGCTCGCGCTCATGGCGTGGCCGCGGGCTCGGGCCGACGGTCGGAGCCGCGCTCGGCCAGGCGGGCCAGCAGCTCGGCCTCGCGGGCGAGCCGGGCGACGCGCAGCCCGAGGACGACGACGTACATCAGCAACCCGAACAGCACGACGCCGTAGGCCGCCACCACGTACTGGGCGCCTGTGCTCACGCGGCGGCCTCGAGCCGCATCTTGACCCGGCGCAGGGCCACCTCGGCCCGCCTGTGGAGAAGCTCCACCTGCATGATCGTGAGGAAGATCCCGATCACGGCCACCTGGCTCACGGCGAACCACACCAGCATCGAGTTCGGCATGTTCGCCCCGTCGGAGGTGAAGACCACGGGGTGGACGAACGAGCGGGCCACGCGGACCGAGTAGAACGACAGCGGCACGGAGGCGAAGGCGGCGATCGAGTAGATCGCGCTGTAGCGCATGCGCCGCTCGCCCTCGGCCGACGAGCGCAGGACGAAGTAGGCCGCGTACAGCAGCAGCACGACGACGAAGGTCACCAGCCGCGGGTCGGTCCAGACCCACCAGGTGCCCCACGACGCCTTGGCCCAGATCGAGCCGGTGATGACCACCAGCACGGCGAAGCCGATGCCGATGCCGACGGCCGTCGACGAGACCTGGTCGAGGCGCTCGTCGCGCGAGCGCAGGTAGCGGATGCCGTAGACGCAGGCGACCGCGAAGGCCAGCAGCGAGCCGATGGCGATGGCCACGTGGAAGTAGAAGATCTTCTGGATGATCCCCTGGTCGGCGTCCTCCGGGGCGACGAAGAACACGCCGTAGGCGGCGAGCGCGGTGAGTGCCGCGGTGGCCGCTCCCGTGACCGCGAGCCGCCGGGCGGGACGCGCGTCAGTCATCGAAGACGTGATCGTACGTCGCGTAGGCCACAAGCCCGAAGATTACCGCATAGACCGCCAGGAACAGGTTGTAGCCCCGGTACTCGGCGAGGTCGTTCGTCCCCCCTGCGACGGCGTTGACGGCGCCCGCCGCGGCGATCACCACGGGCAGCAGCGAGGGCAGGAAGAGCACCGGCAGCAGCAGCTCGCGGGCGCGCGCGAACAGCGCCAGGCACGCGTAGAGCGACCCGAGGATGGCGATGCCGAGGTTGGCGATCAGGCAGGTGAGGACGATCAGCCCGAGGTCGCCCGCGACCGACCCGCGCACGAAGAAGAGGGCGACCAGCGGCACGGCGACGACCTCGACGGCCAGCAGGTAGGCATAGATCGCGCCCACCTTGGAGGCCAGCAGCACCAGGCGCGGGACCGGCGCGGCCAGGATGCCGTCGAGCACCCCCTGCTCGCGCTCGGGCACCCACGAGCGCCCGACGCCCAGGACGGCCGTGAGCGACAGCGTCGCCCACAGGATCCCGCCGGCGTAGGGCGTGAGGTCGTCGCCCCGGTTGCCGAAGGCGAACTGGAAGATCAGCATCGCCACCACCGCGAACAGCACCATGGCGACCAGGGTGTCGCGGGTGCGCAGCTCGAGGCGCAGGTCCTTCCGCAGGAGGGCCCGCAGCTGGCGGCCCCACGGCGGCCGCGTGGGGCTCACGCCACCAGCTCCTCGTAGCGGGCGCGGAAGGAGGCGGCGTTGACCGCGCCGGTCGCCTCGGACAGCACGGCCCGGCCGGCGCGCAGCACCAGCAGCCGCCCGGCCAACGCGACGCCGCGCTCGACCTCGTGGGTCACGATCACCACGCCCCGGCCGGCGGCGGCGTCGGCCAGCACCGCGTCGAGCAGGTGCGCCCCGGCGGCGTCCAGCCCGGCGTAGGGCTCGTCGAGCAGCAGCAGCCGGGGCTCGTGCAGGAGGACGCGCGCCAGGCCCAGGCGCTGCGCCATCCCGCGGCTGAAGGTGCGCACCGGGTCGAAGGAGCGGGCCAGGAGGCCCACCCGGGCGAGGCCGTCGTTGACCCGCCGGCGCGCCTCGGGCAGGCCGTAGAGGTCGGCGTAGAGCTCGAGGTTCTGGCGTGCGGTGAGGTCGAGGTAGACGAGCGGGTCGTGGCCCAGGTACCCGATCTGCGCCCGCGCCCTCCCGGCGTCGTCGGGCAGGGCGTGCCCGCACACGGCCAGCTCGCCGGCGTCGGGCCGCAGGAGGGTGGCCAGCATTCGCAGCAGCGTGCTCTTCCCGGCGCCGTTCGGCCCCAGCACCGCCAGGCACTCCCCCGCGGCGAGCCCCACGTCCACCCCGTCGACCGCGCGCCGCTCGCCGAAGCGCTTGACGAGGCCGGACGCCCGCACGAGCTCCGCCGCCGCGTCCCCTACAGCGTCACCTCGAGCAGGGTGAAGATCAGGAAGACCACCGCCAGCAGGCCGTTCGACTGGGCGAAGGCCACCGAGACGCGGCTGGTGTCGCGGGGGCCGACGATCGCGTTCTCGTACGCCAGGACCCCGGCGCACACCGCGACGCCGACCATGTAGACCGGCCCCGCCCCCGCGGCGACGCCGGCGCCCACCAGCAGCGCCAGCGCGGCGGCGTGGAGGCCGCGTGTGATCCACAGCGCGCGGGCGGGCCCGAACCGGGCCGGGATCGAGTGGATGCCGTAGTCGCGGTCGAAGTCGAGGTCGAGGAGCGCGTAGATGACGTCGAACCCGGCGATCCAGCACGCGACGGCCAGCCCGAGCAGGATCGGCGCGACGCCGAGCTCGCCGGTCACCGCCAGCCACGCGCCGACGGGCGCCAGCCCGATGGTGAGGCCCAGCGCGACGTGGCACAGCCACGTGTAGCGCTTGGTGAAGGGGTAGATGACGAACGCGGCCACCGGGATGGGCCACAGCACCCACGTCTCCTCCGGCAGCTGGGAGACGGCCAGCAGCAGCACGGCCAGGCTGATCGCGCAGAACCAGCCCACCTGCGCGGCCGTGAGGCGCCCCGACGGGATCTCCCGCCCGGCGGTGCGCGGGTTGCGCGCGTCGATGTCGGCGTCGATCAGCCGGTTGAGCGCCATCGCCAAGCTCCGGGCGCCGATCATCGCGATCGCGATCCACCACAGGACGGCGGCCGGGGGGACCTCCATGCGGGCCATGACGGCCGCGGCGAACGCGAACGGCAGGGCGAAGATGGTGTGCGAGAAGCGCACCAGGCCCAGCAGAGCGGGCACGAGCCCGAGCCCCGCGGCCGGCGCCGCCGCCCTCGAGGAGGTGGTCACAATGTCGATGTTATCGGTGGCGGAGCGCGGGGGGCATCGCCGCGATCAGGCCATGGAGCGGCTAGTTTATAGATGAAAATCTATTGCATGACACAAATAAAATAGAAAAGAATCTATTCAAAGGCCGATGTGCGATAGACTCTCTCCTATGACCAGCCGCCGCATCACCGCCGAGCTTCGCCGTCACCTCGATCATCAACTCCGCCTCGCGGCAGACCTGGGTGGCATCCCTCGGCCCGCGAGGGGATGGGTCAACGGCATCCGTCGCGCCCTCGGCATGTCGGAGAAGCAGCTCGGCGACCGTATGGGAATCAGCCAGCCGTCGGTGCACAGCCTGGAACGCTCCGAGGCCGACGGCACCATTCGCCTCTCGACGCTGCGCCGGGCCGCGGAGGCCCTGGAGTGCGAGCTGGTGTATGCGCTCATCCCGCGCCACTCACTCGACGACCTCGTTACGGAGCGCGCCCGTGCGCTGGCCCGAGATGAACTGGAGCGCGTCCACCAGAGCATGGCGCTCGAGGACCAAGCCACGGAGATCTCGGAGGACGCGCTCGATGAGCGGGCCCGTGACCTGATCGCACGCGGTGGACTGTGGCAGACCTTCTGACGGAGTTCGACGAAGCCGGCCAGACGCCGCTCGACCCGGACGAGGCAGAGGGACTGAAGTTGCCGGTGACGACGCGGGCGGGGTTGAACGCCGTTGAGGCCGAGAACGTCGCGGCGGCGGTCGCCTGGCTCGGCGGGCGGCGGCTCCGAGAGGAGGACGTCATCGACGAGGGCTTCGTCCGGGAGCTCCATCGGCGGATGTTCGGACAGGTCTGGGTGTGGGCGGGCAGCTATCGCCGCTCGGACAAGAACCTCGGCGTGCCCTGGTTCGAGATCGGAGTCCACGTCCGGCGCCTTCTCGACGATGCCAGGGTCTGGCTCGCCGCCGGCACCTCACCCGACGAGTCTGCCGTGCTCTTCGGCCACCGGATCGTCTCCGTGCATCTCTTCCCCAATGGCAATGGCCGCCACTCACGGCTGTGCTCGGACTGCCTGGCGCGCGCCCTGAATCGTCCCCATTTCTCCTGGGGTGCGCGCAGCTTCCGCACGGGCCTCGAGGCCCGTCCGCACTACCTGGACGCACTGAGGGCCGCCGACGGGGGTGACGTGGCCCCCTTGATCCGCTTCGCCCGGGGATGACACCGTCCGGCTGAGGCGACGACCGGCGGCCGCGGCGTAGGATGCGCCCATGGGGACGAGCCGCCGGGTCTGGAACGTCGCCCACCGAGGGGCCTCGGCCGAGCGGCCCGAGAACACGCTCCCGGCCTTCGAGCTGGCCATCGGGCAGCGAGCCGACGTGGTGGAGTGCGACGTGCGGCGCACGGCCGACGGCGCGCTGCTGATCCTGCACGACGCGACGGTCGACCGCACGACCGACGGCTCCGGCGAGCTGAGGTCGATGACCGCCGCGGCGGCGCAGGCGCTCGACGCCGGCGACGGCGAGCGCATCCCCGAGCTGTCCGAGGTGCTGGCGCTCGCCGCCGGCCGCTCGCGGGTGAACATCGACCTCAAGGAGGCCGACATCGTGGACGACGCGCTGGCGGCCGTCCGCGACGCCGGCGCCGAGGGCGCGGTGACGTACATCTCCTTCCTCCCGGAGGTCTGGCAGCGCCTCGGTGAGCTCGCCCCCGACGCGCCGATCGTCCACCTCGTCGACTCCGCCGCCGGCCTCGCGAGCCTGGCCATGGGCGACGCCGGCAGCGAGCACGTCGCCACCGGCGTCGGCGTCCCCTTCGACATCGTCAACGAGGGCATGGTCAACCGGATGCACCGCCACGGCTACGGCGTCTTCGCCTGGACGGTCGACGAGGAGGACGAGATGAGGCGACTGATCTCGTGCGACGTGAACGGCATCGTCACCAACCGCCCGTCCGCCCTCGCGGAGGTGATCCGGGACCTCCAGGCGCCGCTCACGTCGGGCTGACCAAGCGCCCGGGGACCCGGAACCTCCGGGAACCTCGCGTGGACAGGAGCGGCGCGCCGGGCGGATGATCTCCGGGTGCTGGTCGGTCGCTCAGCCGAGCGGGCCGCGCTCCTGGCGGCCCTGGACGACGCACGGCGCGGGCGTGGGCGCGCGCTCGTGCTCAGCGGGCCCCCCGGCATCGGCAAGACCGCGCTGCTCGACGAGGCCGTGGCCGCCGCGGAGGGCTTCCGCGTGCTGCGCTCCCGGGGCGTGGAGTCCGAGTCGCGGCTGGCCTTCGCCGGCCTGTCGGACCTGGTGCGGCCGGTGCTCGAGTGCCTCCCGAGCGTCCCCGCCCCCCAACGGGCGGCGCTGCGGGCCGCCCTCGCCCTGGGCCCGCCCGCCACACCCGACCGCTTCGCCGCCTACGCCGCCGCCCTGAGCCTCCTCGGCGTCGTGGCCGGCGACTCGCCCGTTCTGGTGGTCGTCAACGACGCCCACTGGCTCGACGCCCCCACCCGCGAGGCCCTGCTCTTCTGCGCACGCCGCATCGAGGACGAGCCGGTCGCGGTCCTCGCCGCCTCACGCGAGCGCGGCGCCGAGCGGGCGGAGATGCCCGGCGTCAACCGGCTGGACGTGGGCCCCCTCGACGCCGCGGCCGCGCAGGAGCTGCTCGAATCGGCGACCGCGTCGGCGCCGCTCGCGCCCCCCGTCGCCCGGACGGTGTTGGCGGCCGCCGAGGGCAATCCCCTCGTCCTGGTCGAGCTGCCGCGCGCTCTGAGCGACGCGGAGCGGGCGGGGACGGCGTCGCTTCCGCAGCCGCTGCGCGCCGGGGAGGCGCTCGCCGGCGCCTTTCGGCGGCGCGTCGAGGGGCTCGACCCCGGCGCGCGGCGCGCCCTTGCGCTCGCCGCGGTGAGCGCCGACGGGGCGCTGAGGCCGCTCAGCGCGGCCCTGGCCGCGGTCGGCGGGACCGACGAGGACCTCGTTGCGGCCGAGGCCGCGGGCGTCCTGGTGCTCCAGGACGACGTGGCCCTGCCGTGGCACCCGGTGCTCCGGTCCGTGATGCGGGAGCTGGCCGAGCCCGCCGAGCGCCGCGCGGCGCACCGCGCGCTGGCCGGGGCCCTCGACCCGGAGCGCGACGCGGAGGCGCGCGCCTGGCACCTGGCCGAGGCCTCGGTGGGGCCGGACGACGAGGTGGCCGACGCGCTCGAGGGCGCGGCGGCCCGCGCCGCCGGGCGCACGGCCTACGCCGCGGCCGCCCGCCTCTTCGAGCGCGCCGCACTCGCCGCGCCCTCGCCCGCACGCGCGGGGTCGGCCCTGCTGGCGGCGGCGCAGATGAGCTTCGCGGCGGGCGACGCGGCCCGCGCCGCGGCCGTCGTCGAGCGGCTCTGGGACGCAGAGCCGGCCGGGGCGCTGCGCGCCGAGACCGCCCACCTGCGCGGCTTCCTCACCATGCTCTCGCACCACGCCGACGACGCCTTCGCCCTGCTCGCGCGCGAGGCGCGCCGGGTCCGGGCCGACGACCCGGCGCTGGCCGCCCGGATGCTCTGCGACGCCGGCCTCACCCGCGCCATGGCGGGCGAGTGCCGGGACGCTCTGCGGAGCATGCAGGAGGCGGCCTCCTACGTGGGGCTCGACGAGGCGCCCCAGCTGGTCAGCTCGCTCGCGGCCGCGCTGGCGCTCGACGGCCGCGCGCGCGAGGCGGGGGCGCTCTTCGACCGGGCCGAGCCCTACCTGCGGGAGGTCGAGCCGCTATCGCCCGAGGGCCAGACCGTGGCCCTGTCGCTGACCGCGCTGCGCTGGATCGGCCGGCTCGAGGACGCCGAGCGCCACCAGCGGCGCTGGCTGGCGCGCGCCCGCGCGGGCGGCTGCCCGGCCTACGTGGGGTTCCCCCAGGCCCTCGGCGCCGAGATCGACATGCGCCGCGGCCGCTGGGCCGACGCCCGGGCGCGGGCCCTCGAGGCGGTGCGCACGCTGGAGGAGACCGGCCAGACGAGCGTGCTCTCGTTCGCGCTGGTCACGCTCGCCCAGGTGGAGGCGTGCCTGGGCCGCGAGGAGGACTGCCGGGCCCACGGCGCGGAGGCGGTCGAGATCGCCGACGCGCTCGGCCTGGGGTCGATCCCGGTCTTCCGCGCCTACGCCCTCGCGCTGCTGGCCCAGGGGATGGGCCGGCCCGACGAGGTCGTCGAGCTGCTCGAGCCGGTCGCTCCCTACACCGAGCAGCAGGGGCTCGGCGAGCCGGCCACGGTCCCCTGGCAGCCCGACCTCGTGGAGGCCTACATCCGCCTCGGCCGGACCGTCGACGCCCGGCGGGCGCTGTCCCGGCTGTCCGAGGAGGCGCACCGCACGGGCGGGGTCTGGGCCCGCGCGGTGACCTCCCGCTGCCGGGGGCTGCTCGACGACGACATCGACCGGCACTTCGCCGAGGCCCTCCGGCTCCACGCCCTCACGCCGATGCCGTTCGAGCTCGCCCGGACCCGGCTGGCCTACGGCTCGCGCCTGCGGCGCGCCGGGCGGCGGGGAGAGGCGCGCGAGCAGCTCGCGCTCGCGCTCGCGGTCTTCGACGAGCTGGGCGCCGCCCTCTGGGGGCTCCGGGCGCGGGAGGAGATCGCCGCCAGCGGCGCCGGCCTGCCGCGGCGGGGGACGCGCTCCCCCGACGAGCTGTCACCCCGCGAGCTGCAGGTCGCCGCGGCCGTGGCGCAGGGCCTCACCAACCGCGAGACGGCCGCCCGCCTGTTCCTCTCGGAGAAGACCGTCGAGCGGCATCTGGGCAGCGTCTACCGCAAGCTGGGCGTGCGCTCGCGCAGCGAGCTGGCGCGGCGCTTCGCGGAGGGCCGCTCCGGGGGGACTCCCGGTCAGTAGGCGGCCGTGGCCACCGCCCGCGAGCCGAACATGAGCCTGGTGTCCCAGTAGGCGATCTCCTCCGCGATCGACCCGTCGTCGATGCGGAAGATCGAGACCCCCTGGAAGTCGATCGGCTCGCCGTGGGCGGGCCACGGGCCGAGGTCGAGCGCGTGGGTGCCGCGGACGCGCCATTCGGTCCAGACGCGGCCGTCGCTGCCGGCGCTGAGGGACGTGACGTCGATCTCGAGGTCGGGGACCGCGGCGATGAACTGGGCGATGCGGCCCGTGATGGCCTCCTCGCCCACGAAGCGCGGGAAGGGAGCGCCGTCGATGTGGGGCGGCGACAGCACCCTCCACTCGCGGACGCCGTCCGGGGCGAAGCACCGGCCACACGCGGCGGCGTCGTGGTCGTTCCAGGCATCGAAGTATCGGGCGACGATGCCGGTCAGCATCATGGCCGGCCCTCCCCCCGGTCGGGCTCGCCGGGCTCGCGCGCCGGCGCTCTCCACGCGGTCTCGAGCCCCGCGAGGGCGACCGTGCGCATGAAGCGCTCGCGCGCCGCCGAGAATTCGTCCCATCCCGGGGGGCCGAGGGCGCTCGCCGCCACCCCGGGATCGTCCCCGAGTCCCGCCCTCTGCGATCGGTCGGGCTGTCCCATGGTTGCACCGCTCTCCGTCGTGTGATCCGGCCGGACGGGCGCGACGCTATGCCCCGCGCCGTCCGGGGCGCATGAGGGATTCCCCTCGATACGGGCTCGGGTGCCGAGACGGGCCTACTCCGGCGGCGCGCCGGCGGCGTATCTGGCGGCTCGCCCGCCCACCAGCCCCCAGAACTGGTCGCCGAGGTCGAAGTGCCACCACTCCTCGGCGTAGGCGGTGAACCCCTGGGCGGCCATGGTCCAGAACAGCAGCCGGCGCCGGTCGCGCGGGTCGCCCGGGCGCTCCTCCAGGGCGCGGGCGCCCGCCTCGGGCACGAAGGCGTCGAAGTCGGTGCCCAGGTCCAGGGGACGGCCGTCGCCGTCGCCCAGCGTGAGGTCGACCGCTCCGCCCGTCAGGTGGGGGGGCGGGGCGGAGGCGGCGCGCGAGGGTGGCGTCACATAGCGGGCCGCCGCCTCCTCGAGGGCGTCCGCCGGCTGGTCCGGGTGCACCATCGTGAGCTCGGCCAGGTATGTGTCGAACAGCGCGGACTGGGTCTCGATCGAGCGGTAGCCGTCCCAGACGACCAGGGTGAGGCCGTCGGGCAGCGCCCGCGCCGCCCGCGCCAGGGCGTCGGCGACGCCCTCGCGCAGCCAGCCGGCCCGCTGGGCGCCCGGCAGGCCCGCGCGGTGGTAGCGCGGGTCGTCGCGCACGCGGCCGCCGATGTCGGCCACGCGCACCAGCGGCTCGTCGACCGGCTCGATCGGGACGTCGCGCCAGCCGGTCGTCGGCACCAGCGGCGGGATGGGCGTCAGCCGGTCCACTGGGCCGCCTCGACGTGGGGGCCGGGATCCGCGCCGGCCAGAATGGCGATGAAGGGGGCGGTGCGGCTGGTGGGGTGCGGGACGGTCGCGGGGTCCTCGCCCGGGTAGGCGGCCGCGCGCATCGACGTCCGCGTGCCCCCGGGGTTCACCGCCACGCAGCGGATCTCCCGGTCGGCCAGCTCCTCGCGGAGCATGCGGGTGATGCCGTCCAGGGCGAGCTTCGAGACGGCGTAGGCCCCCCACGTCGCGCGGCCGGGGGCGCCCGAGGTGACGTTGACGATCGCGGCGCCGCGCGACATGGCCGGGAGGACGGCCTGCGTCAGCCGCAGGGTGCCGGTCGCGTTGACCTCCATCACCCTCTCCCAGACGTCCATCGGGTAGTCGGCGAGCGGGCGCAGCACGCCGAGCAGGCTGGCGTTGTTGACCAGGCCCTCGACGCGCCCGAGGGCGGCGGTGGCCTCGGCCGCCGCGGCGCGCACCGAGTCCGGGTCGGCGAGGTCGAGCTCGACCGGGTGCGCGTCGGCGCCGTGCTCGGCGGCGCGCGCCAGGACCCCCTCGAGGTGCGCGCGCCGCGTCGCGGTCACCACCAGCCGCCCCCCCTCGGCGGCGACGGCCTCGGCCACCGCGCGCCCGATCCCGCGCGAGGCGCCGGTGACGATCACGCGCGCGCCGTCCAGCCGCCCGGCCATCGTCCTACTGGATCTGCTGGCGGGGCGGGTCCGGGATCTCGGGCGTGGGCGGTGGCGCGGGGCGGACCGTGCTGTCGGGCTGGGTCCCGGCCACCTCGGCGATGTAGGCCGCGACGTTCGCCGCGTCCTGGCCCGTGGCCAGGTTGCGCGGCATCGGCAGCTGGGCGAACTCGATCCACCGGCTCACGACGCCGGCGAACTGGTCCTCCTCCATGCCCACCTGACGGGCGGCCCGGAAGGAGTCGTCCAGGTTGGGGCCGATGTTCGACGGCGGCGTGCCCGCGTCCTGGAGCGTGTGGCAGCTCGAGCAGAGGGTGACGAAGGTCTGCTTGCCCGCGTCGGTGTTGGCGGCCTCCAGGTCGTCGCCGCAGCCGGCGGCGGCCAGGGCCCCGGCGGCGAGGGCGAGCGCGGCCGCGAGGCGGCCGATGCGGGCGGACCGGGGCGCGCTCATAGGAGGTAGACCAGGAAGAAGAGCAGCACCCAGACCACGTCGACGAAGTGCCAGTAGATGCTGCTGGCGGTGAGCGGCGTCGCCCAGGTGGGCGAGAAGTCGTGCGCCCGCTTGACCCGGATGTAGCTCAGCGTGAGCAGCGTGAGGCCCACGAAGACGTGGAGCCCGTGGAGCCCGGTGAGCGAGTAGAAGGCCGACCCGAAGGCCTTGTCCTGGGGCGTGAAGCCCAGGTGGATGTACTCGTTCATCTGGATGATCAGGAACGTCGCGCCCAGCATGATCGTCACCAGCAGACCGCGCTCGAGGCCCTTGCGGTCGCCGTGCTTGAGGCGGTGCTCGCCCCACCAGACGGTGAAGCTCGACGAGACCAGGACCGCCGTGTTGACCGCCGTGATGCCGACCGGGAGCTCGAAGGGCTCGCCCTGGTCGTTCAGCGGAGGCCACCGCTCGGCGACGTTGAAGCGGACGAAGAAGTACGCCGTGAAGAACGACGCGAAGAGCATGACCTCCGAGCCGATGAAGAAGACCATCGACAGGAGGCCCGGGCTGAGCTGCGCGCCCCGGGAGGGCGGCGGCGTCGCCTGGGGGCTGACGGTGACGTTCGGATCGACGGTGGCCATCGGCTAGCTCCCCGCGGGGGCGGTCGGGGCCTCGACGACGATCCGCTCGACCGGCACCGGGGCGGCGGCGGCCGTGACGGCCTGCAGGGCCTCGTCGGAGTCGAGGCGCCCGCCCCGCATCGCGACGATCAGCACCGACTGCGCGGAGTGGACCTCGCGCGCCACCCGGGCGGCCACGGCGGCGTCGCCGTCGAGCACCTCGCCGCGGGCCTGCACGCCGGCCTCCTGCAGCCGGCCGATCGCCCCGGCGACCCGCTCGCTCGCCGCCGAGCGCAGCTCCTCCGCCTCGTCGGTCCAGCCCGGGCCGTCGAGGGCCATCGGGTAGAGCAGGATCGCGCCGATCGCCTCGCGGTCGGCCCGCTCGCGCAGGGCCTCCACGATCGCGCCGTTCACCAGCGCGTCGTCGGCGATCACCGCGACCCGGGTGACGCCGGGCCGGGCGAGCGGCTCGCGGGCCTCGTCGGGCCGCACCACGACCCGGGTGATCCCCAGGCCCGTGGCCTTGCGCAGGCGGTCGGCGGTGTCGTCGGCCATCCAGCCCGAGCGCCCGGTGGGGTAGGTGGCCAGCATGATCTCGTGGACGTCCTCCTCGTCCATCACCCGGCGGGCCGCCTCGAAGGGGTCGCCGTCCACGACCAGGCCGCCGGCGTCGACGCCGGCCTCGGCCAGCACCGACAGCGCCACCTGCAGGCGCCGCTCGGCGGTCTTGCGATCCGTGCCGCCCGCGGCGACGGCGATCGTGAAGCGCCAGAGCCCCTCGTCGGCGCGGCGGCGGATCTCGTCGATGAGGGTCGAACGAGGCCACGGTCTCGTTGGCGATCACCTCGATCGTGCGCTTCTCGGTCTCGGTGAGCTCGCCGCCGATCTCCTCCGGCGCGAACACCACGGCGTGGCGCGCCCCCGGGATCCCGTACTGGTACGGCCCACCGACCACCTGCGGAGTGGCCTCGAAGTTGAAGGTCGAGGGCGGCGACGACACCAGCCACTCGAGCGTGCGCCCTCGCCACGGGTTCCAGGGCGCCTTCGGGCCGCGCACCCACGAGTTGATCATGTTGTAGAAGAAGATCACGACGGCGATCGTCATGAGCCCCGACGCCGCGCTGATGAACATGTTCAGGTCGGCGAAGCGCTCGTCGTACGTGGCGACCCGCCGGGGCATCCCCTGCAGGCCCAGCCAGTGCATCGGCATGAAGGTGAGGTTGAAGCCGATGAACAGGAGCCAGAAGCTCCACTTGCCCAGGGTCTCGTTGTACATGCGCCCGGTCATCTTCGGGAACCAGTGGTAGACGCCCGCGAAGATGGTGAAGACGCTGCCGCCCAGGAACACGTAGTGGATGTGGGCGACCACGAAGTACGTGTCGGTGACCTGGATGTCGACGGGGATCGTCCCCAGCATCACCCCCGACAGCCCGCCGATCGTGAACGTGATGATGAAGCCCATCGCGAAGAGCATGGGCGTGCGCAGGTGGATCTTCCCCTCCCACAGGGTGCCCAGCCACGAGAACACCTTGATGCCCGTCGGGATGGCGATGATGATCGTCGTGATCATCATCGGCACGCGCAGCCAGGCGGCCATGCCGCTCACGAACATGTGGTGCGCCCACACGCCGAAGCCCAGCACCGCGATCGCGACCGTCGAGAAGGCCAGCGCCCGGTAGCCGAATATCGGCTTGCGGGCGTGGGTGGCGATCACCTCGCTGATTATCCCGAACCCGGGCAGCATCATGATGTAGACGGCCGGGTGCGAGTAGAACCAGAAGACGTGCTGGTACATGACCACGTCGCCGCCGCCGGCCGGGTTGAAGAAGCTCGTGCCCATGACGCGGTCGAAGAGCGTCATGAACTGCGAGCCGGCGATGAACGGCGTGCCGAACACGACCAGCGCCGAGGTCGTCGCGTTCGCCCACACCAGCAGCGGCATGCGCCAGACGGTCATGCCGGGCGCGCGCATGGTGAAGATCGTGACCAGGAAGTTGATCGCGGTCATGATCGAGCTCGCGCCGACGAACTGGATGCCCACCTCGAAGAGCGTCTGGCCGGTGCCGCCCTGTGACGCGAGCGGCGTGTAGGCGGTCCAGCCGGCCGAGAACGACCCGAATGCCGGGCTGACGGCGAGCATCAGCCCGCCGGGGATCAGCATCCAGATCGACAGGGCGTTCAGGCGCGGGAACGCCATGTCCTTGGCGCCGATCATGATCGGCAGGATGAAGTTCGCCAGGCCGGCGAAGGCCGGGATGACGAACAGGAAGATCATCAGCGTCGCGTGGACGCTGAACAGGCCGTTGTAGGTCTCGCCGTCGCCGATCGCCTGGCCGGGCTCGGACAGCTCGGTGCGCACCAGCTCGGCGAAGAGGCCGCCGATCACGAAGAAGGTGAACACCGTGACCAGGTACTGGACCCCGATCACCTTGTGGTCGGTGTTGACCTTGAAGTAGTCGCGCCAGCCGTGGGCGCCGTGCATCGAGTGGTCGTCGTAGTCCACCCGGCGCCCGGTCATCCAGCGCCACCACCAGTCGAAGCACCCGATGCCGATCAGGAAGCCGAAGGCGCCGAAGGTCGCGGCCACCGTGTTGTAGACCTGCGGCTCCCACGTCGGCGTGTTGCCGAACGCGTTGCGCAGCAGCCACACCAGGCCGAAGGCGAAGAGGATCGAGCCGACCGTCCAGACGACGGCGCGCTTCCACCAGTAGGAGAGCGGGCGCGGGTCCAGGTGGTGGGCGTGGTGCCCGCCGGCGGGCGAGTGGGTGGGTGCGTGGGTGGCCATTCTCTACCCGGTCACGGCGTGGGGGCGGCGGCGCCCGGGGCCTGGGCGGGCGGCGGCTGGGCGGCGACCTCGGCCTTGGCGCGGGCGAGCCAGTTGGCGTAGTCGCCGGGCTCCATCACGATCACGCGGGCGCGCATGACGCCGTGGCCCACGCCGCAGAGCTCGGCGCAGATCACCTGGTAGGTCCCGGCCCGCGTGGGGTCGAAGATCAGCCTCGTCGTGATGCCGGGCACGACGTCCTGCTTGACCGCGAACTCCTTGACGTAGAAGTCGTGGATCACGTCCTTGGAGCGCATCCGCAGCTCGACCTGGCGGCCGACCTCCACGCGCATGTCTCCCGACGCGATGCCGGCCTCGCGGTTCACGAACTCCCAGGTGAACTGCTGAGCGGTGACCTCGACCACCTGGCGGTCGCTGGCGAGGGCCTCGTTGTCCGACAGCACGAGGTAGGCCCAGACGGCCATCACGGCCAGCAGCACCGTCGGCACGATCGTCCACACGATCTCGAGCTTGGTGTTTCCGTGGATCGGCGGGCCGTCGGTGTCGTCGCCCGGCTTGGCCCGGAAGCGCCAGGCGCAGTAGACGATCACCACCGTCACCAGCGTGAAGATCACGACACAGGCCCAGACGACGAACCACAGCAGGGTGGTGACCCGGTCGGCCTGGTCCGACGCCTCGACCGGGAGCCAGTCGATCGCCAGCGCCACCACGACCGTCGCACCGCCGATGACGAGGGTGAGGATCAGCAGCGGAACGGTGTGGCGCGACCTCAGCACGGCCGGGAAACTATCAGCGGCGGGCGGGCATCGGCGGGGGTCACACGTCCCCCGAGCCAAGGCGTTTCGGCTTCGACGGCACAGGCACCCCGGGGGACCGCGTGACCCAAGGCGGCCGCGCCCGCCGGGCCCGCGAGAGGCCGGCGCGCGCCGTGACTCCGCGTGGTCATGCAGACCCTGGGCGCGCCGCCGCGCGTGGAGACCAGCTGGTGCGCGCCCTGATCGCCCCGGCCGCGCACAGCGCGAACAGGACCGCCCCGAGGACCAGGGGCACCGCGATCCCGGCATGCTGGAAGAGCAGTGTCGCGAGCACCGGGCCCGCGATGCGCGCGGCGCCCCCGACCGAGGCCGTCAGGCCGAGGACGGAGCCCTGCTCGTCGTCGCCGGCCGACAGCGAGATGAGGGCGGTCGTGGTCGCGAAGACCAGGCCCGATCCCACCGCCAGCACCGCCAGGCCCGGCAGGAGCAGCCAGAGGCTCCCGGAGGCGGCCACCATCAGCAGCCCCGCCGACGTCGCCGCGAGGCCGGCGATCATCACCCGCCCCTCGCCGAAGCGGTCGACGACCCGGCCGACCAGGAGCCCCTGCGACACCGCGGCCATGACCCCGATGAAGGTGAACAGCGCCCCGATCTCGACGGCGCCGTAGTCGAAGCGCCGCTCCCCGAAGAGGGCGAACGTTAACTCCATCCCCACGAAGGCGAGGGTGGCGATGAACGACAGCCACACCAGCGGCCCCAGCTCGCGGCTGGTGAGCGCGCGCCGCACCACCTCCAGCCGCGGGGCCGGGGCGCGCGGCACGCCGGGCCGCAGCGACTCGGGCAGGCGCCGCCAGGCGATCGCCAGGTTCAGCGCCGCGAGCCCCGCCGCCACGAAGAAGGGCAGGCGGGGGTCGACGGCCGAGAACACGGCGCCGATGGCCGGGCCGAGGATGAAGCCCAGCCCGAAGGCGGCCCCGATCAGGCCCATCCCCCGGGCCCGCTCGCGCGCCGTCGTGACGTCGGCGACGTAGGCCTGGGCGGCCGCGTACGACGCCCCGGCGACGCCCTGGAGGACCCGCGCCACGAACAGCAGCAGGAGGGTCCCCGCCAGGCCGATCAGCAGCGCGGCCACGGCGCTGCCGGCGAGCGAGACGAGGATGATGGGGCGGCGCCCGTAGCGGTCGGACAGGCGGCCCCAGAGCGGGGCGAACAGCAGCTGGGCCACCGCGTACGAGGCGGTGATGAGGCCGATCTGGGTGGGCGAGGCGCCGAACTCCTCCGCCCAGAGCGGGAGGATCGGCAGCACGATCCCGAACCCCACCAGGTCGATCACGACCGTCGTGAAGACGATCCCGAGGGGGGAGAGGAAGAAGGAGGGCCCCCGCCCCCCCTGAGCGGAGCCGCGACTCACTCGGAAACCCTAGGCCGCGTCGACGACGAGGGCGACGAAGATCAGGGCGAGGTACAGCAGGGAGTAGTGGAACGTCGCCCGCGCCCAGCGCGGCCCGGGGTCGCGCGCGAGCATCGCGGCGAGGGCGAGGAAGACGGCGCCCAGCGCGAGGGCCGACCAGAAGTAGAGCGCCCCGGCCGCGCCCGAGACGACCGGCAGCAGCGACACGGCGACCATCACCAGGCTCCAGAGCAGGATCTGGCGCCGGGTCTCGGCCTCCCCGCGCACAACCGGCAGCATCGGCACGCCCGCGGCGGCGTAGTCGCGCTCCAGGATCAGCGCGAGTGCCCAGAAGTGGGGCGGCGTCCAGTAGAAGACGATGGCGAACAGCAGCCACGCCGACAGGCCGAGGTCGCCCGTCACGGCCGCCCAGCCCACCAGCGGCGGCACCGCGCCGGCCGAGCCCCCGATCACGATGTTGTGCACCGTGGTGCGCTTCAGCCAGAGCGTGTAGACGCCGACGTAGAGCGCCAGCCCCAGCAGCGCGAGCGCCGCCGCGAGCCAGTTGGCGAACACGCCCAGCACGAGCGCCGACAGGGCCCCGAGGGCCACGCCGAAGGCGAGCGCCCGGGCGGGCGGCACGCGGCCCGCCACGACGGGGCGCCCCGTGGTGCGGCTCATGCGGCCGTCGATGTCGCGGTCGATGTAGTGGTTGATGGCGTTGGCGCCGCCGGCCGCGAGGTACCCCCCGACCATCGTCCAGAACAGCAGCCAGCCCTCGGGCACGCCGCCCGCGGCGACGAACATCGCCCCGGCCGTCGTGACCAGCAGCAGCGAGATGATGCGCGGCTTGGTGAGCCGGACGTAGTCGCCCAGCACCGCGAGCGGCCGCGCCGGCGCGGCCGCTGGGAGCGTGCGCGTCGTCATGCCGCCACCGCGAAGGCGAGCAGCGCCGCCAGCAGGGCGATCGGCAGGACCACCCAGAGCGCCTCGAGGCGGCGCCGGGCGGGCGGGGCGTCGCGCTCGCGTCCGGCGAGGGCCATGCGCGCGATGGCCACGACCGCGGGGACGGCGAGGGCGACGGCCAGCGCGAGGGCGAGGACGCGGAGCGTCATGGCGGCGGGCCGATCACCGCGCCGAATATAGCCCAGGGCATGGGGTCCGGCCGGTGACGGTCGTCCCGCACCCGGTTGACGCGGGCCCCCTCCGGCGCTGAGCTTTCGGCCGTGACGACCCTCGACGCCCTGGTGCTCGGCGCCGGCCCCGCGGGGCTCGGCGCCGCCCTCGCCCTCGCCCGCGAGGGCGCCCGCGTGGCGGTGGTCGAGGCGCGCGACGAGGTCGGGGGGCTCTGCGTCACGCGGCGGCGGGCCGGCTTCGCCTACGACGTCGGCGGCCACATCCCGTTCGTGCGCGACGCGGCGCGGCTGAGGTGGCTGGCCGACCTGCTCGGCGACGACCTGCGCCGCGTCGGCCGGCCGGTCGCCTGCGTCCGCGACGGCCGGATCGTGCGCGGGCGCTACCTCGACCAGCGGCCCGCCGCCGCGGAGCGCGACGCGCCGCGCGAGCCCGCGAACGGCGACCCCTCGGCCCGCGCGGAGCTGGCGGCCCGCGTCGGAGGAGCCTTCGTCGACCGCGTCATGCGCCCCTACCTGGAGAAGATCGACGGCGTCCCGCTGGAGCGGATCCCCGGCGAGCGCGCCCGGCGGCTGCTCCTGGACCAGGCCGCGCCCGACGGCTTCGTCTTCCCCGCCCGCGGGATCGGCCAGCTCATGGACGCGATGGCCGCGGCGGCGCGGGACGCCGGGGCGCTCCTGCGGCTGCGCACGCGCCTCGGCGCGCTGCGGGTGCCCGGCGGCCGCATGGCGGGGGCCCGCGTCGAGGGCCCGTCCGGGGCGGAGGAGCTGCGCTCGGGCCAGGCCGTCGTGGCGATGCCGGCCGGCGCCGCGGCCCGGCTGGCCGAGCCCGCGCCGCCGCCCGCGGCGGTCCCCGAGGTGCGCATGCGCGCCGTCTGCATCGTCTACGTCGAGATCGCGGCGCCGCAGGGGCGGCTCACCCCCGAGCCCTGGATCCAGGTCGACGACCCGGCCGTGCCGTTCGCGCGGGCCTTCGAGCCCGTCAACTGGAGCTCCGAGCTGGCGCCGCCGGGGCGCACCGTGGTCGGCCTGGAGTGCTACTGCCAGGCCGATGACGGCGACCCGGTCTGGGGGCTCGACGACCGCGTCCTGGCGCGGGCCTGCGCGCGGGCGCTGGCCGAGCCGCTGGGCTGGCTCGCCGCCCCCGCCGCCGCGAGGCCCCTGGAGGTTCTGCGCCTGCCGCGCGCCTACCCCGTGCCGGACATCGCCCAGGTGCCGGCCGTCCGGGCGCCGGCGCTGTGGCTCGACGGCATCGCCGGGGTCCACCTGGCGCCCGGGTCGGCAGTGATCGAGGCGATCGAGGCGGGCGAGCGGGCCGCAGGGGCCGCGCTGGCGGGCGAGTCCGGGCCGCGGGTGGATCCGGTCGCGGTCCCGCCGATCAGCTAGCGCCCCGAGTCGTGCGTTCGCGAGCAGGTCCCGAGCGAATCACAAGCGAGGCAAGGACGCAGATCAGGCCCAATGTCGGGAACATTGGGCCTGCCGAGGACGCAGCGTCGCGTAGTGATGCAGCCGGGAGCTGCCGCGACATGCGCGACTCGGGGCGCTAACTTCAGCGGGTGGCGACGGTCCCGGCAGCCGCGGTCTCGGAGCGCTTCGCGGCGCTGCTCGACCCCGGGCGCGTGATCGACCACCCGCTCGAGCGCCGCCTCTACGCGCGCGACGGGTCGATCGCCGAGGGCGACTGCGGCCTGGTGGTGCTGCCCGAGACCACCGCCGAGGTCGCCGCCTGCGTGCGACTGGCGGCCGAGCTGGGCCTGGCGGTGGTGCCCCGCGGCTCGGGCACCGGCCTCTGCGGCGGCGCCGTGCCGCTCGACGGCGGCGTGGTGCTCTCGGTGGCCCGCATGACCCGGGTGCTGGAGATCGACCCGGAGGTGCCGTGCGCGCGGGTGGAGCCGGGGGTCCTCAACCTCGACCTCTCGACCGCGGTGCGCCACCTGGGGCTGCACTACGCGCCCGACCCCTCCAGCCAGCAGGCCTGCTCGATCGGCGGCAACGTCGCGACCAACGCCGGCGGCCCCCACTGCCTGGCCTCGGGGGTCACGGCCCAGCACGTCCTGGGGATGGAGATCGTGCTCGGCGACGGCGCGGTGCTGCGCCTCGGCGGCACCGCCCCCGACCCGCCCGGCTACGACCTGCGCGGCTTCGTCGTGGGCGGCGAGGGGACGCTCGGGGTCGTCACCGAGGTCACCGTGCGGCTGATGCGGAACCCGCCCGAGGTGCGGACCATGCTGCTCGACTTCCCGACGGTGCGCGCCGCCGGCGAGGCGGTGGGCGGGATCATCGGCGCCGGCGTCATCCCCGCCGCGATGGAGATGATGGACCGCCGCATGACGGCCGCCGTCGAGCAGTTCGTCCACGCCGACCTCCCGGTGGACGCCGCCGCCGTGCTGCTGGTGGAGGTCGACGGCACCCCCGCGGAGGTGGCCGCCCACACCGCCGTCGTCGAGGGGGTCGGCCACGGGCACGGCGCCGGCCGGGTGCGGGTGGCGCGCGACGAGGCCGAGCGGGCCCTCTTCTGGAAGGCGCGCAAGAGCGCGTTCGGCGCGGTGGCGCGGGTCGCGCCGAACTACTACCTGCACGACTGCGTCGTGCCGCGCACGCGGCTGGTCGAGGTGCTGGAGCGCATCGAGCGGATCGCCGCGGAGCGCGACCTGATCGTGATGAACGTCTTCCACGCGGGCGACGGCAACCTGCACCCGCTGATCGCCTTCGACCGCCGCGACGCCGAGCAGGTGGAGCGCGTCCACGCCGCGGGGAGGGAGATCATCGAGGCGTGCGTCGCGGTGGGGGGCGTGCTGTCGGGCGAGCACGGCATCGGGCTGGAGAAGCGCGACTTCATGCCGCTCACCTTCGACGCGGTCTCCCTCGCCGCCCAGGCCTGCGCCCGCGACGCCTTCGACCCGGAGGGCCGCCTCAACCCGGCCAAGGTCCTGCCGGTCGGCAGCCGCTGCGGCGAGCTCGTGCTCGACGCCGGCTCGCTCCCCCCGGGGACCTGGCTGTGACCGAGGTCCTCTCCCCGGCCTCGCCCGCCGAGGCGGCCGCGGCCCTGGCCGACGCGACGGCGGCGGAGGCCTCCGTGACCGTGGTCGGCGGCGGCACCCGCTCGCGGCGGGGCCGGCCGGCGCCGGCGCCCGATCGCGAGCTGCGCACCGCCGGCATGCGCGCGGTGGTCGCCCACGAGCCCGCCGACCTCACCGTGACCGTCGAGGCCGGGCTGCCGGCGGCCGACCTGGCCGACCTGGCCGCCTCGGCCGGACAGAGCTGGCCCCAGGCCGACGTCCGCCCCGGCTCGACGGTGGGCGGGGTCCTGGCGGCGGCGGCCAGCGGGCGGCGGCGGCTGCGCATGGGGGCGGTGCGCGACTCGTTGCTGGAGGTGGTGCTGGCCACCGGCGACGGCCGGCTCGTGACCGGCGGGGGGCGGACCGTGAAGGGGGTCGCGGGCTACGACGTGCCCCGGCTGGCGGTCGGCTCGCTCGGGACGCTCGGGGTGATCGTCCAGGCGACGCTCAAGCTGTGGCCCATCCCCGCCGCGGCGGGCTGGTTCGGCGCCGAGGGCCCGCTGCCCGACCGGCTCGCGGCGGCCGCCCGGGCGCTCGCCGGCCCGGCCCGCCCCGCGTCGGTGCTGCTGGGGCCGGGGACGGTCGCCGTGGAGCTGATCGGGCCCGAGGAGGACGTGCGCGCCCCCGAGGGGATGGCGCCCCTGTCCGGCCCGCCGCCCGAGCCGGCGGGCCGGGGGCTGCTGGAGGCGGGCGTGCCGCCCCCGCGGCTCGGCGCGCTGGCCGCCCGCCTCGAGGATGCGGGCCTCGCCTACGAGGCGCGCATGGGCGTCGGCACCTGCACGATCGCCGTCGCGAGCGCCGAGGACGTCGCCCGCGCCCGGGCCGTCGCGGTCGAGCTCGGCGGCCACGCCCAGGTCGTCGACGGCCCGGACGACCTGCGCACCGACCCCTGGGGGCCGCCGCCGCCCGGCCTTGACCTGATGCGGCGCCTGCGCGACGCGTTCGACCCGGCCGGCGTCCTCAACCGCGGGATGCTGCTGTGGGAGGCGCCGTGACGACGGCCGCCCGCTGGGACCCGCGGCTGCCCGCGCCCGCCACCGACGACGTGGTCAAGTGCGTGGCGTGCGGCCTCTGCCTGCCCCACTGCCCCACCTTCCGGCTCACCGGCCGGGAGACCGCCTCGCCGCGCGGGCGCATCGCCGCCATGCGGGCCGTGGAGGAGGGCCACGCCACCGTCGACGCCTCCTTCACCACGATGATGGACGAGTGCCTGGCATGCCGGGCCTGCGAGGCGGCGTGCCCCAGCGGGGTGCCCTTCGGCCGCATGATCGAGGCCGCCCGGGCCCAGGCCGAGCCCACCCGGGCCGTCCCCGTCCGAGGGCTCAAGCGCGCCGGCCTCGCCGGGGTGCTGCCGCGCCGGCGCCTGGTGCTCGCCTCGGGCTGGCTGCTCGCCGCCGCGCGCGCGCTGCGCCTCGACCGGCTGGCGCCGCCGGCCCAGCGCGCCTCCACGCCGCCCGCGACCCTACGCGAGATGCTGCGCCCGATCCCCGACCGGCTGGGCACCGGGCCCACCGCCGTCGTGCTGTCGGGCTGCGTCATGGACGTCGCCTTCCGCCCGGCCCAGCGGGCCACGATGCGCGCCGTCGCCGCGGCCGGCCACCGGGCCGTCCGCACCGCCCCCGGCGGCTGCTGCGGGGCGCTTGCGATGCACCACGGCCAGCCCGAGGCGGCCAGGGCGATGGCGCGGGAGCGGATCCCCGAGCTCGAGGCCGGCGAGATCGTCGTGGTCAACGCCTCCGGCTGCAGCGCCCACGTGCGGACCTACGGCGAGCTGCTGGCGGGCGACCCCGCCTGGGCCGAGCGGGCCGAGCGCGTGGCGGCGAAGGTCGTCGACCTGATCGAGCTGGAGCTGCCCGAGCGCGACCGCGGCCTGGGGCGGGTGGCCGTGCACGACGCCTGCCACCACCTGCACGCCCAGGGCCTCGAGCCGCGGGCCATGCTCGCCCGCGCCGGCGCGCGGTGCGTCGACCTGGGCGACGGCGGGCGCTGCTGCGGGGCGGCCGGCCTTTACAGCGTCCTGCAGCCCGAGCTGGCCGGGCGCCTCCGTCGCCAGAAGGCCGAGGCGATCGCCGCGGCGGGCGCCCCGGTGGTGGCCGTGGCGAACCCCGGCTGCGCGATCCAGATCGCCGCGGGCCTCGACGAGATCGGCTCCACGATCCGGGTCGCCCACCCCGCCGAGCTGGTGGCGCCGTAGAGGACCACCTCGTCGGCTGACGGGCGTCAGGGCCCCCGGACGAGGGCGGTCATGGGACCTCCCTCGACTCGCCCGAGGGTAGGTCGGCGGCCTTACGCCCCCGTGACGCGGGCCCCCGCGCCCACCCGCGGCGGCCGCGGCCGCGCGAGGCCGGCCAGGAGCGCCGCCAGCAGCAGCAGGGCGACGGCGAGGCCGGCCGCCCAGACCGACAGCTCGCGGAGCTCGTCGACCGGGGCGACGATCGAGCCGATGTCGGCGAAGACCGCGCGCAGGTCGTCGGTGGTCGTGCTCTGGGCGAAGACGCCGCCGGTCTGGGTGGCCATGGCGGCCAGGGTCTCGGCCGGCAGGGGCTGGTCGGGCCGGCCGGGGTCGTCGCCGAGCAGGATCGGGTAGACGGGCACGCCCTCCGCGGCGGCGCGCTGGGCGGCGGCCTCGGGCGAGGTGGCGCGGCGGATCGAGTTGGCGCCGTCGGTGAGGACCAGGATGCGGCCGGGGGAGTCGGAGGGGTCGGCGGGCGGGGGCTCCTGGACGGCCCCGGCCGCCTGGAGGGCGGTGAGCGACACGGCGACCGCCTCGCCCAGCGCGGTGCCCACGCGCGTCTGCGTGATGCCCTCGAGGGCCCGGCGCACCTCGTCACGGTCGTCGGTGGGGGCCAGGATCACGTTCGCCCGGTCGGCGAAGGTCGTGATGCCCACCGCGGTGTCGTCGGGCGCCTCGTCGAGGAAGCGCCCGGCGGCGTCGATCGCGGCCGCGAGGCGGTTCGGCGGCAGGTCGGTCGCCGTCATCGAGTCGGAGACGTCGAGGGTGATCATGACGGTGCTGCGCTGCTCCTCGCCGGTCCGCTCGACCGACGGGCGGGCCAGCGCGACGATGCCCGCTCCCACGGCCAGCAGCGCGACGACGGCCGCCGCTCCGCGCAGCCACGGGACGCGCCCGCCGGGCGCGACGGCCATCACCCCCGGCTCGGCCCAGGCGGCCGCGGCGCGGTGGCGCCCCCGCGCCCACATCACCAGGCCCGCCGCGAGGACGGGCAGCGCGAGCAGGGCCCAGAGCCAGTCCGGCGACTGGAACGTCACGACAGCCTCGGGCCGAAGCGCCACGCCGCGAGGCCCGCGAGCACCAGCAGGCCCGCGGCGATGCCGGCCGGCCAGCCGGTCACCTCGGTCCGCACCCGCTCGGTGCCGATGAAGGAGCCCAGCTGCTCATAGACCTCCCGGACCTCCCCGGCGTCGCGGCTCTCGTAGGCCTGGCCGCCGGTCGACTCGGCCAGGGCCGCCATCCCCTCGATGTCGGGGGGCACACGCTGCCCGTTGGGCAGCACCCCGTCGATGGTCCCGAGCGACACCGTGAAGACCGGCACGCCCGCCTGGGACGCCTGCTCGGCGGCGAGCGACGGCGGCAGGCCGACCGTGGTCGCGCCGTCCGACAGCACCACGATGCGCGCGGCCTCGAGCGGCGCGCCCTCCTCGGCGACGCCCTGGCTCGCCCGGATCGCGTCGAGCGACGCGACCACGGCCTCGCCGACGGCGGTCGCGCCGTCGGGGACGAGGCTCTCGATGGCGCGTCCGAGGGCCTCGCGGTCGGTCGTCGGGGCGACGAGCAGGTTGGCGCGTCCGTTGAAGCTGACCAGCCCCACCTGGTACTGGCGCGGCACCTCCTCGGCGAAGGTCAGCGCCGCGTCCTGGGCGGCGCGCAGGCGGTACGGCGAGACGTCGGCGGCCGCCATCGACCCCGAGACGTCGATGACCAGCATGATCGTCGCCCGCTCCCGCGGCTGGGCGCGATCGACCTCGGGCCGCGCGAGCGCGAAGGCCAGCCCGACCAGCGCCAGCAGCGCGAGGGCCAGGGGCAGGTGGCGGCGCATCCGCGGCCCGGGGTCGGCGCGGGCGACGATGTCGAGGTCGGGGTAGGGGATCCCCGGCGCGGGCCGGCGGCGGCGCCACCAGACGACTGCGGCCGCGGCCAGCGGCACCGCCAGCAGGGCGAGCAGGAAGAGGGGCTGCTGGAAGCTCATGAGGCCCGGCGCCTGCGGACGGGCCGCCCGAGCGAGCGGGCGAGCGGCAGCACCCAGTCGCGGCCGGTCTCGGCGATCACGTGCCGCGCCCCCGAGCGGGCGAGCATCGCCTCGCGGGCGCGGTCGGTCGCCTCGACGGCCGCGGCGAAGCGGTCCTGGAAGCGCGGGTCGGCCGTGTCGACCAATCGCCGGCGGCCGGTCTCGAGGTCGCGCAGCTCCACCGGGCCGATGCGCGGGATCTCGCGCTCGCGGCGGTCGCGCAGCTCGATGGCGATGACGTCGTGGCGGCGCCCGAGGCCGCCGATGGCGCGCTCGAGGCCGGGCTGGAGGGGGAAGTCGGAGATCAGCACGACCGCCCCGCGGTGCCGGGCGATGCGGCCGAGCGAGGTGATGGCGCGGACCAGGTCGGTGCGGCCGCCGGCCTCGGGGGCCGGGGCGAGCGCGTCAACGGCGGCGATCGCGGCGATCAGGCCGCGCCGGTCGGCGCGCGGCTGGCGCACCAGGTCGAGGTCGCCCACGCGGGTGGCCACCACGCCCAGCCGGTCGCCGCGGCGGCGCATGACGATGCCGAGGCCGGCCAGCACCTCGCGCGCGAGCTCGTCCTTGGTCTGGCCCAGCGTGCCGAAGGCCATGGAGGGCGACCGGTCAACCAGCGCCCACGCCGTCAGCACGGGCTCGATCTCGGGAACGCGCACCATGGGCTCGCCGGACCGCGCGCTGAGGGGCCAGTCAACCCAGCGCACGTCGTCGCCGGCCTCGTAGGCCCGCGTGAGCGACGCCTCGCCGCCGGGGCCCGGGCGGCGCCCGCGCCGCTCGCCCTGCAGCAGGCCGTCGAGCCTCCGCGCGACGCGCAGCTCGACGCGCCGCAGCACCGCCTCGGGGCTGGTGCGGCTAGGCGACGGAGCGCCCACTGCCGAGCTCGACGTCGGGCTGCGGGACGGCGTCGATGATCGCGTCGAGCACCTGGTCGGGCCTCACGTCGGCCGCCAGGGCCTCGTACGAGAGCACCACCCGGTGCCGCAGCACGTCGTGGAAGAGGCTGTGGACGTCCTCGGGCATCACGTAGTTGCGCCCGCGGATCACGGCGAGCGCGCGCCCGCCGCGGATCAGGGCCAGCGACGCCCGCGGGGAGCCGCCGAGGTCGAGGTAGGGGTCGAGGTCGCCGAGGCCCTCGTGGGCCGGCTCGCGGGTGGCGTTGACCAGGCGCACCGCGTATTGGCGCACCCGGTGGTCAACGAACACCGCGTCGGCCGTCTCCTGGAGCTCGATGATCTGAGCCGGGTCGAGCAGCTGGCGCGGCCGGGGCGGGTCGGAGGCCATGCGGCGCACGATCTCCTCCTCGTCGGAGACCGAGGGGTAGCCGACGATCAGCTTCATGGCGAAGCGGTCAACCTGGGCCTCGGGCAGCGGGTAGACGCCCTCGCTCTCGATCGGGTTCTGGGTGGCGAGCACGAAGAAGGGCTGCGGCGTGGGGTGGGTCTCCCCGGCGATGCTGGCGTGCCCCTCCGCCATGACCTCCAGCAGGGCCGACTGCACCTTCGCCGGCGCCCGGTTGATCTCGTCGGCGAGCACGAAGTTGGCGAACACCGGCCCCAGGCGGGTCGTGAACTCGCCGTGGCGGTCGAGCACCTGGCCGCCGACGACGTCGGACGGGACCAGGTCGGGCGTGAACTGGATGCGGTGGAAGCGCCCGCCGCAGACCCGCGAGACCGTCTCCAGCGTCAGGGTCTTCGCGAGGCCGGGGACGCCCTCCAGCAGCACGTGGCCGCGCGAGAGGAGCGACACGAGCACGCGGTCGAGCAGGCGGTCCTGCCCCACCACCACCCGCCGCAGCTCGTAGAGCACGGCCTCCATCCTCTCGCGAGGCGAGGCGCTCGCGGTCGGGACCCCCGTGGGCTCGCCGCGCTCGAGGGTGTGGTCGTCCATCGCGTGCACGTCCTTCCGGTGGATGCGGTTCTGGCTAGGGGGCGCTCTCGACCAGCTCGCGCACCCGCGAGGCGGGGACGGCGAAGCCGATGCCGACGTTGCCCGGGATGGGGCCGACGATCGAGGTCGGGATGCCCACCAGGCGGCCCCGCAGGTCGAAGAGCCCGCCGCCCGAGTTGCCGGGGTTGATGGGGGCGTCGATCTGGATCATGGGAACGCCCTCGGGGTTGGTGCGGCCGACGGCGCTGACCACGCCGGCGGTGACGGTGTCCTGGAGCCCGAAGGGGCTTCCGATCGCGAAGACGCTGTCGCCCTGGCGCAGGCCCCCGTCGGGCTCCTCCGCCAGCTCGGCCCCGGGACCGACGACGCCCTGGGGGCGCAGGATCGCCAGGTCCTGGCGCGCGTCCGACTCCACGACCTCGGCCGGAACCTCGCGCCCGTCGCTGGTGACGGTGCTGACCGACCCGCCGGCCTCGATCACGTGGTAGTTGGTGACGATGAGGCCCGAGGAGGCGAGGATGACCCCGCTGCCCTGGCTTCCGCCGGTGGTCCGCACCTGCACCACGGCCGTCCGCACCCGCGCCACGGCGTCGGCCAGCTCCGCGTCGGTGCCCACCGAGGGGGCCGGCGTGCTGGTGGCCGCCGGGGTCTCGACCGCCTCCTGAGACGGCGGGTCGCCGCCGGACACCAGGCCGCCCACGAGCGCCCCGGCGCCGCCCGCCAGCACGAGGCCCGCGACGACCGCCGACGCGATGCCCAGCCGGCGCCGGGACACGCGGCGGCGGGGAGGGGCGGGGAGCCGGGCGGTGGCCTGGTCGCCCCCGCGGCCGCCCAGCGGCGGCAGCGGGCCGGCCGGAGGCGGGGGGTCGAGCGGCGGCAGGCCGGGCCCTCGCTCGGGGCGCGGGGCGACCGGCGGGAGGCCCTCGGCGCGCGGACGGGGCTCGAGGGGCGGCAGGCCGGAGCTCACGTCGGAGGTTGTATCGCGGGACGGCGAAGGACGGGTTGCCCGGACGTTAAGGGAATTGGGTGCGTTGGGCGCGCCGAGTCGCCCGGGCCTCGGCGACCAGGTCGGCCAGCTCGTCGGCCAGCTGCGCCCGGTCGGCGGCCCGGGCCGCCCGCACCCGAAGGGCGTCGAGCCGCGCCCGCCCCTCCTCGTCGAGCTCCCCCACCGCGTCGGCCTCCTCGTAGCGGGCCACCCGCTCGGCGAGGGCCCGGAGCCGGTCCCACAGCTCGTCGGCGACGGCTCCGGAGCGGTCGTCGGGCCGGGTCACGCCCCGGCGGGCTCCGGCGGCGGCTCGGGCCCGCCGGGCGCCTGCCCCCCGGCGGCCGCGGCGCGCGGGCGCCGGCGCCGGCGGCGGCGCCGGCGGGCGGGGGGCGCCGCCCCGTCGGGACCCGCCTCGCCCTCGCGCCGCTCCTCGCGCCGCTCGGGCTGCGGCCGCCGCCTCCGCGCCCGCCGCGGGCGCGCCCTCGGAGCCCGGCGCGGCGCGCAGGCGCCGGCGGCGGCGGCGGCGGCGCGGCGCGGCGGCGCCCTCCTCGCCCGCGGCCCGCTTGCGCGGCTCGCCCACGCCCACGGCGTCGGGCTCCGGCAGCCGCGGGAAGCGGGCGCGCAGCGCGTTGTAGGCCCGCCGCGAGAGGAGCGCCTTGGGCTGCATCGCGCCCACCGCGGCCCGCAGCGCCCGCCGGGCGTCGGGGCTGGACAGGTCGAGGGCGTCGAGGTGGCCGCGCAGCTTCGCCCACCCGCCGGCCGCGGCGGCCGCCCGGCCCGCGAGGCGCAGGTGCTCGCTGCGCGCGGGCACGTCGCCGGGGCCGAGCATCACCAGGAGCCGGGCGGCCTGGCCCAGGCGCAGGGCGTCCGGGTCGTCGGGCGGGACCGGGTCGGGGGGCGGCTCGCCGGCCGCGCGCAGCCACAGGCCGATCAGCGCGAGCTCGCCCCCGTTCGAGATGAGGTGGTGCGCCTCCCAGGCGGCGATCCGGGCGACCTCCTGGTTGCGGCCGGGGCGCGCGTTGTCGGCGAGCGCCCGGGACACGTCCCAGGCCCAGCTCGGCGCCCAGACCGAGGCCTCGTCGAGGGCCGACCAGCGCCGGCGGCGGTCGCCCGAGCGCCCCAGCTGCTCGAGGGTCGCCAGGCGCTCCCACTTGCCCGACTGGTCGGCGTGCCACCACAGCGCCCGCAGCCTCTCGCGCGAGGTCATCCGCAGGCGGTCGAGCACCCGGCGCGGAACGTCGTCGGGCAGCGCCCGGCGCAGGTCGGGCTGCACCAGCAGCGCCGTCGCCCAGGCCCGCCACAACGGCTGGTCGGCGCCGTCGGTGAGGCGGCGCGCCACGAGCCCGCTGAGCGCCCACCAGGGCACGGCGGCGAGGGGGTCCACGCCGGCGGTCACCCGCTCGATCAGCTCGTCAACCGTGACGTCGCGGCCCGCGGCCTCGACCCACTCCTCCATCAGCGTCACCGGCAGGAGGGCGGGATCGGCGTCGCGCCACCCGCCGTCGGCCAGCCCGGCGGCGATCAGGCCGGGCGCGGCGGCCGGGTTGACCAGCTTGGCCGAGCCGTCGTCCTGGTCGGCCAGGAGCGCCGCCGCCTTCGCGAGCTTGCCGCGCTCGCCGGTCTCGGGGGGCCCGGCGACCCGGCCGAGGGGCTTGTACCAGCCGAGGCCGAAGACGTCGTGGCTGGTCTGCACGCCCATCGGGTCGCCGACGGGCAGGAACTCGACCGACACGGCCTCCTTGTCGGGCGCGGGGCGCATCACGCGGCCCAGGCGCTGCACGAACACGCGCTCGGAGGTCGTGGGGGCCAGGTGCATGACCACCGAGGCCCGCGTCTCATCCCAGCCCTCGGTGAGCAGGTCGGCGTTGCAGAGCACGTCGATGCGCTCGGACGCGAAGTCGAACAGCACGCGCTGCAGCTCGCGGGCCGGGGTCTGGCCCGACACGGCCGCCGCGCGCACCCCCCGGGCGGTGAGCTCCTCGGCCAGGGCGTGGGCCTGCGCGACGGTGGCGGTGTAGGCCACGCCGGCCAGCTTGAGCGGGGCGAAGTGCTCATCCCACACCTCGGCGCAGGCGCGATGCCACTTGGCCCGGTCGAGCGCCCGGCCCAGGGAGGCCTGGTCGAAGTCGCCGCGCACCCGGGCGACGTCGGAGAGGTCAACCGAGCGCTCGACGCGGAGCGACCGCAGCGGGCAGAGGATGCCGCGCTCGATCGCCGAGAGCCGGTCGAGGGTGGTCGCGACCGGCCCGAACACCTGCTCGACGTGCCCGGTCGTCGTGGCGCCGGTCGCCGTGAAGCCCACCACCACGGCGTTCACGGCCCGGTCGAGCATCTTGCGCGTCTGCGCCCCGAGGGTCGTGTGGGCCTCGTCGCAGATCAGGAGCGTCACCGACTCCCAGTCCATGCGCTCCTGGTGGCGCAGGGCCGCCTGATAGGTGCAGATCGCGACGCCGCTCTTGCCGGCCGAGTCGGGCCCCTCGGGGTGCGACTCGACGGCGGGGAAGTGCCGGGCCAGGCCGGCGCCGGTCTGCTCGGCGAGGTTGCGCCGGGGCACCAGCACCAGGGTGCTGCCCCCGAGGGCCGCCGCGAGGGCCAGGAACATCACCGTCTTGCCCGATCCGGTCGGCGCGTCCACCCAGGTGCGCGTCGCACCGTGGGAGAGGCGCGAGGCGAGCTCGTCGAGGGCCTCGAGCTGGTGCTCGCGCAGCACCACGTCCGGCCAGGCCGCGGCGGGGTCGGCCAGCGCGCGCGACAGGGCCTCGCCGGGCGGGGCCGGGGCGGTCGGTTCGGTCGTGGGATGCGGTCCGTCGGGCATCTCGTTCCGGCCTGCCGGGCACGCGAGTGCCGTCGGAGGCCGCGGGCCTTCTCGGTCGCGCGTCCAATGAGTGGGACGCCGGCGTGGGAGCAGCCCCCGGGGACGCCGGCAGCGCGGGCAGCGCGACCTGCGCGCAACCATAGCACCGGGCCCGGCGGGCGCCAGCGTGCCCGATCAGCCGTATCGCCCGTGCCGACCGCGGCACCGGCTAGCATCGCCAGCGGTCCTGCACCCCAAACGTCCCTGGCCCGAGATGGCATCCGACCCCGACACCGCCTCACCCGACCGCGCCCCCGGCGGACGCGCGTGGCTGCGCCCGCTCGCCCTCGTGATCTCATGCCTGGTCATCGGCTTCATCGCCGGCTGGGTGCTGCGCGGCGACGACGGCCCGGCGACGGTGCTGGCGCCGCCCCCGCCCGACTCCGCCGGCGGCGGCGCGGCGACGACGGGCGGCACAACCACGGCGCCGCCCACGACCACCACGGCCCCGGCGACCACAACGGCCGAGCAGGAGCCGACCGCGCCGCCGGCGCGCGACCAGATCCGCCTCGCAGTGCTGAACGCGACCGACGTCCAGGGCGCGGCCGGGCGCACGGCCGACGAGGCCGAGAGCCTCGGCTACACGGGGGTGACGACGGGGAACGCGCCCACGACCACCGACCCGACCACGGTCTACTACCGGGAGGGCCAGCAGGCGGCGGCCGACCGCGTCGCCGCCGACCTGCAGGTCGGCCAGGTGACCGCGCTGCCGGCGTCGGGCGCCCTCGCCGCGGCGGCTCCCGCCGAGGCGCAGGTCGTGCTCATCATCGGCCCCGGCTAGCTCTCCGCGGGAGCGGCGGGGCCGCGCGGCGGCGCGGGATCGGGTAGTACCCCGCCATGAGCGCGCCCGCGATCGGGGTCCGGATCCCGCAGTACGGCTCCGGGTGGACCCGACGTGCGCGACTTCGCCCTGCGCGCCGAGCGGCTCGGCTTCGACGCGCTCTGGGCCAACGACCATCTGCAGTCGCCCGGCCGCCGCAAGGACGAGCCGGCCTTCGACGCCCTCACCACCCTGGCGGCCCTCGCGGCGCTGACGCGCCGGCCGCGGCTCGGCGTGGCCGTGCTCGCGGCGAGCTACCGGCCGGCGCCGCTCGCGGCCAAGATGGCGACGGTCCTCGATGTCATCTCCGGCGGCCGCCTCATCGTCGGGCTGGGGACCGGCTCCGACGTCGCCGAGCACCGCGCCTACGGCGTGCCGTTCGGCACGCCCGCCGATCGCACGGCGGGGGTGCGGACCGCGCTGGCGGTGATGCGGGCGATGTTCGACGACCCGGGCGGCGCCGACGTGCCCGGCGCCCTCGAGCGCGCCCCCAACCTGCCCGCCCCTGCCCAGGCCGGCGGCCCCCCGATCCTGCTCGCCGCCCACGGCCCGCGGCTGCTGCGGCTGGCCGGGCGGGCGGCCGACGGCATCGTGGCGGCGTTCGCCGGTCCCGAGCTCGTGGCGGAGCGCCTCGCGATCGCCGACGCCGCCCGCCGCGAGGCCGGGCGGCCGCCGCTGCGCTGCGCCCTCTACACCTTCGCCCTGCCGGTGCCGAGCCTCCGCGAGGCCCGGGCCTGGCTGCGGCCGGAGGCCGACTTCCTCGGCACGACCCCCTCGGCCCTGCTGCGCTGGCTGAGGACCACCGGCATCGTCGCGCCGCCGGCTGAGCTGGCCGGGGAGCTGCGGCGGCTCGGCGAGGCCGGCGTCACCGACGCGGCGCTGGTGCTGCCGTCGCGGGTGCCGCCCGAGGCGCTCGACGCCCTCGCCGAGGCCGTCCTGCCGGGCCCGCCGGCGCCGCGGCCGGGGCCCGCGCGGCCCGCGCCGGCCGGCGGGAACCTGGTCGGGCTCCTGGTGGAGCGCCACGCGGCCGGGGCGCTCGCGCAGGCGGAGGCCGCGGTCGACGAGTCGGGCGCCTGGACCTTCGCCGAGCTGTCGGAGGCGGCCGCCCGGGCGGGCGGGGCGCTGCGCGAGGCCGGCGCGCGCCGCGGCGACCGGGTGGCCCTGGCGCTGCGGGACGGGCGGCCGTGGCTCGCCGCCTTCCTTGGCGCGGCCCGCATCGGCGCCGTGGCGGTGCCGGTCGACCCGGCCGCCGGCCCGGAGCGCCTGGCCGAGATCATCGACGACTGCGAGCCGGCCGTGGCGGTGGCCGAGCCCGGCACCGCCGTGCCGGGCGCGGTCGCGATCCCCCCGGAGGCGCTCGCCGCCGGCCCCCCGGCGCCGGTCGCCCCGGTGCACCCGGAGGACCTGGCCTACCTCGTCTACTCGTCCGGCTCCACCGGACGGCCCAAGGGCGCCATGCACGCCCATCGCGACATGCGGACCGGCGTCGAGACCTACGCGCGCGAGGTCCTCGCCCTCGGCCCGGGCGACCGCTGCCACTCGGCGGCCCGCCTCTTCACCTCGCTCGGGTTCGGCAACGGGTTCTTCCGGGTGCTCGGGCGGGGCGCGACGGCCGTCCTCGCGGGCGTCATGCCGAGGCCGCGCGCCGTCCTGGCCACCGTCGCCCGCGAGCGGGTGACCGTGCTGACCGGCGTGCCGACGTTCTGGGCCCAGGTCGCCCGCTTCCTCGAGCGCCATCCCGACCCCGGGGCGCTGTCGACCGTGCGCCTGGCGGTCTCCTCGGGCGACAGCCTGCCGCCGGCCGTCGCCGCGCGCCTGCGCGAGGTCGCCGGCCTCGAGCTGGTCGAGGGGCTCGGGTGCTCGGAGTGCTCGAACGTGGTGATCTCGACGCGCCCGGGCGAGCCGATGCCCGGCACCATCGGGCGGGCGGTGGGCGGGCGTCGACATCCGCCTCGCCGACGACGAGGGCCTGCCGGTGGAGCCGGGGAGCCCGGGCCGGCTCTGGATCCGCAGCGAGTCGAACACGAGCGGCTACTGGCGGCGCGCCGCCGAGACGCGCGAGGTGGTGTTCGGCCCCTGGCTGCGGATGGGCGACGTGCTGAGCGAGAGCGACGGCGTCTACCGGCACCTGGGCCGGGCCGACGACCTGTTCAAGGTGGACGCGGCGCTTCGTGAGCCCGGTCGAGGTGGAGGCCGCCCTGGTCGCCCACGGCGCCGTGGCCGAGGCCGCGGTGGTGGGGCGGCCCGACGACCGACGGCCTGCTGCGGCCGGCCGCGTTCGTGGTGCTGGCGCCGGGGGCCGGGGCCGGCGACGCCCTGGCCGCGGAGCTGCGCCGGCACGTCGCCCGGGCCCTGGCGCCGCACCAGGCGCCCCAGACCGTCACCGCCGTCGACGCCCTTCCGCGCCTGCCGTCCGGGAAGCTGGACCGTCGGCGCCTGCGCGGGGCTGAGCGCCCGCGAGGAGCCGCGCCCCTGCGCCGAGAGGAAGTCCAGGAGGAGGTCGGTGACCCTGTCGGGGGCCTCCTGCTGCACCCAGTGGCTCACGCCGGGCAGCAGCTCGACGCGCAGCGGGCCGGTGACGGTCGCCGCCGAGCGCTCCAGCAGCAGCGGGTCCATGTAGGCGTCGGCCTCGCCCCAGATGATCATGGTCGGGACGGGGATCGCGGGCGGGTCGGGCGGGTCGCGAAGCCACGAGGCCGGCGGCATGTTGGCCCGGTAGTAGTTCAGGGCCGCGGTGAGCGCGCCGTCGCGCCGGAGGGCGTCGACGAAGACCTCGCGGTCCTCGGGCGGGGAACGCGCCGGGCGCCGCGGTGCCGAAGACGAAGGCGCGCAGGTTGGCGAAGTCGTCGTCCGAGAGCCAGGCCTCGGCCACGCCGGGGAACTGGAAGAGCAGCATGTACCAGCTCTTGGCCTGCTGGGCGCGGTCCTCGCGGCGCAGCCGCGCCGACACGGGCCCCTGGGGGGCGTTCAGGATCGTCAGCGAGCCGGACCATCTCGGGCCGGCTCGCCCGCCAGCCCCCAGGCGAGGCAGCCGCCCCAGTCGTGGCCGACGACGTGGGCGCTCTCGTGGCCGAGGGCCCGGATGAGCCCGGCGACGTCGCCCACCAGCGCCGGCGCCGCGTAGGCCTCGACCGCCGCCGGGCGGTCCGAGCCGCCGTAGCCGCGCAGGTCGGGGGCGACGGCGTGGTAGCCGGCCTCGGCCAGCGCCGGGAGCTGGTGCCGCCACGAGTGGCGACAACTCGGGGAAGCCGTGCAGCAGCACGACCGGCTCGCCGGCCGGGTCGCCGGCCTCGGCCACCGCCAGCCGCACCTCCCCCACGTCGATGCGCCGCTTGCGCGCCTCAGTCAGAGAGCGCCTCCTCGAGGCTCGCGAGCCGGTTGACGGCGTCGAACGCCGCGACCTTGTAGGCCTCGGCGAGGGTCGGGTAGTTGAAGACCGCGTCGACGAGGTAGTCGACCCGGCCGCCCAGGGCCATCGCCGTCTGGCCGATGTGGATCAGCTCCGTGGCGCCGGGGCCGAAGGCGTGGACGCCGAGCAGGGTGCGGTCCTTGGCGTGCACCATGAGCTTCAGCATCCCGTGGGTGTCGCCCAGGATCTGCCCGCGCGCGAGCTCGCGGTAGCGCGAGACGCCCACCTCGTAGGGCACGCCGGCCTCGGTGAGCTCGGCCTCGTTGCGCCCCACGAAGCTGATCTCGGGGATCGCGTAGATGCCGAAGGGCAGGACGTTGTCCGACAGCGTCTCGCCGGAATGCCCGAAGGCGTCGAGGGCGGCCACCCGGCCCTGCTCGGCCGATGAGGAGGCGAGGCTGGGGAAGCCGATCACGTCGCCGACGGCCCAGATGTGGTCGACCGCGGTGCGGTAGGTGTCGCCGACCTCGAGCTGGCCGTGCTCGGTGGCGGCCAGTCCGGCCGCCTCCAGGCGCAGCTCGTCGACGGCGCCCCGCCGGCCCGCCGAGTAGAGGACCACGTCGGCGGCGATCATCTTCCCGCTCTCCAGCCGCGTGACCGTGCCCGACGGGGTGCTCCTCCACCGCGACCACCTTCTCGCCGACCCTCAGGCTCAGGCGCCGGTCGCGCAGGTAGAAGAGCAGGGCCTCGACGATCTCCCGGTCGCAGAACGACAGCACCTCCGGGCGCCCGTCGATCAGCGTCACCTTGCAGCCGAGCGCGGTGAACATCGACGCGTACTCGACGCCGATCACGCCGGCGCCGACGACCACCATGGTGTCGGGGATCTCGCGCAGGTGCAGGATGCCGTCGGAGTCGAGGATGGTCTTCTCGTTGAACGCGACGCCCTCGGGCCGGCTGGGCCGCGAGCCCGGCGCCAGGATCACCCGCTCGGCCGTGACGACGCGCTCGCCGTCCGGCGAGGCCACCCTCAGCTCGCCCGGCGCCGCGAAGGCGGCGGTGCCCTCCACCAGGGTCACGTGGTTGCGCATGATCTGGTCGCGGACGACGTTGCGCTCGCGCTCGATCACCTGCTCCATGCGCCGGCGCAGGTCGTCGAAGGTGAGGTCGGCCTTCACCCGGAAGGCCTGGCCGTAGATGTCGCGCTGGCCCAGGCCGGTGAGGTAGAGGATCGCCTCGCGCAGGGTCTTGCTCGGGATGGTCCCGGTGTTCGTCGACACCCCGCCGAGCATGCCGCCGCGGTCGATGACCACCGTGCGGCGGTGCAGCTTGGCGGCCTGCATGGCGGCCTTGTGCCCGCCGGGACCCGACCCGACGATCGCCAGCTCGTAGTCCGCGCCCACGCTCCGAACCTACACGGGCGGGCGCGGCTCCAGCTCCCGTCGGCGCAGGCGCCGCCGCGCGTAGACCAGGAGCGCCGCCACGACCGCGGCGGCGGCGGCGAGGGCGATCAGCAGGGCGACCGGCACCATCCCCTCGGCGAGGCCGGTGCCGACCGCGTCGCCGCCGACGACGTAGAGCACGGTGCCGGGGACGATGCAGACGGCGGTCCAGAGCGCGTAGGTGCGGAAGGGCACCCGCGTGAGCCCGAAGGCGTAGTTGAGGAGGCTGAACGGGATCACCGGGACGAGGCGCGCCAGCGCGACCGACGCCGCCCCGTGCTCGGCCGCCAGCCCCTCGACCCGGGCGGCGCCGGGGTGGCCCTCGAGCCAGGCCGCGGCGGCGGCGCGGGCGAAGCGGCGCGAGATCAGGAAGGCGATGCAGGCCCCGGCGGTGGCCGCGACGACCACGATCGCCGTTCCCAGGACCGCGCCGAAGAGCGCCCCCGCCGCGACGGTGAGCAGCGACGCCGGGACCGCGGCGACCACCGCCACGACGTAGAGCGCGATGAACGCGAGCGGCCCGAGGGCCCCGAGGTCGTCGATGCCGTCGCGCAGGTCGGCGAGCCGCTCCCCCAGCCCCAGCGCCACCGCGATGGCCAGGGCGCCGACCACGAGCGCCACGAGGGCGGCCAGCCTTGCGCGGGGGGGCATTCCCCGACCATGATGCCCCCGTGGCATACCTGGCGCCAGCGTGGTTCACCCGCAAGGTCTTCAACCCCCTCGCGATGCGCCTCGGGATCATGGGCTCGGAGGAGCTCATCGTGCCCGGGCGGCGCAGCGGGCGGCCCCTCCGCGTGCCGGTGATCCCCGTGGACCACGACGGCGCCCGCTACCTGGTGTCCACCCGGGGCGAGTCGGACTGGGTGAGGAACCTCCGGGCCGCCCGTGGCGGCGAGCTGCACCGGCGCGGCCGGGTCCACCGGTTCGCCGCCGACGAGATCGCGGTCGGCGACCGGCCGCCCGTCATCGACGCGTACCGGGCGAAGGTGGGCCGTGAGGTGGAGCGCTACTTCGCCAAGCTGCCCGACCCGGCCGACCACCCGGTCTTCCTGCTCGACGTCGAGGCCTGACGCGGCGCTCAAGTCGGCGGGGCTGCGGCCGAAACATCGGTCGTGGCCACCCGAGTGCTCATCGTCGTCCTCATCGCCCTCGTGGCCGCGGGCCTGAACCTGCTCGCGACCCGCGCCGACGCGTCGGCCCCGCCCGCCTCCGGCTCCGCGCTGGTCCGCTCGACCTCCTGAGCGGGCCGCCGTACCCTTAGGGGCGATGGCCACGTCGCACTCCGCCGCCGCAGGTCCCGGGTGGACCCGGCACGCCCTCGAGATGGTCGCCCTCGCCGGGCACCGCTCGGGCGGCGCCCGCCAGGCGGTCATCGAGTCGCTGGCGCGCCAGGAGTGCTGCCGCTCGGCCCAGGAGGTGTTCGACGAGCTCCGCGGGGGCGACCGCAGCGTCGGCATCGCGAGCGTCTACCGGGTGCTCGACCTGCTCGTCGGGCTCGGGCTGGTGCAGCGGCTCGAGATGGGGGCCGGGGCGGCGATGTACGAGCCGCTGCAGCCCTCGGGCGAGCACCACCACCATCTGGTGTGCAGCGACTGCGGCGAGGTCGTCCCGTTCGAGGACCCGCAGCTCGAGCGGGCGCTGGAGCTGACGGCCGAGCGCTCGGGCTACCGGGTCGAGGGCCACGACGTGCTTCTGCGCGGCCACTGCCCCGGGTGCGCCGCCGCCTGAGGGGCGGCGCTAGGACGTCCGCCACGCCTCGGCCATCGCCCGCGCGTTGGCGAGCTCGGCCTCGATGAAGGTCGCCCCGTCCGACCCGGGCTCCCCGAGGGCGTCCGCGTAGAGGCTCGCGTCGACCCGGGCCCCGGCCTCGTCGGCCACCTGCTCCTCGAGGCGGGCGTCCACGGCCTCCTCGGTGAAGACCACCGTGACGCCGGCGTCGCGGATCTCCTCCACCAGCTCCTGGACCTGCTGCGCCGACGGCTCGGTCTCGGTGGTCACCGAGGGCAGCACCGTGCCCACCTGGGTGATGTCGTAGGCCCGGGCGAAGTAGCCGAAGGCGTCGTGGCTGGTCACCAGCAGCCGCTTCGCGGGCGGCACGGGCGCGAAGACCTGCTCGATCTCGGCGGCCATGGCCTCGAGCTGCATGGCGTAGCGCTCGGCGTTCGCCCGGTAGGCCGAGGCGCCGGCGGGGTCGGCCTCCGCCAGCCCGGCGGCGATGTTGTCCACCATGCGCGCCGCCAGGGCGGGGTCGTGCCAGACGTGAGGGTCGCCCGGGAAGCCCGTCTCCTGCGTCGGCAGCAGGGCGACGCCCTCGGCGGCGGTCACCATCACCGCGTCGTCGGGAGCGTTGGACTGCAGGTCGGAGAGCCACCCGTCGAGGCCGGCGCCGTTCTCGACGATCACGTCGGCCGAGCTCACGGCGTCGGCGTCGTCGGGGGTCGGCTCGTACTCGTGGGGCTCGTCCTCGGTGCCGAGGATGCCGGTCACGTCGACCCGGTCGCCGCCGGCCTGGCGCGCGAAGTCCTGGAGCTGCATCGTCGTCGCCACGACGCGCAGGCGCTCGCCCGAGGTCCCGGAGCCCTCGTCCGACGAGCCGCAGGCCGCCGCCGCCAGCGCCAGCCCGGCGACGGCCGCCGCGAGAGGGCCAGAAATGCGACTGAGTCTCATGCCTGGGGAACGCTCGACCCCGCGGGCCGGCGGCGCAACGGCCACGGGCGCCGCGCCAGCCGGCCGGCCGCGGCGACGGCCGCGAACGCCGCGGCGACGGCGAGCGTGACGGCCGCGCCGGCCCCGACGTCGGAGTACCAGGTGGCGTAGAGCCCGACCACGCCGCACGCCACCGCGATGCCGGCGGCCCACGCGACCATGGGCCAGAACCGGCGCGCCACCAGGCGGGCCGTGAGGGCCGGGCCCAGGACGAGCGCCGTCACCAGCACGTTGCCCACCGCCCGCAGGGCCACGACGACCGCCAGCGTGACGGCCACCAGCAGGAGCAGGTCGAGCGCCCGCACGCGGTACCCCATCGCCTCGGCCAGCGCGCGGTCGCACGCCACCAGCTCGAGCCGCCGGCCGGCCAGCCAGAGGGTGGCGAGCACGACCGCGGCCACCGACGCGGCGACGATCAGGTCGGTCTCGGTCACGCCGAGCACCGAGCCGAAGAGGGCGTCCGCCAGCCGGCTGCGGTAGCCCTCGACCAGCGCCGCCGTCGCGACCGCCGCGCCGAAGAGGGTCGGCAGCAGCACCCCCATCGCCGTGTCGAAGGTCACGCGGCGGTCCGAGCCGATGGCGACGGCGAGCGCCACCGTGAGGCCCGCGATGAGCGCGGCGCCCGCCAGGGTCGGCACGCCGAGCGCGAAGGCGAGCACGACGCCGAGCAGCATCGTGTGGGCCATCGACTCGCTGAGGAACGCGAGGCCGCGCACCACGGCGAAGCACCCGAGCCCCCCGCAGAGAGCCCCCGCCAGGCTCAGCTCGGCGAGCGCGCGGCGCATGATCCCCGAGGTCCAGGGGTCGGCGAGCCAGTCGAGCGCCGCGCCCATCAGCCGTGGTGATGGTGGTGGTGGGAGTCGTCGTCCAGCAGCACGCTGCCGCCGTCGACCGTCAGGAGGCTCGCGCCGTAGGCGCGGCGCAGCACGTCGGCCCGCATCACCTCGGCGCTCGCGCCCTCGGCGATCAGCACCCGGTCGAGCAGGACCAGGCGCTGGCAGACCCGGGCCGCCTGGGCCAGGTCGTGGGTCGTCATCAGCGCCAGGGCGCCCGCGGCGCACCGCGCCGCGACCACCTCCAGGATGGCCTCCTGGGAGGGCAGGTCGATCCCCGACAGCGGCTCGTCGAGCAGCAGCACCTCGCCCTCCTGGGCCAGCGCCCGGGCGACAAGCACCCGCTGGCGCTGCCCGCCCGACAGCTCGTCGAAGGGGCGCCGGGCGAGGGCGGCCATCCCGACCTCCTCGAGGGCGTCGAGGGCCAGCGCCCGGTCTGCCCCCGGCAACCGCCAGCCCCAGCGGCGCCGCGGGTAGCGCGCCATCGCGACGACCCCCAGCGCGTGGACCGGAAAGGCCAGGTTCACCGAGCCCGACTGGGGGACGTAGGCGATCGCCCCCGGCAGCGACACCTGCCCGCGGTGCGGCACCAGCCGGAGCAGCGCGCGCAGCAGGGTCGTCTTGCCGGCGCCGTTGGGGCCCAGAACGCCGACCAGGGCTCCCGCCGGAGCGGAGAAGGTGACGTCCTCGAGCACGGTCCGGCCCCCCAGATCGACCGACAGGCCGCGCACGTCGAGCCCGGCGGGGCTCACGCCGTCGCCCCCACCCGCCGCCGCGCCAGCGCCGCGCCCGTCCCCTGGGCCGCGGCGACGAGGAGGAAGGCGACCCCCCCGAGTGTGGCGATCGCCGCCCCCGGCGGCAGGTCGAGCTCCCGGGCGAGGGCCAGGCCGGCCACCGTGAGCCCCAGGCCGAGGGCGGCGCTGAGCGCCATCATCGGCCCGAGCCGCCGCGCCAGCAGGCGGGCGGTGGCGGCCGGGAGCACCACGAGCCCCGACACCAGCAGGCTGCCGACGGCCGGCAGCGCGGCGACGACGGCGACGGCCAGCAGGGCCGGCAGGGCCACGTCGCCGAGCCGCAGCCCCACGCCGGCCCCGGAGGCCCAGCGCCGGTCGAAGGCCGTCGCCGCCAGCCGCCCGTGCAGGAGCGCCAGGCCGGCGATCGTGATCCCGGCGATGACCAGGCAGCGCAGGACGTCCGCGTCCGAGACGGCCAGCAGCGACCCGAACAGGACCGCCTCCACGGGCGTGGAGGTCGCGAACACCGACACCAGCAGCACCGCCCCGAGCGCCATCGCCGTCAACAGCGCGAGCCCGGTGACGGCGCCGCCGCTGACCCGGTGGTCGCGCTCCACGCTCGTGACCGCGAGCGTGAAGACGCCCGCGGCCAGCAGCGACCCGACGAACGGGCCGATGGCGGGGACCCCGATGCCGATCACCACCCCGGGGAAGGTGGCGACGCCGACCGCGTGGGCGAAGAAGGCGCGGCCCTGGATCACCACCCAGGTTCCCAGCAGCGCGAGCGGCACGGCGATCAGCACCCCCGCCAGCAGCGCCCGCTCCATGTAGGGCGTGTCGAACGGCGGCGGCAGGCCGATGCCGATAGTGAGAGTACGAATCATCTTGGACCGGCGATGCTACCGGTCCGCCCCTCCCGCGACACCGCGCGCCGTGCGGGATCAGGCCTCTGGGTCGGTGGGCGGGGTGCGCCGGAGGACCGTCGTCGCGACCCGGACCCCGAAGCGGCCGGGCAGAAGCACGACGTCCCAGATCTGGTTGACGACGCCCCCGCCGGGCACGTCCTCGGTGATCGCCTCGACCACGTCGTCGGAGCCCTCCAGCAGGTCGCCGCCCGCATCGACGACGCCGCCCGCCATCCCGGCCGCCATCCCGGTCGCCACCGCGCTCGCCACCGGCACGACGGCGGAGGCGGCCTCCTGGGCGAGGTCCGGCGCGAGGCGCTCGAGCGACTCCCGCAGGGCGCGCTCGGCCCGGTCGCGCGCCTCGCGGACCTCACCCAGCCTGTCGTCGGGGGTCCCGGTCAGCGCACGCCACCACCTCAGCCCGTCGCCGCGCTCGCCGCGGATCCGGATGGCGAGGGCGAGCACCGCTCCGACGGCCACCCACGCGCCCGCGAGGGCCAGCGCGGCGGCCCACGACGGCATGACCGACGAGAGCCCGTGCACCGCCGCCGCGTTCGCGAGCCCGAAGGCCGTGAGCAGCACGAGCGCGACGACCACGGGGCCGCCGACGTCAACGGCCCATCGCCGCAGGTCCGGCCTGTGGGCGGCCGCCACGAGCTGGGTCTCGCACGCCACCAGCTCGAGCACCTCCCGCCGGACGTCGGCGAGCTGCGCCCGGATCGAGTCCCGGAGCTCATCGTCCCCGCGCGCGGCCGCCGAGCCGGCATCCTCCGCCATGGCACACCCCTCAGGTCCCAGCGGGTGCCGGAGAGTCTAACCGCGCGGCGCCGTTGCGCCCGGGCCCGGGCCCCCGGAGCGGGGCGTGGCGGTCAGGGCAGGGGCTCGCCGAAGTCCGGGTCGAAGGGCTGGCGGTCCGACGGGCAGACGGTCCCCGGCGGCGGCGTGGTCAGGCCGGTGAGGTATGCCCCCATCGCCGCGACGACGCAGGCGCTGGGGTCGGCGGTCGTCGTGTGCCCGTAGCCGTCGTGGGTCAGCAGCACCGCGTTGCCGAGTAGGCCCGCGACGGCGCGGGCGCCCGGGTAGGGCGTCCTCGGGTCGACCCGGGTGCCGACCACCAGCACCGGATTGGGCGTGGTCGCGTTCCAGGGCCCGGTGTACCGGTGGGCGCTCTTCACCGGCCAGGTGGCGCAGGGCCCCCACAGCCACCAGCCGTTGGTCGGGCCGAGCGCGAAGTTCTCCCCCCTGAAGCGTCCGATCACCTCGGGCCAGGCCTCGGAGCCGACCGTGGGGGGCGGCTTGTCCGCGCACTGCAGGGCCGCCGCCGGCACGATCGCCGCGTGAACGATCGAGGGCAGCTGCCGGGAGAAGGTCAAGAGGGCCGATCCGTCCCCGGCCGCCGCCTCGTCGAGCGCCTCGGCCATGACGGGCCAGGTGGCGGCGTTCGGAGTCCAGGGGAAGAGGGCGACCAACAGGTCGGCGTAGGTGGCCCGGCCGGGAGGATCGGCCGACGGCGCCGGGATCGAGCGGCGCTGCAGCCGGTGGATCAGGCCCTGGACCCGCGCCCTGACCGGGCCCTTGCCGGCCAGCGCGCAGCGCTCGGGCCCGGCGAGCTCGCAGAGCCGCTGGAACTCCCGGAAGTTGAGATCGGTGCCGACCAGGCCCCTGCCGATCGCCGCCTGGATCGACTTCGTGAAGGGCCGCGGGTCGAGGACGCCGTCGATGATCATCGCCCGCACGCGGCGCGGGAACATGTTGGCGTAGGTCTGGCCGAGGATGGTGCCGTAGGACCAGCCGTAGTAGGTCAGCCGCCGATCGCCGACCAGGCGCCTGAGGTGATCCATGTCGCGCACCGTGTCGGCGGCGGAGATGTACTTGAGCAGGTCGCCGCTCGCCTGGGCGCAGCGGCGCCCGTACTCGACGGCCTTGCGCTGGTAGTTCGTCTGGGCCGCCACCGTGGTCGGCACGGCGGGCAGGTCTCCCCAGAAGCGCTCGCGCGCCGCCGGGCTGTCGAAGCAGCGCACCCGCGTGCTGGCGCCGGTGCCGCGCGGGTCCCAGCTGACGACGTCGAAGCGGCCCTGGCCGGTCCGGTCGAGCAGGTCCGCGCTCCTGCGCACCTCCTCGACGCCGGAGGAGCCCGGCCCGCCCGGGTTGAAGAACATCGTCCCGATCCGCTGGTCCGGCCTGCTGGCGCGGTGGCGGATCACTGAGAGCGTGATCGTGGGGCCGCCGGGGCGTGACCAGTCCAGCGGGACCTGCACCCGCGCGCACTGCAACCGGTCCCCGCACGCCTTCCAGGCGATGCGATTCGTGACGGCGTCGGCCGTGGAGCCCGCCCCCGCCGGAGCGCCCGCGGCGGGGCCCGCCAGCAGGCCGAGGGCGACGATCCCGGCGACCAGCGCGAGCGCGCTGACCGCGCGGCGTCCGTACCCCGCGACGGGGTGAGGCGCTGCGGCCCTGCCCAGCCGACCAACGCTCACTCGGGATCGCCTTCGTCGGAGAGGGCGACCGTACATCGCCCGTGACCGGTCTGTCGACGGGGAAGCGCCGCCCCCCTTGGACGCCGGGGCTCGACTCGTGACACGGTGGACACCGTCAACCGAGGGGCTCCCGGCGTGAGGACCGCACGACGCACGACCGGCGCGGCGGCGGGCGGGAGCCTCCGCGTCCTGGCGCTCCTGATCGTGGCGGCCATTGCCTGCCTGGTCGCGGCCTGGGCCGCCGGCGCCGCCGGCGCCCACGAGCGGGAGCCGGGCCTGACGAGCTCGCCGTCACCCGCCCCCACCGCGGCCCACGGCAACTTCGCCGGCCGCGTCGCGATCCCCGGCGGTCGCAGGCTCTACCTGGAGTGCCGTGGCGCGGGGAGCCCGACCGTCGTGCTCGAGGCCGGCACCGGCGATCGCGGCGATGTCTGGAGCGCGGCGCCATCCGGACCCGGCCAGGCCGTGCTGCCGGCGGTCGCGCGCTTCACCCGCGTCTGCGCCTACGACCGTCCGGGCACCTCCGCGAGCCCGGAGGAGCTGAGCCGCAGCGACCCGGTCGCGATGCCGCGCAGCGCGGCCGACATCGTCGGCGATCTGCGCAGGCTGCTGCGCGCGGCCCGTGTCCCGGGCCCCTACGTGCTGGCCGGCCACTCGTTCGGCGGCATGGTCGCGCGCCTCTACGCCACCACCCACCCCCGCGGGGTCGCGGGACTCGTCTCGATCGACGCCCAGAACGAGCGGTACGCCGCCGCCATCAAGGAGCTCCTGACGCCCGAGCAGTACGCGGCCGCGGTGCTCGCCCCGGGCCCGCCGCCCGGGCTCGAGGGCTACGCGGCGATCGAGCGGCTCAGCCTCGAGGTCAGCGCCGCCCAGATGCGTCAGGCGCAGGCCGACACGCCCCTGCGCCGGATGCCGCTGGTCGTCCTCTCCCACTCACGGACGCTCCCGAACCCGTTCGGGCTCCCACCCGACTGGCCGGTCGAGGCGCTGGAGCGGGCCTTCCAGGATTCGCAGGACGCGCTGGCCGAGCTCGTGCCGGGCGCCCGCCACGTGATCGCCGCACGGAGCGGGCACTACATCCAGCTCGACCAGCCCCGGCTGGTGACCGGCGAGATCCGCCGGGTGGTGGGAGCGGCGCGCGGCCGCTAGGGAAGCTCGTCAGCCTGCTCCCCGGGCGTCATTCGCTACGCCTCGCTCTTCCCCTCCGCGTACCGGCGCAAGCCGTTCGCCGCCCACCTGGGGGGCGCCGTGACGACGACGATGCCGATGTCGATGACATCTGCGGTGAGCCTCGCCAACATCCGCATGGATCGGTCCTTTCCCGTAGAGCCGTGGACACGAGAGGGCTCGTCGATGGTCGTGGCTGCGGCCGGCCCGTGGTCATCCCCGGCCTGGAGCCTCCATCTGCGGAGCGTCGGCTCGGAGACGCCCAGCTCGCGCGAGAGCTCGGCCACCGTCGTGCCGCCCGAGCGCAGCAGGCGCACCGCCTCAGCCCGGAACTCAGGCGAGTACGGAGGACCCGCGCTCGGCATCGTGCAGCTCCCTCCCCGCGCCGGCGCGCCGGCTGCTCCGCCTTGCATGTGGGACGGTCCCTCGGGGCAGCATAGGGCAACGCTCCGCATCCAGATCGCACTCCGGCCCGCGGCGCCCGGGAGGCGGCCTCAGCGGCTCGCGGGTCTCGCTCGGGCGCGCGTTGACCCGTCGTCGGCCCGCGCGCCCCCGGGCAGGGGCGCGCGGCTCCTGGCGCTCCTACCCCAGGGCGGAGGCGATGATCCAGACGACCGGGATCAGGAGCACGGCCACCGCGAGGGCCGCGGCCGCGGTGCCCATTCGGCGGGAGCCCGTGGTTGCCGCGGGGTCGCGGCGGGCCCGCAGCCCGAGGACGAGGCCGGCGAGGGCGAGCGGGACACCGATGACGATGCCCCCGGCGGAGAACCAGTCCCATGGGAGCAGGCTCCCGGGCAGGGAGAGGATGGCGAGGGCGAGGGCGAGGTGGGGCGCGCCGAGGCGGCGCGAGGGCGAGACGTCGATGTGGCGGGTGCTGGTGCTCATGGCTCCTCCGAGGCGTGGTTGAACCGTCGGAGCGATCCTCCCGGCGCCCGGCCCGGGCGGCATCGTGGCGGGCGCGGGACCGAGCTACGTGGTGGCGCGGAGACCGGGCCCCGCGTCGGCGCGCAGAAAGGCGAGGACGGCCAGCACGCGCCGGTGATCCTCGTCGGAGGCCGGCAGGCCGAGCTTTCCGAGGATGCTGCGAACGTGGGTCTCGACGGTGCGGTCGGTGAGCCAGAGGCGCCGCGCGATGCCCGCGTTGGTGCGGCCCTCGGCCATCAGGGCCAGCACCTCGCGCTCCCGCGGGCTGAGCGCGGCCAGGGGATCGTCGCGGCGGCCGGCCACGAGCGCAGCCACCACCTCCGGGTCGAGCGCCGACCCGCCGGCGGCCACGCGCCGCAGCGCGTCGAGGAAGTCGTCGACGTCGAGCACGCGGTCCTTCAGGAGGTAGCCGAAGCCGCCGGCGGCGACGAGGTCGAGCGAGTGGCGCGTCTCGACGTGCTGCGACAGCAGCATCACCGCGACGCCCGGGTGCCGGCTCCGGATCTCGGCCGCGGCCCGAGCCCCGTCGTCCTCGTTTCTCGGGGGCATCCGGATGTCGACCACGGCCAGGTCGGGGAGCTCGCGGGCGACGGCCTCGAGCAACGACGGGGCGTCGCCGACGGCGGCGACCACCTCGTGCCCGGCGTCACGCAACAGCAGCGCCAGCCCCTCGCGGAAGAGCGTCGAGTCCTCGCCGATCACGACCCGCACGGGAGCACCACCTCCAGGCGGGTGCCGGCGCCGGGCGGGCTGTCGACGGTCATCGCGCCGCCGTGGGCGGCCACCCGGTCGGCGAGGCCCGCGAGCCCGCCGCTCGCGGTGGCAGCCGCCCCGCCGCAGCCGTCGTCGGCGATGGTCACGACGAGCCCGCCGTCGAGGCGCTCCGCGCGCACGTCCACCCGGGTCGCGTCCGCGTGCTTCACCGCGTTGGCCACCGCCTCCAGCACGACGTAGTAGGCGGCGGTCTCGATCTCGGGTGGAAGGCCCTGAGGCGGCCCCTCCACCCCGACCGGCAGGGGGCTGCGGCGGGCCAGGTCGGCGAGGGCCGGCCCGAGCCCGTCGTCGAGGGCGCTGGGACGCAGGCCCCGGGCGATCTCGCGCAGGCCCGCGACCGCCTCGGCCAGCTCGTCCACGGCGCCGTCGAGGCTGCGCACGACCGCGGGATCGGCGCCCGGGCGCCGCTGCACCCGCCGGAGGGCCATGCCGAGCGCCACCAGGCGCTGCTGGGCGCCGTCGTGCAGGTCGCGCTCGAGCCGGCGGCGCTCCTCATAGCCGGCGCGGACGATCCGCGTCCGGCTCTCCTCGACCTCCTCGAGACGGCGGCGCAGCTCGCAGCGCAGGCGGGCCACCTCGACCGGCAGCGCCGCGGCGCGGACGACGTCGGCCAGCAGGGCGGGGCGCTCCAGGAGACGGTCGGCGTGGACGATCAGGCCGAGCGGAGCCGACCCCCGGCCGACGCCGGTCACCGTGCGCCCACCACCGGCGGTGGGGACATCTCGCACGACCCCGGCCAGGTCGGCGAGCACGCCGTGCTCGGGCAGCCATACGAGCAGGCGCAGGCCGGGGTCGTCGAGGGTGTCCCGAAGCACGGCCTCGATGTCCTCGGGCTCGGCGGTGCCGTCGCGGAGGCGGGCGGCGAAGGCCTCGATGCGCGCCACGGCGCTCGTCCGGTCGCGATCGAAGCGCCGGTTGACCACGCGCTGCAGCCGTCGCCGCAGCGGGTCGAATGCGAGCGCGGCGGCGGCGGCCGCGGCGGCGGCGCCCGCGGTCGAGCCGCCGCCGAGCGGCACCGCGACGAGCAGCGCGACGGCGATCACGCCGGCCGCGAGCACGACGGACATCGCCAGCCACGCGATGGTCCGGCTGATGACCCGATCGACGTCGTAGAGCCCGTGGCGAAGCATCGCGACCGCGACCGCCGCCGTCAGCGCCAGGTAGGCGGCGAGGAACGAGACCAGCGTCACGGGCCCCGTCCCGTCGGTCACCGTCCCCTCGACGATCCCCGCGACGAGCGCCACGGGCAGCAGGATGGCCGCGGCGGCGAGCCACTTGATCTGTATCCGCTCCACCCCGCGCGAGCGTCGGAAGCGGACGATCATGGCGGTCGCGGCGAGGACCACGGCCGCGAGCAGCGCCGTCAACCCGATGGCGCTGAGGGCGGTTTCCGCGGCGTCCGGGAGCGCGGGCAGCGGATGGGCGACGTCCCCGTAGGGAGCTTCGAACGGCTCGTCGCGGAACGCCCCGACCACGGCCACCAGCACCGGAGCGGCGATGGCCAGCCACACTGCCCAGCGCCAGCGGGGCCCCGGCGGCCGGCCATCGGGGAAGAGCAGCAGCAGCAGCGCGAGCAGCCCGAAGACCGGGATCCAGTCGCTGTCGTAGAGGAGCGCGGCCCACCCGGCACCGGCGACGTGGCCATCGACCGCGGCGCCGGCCCAGGCGTCGAAGGCCACGTCGAGCGCCGGTATCAGGCCGAGACCGGCAACGATCGGCCCCACCGGGTTCGCAGGGCGCTTGCGCGCGATCGCCACGCCGGCCACCAGCGCGGGGATCGAGAAGGCGGCGAAGCCGAGGGCGGCGAACGTCGAGCTCGCGGGTTCGTCGTCGATCGCCCGCAATGCGAGGGCGGCCGCGAATGCGACCCCGGCGAGGGCCGCGCAGGTCCAAGCCGCGACGGGTGGCCAGCGCACGGCGCGATCATCCCACCGCGCCGGTCCTCCCGGGATCCGTGCCACCACCGATCCCGTGGGAGGACTCCGGCGACGATGCCCCCGGCAGGAGTCGAACCTGCGGCACCAGGCTTGGGACACGTGCTCGCGGCCTCGCCCGCGCACGCCGCCCCTCGCCCCGTTGCGCCGCTGTTGCGTCCACGCCGCGCGCGTCCGGCCCACCAGGAGGTCAGCCCCGGGCGACGCTCAGGACCCGCGTCTCCAGGTAGTCGTCCAGGGCGCCGGGGCCCCCGGCCTGCCCGAAGCCCGACTGCTTGACGCCGCAGAAGGGGACGGCCGCCGAGGAGACGCGGCCGCGGTTGACGGCGACCATCCCGACCTCAAGGGCGTCGCCCACCCGCAGGGCGGCATCGAGGTCGCGCGTGTAGAGGTAGGCGGCCAGGCCGTGCTCGCTCCGGTTGGCCTGCTCGATCGCGTCGGCCTCGCCGTCGACGATGCGGATGGGGGCGATCGGCCCGAAGATCTCCTCGCCCATGACACGGGCCTGGTCGGGCACGTCGGTCAGCACGACCGGCGCGAAGTAGTGCCCCGGGCCGGGGAGGGCGCCGCCGGCGAGCGCGACCGTCGCGCCGCAGGCGACCGCGTCGTCCACCAGCTCGACGAGGCGGCGGCGCTGCCGCTTGCCGGCCATCGGGCCGAGCCGCACGCCGGCCTCGGTGCCGCGGCCGACCTCGAGCTCGTCCAGGCGCTCGGCCAGGCGCGCGGTGAACTCGTCCGCCACCTCGCGGTCCACGTAGAAGCGGTTGGCCGCGGTGCAGGCCTCGCCGCCGTTGCGCATCTTGGCGGCCACGGCGCCGTCCACCGCGGCGTCGAGGTCGGCGTCGGCCAGGACGATGAACGGCGCCTGGCCGCCGAGCTCGACGCTCAGGCGCAGGACCTGGTCGGCCGAGCGGGCGATCAGGTGGCGCCCGACGGCCATCGAGCCCGTGAAGGTCAGCTTGCGCAGGCGCCCGTCGTCCAGCAGGGGGTCGGTGGCCCCGTCCTCGGAGGAGACGACCACGTTGAGGACGCCGTCCGGCACGCCCGCCTCGTGGAGGATGCCCACCAGCGCCAGAGCCGACATGGGCGTGAGGGCCGAGGGCCGCAGGACCACGGTGCAGCCGGCCGCCAGGGCTGCGGCGACGCCGCGGGCGGGGACGGCGAGAGGGAAGTTCCAGGGCGTGACGATCAGGCATGGGCCCACGGGGCGGCGGCGCACCATCATGTGGGTCGAGCCGTCGGGGCCCTCCGAGCAGGTCCCGGCCACCCGCACGGCCTCCTCGGCGCACCACTCCAGGTATTCGCGGGCGAACGCGACCTCGTCGGCCGACTCGGCCAGCGGCTTGCCCATCTCGAGGGTGATCAGCATCGCGAGCGTGTCGGAGCGGCGCTCCAGCTCGTCGGCGGCGCGCCGGAGGACGCGGGCCCGGTCGCGGGGGGGCACCGCGGCCCAACCGGTCTGGACCGCGTGCGCGGCCTCGAGCGCATCGAGCGCGTCGGCCGTGCCGGCGTCGGCCACGGAGCAGAGGGTCTCGCCCGTCGAGGGGTCCTCGACGGCCAGGGTGCGACCCGAACGCGCCGGCCGCCAACAGCCGGCCACCAGCAGCTCCTTCGGGCACTCGGCGACGGCGGCCCACTCGGCCAGGACACCCTCGGCCTCGCGGGCCCGGCCGGCGACCGCCGTCGTGCTCATCGCGGCGCCGCCGGGCGCGCGTCGGGCAGCCGCTCGAAAGAGATCCGGACGCGGCCGACCTGGCCCACGCCGAATGCCTCATCGCGGAGGCCCAGCCGGTCGCGGAGGACGTCGGCGAGGTCGCGCTGGGCCGGCGAGAAGTAGCCGAGCACCAGGCGGCGCTCGCCGGTCAGGATCACGAGGTCGCCTTCGATGACGATCGGGGTGCCCATCGGCGTCTCCTCGCGAAGGGACTCGTCGCGCCGGCCGGCGCGCTCGATCCGGGTCAGGAGCGCGTCCGCAGCCAGCCCGTCGAGGAAGCGGCGGCGGCTGGCTTGGAACGACGCGAAGTCGGTAGGGGTGCCATCCGAGGTCTCGAACATGGCCCCACGCTAGGCCCGCCCCTCGCCGTGGCCATCCCAAGGTCTTGCTATTTGGCCTCCGGCGGGCTGGCCATGCGGGACGCCGTCAACCCCCGCTCGGCGCCCATCCTCACGGCCGCGGCGCGGTTCTTGACCCCCAGCTTGCGGAAGACGTTGGCCACGTGGCGGATGGCCGTGTGCTCGCTGATCACCAGGCGCTCGGCGATCTGGCGGTTGGTGAGCCCCTCAGCCACCAGGCCGAGCACCTCCAGCTCGCGGGCCGACAGGCCGCCGGCGCCGGGACCATGGCGGGCCGGCGCGCGCTCGCCGAGCGCCCGCAGGGTCTCGTCGGCCCGGCGCACCCAGCCCTCGCATCCCAGTCGCGCGAAGCGCTCCCGCGCGGCGCGCGCCAGGTCCACCGCCGCGGCTCGCCCGCCTGGTGCGCCGGCGGCGATCCCCGCGGCCACCATCCGGTCCGTCGCGGCCACGAACGTCCATCCGTGCGCCTCGGTGCCCAGCGCTGCCGCCTCGACGTCGAGGGCCCCGCGGGCGGGTGCGTCCCTGAGGTCGAGCAGTGCGGCGCAGTAGCGAAGCTGCGGGTGGTCGGCGAGGAGGCCGCAGCCCCAGGCCACCAGGCGCCGAGCCGGATCGAGGTCGCCCGCCGCCACGAGCACCTGGACCTTGGGGGGCACCACCTCCACCTCGGCCGCGCCGCGCTCGATGAGCTCGCGGCAGCGCTCGAGTGACGGCTCCAGCAACGCGCGCGCCCCAGAGGGGTCGCCCGCCAGCAGGCGCGCGACCGCAGCCGCATCGTGCGAGTAGTCGGCCAGGCGCGGCCACGCGGTGGACATCGCGTCCTCGGCGAGGGCCAGCCAGGCGGCTTCCGCTTCGGCGAGATCGGCCGCGTTCACCAGCAGGTCGGCGCGTGCCTCGGCCATGATCCAACGCGCATACCGGGCCGGCTGCTCCGGGTCGAGCAGCGCCTCGGCGTCCGCGATCAGCCGCTCGGTTCGCTCCCGATCGCCGGCGAGGGCGCTCATCCAGGTCTGAAAGGCGACGAACTCCGCCTGCAGCGCGCGGAGCCCGTGACGCTCGGCGAGCTCGGCGGCGGCGGCGAGCAGCGCGGTCGCCTCGGCCGGCGGGATGAGCAGCAGGTTGCTGGTCGCGAGCAGGTAGTTGGCGCGCGCGGCGCCGACGTCGTCGTGGTGCGCGAGCGCCAAGCGAGCGGCCTCCTCGAGCGACCCCCGCCCGGCGGCCAGGTCGCACTCCCAGAGCCGCATCATCCCGAGCGTCGCCAGCAGGCTGATCCGGTCGCGGGCCTCCTCGGCCGTCGTCGCGAGCGGGACCAGCTCGAGCCCCTCCTCGGCTGCGCGCACGGCGGGGCCGGCGAGCTGCTCGGCCGCCAGCGTCCTGGCCTGCGCCGCGAGCGCGGTGCGCAACGCCGACGGGTCGCCCGCGCTCCGCAGCGCCGTGATCGCCGCCTCCCACTCGTCGAGGGCCGACGCGCGCGCCTGCACCACCCCGCCGTCGTTCAGGAGGGCGCGGCAGAGCGCGGCCCGCGCTGCGTCGCCGAGCTCCTGATATGCCTCACGGGCGAGCCCCAGGAGCTCGACGGCCCGTGCGCTCCCGCGCTCCGCGTGGCCGCGCATGCGCCCGCACGCCATCAGCAGCTCGGCGCGCAAATCGGGCCCGTCGGCCTCGCTCCAGAGCGACAGCGCCTGCTCGAGGTGGTCGACGGCCTCCTCGAAGGCACCGATCTCCTCCGCCTGGGCCGCGGCGGCGCGCGAGTGCCGGAGCGCCCGCTCCCGATCGCCGGCCGCCAAGGCCTGGCGGGCGAGCCCGGCCGCCGACATGTCTATCGCCCCCTCGCCGACCAGCGCCTCGGCGGCCTCGAGGATGCGGGCGTGGCGGCCCTGGCGCAGGGGGGCGAGGCCCTCCTGCCCGAGCGCCTCGTGGACCAGCGCGTGACGGAAGGCGAGCCGCTGCCCCGAGGGGTCATCGGGAGGCTCCACGACCAGTCCGGCGTCGGCCAGCCCCGCCATGGCCCGCACCACCTCCTCGCGCGAGGCGCCGGAGGCGCTCGCGAGCAGCCTCAGGTCGAAGCGCTCGCCGATGGCGGCCGCCCAGGAGAGCATCTCGCGCTCCTCCGGCGCCAGGCGGGCGGCGCGGGCCCGGATCGAGTCGGCCAGCGTCCAGGGCAGCTCGACCGCACCCGTCCCCCTGCGCCGACCGGTGGTCGGATCGAGCCAGCCCGACTCGACGGCCGCGCGGGCGAGCTCCTCGAGGGCGAACGGGTTGCCGCCCGCCAGGCGCAGGAGCTCGGCCCGGACCTCGGGGGCCGGCTCGCGCCTCAGGACCTCGGCCAGCATCACGGCGGCCGCCTCCGGGGCCAGCGGCTCGAGGGTGAGCTCCTCGAGCAGGCGGTCGCGGCGCAGCTCGGCGCGCATCGCGGCGAGGGCGCCGCTGCCGGCGTCGGCCTCGGACCGGAAGGTCACCAGCACCGCTACCGGCCGGCCCCGCAGGGCGCGGGCGATGAAGGGCACCAGCGAGAGGCTGGTCGCGTCGGCCCAATGCAGGTCCTCGAGCACGACCAGCGACCCACGGGAGCCGGCCAGCTCGCGCATGTAGCGGGCAGCCGCCTCGAAGGTGGCGCCCAGGTTGCCCGCCTCGACCGCGCTGGCGCCGAGCTCGGGCAGCAGCCGGGCGGGGAAGCCGGCCGCCAGGGGATCGCGCGAGCGCGGCGTCAGGCCCTCGCGGCCGGCCGCCCGCACAAGGTCGCGGAAGACGCCGAGCGGCTCGGCGAGCCCGAGCACCGCCCGCCCCTCGACCACGACCCGGCGCGCCCTGCGCCCGCACTCGCCGGCGTACGCGGCCAGCCGCGATTTGCCGATGCCCGCCTCGCCGACCAGCGCCCGCGCCCCACCCGCCTCCGAGGAGACGAGCTCGGCGAGGGCTTCCTGCGCCGGGCCGCGGCCGTGGATGCTCTGGGCCAGCAGTGGAGCGGCGTGGCTCTGGGCCGCCATCGTGGGGCAGAGGCTATTTCAGCCCGGGCCGCGGGTCAGCCCCGCGGAGCCGCCTGCGCACCGATGACCCGATGCCCCCGGCAGGAGTCGAACCTGCGACACCAGGTTTAGGAAACGTGCTGAGCGGCTCGCGGGATCTCGCTCAGGCACGTGCGATCCAGACACGATGCGCGCTCCAGCCCGCTCGCGTGGCTCCACCGCGAGGCGCCGCGAGCGGCGGTGTGTTGCGTTCCGGGTTGCGCCGACCGGTGCCGGCAGCGGCCAGTTTGAACCTCGGCAGCTCGGACCGGCGCAGGGGTGAGCACTACCGCATTGCCGAGTAGGCGTCCGACAGCGCGGGACGGGGGAACGGCGTTCTCGGGTCCCGGTGCCGAGCTCTGGGGAGGATCCCTGAGGCGCTCAGCCCCCGGGCGGTTGGAAGCCGGCGACGACGGCCCTCGCCTTGTTGAGCAGCGCCGCGGCGTCGTCCATGTCCAGCAACTCTTGGAGCTTGCTCGTGATCAGGCCCGAGCTCGTCACGCCCGCCGAGGCGGCGCCAGCGGAAGCGACGTCAGGTGCATCGAAGATGACCAGGCCATCGTGCTCCCCGGTCATCCAATAGAGGCACTCCATCGTCCCGCCGAGGCTCTCGACCACCTTTCGGGCAGCCGCGGCGCGATCGCCCGGGTTCTCGATCATCTGCCTCCACCCCTCGCTCGTGTAGGAAAAGAAGGCCACGTACTTCGGCATCTCGGCACCTCCGCTCGGATCGGCGACGAGCATCTCACCGTGCCAGCGGCGCGGCCATCCCGCTCGCGGGTGTACGTGCACGCGCCGGGCGAGAGCGCCACGCTCGAGCGGATGCTGGACGCCGGTCCTCCATCCGTGGCAGGGTTGTCAGCGGTCAACGGAGAGGGGCTCAGGGGTGGGGCCTGCTCGAGAGAGCCGCGGCACGGCGGCTCCCAAGCGCTTTGGGCGACGGCGCGCGCTGGCGCTCCTGATCCTCATGGCGGCTGCCGTCGCCCTCGCGCTCACCGCGTGCGGACCAGTAGTCGAGGAGCCGGCCGCCGGCAAGCGGCCGGCCGCGGAGCCTAAGCACCCGAGCGCGATCCTGGTCAGCCCGTTCCACGACGCCCAGGTGGTCCGCGCCGACGACGGCATGGACCATGTCGAATACGACCTTCTCGTCGTCAGCGTGCTCGACGAGCCGGTGACGTTGTCGAGCGTGACCGTCCTCGATCCCGCCGGGAAGGAGCTCCAGCGGATCGACGGCGACGCGCTCGCCGCCGCGACCCAGACCCTCTTCGCGCACACGCCCTCGCCCGTGATTCCCGCATCGGCGGCCCGCTCGGTCAACGTCAACCTGATCCTGCCGCCGGGCACCGCGCCGGAACGGGTCACGCACCGGATCGCCTACACCCTCGAGCCGGACACACACAACGCGGTGTTCATCGGCGTCCCCGAGGTCAACGGCCCTGAGGTCACGATCGACCGCCGACCGCCGATCGTGATCAAGCCGCCCCTCGAGGGGGATGGTTGGCTCGTCGCCAGCGCGTGCTGCAAGCCCAACCTCCACAGAGATACACGATTCGCCATCGACGGTCGCCGCCTCGAGACCCCCGAGGCCTTCGCCATCGACTGGAACCGGATCAGGGGCGACAGGATCTTCGACGGGGACGGCAGCAACGAACGAGCAGCACTACGCCTACGGAGCGGACGTGCTCGCGGTCGCCGACGGAACCGTGGTCTCGGTCCAGGACGGCAAGCCGGATCAGACCCCGAACGTGTTCTTGGTCCCGCAAGACTTCTCGGACTTCGGCGGCAATCATGTGATGCTCGAAATCGCCCCGAATGTCTTCGCGATCTACTTCCACCTGCAGCCGGGCAGCCTCACGGTGAAGGTCGGCGACGTCGTGAAGGCCGGGGCGCGCATCGCCAGGATCGGGAACACCGGCCCCTCCGCCGGCCCCCACCTCCACTTCGGCCTCGCCGACAAGCCCGACGGCGTCGCCGGACGAAGCCTGCCGTTCGTCTTCGACAGCTACACCCTGGTCGGCTCGGTGGACGAGGAGGCCTCGACAGCGGACCACATCGTGATCACGCCGGACCGGCGGCAGGTTCGTGACGCGTATCCGCTCCTCAACCGCGTCCAGAACTTCCCCTAGCCGAACGCTCGAGTGGGCGATCGGCGGCATACGACGAAAGAGGCGGTCGCGCGAATGTCGGAGCGTCGGACATGGTTGCTCGCGGTCGTCGTCGCGGCCCTGATCGCGGCGGCGGGGATCTCGACCTGGGCGGTGGCGGGGACCGCGGCTGACTCCAGCCCCGATGCGGCGGGGGTCGAGCCCGACCACCAATTCACCGTCCTCGCGGCGTCGGTGCTCACGCGCCCAAGCGCCGTGCGGGGCACCGATGGGCGCTTTCACATCGCCTATGAGCTGGTGCTGACGAACGCGGAGCCGTTCGCGCTCGACGTCGAGCGCGTCGATGTCCGCGATGCCAAGACCCACCGGGTGCTGCTCTCGCTTGCCGGGCCTGACCTGGTCTCCAGGATGAACCCGGTCGGCGACACGCCGGCGGGCGTGCCGCCGGATCGCCCGCCACCGCTTCCATCGGCGACGCTGCTCGCCCCGTCCGGGTCATCGGTCGTCTGGCTCGACGTCCCCGTGCAGCGGAAGGCGGACCTGCCCGCCGACCTGGAGCACCTCGTCGTGAGCTCCGCCCGCCCTTCGCCGGGAGGTGACTCGATACAGATCCCGAGCCTGGTCGGTCGCGTCGCGGTCGGGGCGCAGGCGCCGTTGGAGCTGGGCCCGCCCGTCGGCAGCGGACTCTGGGTCGCGGCCGAGGGCTGCTGCGACGATCCGACACACCATCGCCGGGGCCTGCTCGCCATCGACGGCGACCAGGTCGTCCCGCAACGCTTCGCCATCGATTGGATCAAGCTCGATGAGCGCCATCGTGCGTGGGTCGGCGACCCCGCCGAGCTGTCCAGCTACTTCAGCTACGGGGAGCCCCTGATCGCCGCGGCCGATGGAACGGTGGTCGTCGCCCGCGACGGCGCCGCGGACGCGCCGCCGCCGGACGATCCGCCGCCGCCGCCGCTCGCGGGGCTCCCCGGCAATCACGTGATTCTGCGCATCGCACCGGGGATCCACCTGAGCTATGCACACATGAGGCCGGGCTCGGTACGGGTCCGCGTCGGAGAGCACGTCCGCCGGGGCCAGGTGCTGGGAGAGCTCGGCAACAGCGGCGCATCGGCCACCCCACACCTCCACTTCCAGGTCCAGGTCGGGCGCTTCTTCCTCACCGACGGCCTGCCGTTCGTCTTCGACCGCTTCGAGTTCCTGGGCCAGATCACCGACACGTTCTGGGACGGGGACCTCGGTCTGCGGCCCAACGGACAGCTGACCTTCGTCCCGAGCCCCGAGTCGGGTACGCGCCGCCTCGAGATGCCCCTGAATCACGATGTCGTGCGATTTCTCGACCCGAAGCCCGGGTCGGGTGGGCCGGGCGGCGGGCCCTAGGCCGTAGACGAGGTCTGATGCTCAGCGGGCGGCCCATGGCGGCCCGCGAGGGTGTCCCCGCACCGACCCCCGCACCGTGTCGAACGCTCCCGCATGCCCCCGGCAGGAGTCGAACCTGCGACACCAGGTTTAGGAAACCTGTGCTCTATCCGCTGAGCTACGAGGGCCTGGCCCGCAGGATACCGCTCCCCAAAGCGATTCTCGCCCCCTGACGCTCCCCTGCCCAGGAGGGGCCAGAGAGGTTGCGCGGGCGTCCAGAGTCGTTGCGCGGGCGTCCGAGAGCGTCTGAGACGTTGCGCGAACGTTGCGCGAGATCTCCCGGGCTCTCCGTCCCCAGGCCCCCGGCTGCCGAGGTAGCGTGGGCCGGTAAGCGATGGCCCCTCCGACTGAACACGAGCGTTGGTTCTGGCATCTCGCCGGGGACCTAGAGGCTTCCCCCCTCCCGCCTGAGCGCCGCCTCGTCCATCGCGCCGTCTCGTACGGGGCGGCCCAGCTCGCCGACTGGATCCTTCGGGAGCGCGACTCTCCGTTTCGGCGCAAGCCGCCCGAGCCGGGCTTCGCAGAGCTTCTGCCCTTCCTCCGGCGACTGCGGTGGGCTGTTCTCTGGGAGGTGGCGGACACCACGACGCGCGAAGAGCCTCGCGAGGTCCGGGCAGAGAAAGCCGCCAACCTGTTCGGAGAGGGATCCCACGTCCTCCCCACTCCGAGCGCGGATCTGCCGGAGATCGAGAGGTTCTTTCGGTCGCTTGGTTCCATTGACGCTCCCACGCCTCCCCAAGAGGAAGCTCCGTTCTGGCGCTGAGACGCTGCTCGTCCTTCCCGAGCTGTATGCGTGGCTCGCCGAAGGCGATGGCTTCAAGAAGGCCAGGGAAGCGGACGCGGAGCTGGACTTCGGACTGCGCCTGAAGGTCACGGGCGACCTCGTGCTCGGCGTCTTCGACGAAGGGAGCGCGATCTGTGGGGCTTTACCGGGTTCGAGCGCTATGACGAGGCCATAGTCCGAGCCCTCGACACCGGGCCGCGGAACTACGCGCTCATGTGCCTTTGGGCTTTCGAGGCCCTTGAAACCCCAGACATCGCCCGCCTTCGTTGGGCCGATTATCCGGTCGCGGAGCGCTTCGATATCTCCGGGGAAGTGGGCCATGCCGTCGCACCAGGCGACGAGGGCCGGGCGCGGAGGGGGAGCAAAGTCCATGCCCGGGGGTGCCTCCCGGTACCGGGGCCGGGGGGAACGCCGATGATCGGCTGACAGGCGCCGTTCACGCTCGCCCCACTAGTTCACCCTTGGTGATGCTTCCTCAGGGGAGTATGTCTCCTCCGGGGACACAGTCTCGTCGTCCGCCACCGCCTCTAAGGCTTCTGGGACGTCCCACGGATTCGTCGTGTCGCGCTTGTTAGCGTCGCATCGCTTGAACACGTAGTAGCCCCAGACGGTCCCGCTGACGGCGATCTGCTGGCCCGAGCGCATGAACTTGTCACGGCTCTGCGAGCCCGTCTCGAGAAAAACGAACGACCCGTTGACGAGTTCCCATCCCTCGTTGCACACCGAGTTCAAGATGTCGGTTGGATCGGTGGTGGATTGCGGCTTGCTGTATGCGCGTCATCGCGACGGTGACGGCCTTCGTCGTGACGACGTCGAACGAGCTTTGAAAGATCTGATCACCCTTCTCATAGGCCAACCGGGCGAGTCCCGCCGTGAGTCAAAGAACTCTTCCCGAGAGCTTCTCCATCGCCTTCGCTCGCCGCTCGCGCGCCTTCTCGGCATCTTTCGCGGCGCGCTCGGCCTCCTTGGCCAATCGCTGAGCGTCCTTCTCCTCGGAAGTCGTGCGCTTCATTAGCGCCATGTCACTGAGCCTCCTGCGTGTCGATTCCCACGCCGCGACGACTCAGGAGTCGCTGGACGAGCCTAACCGGAGGCCGTGGAGCTGCACTCCGGTGGCCACAGGCTTCGAGCCCCGCAGCGCCTCGAAGGCGCGCGAGCCTAGTCCGTTGCCTCCTCCACCAGCCGCTGACGCGCCTCGGCGATGTCGCGCCGAACGCGCGCTAGGCGGCCGATATCAGCCACCTCCGCCGCTTCGACAGCCGTCGTGGCGGATGAGAGCAGAAGGTTCCGCCCACGGAAAGATCGCCGCCGGCGAGGAGGTATGCATTGAGGCGATCGCGGATGGTGCGGCGGAGCTGGGACAAGCGGCGCGCCGCTCGGGCTGGCCGTCCTGGGCTGCACTGATCGCGTCATCGAGCGCAATCGCGGCATTATCCATCCGGAAATAGAACTGGTGCGCTCGTCGAATCGCCCTGTCGGCGTTTTCGGCCGCCTTGGCGCAGGGACCATCCTGGGGCTCACCCAAGGTCAGGTCTGGCCATGAGACGAGAACGTGGGAAGTCCGCCCTGCGCCTCCGATCGCTTCCTTGACGGTGCGGTTTACACACACTCGGTGGCGCTAGTGGCCGTGCCACGAAAGCGGGTGCCCCTCCAGTAGGGCGAGTCGGGTAGCGAATCGCGCACGGCGGCCTCCGCCGCGGCGACGTCAAGTCGATCGTCAGCAACCGGAGCCTCGGCCGTAGTTGCCGACGCCTGCTCGGGCGCCGCCTCCTCCGTTGGGGACTCCGAGCCGCACGCAGCGAGCGGGAGCAGCAGGAGAACCAGAAGGACGAATCGACGCAACGATGAGAATCGTAGGCGCTCTCACCAGACTTTCCAGCCGCACGAGTAGCTGCGTGGAAGGCACGGGTGAAGGCTGATGCGCTAGATGACCGACTCCCACTTCCTGCCCCCACCGAGGAAGCCGGCCTGTTCCCACTTGAAGAAGCGGAGAAGAGCATGTGGCTGTTCACCACCCGAGGCTTCTACAGCGCCGTCAGCTCGACGGCGGTGCGACGATCATGGTGCGCGCGCGGGTCCGTCGAGACCTCGAGCACCTGCGCGCCCGCCTGCCCGATCCGGCCCCGGGATCGAGGACTCCCCCCAGCGCGACTACCCCTACCGGCTCTTCATGTCGGCGGGTGAGTGGTCGAGGCTCTGCGGGGAGCTCGCGGCCGAGATCGACTACCGGAACTTCAAGGACAGCGTCGCGAAGGATCGGCAGTCCACCTACCTGCGGGTATGGGCCGATCTAGTTGACCTTGGAGCGAGCCCACCGTAGGAAGCTGCGCTCCCATGACGGCTGTGGTCGAGGACGCCGGACCACTTGCTCGGCCTTCATTGAGCTGGGGCCGCGGCACTTCCCATCAGGCCAGGCCGTGAGTCACACGCCGGTGTAGAACCGAACCCCCTCGCTGAGGCCGCGAACGCAGCGGACGCGGACCGTCTCGATCGCGACCTCTCGCTGACGGCAGCGGAATCGTGACAGGTCGTCAGGCCAAGCCCAGCCGAAAACATCTCTTGCGCGACCTGACGGGCGAGCCGGCAGGCGACCCCTCGCGCCTGCAGGCCCGCGATGAACCCGACCTCGGGAATCGGGCTCGGACAGGCGCGCCATGCGCCTGGCCGCCGACTGGGCGGTATCGCGGGGACATGGCTGCCGGCGACCCGGTAGCCGAGATCGGTCAGGTCGGCGACGAAGCGCCGTGAAGAAGCGTGCCCTGTCCGGCTCCTGGTAGGCGCGGTAGATCCGCTTCCAGGCCCTCTCCTGCCGGCCCACGAGATAGGCGTCGGCCATGTACGCCGCCAGGTTCCCGCTTGCCGGTCATGCCGTCGGCGGCGCGGCGCTTGTAGGTCGACCACTGGCGCGCCATGTCGAGGAGCACTCGCCGGGATGCTCCGCGCTCGTGTCCACCAGGGCTCCGGCCCGGAACGACCAGATCTGCAGCGGGGTGGGCGACTCCGCGAACGAGCCTCCCCAGCAGGCCAAGCGGGCATCCCAGGAGACGAACTCGACGCTGCCGTCGGCGTCGAGGTCCTCGAGCTCGCCAGGAGGCGTCTCCGCCAGTCATGGATCTGGAGGCGATAGGTCCCGTCGGCGGACAACCAGGCGATGGCCGAACGCTCGCAACAGTGGGCGCCGCCCGAGTAGAGGGAACGAGGATCTCGGGCTCGAGATCTCCATCCAGATCTCGACGATCAGCGGGCCTTCGGTACTCCATGGCGCTCCAGGGCGCCCATCCGGATCGTCGGCTCCCTCAAGGCCGTCGAAGGTCGCGCTGGCGGTCCCCCGCGTGATCTGGAGCGTGACCGGCTCGCCCTCCGCGTCCCGCGTGTAGGTCAGCTCCGCACTGACCGGGCCCGAGCTCGCCCGGGCCACGGCTGCGTTCGCGGCCAGGGGCGCGACAAGGGCGCCGAGACCGATGGCGAGCGAGAGCGCAGGGTCTTGAACACGGGGCCCGCTTAGCTGGTTGTCAGCGGCGGCAGCACGGGCGGGCTTGTCTGGTCCGGCCCGAGCGCGAAGTCTGAGATGCCCGTCGTGTAGAGGACGGGCGGGCCGGCGCCTGAGACGAAGCGGAAGAGCCTGCCGCTGTCGGCGTGCTCCGTCGCGTCGCAAGGACAAAGAGGTCTCCGGTGCTCGACCATGCCGTGCTGTCGATCCGACCACGCGCGGCCTGGACTCCACGTCACGCGCCACGGCGGCCCTCCCGGGCCGACGAGCAGGCGTCCCCGCTCTTGCCCCAGCGGACGGCCGCGAGTCTGCCGTCAGGGCCAAAGCTCGGGGAGGACCACCCGCTCTTGGCCCAGTAGGCGGGCCGGACGGTCGCGGGCAGACCGAGCGCCCCGAGTGCCAGCCGCTCGATCCGCGCCGCCACCCCGACGGTAGACGTGCTTGACGACCGCGAGTCGGGTTCCGTCGGCGGACGGCGCCGGAGAAAAGCCCCATGAGGCCAATGACACCCTCCCGCTCGCCGTATCGAGGTGCCAGATGCCCGACGAGCCGAGGGTGTTGCTCAGACCCTTCGATCAGGAGCCCGCCGCGTGGATCCTTCAGGAGCGCGCAGTCGAACGCACGACATTCCAGCGGCGCATCTGGGCTCGCAGTCGGCCCGGCGAGAAGACGGGACCTGTCCCGTCGGCCGCGGCGATCGAGCACGAGCTGAACTCCTGGTCGCCGGGTCGCGAGAACCACAGGCGCCCGTCGCGGTCGTAGGCGACACCGGCGGCGCCGTCGGTCAGCTCCAGCGAACTCGTCGGGCCCGTCGAGCGTGGCCTGCGAGACCACACCGTCGCTGACGATCGCGATCGTGTCGGCGCTGGCGACCGGCGTCAGCCAGCAGAGCGCCGCGACCGCCGCAAGCGCGACCAGGCCGGTGCGACCGCGTGGGCGAGGCATCACCATCGCCGCCTAGTCCTCACAGGCGACTCCGTCGCCGTCACCGTCGAAGCGGTGCACGTCGGCGCCCACCACGCGGAAGTTGCTGTCCGGGATCTCGGTGCAGTCGAGGTCGGGCGGATAGGCGGGGATGCAGGCGCCGGCGTAGTTGGGGTCGCACGATCCCCGGGCACCCGGCCTGGTGGAAGGCTGGCTCGGCGAAGGGATCGGCTGGCCTTGGCGGCCAGTCCCCGGATCGGGCTGTGTGGTGTTGCCGGGGCACGGCGGACCCCAGAGACCGGCCTTGGCCTTCCGTGCCCGGTGCTGGGCCTTGAAGAAGGCGACCGCGTGCTGGAAGCGCACCCCGCCGTAGACGTAGACCTTGGCGTGGCCGCTGCGCACGAGCGAGAAGTTGACCGAGCCCTGCGCCCCCGAGCGGCCCGGCTTGTAGACGTAGGCCAGAAAGCGCCCGTAGCGGTCGCGGGTGTCCTGGGTGGGGTCGCTGACCAGGCGGACCCGCTGTCCGACCGGCAGCAGGCGCGCCGCCCGGGCGCTGGCCTGGGGCCCGTAGCACTGGACCGGCTTGGAGGGGTGGCGGGTCTCGGGGGTGTCGATGCCGATCAGGCGCACGGTGGTCTCGAAGCCGCGCGACTCGACCTTGATCGTGTCGCCGTCCACGACCTCCGAGACGCTGCCGGTGAGGGTGACTGCAGAGGCGTGGCTCGGGAGGATCACGGCGACCAGCAGGCCAAGGACTATGAGCAGCCGAGTTCGCGGAGCAGCCCGCCAATCTCGATTCACTCGCACGCCGCGCCGTCGTTGTCACCGTCGAGTCCCGAGGGGTCGCTCGGGTACCGGTTGAGGTACTCCTGCGCCGTAGTGCCGTCGGCCAGTGGGAAGTCGTCGCAGTTGTAGGCGTCGCTCGGCGCAGGAGTAGGCAGGGTTGCCGGCCTTGGCGCGGGCGTCGGCCTCGAGACGATCGGCCTAGCCGCTTTCGCACATGGCGAGCGCACGAGCCTGCGTGGCGAGACGACGGCGAAGCGGCGGCCGTTCCAGCGCAGCTCGCGGACCGCGAAGCGGCCGGGGCAGTAGGTCGGATCCATGGGTCCGTAGACCGCGGCGGTCTCGGTGAGCGTGCGACCGCGGGCGCTCACGTCAACCTCGGCCGGCCTGCGTGCAGACAGTACGACACGCGCGATTCCGCCGTGCTCGGTGACAACGAGGAACGCCTGCGGGCCTCTCGCGCCGCCGGAGCTCACCTCGACGATCGCGTCGGCGCGGCCGTCGCCAGTGAGCTCCCGGAAACGAACCCAGCTGGGTCCGGCAAGGTGGAGCTCGTCGAACCTCTCGCCCTGGCTGATCCAGGCGCGCACTTTTCGGGGGACGCGTCGGCTGGCCAGGAGCGTGGCGATGACCGCCGCTCGATCGAGCCGATCGTCGGGTCCCGCTCGACCGTCGCAAGGGTGCCGGTGACGACCAGCGCGGGCTGGGGGTCTCCGAAATCGTCGTCTTGGACGAGGTAACCACAGAGCCGCGCCGGACCCCGCCGGACGAAGATCTCCTCTTCCTCGACGAAGTCGCCCTCCGCGAGACGCCGGAAGGGTGCCCCCGCGGGGCTGCGCATGACCCAGATGCCATCGCCGAGTTCGTACTCTGGATCGTCGGCCGGGCAGTCCTCGACCTCTTGGTCGTAGTGCACGTACAGCCTCGTCCCCTCGCTCGGCGCCACGCCCTGGGCGGTGACCGCCATGGCGCGCTCGCCGTCTCGGTGACCCTGCCCGAGAGTCGCGCTGAGGCTGAGGGCAGGCGCCTGCTGTGCTCCGGCCGGAGCTACGAGGGCAAGCAGAGTGAACAGAACCAGACCTGTGGCGGATGCGATCAGACGCAGCACTGCCCCTCCGGGACGGCGAACAGGTCGAGGGTCAAAGACAGGTGACTCGCCTCATAAGCGAGGCCGTTCTCAGTTGATGACGCTCAAGGAGCCGACACCACTCCCTGAGACGGTGTTGGTGAGGTTCTCGACGAGCACCTGGACCTCGTAGGTCCCGAGCGGGAACGAGTCCTCAAAGGTGTAGTAGAGGTCGTTGCAGGCCCGGGTCTGCGAGGCCGGATAGCCACCCTCCGCCAGGACCGATCCGCCCTGCACGACCCGGAAGGTGTAGACGAAGTCGTTGACGGCGCCGGGCGTGTGGTCGCAATAGCTCGCGCTGATCTCGACGAAGGGCCCGCGGTCGGTGGTGGCCACGTTGGAGACAACCGGCCCCGGCGGGGCGGGGGGGCGGCGGGCGAGAGGCGCGGCGGGGGGGGAGCGGTGTGGACGTTTGCCAGGAGCGCTTGGCGAAGTCCGGTGAGGTCGCCCACCCCGGCGCTCGTGATGCCTTTCGGGACCGTGGGGAGCTCAGCGAAGACAAGCCGGTAGCGCGCGAGCATGCGGCGCGCCTGGGCCTGGAGCTCGGGGACGCGGTCGGGCGCGGTCTCGGCGTCTGCGTCAGGAAGGCGCGCCAGCGAGGCCAGATAGGTGCGGTGCGCCTGTGTCGCGCGGGACAACGCACCGCGAGCGGCGTGCTCGCGGGGGCCCGTCTCGATGTCGGCGAGCCGTTCGCGCGCGTTCTGAACGACCAGGAGTTGCTGAGTCGCCATCCGTCCAACCCTCGCGACGTCGTCGGCGCCTGAGGCGCTGGTCAGGACGCGCCCGGTCACCTCGGCCGAGTCGGTGAGCCGGCCGATCGGACCCGTGACGGCTGCGACGTACTCGGCCGAGGGTCCTGGGGGCGGAGGCGGCGGCGGCGGGCTCCGCCGTGGCGCTGCCCCCTCTCACGAAGAGCACGACCACAGCGGCCACGAGGCCGAGCACCACAATGCCGGCGACCGGCAGCGTCCAACGGAGCAGGGTCATGCCGGGCCGCGGCTCGGGGTCCTTCTCACTCATCCTGCGCTCCCTCCGAAAATTAAGACTGCAATCAGGACCTCGGCCCGTCGAGCGCCCGGCTGAACCCTCGGCAGCGACTGTTGGCCGTTTCTTGACAAGCCGAGGCCCGAGCGGTCTTCCGGCCCCTTGTCGCGGACCCTGGCGGCTCGGGGCTGTAGGCGACCGCTGGGGGCCGACCCGTTCGTTGATCGACGACTCGGTCAAGAACGCCCAGCAGGCAACAGCCGGGCTGCGCTCGATGGGCGAGGGTGTCCTGCGCGACCTGTGGGGCATGGGCGAACCTCGTCTTCCACTGGAGGCGAGCGAAACGACGCCCCTCGCTTTGCGTCGAGTATCGGGTTGCGTGACCGCTCGCGTAGGGGCCGGGGCGTCCTCGCGCCCGGCTCTGCCCCTAGCTGTGCATTCCGACCACGTTGTTCACGGTGAGCGCGTGTAGCCGCTCATAAGGCGCCTGGCCGTCGAGGCCGCCGTGTGGTCGCTGGCGATTGTGGGCGGTGCGCTGGCTCACCCCAGCCGCCTCGGCGACCCGACCAACCGACCAGCCCTCGCTGATCACGCGCCGGCAGATCAGCGCCCTGCTCCTGGGCAGGTGCGCGCGTTAGCGTGGAGCCTCATCCGGGTCCGCCTTTTGATCGGAGCTTCGACAACCCCGATCTTCCAGGCTGGGCCCGGATGAACAACGTCTACGGAATGCTCAGCTAGCGGTCGCCCTGCGGCCTTCGAGGCGATCCACGCCGAGAACCCTCGCAAAGTTGAAGGGCAAGTTGCGGAGGGGGGCGGCGCGGCCCCAGGATAGCCCGGCGCCGGTGGGCGCCGGGGCGGCGCGCGCATAGGGTTCGCGCGTCATGGCGACGGCCGATGTGCTCGCGCTGGTCGCGGCGGCGCTGTTCGCCGTGGCCGCCGCCCTGCAGCAGCGCGAGGCGATGACCGTGCCCGGCGCCGAGGGCGGGATGAGCGCCGGGTTCTTCCTCCAGCTCGTCCGCCGGCCGGTGTGGCTGCTCGGGACCGCGGCGCTGCTCGCCGGCTACGCCGTGCAGGGCGTCGCGCTCGGCGACGGCCGACTGGTCGTCATCCAGCCGCTGCTCGTGACCACCATCGTGTTCGCCCTGCCGCTCGGGGTGCTGCTGTCGCACCAGGTCGTGACCCGCCGGGACTGGGCGGCGGCGGGCGGGGTGGTCCTCGCACTGGCCGTGTTCATCGTCGTGGGCGACCCGGCGTCGGGGCGCGACGACGCGCCCGGGTGGGAGTGGGCCGTGGCGCTGGTCGCCGTCTGCGCGCTCGCCGGGATGGCCGTGGTGCTCGCCCGCCGGGCCGGCGGGGGGCGGCGGGCGGCCCTGCTCGGGGGCGCGGCGGGGATGCTGTTCGGCATCAGCGCCTCGCTGGCCAAGCCGGTGGTCGAGCAGATCGGCGCCGACGGCCTCGCGGCCGCGCTGGGGGGCTGGCGCGTCTACGCGATGGCCGGCACCGGCGCCGTGGGCTTCCTGCTCCAGCAGGGCGCGCTGGCGACGGGCCGGCTCTCGGCGGCCGTCGCGTCCACGTCCCTGCTCAACCCCGTGGTCGCGGCGATCGTCGGGGCCCTGGTGCTCGAGGAGAGCCTCGAGGGCGGCGCGGCCCGCAAGACGGTCGCGATCGGAGCGCTCGTGGCGGCCGGGCTCTGCGCCGCCGTGCTCGCCACCCACGAGCGGCCGAGGCCGTCCGCGGAGCCGGTGCCGGAGGAGGCGGGGGCGGCCGGGCCGGCCTGAGCCGGGTGCCCGAACGGCCCGGACGTTTCGCCGCGGCGGCATCCGGGCAATGCTCACCGCATCGGAGGGGGCGCCGGACCCGCTCCGCCCGGTGCGTGAGGAGGCTGCGCGGTGGCGATGGCGGCGACGGCGGCGAAGCTCCCCGAGCGCCTGCGCGAGCACAACCTCACCCTGGTGGCGGCCGGGGTCGGCTTCTACGCGTTCCTCGCGCTCGTGCCGATGCTGATCGCGTTCGTCTCGATCTACGGGCTGGTGTCCAACCCGGAGGACGTCACGCGCCAGGTCGAGGACCTCGGCGAGTCGTTGCCCGCGGAGGTCCAGGACTTCCTCGTCTTCCAGCTCACATCCATCGTCGAGGCCAACAGCGGGGGGGTGTCGATCACGGTCGTCGTCGCGATCGTGCTGGCGTTGTGGAGCGCCTCGGGCGGCATGGCCGCGCTCATCACCGGGATCCACGTCGCGCGCGAGGTGGACGAGCCCAAGGGGTTCGTGGTGAAGCGGGGCAAGGCGCTGCTGCTGACGCTGGCCGCGATCGTGTTCCTCGGCGTCGTGGTCTTCCTGATCGCGGCGCTGCCCCCGCTGATCGAGGACGCAGGCCTCGGCGAGACGGGCCGCCTCGTGTTCGACATCGCGCGCTGGCCGATGCTGGCGGCGGTGATGATCGCTGGCATCGGCCTGCTCTACCGCTTCTCGGTCAAGAGCGGCCGACGCGGATGGCTCGGGTTCCTCACCCCGGAGCCGCGGTGGCGATGGTGGGCTGGCTGGTCGTCTCGGGCCTGTTCGCCGCCTACACCGCGAACTTCGCCAGCTACGGCAAGACCTACGGCGCGCTCGCCTCGATCGTGGTGGTGCTTCTGTGGCTGTGGCTGAGCGCGCTGGTCGTGCTCGTCGGAGCCGAGTGGGACGGCGCCGAGGAGGGCTGACGGTCAGGCGGCTCGGCGCGGGTGCGCGACGACCTGCACCGGCCGGCGCCGGCGGCGCGCAGCCCGGAGGCGGGCAGCGAGGCGGCGCTCGGAGACGTGCAGGCTGACCCCGCGGAGGGGGCCGGAGGAGATGCGGACGACGCTCACCCCGGCGAGGTTCGCCAGCGGCCGGCCGGTTCCTGCCGCAACCCGATGCCATCGCGCTCGTCGTGGCCGACCGCATCGACGCCGACGCGGTCAGGACGTTCGACCGGGGCTGGAGCGCCGTCGATCCTCGCGCCCGGGCGCCGTCGGCCTGACGAGGCCTCAGGCCGGGGCGAGGTACGGCAGCCAGGACTTCGGCTGCCTCGGAGCCGCGACCGATATGAAGACGTCGGGCCGTGGGGCGCGTGGCTTCTTGCGGGGGTGCATCCCGATCTCGACCGGCAGGCGATCGCCCTTGCGCAGGTTGCACGGCGCGCAGGAGGTGACGACGTTGTCCCACGACGAGCGGCCGCCGCGCGAGCGCGGGACCACGTGGTCCATGGTGAGGTGCGATCCCGTCCCGCAGTACTGGCACGCGTAGCCGTCGCGGGCGAACACCGCCCGGCGCGAGATCTTGCGCGACTCGTGGCGCGGCACGCGGACGAAGTAGACCAGCCGGATCACCAGCGGATAGGCGTGGTCCCTCGTCGCGCTCCGCAGCCTCTTCGCGGCGCGCTCCAGCACCTCGGCCTTGTTCTTGAGCACGAGCACCACCGCGCGCTGCATGGAGCAGACGTTGATCGGCTCGTAGGTCGCGTTGAGCACCAGGACCTGCTGGGCCATCGGGCTCCTCGGAATGATCGCGTGGTGGCGGGCCCCAGGCTCCGACACCGGCTCTCACCCGGGCCCGCGCGGGATTCTATCCCGACCCGCCGCCGGCCGGGTAGGAGCCGAGGAAGCTCACCCGGGCGACGCCCTGCTGCTCGATCGCCGTGATGGCGGCGTCAACGGGGAGGTCGCGCTCGCGGCTCCCCTCGATGTCGATGAAGAAGATGTATCGCCCCAGGCCGGTCTTGGTGGGCCGGCTCTCGAGCTTGGAGAGGTTGACAGCCCGCATCGCGAACTCCTGGAGGATCGCCAGCAGGGCGCCCGGGCGGTCGCGCTCGAGCGCGCAGATGATCGACGTGCGGAACCGGCCGGGCCCCACCGCCGGCGCCGCCTCTGTGCCCAGCAGCACGAAGCGGGTGGAGTTGCCCTCGGTGTCCGCGATGTCCGGGGTGATCACGCGGCAGCCGTAGAGGTCGGCCGCCCGCAGGGTCCCGATGGCGCCCCACGGCTCGTCCGACGCGCTCACGGTGAGCACCGCCTCCGCGGTCGAGTTGGCCGCGACGATCTCGGCGCCGGGGCAGTTGGCGCGCAGGAACTCCTGGCACTGCGCCGTCGCGTGGGGGTGGGACAGGATGCGGGCGAGGTCCCCGGGCGCGGGCTCGCCGCGGGCGATCAGGTGGTGGCGCACCGGGTGGACGACCTCGGCGCGGATCGCCAGGCCGCCGTCGGCGGCCGAGAGCTGGTCGAGGGTCTGGTTGACCGAGCCCTCGATCGAGTTCTCGATGGGCACGAGGGCCTCGGGCACCGTGCCCTCGCGCACCGCGCGGAAGCACTCCACCACGCTCGGGAACGGGATGGCCTCGCCGTCGGCGCCGAGCGCGAGGAGCGCCTCCTCGGCGAAGGTTCCGGGCGGGCCCAGGTAGCCGACGCTCACGGCGCGGCGCCCTCGGACGCGGGGGGCGGCTCGGACCCCGCGGGCTCGGGGACGGGCGGCACCGGCCGGCCGAGCGCGAGCGCGACGGCCCGCTCCTCCTCGGGCGAGAGCCGCTGCTCGGGCGTCCCCTCGACCATCTGCTTGAGGTAGACGCGGGCGTGGTCGCGGGCGTGGAGCGAGGTCACCACCGCCCCCGACAGGTTGCCGTCGAGCAGGGCGATCGACCACGACTGCTGACCGCCCATGTCGCGGTACGCGTCGTAGCGCACCATGCCCTGGAAGCGCAGCGAGGTCAGCAGACTCGCCTCGGTCACCTCGCCCTGCCGCTCGACCAGAGCCTCGAGGTCCTTCAGCCCGTCCTCCAGCCGCCCCTGGGCGCGCTGGAGCGAGGCCTGGCGATCGACCAGCCCGGCCGACGCGCCGTCGGGCAGCAGCACGCGCTGGGCCGCCCGGGCACGCCGGAGCGAGGCCCAGAGGAACCCGCAGGCCACCAGGGCGATCAGCCCCGGCACGCCCGCGGCGACCGCAACCCAGACGTTCACGTCCATCAGATCGTGATCTTGACCGGGTACTCGGCCGCGTTGTTGTCGGTGTTGGTCTCGCCGGTGACGGCGTTGACCTCGACCCGCAGCGTCCCCTGCTCGCCGAACACGGGCGTCGTGGGCCCGGCGATCTCGACCGTCGTGGTCTGGCCGGGGGCGATCTCGTCGATCTGGGCCTGCTTCTCGTCGACCTCGTTCGGGTCGCTCGGGTAGAAGAACGAGGCCGTCACGACGATGCCGGTCTCGTTGAAGTCGCCGCCGTTCTCGACGGTGACACGCCACTTGAGCTCCTCGGTCGCCTGCACGGCCTGGGCCGCGCCCGGCGTGAGCCGGGTCTCGGAGGGCAGCGCCTCGGTGGAGACGATCGAGGTGCCGCGCAGGTTGCCGGCGCCCGCCGCGTCACCGCCGCCCGCGGCCGCCCCCCGGCGCTGCAGCGCCGGGACGAGCGTGGCCGCGCCCTCCGGCGTGGCGAGGGCCGGGTTGGGCAGGAACGGCTGGGCGGGCGGGATCTGGATCCCGTCGATGTCGTCGCTCTCGAGCGCCCGCTCGGCGGGCCCGGCGAACTCGTCCGTGTAGATCACGTCGCTGGCCAGGAAGCGCTTCATGGAGTCGGCGATGCCCCGGGCGCGGGTGTCCTCGTCCTCCGACTGCAGCAGCGTCGGGAGCTCGTCGGCCAGCGACGTCATGCCGTTGACGCGGTACTCGAGCGTGCGCACCAGCGCGCGCTGGGGGGTCGAGAGGGCGCCCGGCGGGTCGAGGTCCTCGGCCTGGTCAACCAGGCCGCTGCCCTCGCCGGCGAGGGCGCGGATCTTCTGGCTGAGCTGGGGCGGGTTCTCGCCGCGCGGGTTGTTGAGGATCTGGCGCAGCTCCTGGCCCTGCTCGGCCGATGTGGTGACGATCGCCGCGACGTCGTTGAGGTACTGGGTGTACGAGTCCTCGAGCTGGCTGCGCTGGCAGTCGCGGACGACGAGCACGATGACGATGATGAGGATCGCCGCGAAGGCGATCGCGAGCACCAGCCGGGCCCGCGGCTGCTGGAGCACCGCCACGCCGCCGCCGCGCGAGCCGCCGCCTCTCCCGCCGCGCGAGCCGCGCGACCCCCCGCGCCGGGGGCGGCCCGCGCCGGACCGCGACGGCGGCCGCGGCCGCGGCGGGGGCTCCCCCTCGAGGTCGTCGAAGCCGAAGTCGTCCGGGTCGCGGGGGCCGGATCCGCCCGCGTCGCGGTCGGGGCGCGGCACCTCTCCGGTGCTGCCCGTGTCCTCAGGGTACGGATCGTCGTCGCGCTCGGACACGCCCCTACCTGCGGATCGTTCGTCGGGAGATGTCGCTCCGCACGGGCCTCTGGCGACGGGGTGGAGGTGGGCGAGGGGGGACTCGAACCCCCAAGCTCATGCGAGCACTAGACCCTGAACCTAGCGTGTCTACCAATTCCACCACTCGCCCAGGCATCCTGCCGCGGGCAGGGTACCACGGGGTCCCGCGGCCCCCCGGCCGCACCGGCGCCGCGCAGGGATGGCCGCCGGGATGGTGGAAGATCTCCCATCGTGACCTTCCACGGCTCCCATGACCGCCTGGCGCTCGGGCGCTACCTGCTGGGCCCGGCGATCGGCCGCGGCGCCACCGCGGTGGTGCACCGCGCGCGCGACCAGGCGACCGGCGACGAGGTGGCCGTGAAGGCCGTCCCGGTCGAGCTGGGGCTCGCGCCGCGGGTGCGGGCCGAGGTGCGGGCCGCGAGCCGCCTCGACCACCCCTGCGTGGTGGCGCTGCGGGACTGGGGCGAGGACCGCGAGTGCCTCTACCTGGTCTGGGAGCTCGTCGAGGGGCCGTCGCTGCTCGAGGTGATGCGCGGCGGGGGCGGCCCCGGCGACCGCGCGATGGTCCGCATCTCCCAGGACGTGATGTCGGCGCTCGCTCACGCGCACGCCCGCGGCGTCGTGCACCGCGACGTCAAGCCGGCGAACATCCTCATCGGCCCCAGCGGCCGGGCCCTCCTCTCCGACTTCGGCGTCGCCCGGCTCTCGGGCGAGAGCGGCCTGACGATGACCGGCGGGGTCGTCGGCACCATCGCGTACATGGCCCCCGAGCAGGCGCGCGGGGAGGGGGCCGGGCCGGCGTCCGACGTCTACTCGGCCTGCCTGGTGGCCTACGAGACCCTCACCGGGTCGAACCCGGTGGCCGGCCGGTCGCCGGCCGAGACCGCCCGCCGGGCGGCGGCCGGCGCGGTGCCCCCGCTCGCGGAGGCGCGGCCCGACCTGCCCGGGCCCCTCGCGGCGGCCATCGACGCCGGCCTCGACGGCGACCCCGAGGCACGGCCGGCGGCGTCGGAGATGGCCGCCCACCTCGCCGAGGCGCGCGGCGGGCTGGGGCGGCCGGCGTGGCGGCCCGGCGGCGGAGCGCGCGGGCCCTGCCGGTCGCGGCGAGCGCCGCCGGAGGCGCGGCGCTGGCCGCGGCGGGCCTGGCGGCGGCCGATGGCCAACTGGCACAGCACCTCTCGGCCGACTGGCAGCGGCCCGGCGTCGCCGTGGCGGCCATCGCCCTCTCGGCCCTCGCCTTCGCCTGGCGGCCCAGCGCGGCGGCGGCCGTCGCCGTGGCCGCCGGCGCCGTGCTGGTGAGCCTGGCCTCGCCCGCCGCCGCCGCGATCCTCGGCGCGGTCGCGCTCGCCGTCGTGGCGACGGGCTGGCGGACGGGCCGGCTGCTGCTGCTGCCCGCGGCCGCTCCCGCGCTCTTCGCCGTCGGCCTCGGGCCGCTCTACCCCGCCCTGGCGGGGCTGGTGCCGCGCTGGCCCACGCGCCTGTGGGCCGCGGCCTCGGGGATGGCGGCGGCGCTGGCCTGGCAGGTGGCCGCCGGCAGCGACGGCCTGCTGGCCGGCGGCGACCCGCTGCCGTCGGCCGTGGGCGCGCTCGAGCCGGACTCGTCGCCGGCCGCCGCAGGACGGGCCCTGTGGGACCCGCTGGCCGCGCGGCCCGAGGCGGTGGCGCAGGCCGGCGCCCTGGTCGCCGCCGCGATGTGCGTGCCCCTGGTGCTGCGCGCGCGGCCCGGCGGGCCGCGGGCGGCCGCCTGCGCGTGCTGGCTCGCCGCGGTGGGGGCCGCCCTGGTGGCGACCGCGGCCGACCCGACCGACGCGGTGGCGGCGCTGGTGCCCGCAGCGATCGTGATCCTGGCCTGGGCGGCCCGGCCCTGGAGGGTCCTGCGCCGGCGCGTCCCCGCGAAGGCGTCCGCTACGCTGCGTCAGCCCACCGCATGAGCCTACTGCGCGACATCGAGCAGAAGATCGAGGGTCTCTTCGAGCGCAGCTTCCGGCGAGCGTTCCGCAGCAGCCTGCAACCGGTCGAGCTGGCCCGCAAGCTCGCCCGTGAGATGGAGGACCACAAGACGGTCTCGGTCTCGCGCGTCTACGTGCCCAACGAGTTCACGGTGTACCTCGCCCCCCAGGACCGCGAGAGCTTCGCCTCGTACGAGCAGTCGCTCACCTCCGAGCTGGCCGCCTACCTCGACGCCCACGCGCGCACCGCCGGGCTGTCGCTGGTGGCGCCCCCGGTCGTGAGCCTGGTCACCGACACGGACCTGCGCGCGGGGGAGTTCGGCATCGGCTGCCGGATGGCCGAGGCGCTGCCGGACGAGGCCGCCGAGGCGGCCCCCGACCCCGCGCCGGCCGCCGAGGCCGCCGAAGCCGCCGAAGCCGCCGCGCCGGCGGCGGCGGCGCCGCCGCCGGCCGAGGTCCCGCCCGCGGCGCCGGTGCCGCCGGCCGTCACCCCGCCCCCACCCCCGCGCCCCTACCAGCCGCTGGAGGGCGTCAGCGGGACCCAGGTGATCTCGGCCCAGGAGGCGCGCGACGCCGGGCTCACGCCCGAGGTCATGACCCTGGTGGTGGGCGTCACCCGCCACCGGCTCACCAAGCGCGTGTCGACCCTCGGCCGCAGCCGCGACTGCGACGTCACCGTGGCCGACCCCAACGCGAGCCGCGTCCACGCCGAGATCCGCCACATCGGGCTCGACTACTACCTCGTCAACATGGGGAGCACCAACGGCACCGAGGTCAACGGCCAGGTGGTGAAGCGCCACGCCCTGGCCAACGCCGACACGATCGTGATGGGGACCACCGAGATCCACGTCGAGCTGGCATGACCGAGACCGGCCTCATCATCGCGGAGGTCATCTTCCTCGTGCTGCTGTACGCCTTCGTGTGGGCCGTCGTGCGCAGCGCCGGCCGTCAGCTCAGCGGGTCGCCGACGCCGCCGCCGCCCCCCGCCGCCGCCCCGGCGCCCGAGGCGGCGGCGGCCGCCCCGCGGCGCGAGCCCGCGATGGCCGCCGCGCCCGTCGCCGTGCCCGAGGCGCCCGCGGCCGCGCCCCTGCCCCCGCCGGTCGAGCTGCCCGAGGCGGCGACCGTCCCCGCGGCCGGCGCCGCCGCGGCCGAGGACCTCACCGATCCCGCAGAGCAGGACGGCGGGCGCCTCGACCTGGCGGCCAACCTCGACCCCCGCCTGGTGGTCGAGTCGTCCCCGGACCTCGAGGCCGGCCGGGTGATCCCCCTTGCGGGCGGCCTCACCATCGGGCGCTCCGAGGCGGCCGACATCACCCTGGCCGACCAGTTCGTCTCCCACATGCACGCGCAGATCACCCTCCGCGGCGCGTACCACTTCGTGGTCAACCTCGGCTCGACCAACGGCACCTTCCTGAACGACCGGCGCATCGCGAGCGACGCCCAGCTCAAGGTGCGCGACACCCTGCGGATCGGCCAGAGCATCCTCCGCTACGAGGAGTAGACCGGATGGAGATGGGCCCCGAGGGCGCCGCGGGCGGCGAGCTGGCCCTGGTCGAGCTGGCCGACCTGTCCGACACCGGACGCGTGCGCCGGCACAACGAGGACCGCTCGCTCGGGCGCCCCCCCGTGATCGCGGTGGCCGACGGCATGGGCGGCGCCAAGGCCGGCGAGATCGCGGCCCAGCTCGCCGTGGAGGAGGTCGCCCGCCTGGAGGAGCCGATCGGGCTCGGCGACGTCCGCGAGGCCGTCGGGCGGGCCAACTCCGCCATCCGCCGGATGGCGCGCGACGACCCGGACAAGAGCGGCATGGGGACCACCTTCACGGCCGCCATGCTCGAGGACGGCCGCCTCGACGTCGTCCACGTGGGCGACTCGCGCGCCTACCTCTGGCGCGACGGGCGCCTGCGGCAGCTCACGGAGGACCACTCGGTGGTCGCCGAGCTGGTGCGCCGCGGCACCATCAGCCCGGAGGACGCCGAGCACCACCCCCACCGCAACGTCATCACCCGGGCGCTGGGGGCCGAGCCCGAGGTCGTCGTGGACACCTTCTCCGAGTACCTGCGCGACGGCGACGTCGTGCTGCTGTGCAGCGACGGACTCTCGTCGTACGTCGCCGAGCCGGAGATCGCCGCCGCGCTGGACGACTCCGTCACGCTCGCCGACGCGGCCCGGGCCCTGGTGGAGCGCGCGAACCGTGCGGGCGGCACCGACAACGTGACCGTGGTGCTGGCGCGGGTCGGCGTGATCGGCGACGGCCAGAGCGGCTCCACGGCCGAGGTGCCGCTGATCGACGCCCCCGGGGCGGCGGCGCCCGAGCCGGGCGCGACGGCCGAGATGAAGGTCATCGGCGGCGTGCGCGGGGCCTCGGGACGCGCGACCGGCGAGGGCGCGAGCCGCCCGCCGCGGGTGCTCGAGAGGGTCCCGCGGCGGCGGCGGGTGCGGTGGCGGCCGGTGCTCGCGGCGGCGGCGGTCGTGCTCGCCCTCGTGATCGGGGCCGTGGCGTGGATCGCGAGCCGCACCTACTCGGTCGAGGCGGCGCCCGGGGGCAACGTCCAGGTCGCCCACGGCCTGCCCGTCGACGTCGCCGGCATCGACCTGTCGTCGTCCTGGCAGGAGATCGGGGTCTCGGCCGAGGCCGTGCGCGCGTCCGACCCGGGGGCGCTGTCGGGGTCGGCCCGCGGGCAGGGCGAGGCCGTCGAGCTGGCGGCCGGCCTGGTGTGGCGATTCGCGATCCCCGAGACCCCGATCGTGCGCACGCCGGCGCGCGACACCGCGCCGGAGGGCGCGCCCGCCCCGACCGGCGGGGAGCAGGCGCCCGGGTGATCTCGCCCCGCACCCGCGAGCTGGGGTTCCTGATCC